>JBDZVE010000013.1:1319-21857 GCA_040255535.1 Lysobacterales bacterium | reverse complement strand
GCCACTCCGCCTTCGAACCCGGCAACGTGCACGAGCTGATCACGGCAACGGATCGATTTCGCGGCTAGAGTCGGATTAAGAAATACTCTCGCAAAGCACGCCAAGCTCGCCAAGGTAAGAAAAGGCAATCGGATACTATTTCGCCGCGCCGCCGCGCTACATTCTTTTTCGGTTCCGGAGTGGCATGCACGCCGTCCCCCAGACTCACTCCCGAAGAAACAAGCGCGCGGCGGCGCGGCGGCGCGGCGAAGAATCAAATGGCTTACTACTTCGGCGAGCTTGGCGTGCTTTGCGAGAGTTCTCTTGATCTTGATCTTGATCTCGATCTCTACGCACGCAACTTCCAAGTGATGGCACCGCTCTCCTCGATGAGGCCGTGAGTCACGAGCCACTCGCGCGCATCGGATGCGTCCTGCTCGAACCAAGCTCGTGCGGAGCCCAGGCGGAAGGTGTAGCCCCAGGCATCCATGTCGCGCCACATGCGCGCGCGGCCCACGCCGGGCAGCTCATCGGCGAGAAGGATCTGCAGATAGCAAACGGCGTTCTCCTCCGCGAAATCGCCGCCAGCATCGCGATCGAGCGCGAGTCGCCGCCCCGAGTCCATGCAGATCGCATGACACGCCTCGTGGAGAATCGAATGAATCGGCGTGTCCGAGCGCCAATGCACCCGATCGCGGATCAAACCTGCCTCGCTGTCGCCCCAATAAGACCCCGGAATCGGCGCACCCGGCGGTTGCGCGCATCCGCGCAGCGCATACTTCTCGAGCAGCTCGACGAGCGCATGCTCGGGAAGATCGCGCGCACGCACAACGTCCGCTTCCGCAGTCATTGCACACCGAGCGCATGCGCTTGCCTGCGTACTTCCTCCTCGAGTGCGGCGAGCTTCGCAGCGATGCCGTCAAGCGTCGAGCCGGAGCGCTTTTCGCGCGCGCGGAGCTCGATATCGTACGCGCGCTCGCTCACGGCATCGAAGCCGAACATCGCGCCGCTTCCGTGAATTTTGTGCGCCATGCGCCCAAGCTGGAGGAGCGCATCGTCCGAGCCGCGCTGCGCAGCCTGCAGAAGCGCGCGCAGCTCCTCGAGCTCTCCGAGCGTGCGCTTCAGATAGCGTGCGCCAATATCTGCGATCTGCTGCTGCAGCTTGTCGTCTTCGTTCATGTGCATCCTTCCCTAGAGTACGCTCAGCTGGCGAACGATGATTCCGGCAAGGTCGCGCGCGAGCGCTTCGCGCAGAATCGCTTGCTCCTTCTGCTTGGCGAGCACCGCCGTCGCATCGTAGCTGTACTCGCGCGTGAGCTCGATCCGCTGCGGCTCGACGAGCTGTCCTGATCGATCGGAAACCGAATACTCGACGACGTAGTACACCTGATACTCCTCGGGTGTGTTTCGCGCCGAGACGGCGAGCACGCGCTGTCCGCTCTCGTCCCGATGAATTCGAACGATCGCGGTCGCCTCTTGCTTATCCTCGACGAGCTGAGCACCGGACGCACGCAGACTATCGCGAAGCGCGCGATTGAAGTCGGTGTAGCGGTCGTTCGTCTCGATATACGTCACGGCCATCGCTTCGGACAAATGAGCCCTGCCCTGCAGGTGCCAGCCGCAGCCGCAGAACGAGGCAAGCAGGACGAAGGCCAAGAAGCGAGTGATAGGCAGGGAGCGCATGGTTCATTCTACTTCGAGCACGCGGCACGGCGTCCAGCACGGAAGCGCCGGAATAAATCTTTCGGAACGAATTCCGACCCGGCCGGCCTACTGACGCCGCTCGCCTGCCCGCAGCGGACATTCGCTCGCGACGGCATAGCCGTGGCGGCAAGCGATTGCGACGTGTCCGGCGACGCTTTGCTTGACGGCGTCCAATTGCTCCGCGCCGATGCGTCCGCCGCAAGCGCGGCAGTGTTCGGCGACTCTCAGCATGACGGTCGGATCGACGCCTTGTGTGGCACCGCTGCGCTCGAGCGCCGCGAGGCCGAATGTCAGCGCGATTTCATGCTCCGATTCCGTCAACTTGAGGAGCGCAGTCATCAACCGTTCTTTGATTGCCGGCCCGTCGGAGAGGCTCGCTTCGGGCAATACGACGGCGAAGATCGCTTCGGAATCGGAGGACACGCGGCCGACCCAGTCGACATGTGCTCGCACGAGCCGCCCCAAGGTCTCCGCGACCGCGCGAAGAAGATCCGGCCTGAGCGCATCGGGTGATGGGCCGCGCACGCCTACCGTGATGACCGACAGCGGCCGATCGTAGCGTTCTGCACGCGCGATCTCGCTGCGCAGGCGCGCGATCGACTCGCGCGGCGTGAATGCACCGGACTGCAGATCGATCGCTGCCGACTGCTCGAGCGCCTCGCGCGCCTCTTTGAGCGAGCGGCGCAGCGCGAGGGTGTTGAAGGCGGCGTTGATGCGCGCGAACATCTCGGACTCGGGCATCTTCTTCGTCAGATAGTCGTCGACGCCGGCAGCATAGCCGCGCTCGTAGTCCGCGCTCGCCTCCCGCGTCGTGAGCATGATGATATAGGTATCGATGGCGCGCGCGCGGATCGTCTCCGAGAGCGTGAGGCCGTCCATGATCGGCATCTGCCAGTCGGTGATGACCACGGGATACCAGCGCTCCTCCAAGAAGCGAAGCGCTTCTGCGCCGTTCTGCGCCTGCTGCACCTCGAAGCCCGCCGTCGCAAGGCGCTCGGCCAAGAGCTCGAGCTCGAGCTCATCGTCATCGACGAGCAAGATTCTCGTCGGCAGAGCGCGCGTGAGCACGGACATCCGAGTCGCTATCGCATCCGCCTGCATCCCCGTCTCTCCTCCCATACTCGCACTTTATACAGCAGTCATAACGCGCGCCGAGTGTGCATCCCTGCACAGCGAACGAGTATCAGCGGTGCCGGGGCTCAAGACTGAGGGAAAACCCTAGGCTCGCTGCCGCCGCCTCTGCGCTCCACGCCAGGCGGGACTCCCGTCACACAACGACGTTGACGAGCTTCCCCTTGACGACGATGACCTTGCGAATCTGCTTCCCTTCGGTCCATTTCTGCACGTTCGCATCTTGGAGCGCAGCCTCTCGCACGATGTCGTCTGTCGCTTCCGCGGGCACGTTCACGCGACCGCGGAGCTTGCCGTTCACCTGCACGACGATCTCGATCGTGTCCTGCACGAGCGCCGCCGGGTCCGGCTTCGGCCATGGCCGATCGATGAGCGGATCGCCCGCGTGCCCCAGCGCTTCCCACAATGCTTGCGAGGCATGCGGGACGATCGGAGAGAGCATCTGCACGATGAGCTCGAGCGTCTCCTGCACGATCGCGCGGCCCGCGGCCGAATCATCCTCGAACTTCGAGAGCGTATTCATGAGCTCCATCACCGCGGCGATCGCGGTATTGAACACACGGCGGCGCCCGATGTCGTCCGTCACCTTCGCGAGCGTGGCGTGAGCCGCGCGACGAAGGGCGCGCTGCGCATCCGTGAGGTCCGCAGACGACAGACTACAGGCTTCAGTCGGAGCGCAGCCGGCCTTCGGGCTGTCGGCTGTCGCCTGTGACCCGTCGCCTGCGCGGACATGCTCATACACCACGCGCCACAGCCGGCGCATGAACCGCGCGGCGCCTTCGACGCCGTCGTCGGACCATTCGAGCGTATCTTCGGGAGGCGACTTGAACATCATGAACAGGCGCACGCTGTCGGCGCCGTATTCGCTCACGAGCTGCTGCGGATCGACGCCGTTGTTCTTCGATTTCGACATCGTGCGCATGCCTTCCCACTCGACGGGCTGGCCGTCGCGCTTGAGGCGCGCTCCGACGCGCGAGCCTTTCGAATCGAGCTCGACCTCGACGTCGACGGGGTTGAAATATTGAACGCGACCGTCGGGCGAGCGCCGCGAATAGATGTCGTTCAGCACCATCCCTTGTGTGAGCAAGTTTTCGAACGGCTCCTTGACGGACACGAGGCCGATGTCGCGCATGACGCGCGTCCAGAAGCGGGAATAAAGGAGGTGCAGAATCGCGTGCTCGATGCCGCCGATGTATTGATCGACCGGCATCCAGTAGTTCGCGCGCTCGTCGACCATTGCCTGGTCGTTGTTCGCGCTCGCGAAGCGCAGGAAATACCACGAAGAGTCGACGAACGTATCCATCGTGTCGGTTTCCCGCTTCGCCGCCCCACCGCACTTCGGGCATCGGCAATCGAGAAACGAAGGCGTTTTCGCGAGCGGATTGCCGCTGCCGTCGGGCACGAGCCCTTCGGGCAATGCGACGGGCAAATCTTCATCGGGTACGGGCACGTCGCCGCACTTCGGACAATGAATGAGCGGAATGGGGCAACCCCAATAGCGCTGGCGCGAGATCCCCCAATCGCGCAGCCGCCACTGCACCTGCTTATCGCCAAGCCCGCTCGCGCGCAGGTCCGCGGCAATCGCATCGACCGCCTCCCGATAGCCGAGGCCGTCGTACTTGCCGGAATTGACGCAGACGCCGTGCGACTCGAACGCGACATCCCACTCGTCCGGAATAGGGCTGCTGGGCTTCGGGCTCCGGGCGCTGGCAAGAGGTGGATCATCGGTGCTCTGGCTAGAGCCCAGAGCCCAGAGCCCAGAGCCCGTATCGATCACCTGAATGATCGGCAAGCCATACTTCTTCGCGAAATGGAAATCCCGCTCGTCGTGCGCAGGCACGCCCATGACGGCACCTTCGCCGTAGGTCATGAGCACGTAGTTGCCGACCCAGACCGGAACGCGCGCGCCCGTGATCGGGTGCGTCACGAAGAGGTCGGTCGGCATGCCCTTCTTTTCCATGACCGCAAGCTCGGCTTCCATCGCCGTGCCGTGCTTGCACTCCTCGATGAACGCGGCCAACGCCGGGTTCGAGCGTGCGGCGTAGCTCGCGAGCGGATGCTCGGCCGCCACTGCGCAAAAAGTCACACCCATCAAGGTGTCTGCCCGCGTCGTGAAGACGTTGAGCAGGCGGCGCTCGCCGTCGAGCTCGTACGGGAAGCTCACGCGCACGCCTTCGCTGCGCCCGATCCAGTTCGCCTGCATCGTGCGAACGCGCTCGGGCCAGCCGGGCAGCTGATCGAGCGAATCGAGCAGGTCCTGCGCGTAATCGGTGATGCGCAGGTAATACATCGGAATCTCGCGCTTCTCGACGATGGCGCCCGTACGCCAGCCCTTGCCGTCGATCACCTGCTCGTTCGCAAGCACCGTTTGATCGACCGGATCCCAGTTCACGACGCCCGTCTTCTTGTACGCGATGCCTCGCTCGAGCATGCGCAGGAAGAGCCACTGGTTCCACCGGTAATAGCGCGGGTCGCACGTTGCGACTTCGCGATCCCAGTCGATCGCGAAACCGAGGGATTTGAGCTGGCTCTTCATGTAGGCGATGTTGTCGTACGTCCATTTCGCGGGCGGCACGTTGTTCTGCATCGCCGCGTTTTCGGCCGGCAGGCCGAACGCGTCCCAGCCCATCGGCTGCAGCACGTTGTAGCCCTGCATGCGCATGAAGCGCGTGATCACATCGCCGATCGTGTAGTTGCGCACATGCCCCATGTGCAGCCTGCCGCTCGGATAAGGAAACATCGACAGGCAGTAGTACTTCGGCTTGTTGGGATCTTCGGTGACGGCAAAAGCCTTGCGCTCATCCCAGAATGCCTGCGCTTGGGCTTCTACGACGGCCGGTTCGTAACGTTCTTGCATCTAAAATCACGGGTTTACGGGTGTTCGGAGGCCGGGAGACTAATGAGTCTCGGGCTCGGAGTCCACGGCCCTTAGCATGGCACCGATACTCGCGCGACCCAATGATCGTCGCGCTAATCGGCCGTCGTGCCAACTTTCAAGGTACGGGCTCGACGCTCCGGACTTGTTTCGGGACCGGCCGTAAATACATCCATGTAAGCCTGCAACGAAAACGTCCTGTTTTCGATGCTCCCGAAACAAGTCCGGAGCATCGAGCCCTCAGTGCCCTACTCCGCCCTAATGAGAGCCGGTGCAGAACTATCCAGCTCGCGGGGCAGGATAGACCAGCGACGTAAGCGCGCTCTTGGAGCGGATGGGAGGGCGGAAAGATCTCACGGGGCGGCGGTGCGGACTGGGCGCGCGCCCTGTCACATGCCGGGTAGCGAAAACCTGAACACCGCGCCCTGGCCCACGACCGAGTCGGCCCAGACGCGGCCGCCGTGCCGCTCGATGATGCGGCTCGCTGTCGCAAGTCCGATTCCGGTGCCTTCGAATTCGTCTTGCCGGTGCAGGCGCTGAAACAGCCCGAAGAGCTTGGATGCGTACTTCATGTCGAAGCCGACGCCGTTGTCGCGCACGTAGACATTCGGCTGCGCGCCTTGTTCATATCCAATCTCGATGATGGCCGGAGAACGCGGCCGTGTGTACTTCACCGCGTTCCCGAGCAAATTCACGATGACCTGCAGCATCATGTCCGCATCGCATTCGACGGTCGGCAGCGAATGAATTTGCCAGTCGATCGCGCGCTCGCCCACCTCGGACGAGAGCATCGCGACCGCGCGCTTGACGAGATCGTCGAGGGCAACGGATCTTCGATGCATCTCCGCATGCCGCATCCGCGAAAGCGCGAGCAATCCGTCGATGAGCGCGCTCATGTGCTGCGCACCGCGGCGTATCTGTTCGAGCTGCACGACGACCGGGCGCGGCAGCTTCCCCATTCCGCCCGAGCTCAACATCTGCACTTGCGCATCGATGGACCGCAGCGGAGCGCGCAGATCGTGCGCCACTGAATACGAAAATGCCTCCAGCTCTCGGTTCGCGGCCTCGAGCTCGGCCGTTCGCTCGCGGACGCGCTCTTCCAACTCGCGGTTGAGCCGCCTCACCTCATCTTCCATCGCCGAGCGCCGCGCAATCTCGGATTCGAGCTCGCGGCAGCGAATCGCATTCTCGTACGCGACTGCGACTTGCGCTGCGATGGCGCGGGCAATACCGAGATCCTCCTCAGTGAAGGCGCCCAAGCCGATGCGATTGAGCACACACAAGTAGCCGTAGGTGTGCGATGCCGAGGCGATCGGCACGCCCAACATCGACACGAAATCGCCCGGCCGCACATACTCGGGCTCGAGCTGACTTTCCGTCGCCGACATCGGAAACATCGCCGATCCGCCCTCCTTCGCGACGACGGCGCGCAGGTCGCGGTACATCTGCGAGGAAAGCAGTTGATCCAGCTCGCTGTCTCCGAGACCGCTTGCGATCGAAGACTCGCCGGCTTCACCTCGCCCGATGAAGACTTCCGCGCACTGAGCAAGCAGAATCTCCCGCGCGGCGGTGCTGGCAGAGCGCGCGATGCCGCGGTCCTCCTTCTCCGCGAACAACCGCCGACTGAATGCGACCATCGCGTTCAGGCGCTCCTGCGCTTCGCGCAGACATCTGGTCGCATCCTCGGACAGCGTGCTTCGCGAGGCAGCGGGCAAGGCGGACCGGCGAGATGCGAGCGCTTCCTGCACGATGTCGCGAACGACGTCCATCTCGTAGGGTTTCGCGATCGTATTGACGACCCCGAGCGAGCGCGCCATTTCGCGCACTTCGCGCTCGTGATACGAGGCCGAGCAAAAAATGACCGGTAGGTGGGCGGTGCGCTTGTCTTGCCGAACCTTGCGCACGAGCTCATAGCCGTCCATGCGCGGCATGACGATGTCCGTGATCAACAGGTCGGGTGTTTGATGGCTCAAGATATCGAACGCTTCCATGCCGTCCGATGCCGCCAAGATACGATAGCCGGCGCCGAGGAGCAGGATCAGTAGTTCGCGCGCTTCTGGATCGTCTTCTGCTACGAGAATCGTTCCGGACATGCGGCTCCGCGTCTTCGTGTGATTCGGTTTTGCGGCACGATGTAGAACGTCAGCCGCCGATGCAATCAGTACGTACCGGGGTAAGCGAACGTTCCTAATGCCGAAGCGCGGCGTGGCATGAGGGAAACCCTTAAGAAGGGGTCGACGGTTGGCAGTTGACGGTTGACAGCCAGAGAAGAGGCACTCTGCCCGTCAACGGTCAACTGGCAACCGTCAACTGAAAAACGGAGTGTTCGTCAGTCGCCTAGTGCCGTGCGCAGGAGTGCGATCTCTTCCGCGCAGTCGCGCATGATGTGCACGCACTTTGCGTTGTCGAGCTCGAGGCGCCAAAAGGCTTTCACGTTCTGCATGTTGAGCTCGAGATCGGTCTCGTGGCCGACGAAGCCCGACATCATGACCGCCACCGTGAGGATGTCGGTCACGTCCGGATGACCGGCGTGGCGATCGATGTTCTCGTGCTCGCCGACCGCTTCGGAGATGTGCTCCGGGAATCCCCAGTTATCGACGATCGCTTTACCGACGTTCGCATGCCAGTCGCGCATGACTTGCCCGAGCGCGGCCGGATCCTGGAACAGCGGCGTGTGACGATGCGCACGGGCCAGGATGTAGATCTTGCCGACATTGTGCAGTAGGCCCGCCAACATGCTCTCGTCTGCATTGATGCCGCGCACTCGGGACGCAATTGCGTACGCGAGCGCCGCGACCATCGTCGCTTCCTGCCACAGCGTCTCGAGCTCCTTTGCGATATGGCGCAACTCCGCGGCTCGACGGAGCTGCGCGATCGCGAACGACACCGCGGCCGTGCGCACGTTGTTGTGTCCGATGCGATTGACCGCGCTCTTGAGATCCGTGATCGTGCGCCCGCCGCGGTTCATCGCAGCGGAGTTCGCAAGCGTGAACACTCGCGCGGCGAGCCCGGCATCGGAGCTCACGACGCGCGCGATCTGCTCGTTCGACACGTCCTCGTCCGCAAGGACCTTGCGCACGCGGACCGCGACATCCGGGAATGACGGCAGCTCCACGCGCCCGCGCGAGACTTCCTGCGCGAGCTCGGCAACGAAGGCGAAGGCGCTCGAGGCGGCCGCGGGGACGGTCGTGCTCTCGGATGCTTCGCGAGCGGTGTTTTCTGAACTCATGACTCTGGTATCGGCAAATCGGACATCGGCTGAAGTCGCTTACGCGACGCATACGTGCATCCACGTCACAGCTTGCCGGCACGCCGGCCAAGCTGCCTCCTGGCGTTCGTCAGACTACCCCTGAACGAGCGCGCGAGATACGTCGCCGTTATCAGTTCTGCGCATCGAGCGAAAAAAGGACCCGCCGACCGGCCTCGTCGGGTCTCATCCGTTCGCCGCCTTGCCGCTCGTCCTTTCCGCCGCTTGCTGAATCAGCTCATCGGGGAGTCGGTGCAGCGGCAAGACTTGATGCGCCGCACCGAGCCGTACCGCGGCGCCGGGCATGCCCCACACGACGCTGCTCGCTTCATCTTGCGCAATCGTGTGCGCACCCGCCTCCATCATTTCCTTGAGACCGCGAGCGCCGTCGTCTCCCATCCCGGTGAGAATCACGCCGGTTGCGTTCGGCCCGACGTTCTGCGCGACCGAGCGGAACATGACGTCGACGCTCGGCCTGTGGCGATTGACCTGCGGCCCATCGCTCAACCGACATCGATAGCGTGCCCCATCGCGCTCGATGATGAGATGCCGATCTCCAGGTGCGATATACGCGTGGCCCGGCAATATGTACTGTCCGTCCTGCGCCTCGCAGACGGACATCGCCGAGCATTGATTCATGCGCTCGGCGAAGGGGCGGCTGAACGCCGCGGGAATGTGCTGCGAGATCACGACGGCGGGCGCATCGGCCGGAAGCCCGCCCAGAATCTCGCGGATCGCCTCGGTGCCGCCGGTCGATGCGCCGATCGCGATGATGCGGTCGGTCGTGCGCAGCACTTGCGGACTCATGCTCGCCGGCAGAACGGCGTCGGCGCTGCGACGAGGATCTATTTGTCTGGTCAGCGCTCGCGTCGGCGTGACGCGCGGGCTCACGCGCGCGACGGCGGCGACCTTGACCTTCGCGATCAATTCGTCCGCATAGTCGGCGAGGCTTCCCGCGATATCCAATTTCGGCTTGGCGACGAAATCGATCGCACCGAGCTCGAGCGCGCGAAACGTGACATCCGCTCCGCGCTGCGTCAGCGACGACACCATTACGACCGGCATCGGGCGCAAACGCATGAGGTTCTCGAGGAACGTAATGCCGTCCATTCGCGGCATCTCGACATCGAGTGTGATCACGTCGGGATTGAGCTGCTTGATCTTCTCGCGGGCCGCATAAGGATCCGCCGCCGCACCGACGACGCGGATATCTCGATCCCGCGCGAGCATCTCCGTGAGCAGCTTACGCACCAACGCGGAATCATCGACGATGAGGACTTTGATTGGCATGACTTCGGGCTCGATACATTCGAATCAGAACAAGTCGATCTCGCCTGCGACCGGCGCCTTCTCGATACGCTTCAAGAACTGCTGTTCAAGCGAGACGACGTCCTCGCGCGCCTTCAAATGGCGCACGCGCACGCGGCCCGTCATCGGGAAGTACTGCACATGGCGCGGGATATTCGAGCCGACGTCTTCGGACGTGACTGTAAGACCTTCCTGCTTGAGATAATCGCGCACGAAGATCACGTTGTGATTGCCTATGTCGGACATGCTCGAGAGCACGCGACCGCCGCCGAAGATCTTTACTTCGAGATCGGCTCGGGTGCCGCCGGCGCTCAGGATGCGGTTGATGAGCTGCTCCATCGAGGCGCTGCCGTAGCGCGTGGCGCGGCCGGCGAGATGCTCCCACGTATCCGTGCCGTGGCCGCTCGGACGCGGCAGCATGAAATGATTCATCCCGCCGATGCCGAGGCGCGGGTTGCGGATGCACGCGGAAACGCACGATCCCAAGATCGTGTCGAGCACTTCATCGCCGCGCGTCACATAGAAGTCGCCGGGCAGCAGCTTGGCGACGACATTGCCTGCCTGATCGCGATAGCGTCGAATGCCCTCGAAGCCGGGCAGCGCCTTCGGCAGATCGGCGAGCGTCTCAGATGCCATGGGACTCTCCTTGTCGTTTGTAGATGGTCTTGCCGACGGACTTGAAGGGCGTCGAAATGCCGTGAATGGATTCCGAGTGGCCGATGCACAAGTAGCCGCCGGGCGCGAGTATCTGAGCGAAGCGACCGATGAGGCGCTCGCGTGTCGCTTGATCGAAATAGATCATGACGTTGCGGCAGAAAATGACGTCGAAGGGACCCCGCATGGGCCACTCCTGCATCAGATTCAGCGGGCGAAACGTGACGAGCCGCGTGAGCTCGCTGCGCACCTTCACGTTGCCCGCCTCCGCACCCGTCCCGCGGCGGAAGAATCGGTGCAGGCGCGCCGACGAAATCGACGACACGCGCTCGAGCGGGTAGACGCCGCACTCCGCTTCGGCGACGACGTTGCTGTCGATGTCGGTCGCGAGGATCTTGACATCCCATCTCGGCGTAGCCGGCATGACCTCGGCTGCGACCATTGCGATGCAATAGGCCTCCTCGCCGGTCGAACACCCCGCAGACCAGATGCGTACGCGGCGCGAGGGCGCATTGCGCTTCATCGCTTCCGGAAGCATGTAGCTTGCGAGCGCCTCGAAGTGGTGGTTCTCGCGAAAGAACGAGGTGACGTTCGTCGTGAGCGCATTGATCAGCCCGACGAGCTCCTCCGGCCCGGATTCGCGCACATGAGTGCAGTATGCCTCATACGAGCTCAGACCGAGCTCGCGCATGCGACGCGCGATGCGCCCTTGCACGAGCTGGCGCTTGTTCGGTCCGAGCTTGATGCCGGCGTTCTCGCCGACGACGTGGCAAATGAAGTCGAACTCCGCGTCGCGCAGTACGGGATACGTGTCCGTGTCGAAGCTCGTCGATGGCGTGTTGGCGGCCGGACGCATCTTCATGTGAGCGGTGAGCGGTGAGCGGTAAAACGCTGAACGTTCGTTCGCCAGCTCCTACCGCTAACCGCCGACCGCCTTCCCTCAGGCGTTGGCTGCGACGGGAAGAGGCGCCACTCCCGTGACGTCCCCGCCGATCAACTTATCGATATCGAGCAGCATCACCATGCGTCCCGACACCGCGGCCAACCCTTCGATGAATTCAGTGCTCACCTGCTCGCCCAACTCGGGCGCGGGCTTGATTTCCGACTTCGGCACGTCGATCACGTCGGACACGCCGTCGACGACGAGCCCGAAATCGCGGCGACCGACCGCGGATTCGACCGACAACACGATGATCACCGTGAGCGGCGTGTACTCCGCGCGTTCGAGGTTGAAGCGCATCCGCAGATCGACGATCGGCACGATCGACCCGCGCAGGTTCAGCACGCCGAGCACGTGCGAGGGCGACTGCGGGATTCGCGTGACGGGCGACCAGCCGCGAATCTCCTGAACACGCAGGATATCCACGCCGTACGTTTCCTCGCCGAGCGTGAAGGTGAGCATCTGGTTCGATCCCGCAGCAGTCAGATCCTGCGTTGGAGTGGGCGTAGTCATTCGTAATATCCCTGGGCTTAAGGCTGAAGGTTGCAGGCTGCGGCTCGCGAGGGCGCGCCCGGTCGGGTTCGCTCGCCGTCCGCCGTTCGCCGCACGCCGTTCACTAGAACTCCTGCCACACGCTGTCGTCGCCGCTCGCGCGCGCAAGCGGTGCGGGTGCGCTCTTCGGCGCGGCGGCCGTCGCGACTGCGCGAGCAGGCATTGCCGCCGCGCGGGCACTCTTGCGCATGCTCGCCTTCTGGGCGACCCGCTGCGCTTCGGCAGCCGCAGCCTCGTCCACGATCGCCCGGCCATCGGCCGTACGGAAGTAGCCGATCTGACTCACGAGCGTTGCGGACTGCTGCTCCATCGCCTTGCTGGCGGCCGACGCCTCCTCGACGAGCGCCGCGTTCTGCTGCGTCACGTTGTCCATCTGGCTGACGGCGTTGTTCACCTGTTCGATGCCCGCCGATTGCTCCTCGCTTGCCGCTGCGATCTCGGCGACGATGTCCGTCACCTTCTTCACGCTCTCCATGATCTCCGAAAGCGTCTTGCCGGACTCATCGACGAGCTCCGAGCCCACCTTGACCTTGTCGACGGAGTCGTTGATGAGATCCTTGATCTCCTTCGCCGCGCTCGCGCTTCGCTGCGCGAGGTTGCGCACTTCGGTCGCAACGACCGCGAAGCCGCGGCCCTGCTCGCCGGCGCGAGCCGCTTCGACTGCGGCGTTCAAGGCGAGCAAGTTCGTTTGGAACGCGATCTCGTCGATGACGCTGATGATGTCCGCGATCTTGCGGCTGGAAGCATTGATCTCGCCCATCGCGCCGATCGCGCGCTGAACGACAGCGCCGCCCTTCTCCGCTTGTTCGCGCGCGCCGACCGCGAGCTGATTCGCCTGCCGCGCGTTGTCCGCGTTCTGCTTCACTGTCGCAGTCATTTCCTCCATGCTGGAGGCCGTCTCTTCGAGCGCAGCCGCCTGCTCCTGCGTACGCTGCGACAAATCGTCGTTGCCGTGCGAGAGCTGGCGGGCCGCCGCGCCGACCGCATCGGCGCTGCCGCGCACGCCGCCGACGATCTCGACGAGCTTTGCGTCCATGGTCTTGAGCGAGGCGAGCAAGCGCCCGAGCTCATCGTTCGTCTCCACGCGAACTTGGTTGCCGAGTTCGCCGCCCGCGATCCGATCGGCGATGTTCACCGCCGCATTGAGCGTGCTCATGATCGAGCGAATGAGGAGGAAGGACATGAGCGCAGCGACGCCGATACCGATCACGATCGCAGCCACGATGAAGGCGGTATTGCGCTTGAATGAAACTTCCGCCTCCGTGCGCATCTGCTCGGCGACCTTGATCTGCATCGCGAGCAGCGCATCGCCGGTTTGCGTCAGGCTCTCATAGCCCGGACGTGCCTTCTCGAGCAGCGCGCTCTCTGCCTTGCTGAACGTCCCCGCCTGCGCTGCGAGCAGCGCATCGTCGATCGCGCTGAAGACGCTCTCGCGATGGCGATCGAATTGTTCGAGAATCGCACGCTCCTTGTCCGTAAGCTCGGTCGCCCGCAGCTTCGTAGCGAGCTCGTTCACTTCGCTCGCGCGGCTGTTCATGAAATCCAATCCCTCGCGCGCCGCGCTCGAATCCTGGCGGATGACGATATCCTCCGCCTTCTCGAGCACTTCGCGAGTATGCGATTCGATCGTCCCGACCCAGCCGGTCGGCATGAAGCGATTCGAGAAGATCGCATCCAGGTGCCCGTTGCTCGATTTCGTGCTCGAAAGCCCGAGCACGCCCACGATGATCATTACGATGCTGCTCACGGCAACTGTCGTGAACAACTTCGCTTTGACGCTGATATTCAATGTTTTCATGACCATTCCTTACCAGAATTCTTCGATACGTCCGCCGCGCCGTCCGAGTCAGGCCGCTACACGTTGCGAGGCAACGCGAATGAGTCCGGGCACGTCTAAAATGAGCGCCACTGCGCCGTCTCCCAAAATCGTCGCGCCGGATACGCCATCGACGCGCCGGAAGTTCGTCTCGAGCGATTTGATGACGACTTGCTGTTGACCGAGCAAATCGTCGACGAACAGGCCGACTCGCTTGCCTTCGCCCTCGACCACCATGATGAGCCCCTCGTGGAGCTGCGTTGTGCGCGGGCGCAGGCCGAAGATTTCGTGCAAGCGCACGACCGGCACATACTCCTCGCGGAACCAGAACACCTCGCCCTGCCCCGCAACGCGGTTGACCATGTCGGGCTTGAGCTGAAGCGACTCGATGATCGTGATGAGCGGTACGATGTACGTTTCGGTGCCGACGGCGACCGACTGACCGTCGACGATCGCAAGCGTCAGCGGCAGCGTGATGATGAAGCGCGAGCCCTTACCCGCCTGCGAGCGCACTTCGATCGTTCCGCCGAGCTCCTTGATGTTGCGTCGAACGACGTCCATCCCGACACCACGGCCGGAAATGTCCGTCGTCTGCTCGGCCGTCGAGAAGCCCGCGAGGAAAATCAGCTCGTACGTTTGCTCGTCGGTAAGGGCGTCGTTCGGATTCACGAGGCCGCGTGCGCGCGCCTTTTCGAGAATTCGATCCTTGTTGAGCCCGCCGCCGTCGTCGCCGACTTCGATCGTGATGTTGCCGCCTTTGTGGTACGCCTCGAGCATAACGGTGCCGGTCGGCGACTTGCCCGCGGCGACGCGCACGTCCGGCATTTCGATGCCGTGGTCGACGCTGTTGCGCACGAGGTGAACGAGCGGATCACCGATCTTCTCGAGCACCGTCTTGTCGAGCTCGGTCTGCTCGCCGGTGACCTTCAGGTCGACCTGCTTGCCGAGGCGTTGGCTCAAGTCGCGCACCATGCGCGGAAAGCGGCTGAACACGAAGCTGATCGGCAGCATGCGCACGCGCATGACGCTTTCCTGCAGCTCGCGCATGTTGCGCTCGAGCTGAGCGAGGCCGGAGCGCAGATGCTCCGCGACGGGACCGGATACTTTCGTGCCGAGCTGGGTCAGCATCGATTGCGTGATCACGAGCTCTCCGACGGTATTCATGAGCTCGTCGATCTTCTCAGTGCTCACGCGGATCGAGGCGCCGTCGCCGAGACCCGGCTTCGGGGAATCTACGTGCTCGTGCGCCGCGGCTTTCGGCGCCGGACTCGAAGCGATGCTCACGACATTGTCGGTGCTCTGCGCCGCCTGCGCCGCCGGTGCGGACTTGCCCGCGAACTCATCGGTGATCCCGAGATCGCAGTCGCCCTCGGCCCAGTCGAACACTTGATCGATGACATCCCGCGTCGCATCCGTTTCGACCGTGATTTCCCAGGCGAAGTAGCACGATTCGGGGTCGAGCGCCCCGAGCTCCGGAAGATGGGAGTCATCGAGCTTGATCTCGAACTCTCCGAGCTCGGCGAGCTCTCGCAACATACGCAGCGGATCGTTGCCTCGAACGAACAGTTGCGGATGCGGTTGAAAGCGAATGTGCCAGCGGTGCGCCGCGCGCGGCGCTGCCTGCGCCTTCACGGGGGCCGCTGCCGGCTCAGGCGCGGGTGCGGCAGCCGCGGGCGCCGCGTTCTTCTGCGCGATCGTGAGCTCGAGATCGAACTGCAAATCGGCGACGCGCTGAGCATCGATCGGCTCTTTGTGCTGCACGGCGCGCAGCATGTCCCGCATGACATCGACGGACTTGAGCAACAGATCCGAGAGGTGACGCGTCACCTGCATGCGGTTCGCGCGCAGCTCATCGAGCAGCGTCTCGCACGTGTGCGTAAACGACGCGACTTCGGAAAAGCCGAAGGTCGCGCTGCCGCCCTTGATCGAGTGGGCGACGCGAAAGATCGTGTTGATGAGCTCCGGCTCGGGCGCGCCGACGTTCAACTTGAGGAGCGCAGCCTCCATCGTGTCGAGCGCTTCATAGCTCTCGTCGAAGAAGGCGTCGTGAAATTGTGCGAGGTCGAGCGCCATGACTACCTCAGAACCCGCAGCATCGTCGCGATGAGCTGTGCCGGGTCGAAGGGTTTGACGATCCAGCCGGTCGCGCCCGCCTCCTTACCCTCTCGTTTGCGCTCGGCAGAGCCGTCGGTCGTGAGCATCAGAATGGGCGTGTGGCGATACGCGTCCTCGGCGCGCAGCGCGCGAATCAAGGCGATGCCGTCCATCTTCGGCATGTTCACGTCGGACAGAACGAGGTCGAAGGAATGCGAGCGTGCGAGCGTCAGCGCCTCCTCTCCATCCATCGCCTGCGTCACTTCGAATCCGGCGCCCGTCAGCGCGATGCGGACCATGTCGCACATCGAGGGAGAATCGTCCACTGCGAGAATGCGGATCACGATTGCGCCCCTTCGGCAGGTGCGCAGCCGAGGAGCGCGCCCGCGCCGAGCAGGCGCACGGCATCGCGCCACACTTGCGACTCGCCTTTCCAGATCACCTTTCGATCGCGTCGTGCACGATCGCGCACGAACGCGCACAGAAGCTGCATGCTCGCGGTATCGATGCGTTCGATCGAGCCGACGTCGAGCGTCACGTCGGCCGCCTCGTCCGCCTTCGCGCTCAGCTCGAGCTTGAGCGCGGCGGCGTCCTTGATCGTGCAATGACTCAAAAGCACGATCTCGCGCTCACCCGATGCCGCTGGCGCAGGAGCAGCCGGCTCGGCGGCGGGCGTTCGCGTCTTCTCGAGAGTTTTCGATTTGCGCTTCGTCGTTTTCATGGGCGATACGTTGGCACCGGCCTTCCGCCGGCCCAATTTCACAGATTCGGGTTTCATATCGGCATTTCGATGAGGTGCTTTAGGAGAGCTAGGTCGCGTTCTGAGCGAGCGAGCCTGAGAGAAACCCTCAAGCCGGACCCTGACGGCGTGACAGCAGCTCGCGCGCGTCCCGAACGGCGAGATCTTCTGTCTAGCCGCTGAATCACAAATCGCGAATCGCTGCGCTGAAACGCTCAAGTGGTTTCCCCTGGTGCCGCTAAAGGTTGGTGACGTACATCACAAGGAGCCCGCGTCGGTCCGACGTGTCATGCGCCTCGATCTGGTGAGCTTTCGCGGAACCGCTCCTGCAGGCGCGGGCATGAGCCTTTTGGCGGAATGGCGTGTCGGCACGATTCTGCAGGCGGTCGCCGTGCGCGATGCGAAGACGGGCCAGCTTTGGCTCGAGCTCGCAGGCGAGCGTCATCCGGCCCGCGTCGCATCGGGCGATCAACAGGGCCCCGCCCATGGCGAGCGCCTGCAAGTGCGCGTGCTCCGCACACATCCCGTGCTCGCACTTGAAACGCTCTCGGCGCCCGAGATCGAAGATCACGCGCAAGCGACCGCGGACGCGCTCCGCCGTTTCGTGCCGAAGCAGGAAAGCCCGACGATGATGCTCGCGAACCTCGCTTGGCTCGCCCAAGGCAAGGGCGCGAGCCAAGCGCTGCCGCGCAACGTGCTCGAAGCGGCCGCACGCCTGTGGCAGTCGATTCCGGACGCCGAATCATTGACGGACCCCAAAGCGCTGCAAGCCGCCTTGGCACGCTCCGGTGCATTCCTGGAAGCGAAGCTCGCCGGCCCGACGAGCGGCGCTTCGCTCGCCTCGGATCTGAAAGCACTGATGCTGATGTTGAACCGCGCGCTGCAAGAGAGCGGTGCGCGCGCCTCGGCAGCACGCTCCGACATCGGCGGCCATGCGCCGCTTCCAACGCAGCACGGTCCGCTGGCGGCTTTGAGCACCGCGCCTGCGACGCTCTCGCTGCTCGATGTGCCCGCTCAGCAGATGAACGAGCTCTCGCGTCAAACCGAAGGCGCGCTCGCGCGCCTGACGACGGTTCAAATCGCCAATGCTGCGCCGGATCCATCTCATGCGATCCTGATCGAGCTGCCGATTCGCCACCACGACCGTGCAAGCGTGCTGCGCCTCAGAATCGAGCAAGATGAAGCGCGCAAGCACGAGGGCGGTTCGGACACTGCCTGGGCGGTCGAAGCCGCACTCGAGCTTGGCGCCGTCGGCTCGCTGCACGCACGGATCACGCTGCGCGGGCAGCGAATCGGCGTACAACTGCGCGCGGATTCCCCGGCCATTGTGGAAGCGCTTTCTGCGCGATCCGGCGAGCTCGAGGCAATGCTGCGAGACTCGGGGCTCGAGGTCGATCGCATCGTCTGTCTGCATGGCATGCCGGCCGGCGACACTGGCGTACGTCCTGCCCGCCTGTTGGACGTACGGGCATGAGCGAACGACGCCCACCTCTGGCAGTCGCCCTGCACTACAACGGCCGCGGGGCACCGCGCGTCGTCGCGAAAGGCGGCGGGGATGTCGCAGAGCGCATCATCGAAACCGCGCGCGAGCACAACGTGCCGCTGCAAGAGGACGCGGCACTCGCGAGCGCGCTCTCTCGTCTCGATCTCGGACGCGAAATTCCGCGCGAGCTGTATGTCGCAGTAGCGCATGTGCTGGCATTCGCCTGGGCGATCTCGGGCAAGAAGCCCGTGTAGGCAGGTATCGCGTGAACAGCGGCGCTAGACCGCGGACGCACGCACGCCCACACCGCACTTATCTATATGGATGACGTTCGCCCGAGGTTCGCGGCGGTTACCCAACCACGCTTACCAGCGATCCCCGCTTCCGTCCGGTCGGCGCAGGCGGCGGCGATGGCGCATGCGCCGCGCTCGGCATCGACCAGGTGCTCGGTGCTTGCGGCGCCGCCGGAGCCGTACGCGCGTTCCAGTTGGCCTGCGCGCTCGCACCCCGTCCCTTGTTGCCGTAGAGGCGCGTCAAGAGCTCCGCCTCGTGGCGCGTGAGGCCGCAGCTTTCGATCAAATCATCGATATCCGAGCCATTCTTCGCGAGGCGCTGAGCCAAGTCGTAGCCGCGCTGCGCGCCGACCGGACCTGCTGGCGCGAGCCGCGCACCGACATCGGCGCGCTCGCTCAGCGCTTCGATGCGCGCGCTCATCACGGCGACCGTTTCATGGAGGCTACGAATCTCGTTGAATGCGCGATTGAGCTGTGCGTGCAGCTGCTCGTTGCTGCGCTCGTCCGCACGACGCCATCGAATGAACGCCAGTGCAAATACCCAAAACGCGCCGATCAGCAGCATTGCGCGAGCGGCGATCAGCACGATCTCGAGCGACGGACTCGGAAGAATCTCGAACATACGAACTCCTGTGACCCTCGTCACATTCGCGCCGTCAACTCTCTGGCGCAAAGATGAGGGTCCTAGGAGTAAAGAAGCACGAGCCGTGCCAGCCTCGCATCGCGAGATGCGAGGCAGCGCACAGTGTGCGGTTGACGGTTGACGGTTGACAGTTGACAGCTCGGAAGCAAGACACGAACAGCCACAACGAGCTGTTCTGATCGAACCGCTAGAAAAGACCAGCCGGCTACTCCTGATCTTCTCTGCTCCAATCGTCGACCTGCTGCTTGAGTAGGCGGCACTGGAATTCCGATCTCGTGCGCGAGCGCGCACCTCTACCTACAGCCTAGAGCCTACAGCCTACTGCCCGGAGGCGTCAGCCGGAGGCGGCAGCCTAAGGAGCGAGCTCGAGCTTCGGCTCCGGTACGTCGATCGATAAGGTCGCCGGCGGCAATGCTTGAGAGAGGATCGGCTCGTCCGGCGCGCCGCGCTCTCGTCCGTAGTCGCCTTCCGGCATCCCGTTGCCGCTCAGAATGACGAGCACGACGCGTCGATTCGCATTACGGCCTTCGGGCGTCGTGTTCGGCTGAATGGGCCGATGCTCGCCGAGCCCGATGACCGCGAGGCGTTCGGGCGCGAGCCCTTCCTTCATGAACAAGTGAACGACGCTCGCGGCGCGGGCGGCAGAAAGCTCCCAGTTCGACGGAAACAAGCGCGTGTTGATCGGCACATTGTCCGTGTGGCCTTCGACGCGAATCGGGTTCGGAAACGGCGCCAGCGTCGCTGCGAGCTGCTCGAGGATTTGGACTGCACTCGGCGAGAGCGTGGCGACGCCGCTCGGGAATAGGATATCCGTGCGAATCTCTACCTCGACCCAAAGCCCATGTCGACGCACGACGACCAGATCCTTCTCGATGAGCCCTGCCATCGACCGCTCGACTTCCTGCGCCACGCGTTCGAGCGCCACGAGATCGCCGCTCGGCGCGCCTTCGGAGTTGCGTGCGCGATCCGGCGCCTGCCCGTAGCTCTCGCGGATGACCGGCGAATCGACGATTGGCGCGAGCATTTCGCGCGGCTGCCCCTCGAGCATCGCTTGCTGCACGATCGTCATGTGAATGTCGG
>JBDZVE010000013.1:0-1219 GCA_040255535.1 Lysobacterales bacterium | reverse complement strand
TCGCGCGGCTGCCCCTCGAGCATCGCTTGCTGCACGATCGTCATGTGAATGTCGGCGCCGGAGCCTTGCGATTTCTCGCCGACCTGAATCGGCTCGAGCGTGCGCGGGGCGCCGCGGAAAGCAGCGACGAGCGAATCCGACAACACGCGGTACTTGCCCTCGTTCACCGAGGACATCGCGTACATGACGACGAAGAACGCAAGCAAGAGCGTGATCAGATCCCCATAGGGAATCGCCCACGCTTCGTGGTTCAAGTGTTCTTCATGTCGGTGACGGCGAGCCATGCGCTAATGCGGCAGTCAGGCTGCAGGCGACAGGCGACGGTCGCCAGCCAAGCAAAGCCCAGCAAGCTCTTCATTGCGACGGATAGCGTGACAGACCTGAATCATGCTGTTCCTCTGGCTGTCGCCTGTCGCCTGTAGTCTGTAACCTGCCGTGACATCTGTGACCTGCCTGAGCGCGCGCTCAGTGCAGATACCCCTGCAGCTTCGACTCGATGCTGCGCGGATTCTCGCCTTGGGCGATCGAGATCATGCCTTCGATGACCATCTCGCGTGCTTCGCTCATGGACTGAATCGCGACCTTGAGCTTGCTCGCCGCGGGAAGGAAGAACAGGTTCGCAAGTCCGATGCCGTAGATCGTTGCGACGAACGCAGCGGCGATACCGTGGCCGAGCTTGCTCGGATCGGCGAGGTTTTGCATGACCGACATGAGGCCGAGCACCGCTCCGATGATGCCGAGCGTCGGTGAATACACGCCCATGCCTTCGAACACTTTTGCCGCACGCGTGTCCGCCTGCTCGCGCACGTGCAGATCCACCTCGAGCGTGTTGCGGATGACATCGGGCTCGCTGCCGTCGACGACGAGCTGCAGCCCCTTGCGAACGAAGTCGTCCGACTCCTTTTCGATGGCGCCTTCGAGACCGAGCAGTCCCTGCTTACGCGCTGTGTTGCTCCACTCGACCATGCGCTTGATGAGATCCACGCGTTTGACGTCCGGCGGGCGGAAGATCCACGGCAAGATCCGCAGCGCGCGTCTCATGACGGGCAACGGCGTTTGCAGGCAGATCGCGGCGACGGTACCGACCATCACGATCATGAACGCCGCCATCGAGAGCAGCGCCTTCACGCCCGCGCCCTTCAGGATCGAGCCGACGACGATGGCACAACCTGCGAGCACGAGACCGATGAGACTGAGGATGTCCATTGACTAGTGATCA
>JBDZVE010000012.1:37551-58600 GCA_040255535.1 Lysobacterales bacterium | reverse complement strand
CATGCGCCGTTGGACGTGATGATCGTGCGCAAGATCGGAGCGCCAGGCCAGCCGGAGCTTGCTATCGGAGCTGTTGCCTCGGGCGGCGTGACCGTGATCAACGAAGGCTTGCTCCACTGCTTCAGAGATTCGCATGCCATTGAACGCACGCAAGCCGCAGAGCGAATCGAGCTCGAGCGGCGCGAAAGAGCCTACCGGGGTACGCGCGGGCCACTCATGTTGAAACAGCGGATCGTCATCCTCGTGGATGACGGCGCAGCAACGGGCGCCAGCATGCTCGCCGCGGTGCGCGCTGCACGTCAGCTCGGTCCAAAGAGGGTCGTCGTCGCGTTACCTGTTGCCTCAGCGAGCGCGTGCGAGCTGCTATCGGCAGAAGCGGACGAGCTCGTTTGCTTGAGCACCCCCTCCTCCTTCCATGCCGTTGCAGAGTGGTACCTAGACTTCACGCAAACGAGCAGTCGAGAAGTGACCGAGCTGCTCGCACAGAGCAGCGAAGCAATCCCAGCCTCTTAAGCCCCACTTGCAACGCGCTCACGTTTGAGCCCGATCGACCTCGGCGGCGAGCGCATGCTGCCGTTTCGAGACTTTCGTGGGAACCTCTGCCACGTGCTCCAATCCCCGCAGAGACACAGGAATCGCGGGTTGCGTAAGCCTCCTCATGAGGACGCGCGGCCGAGCCATGAGGCATGGCGCAAACGGGTCACAGCCATATCGAGGAGGATGAAGGCCACGGTCACGCCGGCGATGCTCGAATACTGCAACGACAGCTCGCCCGCGAAGAGAACGAGTGGCAATAAGGCTTCACCGATCTGATCCAGGCCGGGAATCTCCGTCCCTGGCTTCAGATGCATGCGCCGCTTCACAGCGCTCGAGAGCGCATCACCGATGAGCGAGGCCGCGGCGAATCCTGCTCCTATCCACACGGCGAGTCCGAGAACGCCGCTAACGAGCGTGCTCGCCACGATACCGAAGAACAGACCGCGCCAAGTCTTGTGATCGCCGAAAAGGCGCTCACCATCCGGTAGCACACACCCGAAATCGAGCGGCGTCCCGGTGCGCTCCCGCATGAGCTTCGAGAGCACGACGGGTGCCGCATTGGCGGCGATCAACAGTGCGAGCGCCTGCAGGTACGCTGACGACATGGAGCCTCTGGCGCGTTGCGGAACTTTTAAAAGCCTGACACGGCACAATGACGCGCCACAGCCGTGAGACATCCCGTCTCGCTACGTACATCAACGGAGTCAAGCGCGTGGAGCCCAGATACTGCCGATTCGTACGGCGCTCGACACTTGGGAAAAACTGGAGAAGACAGATGCTGCTCTTTGCCCCGACTCATTCCGCACGCTTTGCACGCATGGTCGCTCAGGAGCTCGGCATTGCCCTTGCGGCGAGCGAAGAACGCGAATTCGATGGTGGAGAGCACAAGATGCGGGCGCTCGAGGATGTGCAAGGCAAGGATGTATTCGTGCTTCAAACCCTCTTCGGCGATTCTCAGGCCTCGGCCAATGACAAGCTGTGCCGTCTTCTATTCTTCTGTGGCAGCTTGAAGGACGCAGGTGCCTCACGCGTGACCGCCTGTATTCCTTATCTCGCCTACGCGCGCAAGGATCGCCGCACGCAGCGCAACGATCCTGTGTCCACTCGATACGTTGCTGTTTTGTTGGAAGCGGTGGGAGTCGATCGCGTCGTCGTGCTCGACGTCCATAACGAAGCCGCGTTCGACAATGCTTTCCGCCGCACGACGATCCGCCTCGAAGCCATGGAAACGTTTGCTGACTATGTCGCAGCAAACTTGGGCGAGAACGAGATCGTCGTCGCGTCGCCGGATACGGGCGGAATCAAACGTGCACAGCGATTTCGCGAGGCTCTCGCGGCGCGGCTGGCGCGCGAGATCGGCTTTGCGTTCATGGAGAAGCGCCGCGCGAAAGGCATCGTGTCGGGAGAAACGTTCGTCGGGGAAGTGGCGTCGCGCGAGCTGCTCCTGTTCGATGACATGATCGTCTCGGGCACGACGATCATGCGAGCGACCGCAGCCGCGCGCAGCGCCGGCGCAAGACGCGTGATCGTGATCGCATCCCACGCCGCCTTCTCGCCAGGAGCACAGCAGCTGTTCGAGTCGGAAGGACCGGATGCCGTTCTCGTGACCGACTCGATTTCGATGCCGTCCGCCTTCGCGCCTTACATGGGCGCCCGGCTGCAAGTGTGTTCCGTCGCACCTCTCTTCGCCCGCACGATCGCGAGTCTGTGCGCCTCACCGGGCTAGCACACGGTCCGCGTATTCTTGCGCCTTTCTCAGATAAGTATCGGCCTGCGTCGCCCAAAACCTATCGTTTCGAACTTCCGGATCGCGTAGATGCCACGCCATCAGCTTGGCCCGAACCAGTGCGCGCCGGCACCGGTAGAAGTCCATCAGCCGCTCAGAGATCGGATCTCGTGAGCTTCTCAAGTAGCTCTGGAAGATTCGCTCCCCTGCCTGCTCGTTTCCCAACCGCTCGCACTCGACGCTTAAGAATGCGAGCTCCTCACCTGGATCGAGAGTGCGCAGGTCGAGAGAGAACTCGAGCGAATCGATGATGTATGGCGGATCGCTCAGACAGATGTGCTCGGGCTTCAAGTCCCCGTGCCCTTCCACGATCCGTCGGTCGCGCGCGCGGCTCTCGAGATCCTCGCGAACGTGCTCGCAGGCTGCGAGCGCCTGCCGCGCGAGTGGCTCGAGCAGCGCGCCGGACAGCGCCATGTCAGGTGCTGACAACTCCGTCATATCGTCTCGAACCCCGCAAATCATGCGTCTCATATATGCATCGGGGGAGACCTCAATCGGCGGTTGCTGTGAGTAGAACTGCGCCAGCAACTCGCCAACTTTTACAAGACGCTCGTGAGGAACTTTTCCTGCCTCGATAGCGCGGTCGAGCATCAGCTCCGAAGGGAGGCGACGCATCACGACCAACCAATCGACGGTCAGACCAGGGCCGCCGACGTGAAGAGTGCCATCCTCTCGGCGCACCAAAGGTGTGACGCCGAGATACACGCCGGGAGCCAGCCTGCGATTCAAGCGGACCTCTGCCGCGCAACTTTTCTCGCGTGCTTCCAGCGTCGTCTGATCCAGGGCACCGACGCGCACGGGCTTCTTCAGCTTGTAGGCACGGTGCGCATCGAGGAACACCCAGGCGAAATGCGTTTCGATTGCTTCAATCGGGCCCGACGCTTCATCGTAGGTCGAGCAAGCGCGCAGAGCGCGAACCTTATCCCTCAACGGAACTTCCGATTCGCATCCGAATGATCCCATTGAATCCATTTTTGCCCAGGTCTATGCGATGAGTCGTCGAGGTCCGCTGCGTGCGAGGCCGGTACGCGGCCCCCCCTTACGCACTCGGAGTGTTAACACCACTCTGGTGAGCAGACTGCCGTGGTTATCGCGTACCGGGCAAGGGACAAGACCGCCGCCGTCGGGGCAAGAAAGTACATCCGATGATGACCGTGGAGAGATGTCGGCCCTGGGGAGCCGAGCATCCCCCCACGTCACCGGCACAACGGAGTGATCACCGAACGCCGTTGAGAGTGGCTCGTCGGAATGGCGTTTACGCTGTTAGGATTGACGCGCATCGATGAACGGACAAAAACATCGGCAGCGTTCTCGTCAACTCGGCATCGCTCCCTACAGCAACCCTATCTGCGACCGCACACCTATGAATCTCACCAAGCGAACCTTCATCTCCGCGATCCTCGTTGTGTTCTCCACATGGAGCGTTGCTGCGTCCCCTCAGGAGAAGCCTGCGGAGTCATCGGCGGACCGCGCTCGCGCCAATTTCGCGCGCGAGATCGTGCTCGCACCGGACGACGTGCGTGCGTTCGAGGATGCGCCTGAAGGCTTCAAGACGCCACGCGCGAACGTCGCGCATGGTCGGCTGGAGGAATTTGCGTATGACTCTGACGTCACCAGCACTCGACGAAAGGCAAATGTCTATCTACCGCCCGGCTACAGTGCGAAGCGGAAGTATCCGGTGCTGTATCTACTGCACGGCATCGGCGGCGATGAGAACGAGTGGCTGAATCTCGCGGCGCCGAACGTGGTGCTCGACAATCTCATTGCCGACGAGAAGGCCGTCCCGATGATCATCGTCATGCCGAACGGGCGTGCACTGCCGGACGATCGGGCGATCGGGGATCCCTTTACTCAGGAGAAAATCGAGAGCTTCGCGAAGTTCGAGCGCGATCTGCTCGACAACTTGATCCCGGCGATCGAAGCGAAGTACTCGACGTACACCGATCGGGCACATCGTGCGCTCGCCGGCCTCTCAATGGGCGGCGGACAAACGCTCAACTTCGGTTTCGGCAACGTCGATACGTTTGCGTGGATCGGCGCCTTTTCAGCCGCTCCCAACACGAAGCCGCCAGCCGAGCTCATTCCGAATCCGGCTCCAGTACGCGGACAGATGAAACTGATCTATCTATCGTGCGGCAACAAAGATGGCCTCATCAATTTCTCGCAAGACGTGCATCGATATCTCAAGCAGCACGATATAGCCCACATCTGGAATGTGGACGGATATGGCCATGTTGGGGAAACGTGGGCCAGCAACCTCCATCACTTCGCCCAGCGGGTGTTTCAGTGAGACTCGTGCGCGCCGCTGAACGTGGATGAAGTCATTTCGGCAATCGGATCTCCTGACGTGCAACGAATGTCGCCGACTGAGTCGGCACGCCGGTACCCGGCTGTCCGGAGCCGACCGTCACACGATGCTCACCGGGAAACACCTGTCGCACGCCATCGCGCGTCACGAAGCTCAGATCGCGTGGAGAGAGCTCGAAGGTCACCTTCTTCTGCTCTCCGGGCTTGAGCTCGAAACGCTTGAAGCCGCGTAGCGCCACACGCGGCGCACCGTCGAACTCGGGCGGATCGATATAGAGCTGCGCGACTTCCTCGCCCGCGCGGGTGCTCGTGTTGCGAACGGTCGTCGTAACGCGCAACCCTCGTTCCGCTTCTCCATCGATGGGCTCGACTGTGACCGGTCCGTATTCGAACGTCGAATAACTGAGCCCGAAACCGAAGGGATACACCGGCTCGCCATCGAAGTATCGATACGTGCGCCCCTTCATCGAGTAGTCGTCGAATGGCGGCAGATCGGCGACGCTGCGGTAGAACGTAAGCGGCAAGCGGCCAGCCGGATTCGCTTTTCCGGCGATCACGTTGCCTACTGCAAGACCGCCGGCCTGGCCTGGATACCACGCCTCGATGATGGCGGACGCGTGTTCTTTCGCCCAGCTCAGATCGAGCGTGCTGCCGTTCATCAGCACGACGATGAGCGGCTTGCCGGTCGCTTTCGCCTGATCGAGAAGCTTGCGCTGGTCGGCGGGCAGATCGATCGATGTTTTGTCGCCGCCTGAAAAGCCTTCGAGCTCGACCGGCATCTGCTCGCCTTCGAGATCGGAGTTGAGACCGACCGCCGCGACGATCACATCCGCTCGCTCGGCTGCCTTGCGCAGGTCGACTTCCGGTTGAGTGGAAACACGTTTCCACAGGAGCTCGACGCCGGCCAAGAGCAGTGAGTCCGCCGTCACGCGGATCGGATAGCGCTTCCCCTTCTCCAATTCCAGCATCGCCATCTCGGAACGGGTGCCCCATGGCTTGTGGCGGTGCTGCGCGAGCATTTTGCCGTCGAGCTCGAGCTCGGCATTCGGCCCGCTGATCCCGATCCGATACGTTCCGCTCTCCGGCGGGACGAGGAAGCCGGTCCAGACGACGCGATAGTACTCGGAGAGCTTGCCAAACTCGTTGCCGCGCATGGCAACGGTCGTTTCGACTCTCGTGACTGTCGGCTTGCGCTTGAACGTCAGGTCGCTCGTGCTCTCCGCATAATCCTTGAACGTCTTATAGCGCTTGGGCAACGTTTGTTCGGCATCGTAGTAGTCGGCACGCAGCCCAGGTTTCCCATCCGGAGTTCGCAAGGCAGCGGCGGGAATGGGATCGCCGTCCATGATCGATGGCGACCACGGAACGAGCTCGATCGTCGCGTCCGGCAGCGCCCGGCGCAAACCCTCGACGAGCGATATCGGCTCGCTGGATAGCTGCGATGAATAGTTTCCGCGCAGCACGCGCGTCGCATCGCCGTGAGGTCCAATCACCGCGATGCGGCGCACGTCCTTCAAGGGCAGGACGCCGTCGTTCTTCAGCAGCACGATGCTCTTTTCGGCCGCTTCGAGCGCAAGCGCGTCGCGCGCCGGCGTCGTGATCGGTGCAGATGGCGTATCGATCGGCGGCCGCCCCTCGAGGCCTCCGAGATCGCCATTCATGTATCGGGCGGCGAACAGGCGGATCAATGCGGTGTCGATGTCCTTCATACTTATAAGGCCGCGCTCGTACGCCTCCTTGTAGCGATCGCCTAACCCGCCGATATCGAAGAGCGTGGCGGTCGTGCATTCGTTGTCGACACCCGCCTTGAGGGCCGCCGCCGCCCCGACGATCGGATCGGGCGCATAGTGATGATGCGCGCTGATGTCGTTCACCGCGTCGCAATCCGAAACGACGTAGCCTTCGAACTTCCACGCCTCGCGCAAGCGCTCGCTGAGCAACTCGTCGTTCACGCACGCGGGCTGGCCGTTGACGCGGTTGTAGGCGCACATGATCGAACCTGCCTTGCCCTCGACGATGGCGGCGCGAAATGCCGGCAGATACGTGTCTTCCAGATCGTGCGGCGAGACGAACACGTTCGCTTCATGACGCGTCGACTCCGGGCCGCTGTGCACGGCGAAGTGCTTGGGCGATGCAATCACATTGGGCCGATCCGGATCGGGTCCTTGCATGCCGCGCACATACGCGACACCAAGCCGTGCAGTGAGGAATGGATCCTCGCCATAAGTCTCTTGGCCGCGGCCCCAGCGCGGATCGCGAAAGATGTTGATGTTCGGCGACCACGTGTCCAACCCGGTGCCGATGCGGCCGAGTTTTCCGGTCTCGCGACCGAGGGCGTGCAATGCGCGCACTTCCTCGCTGATCGCCTCCGCAACCTCCTGCACGAGCGGCTGATCGAACGTGGCAGCAAGCCCGATGGGCTCCGGGAAGTTGGTCGTCGGCACGGGACCAAGGGCGCCGTGCAGCGACTCCGTCCACCAGTTGTACGCGGGCACGCCCAGGCGCGGAATCGCTGGCGCGACGTTGAGCAGTTGCTCGACCTTCTCGTCGAGCGTCATCTTGGAGACGAGCTCTGTAGCCGCTTCGTCCGCGCGGGTCCGAAGATCCGACGCCGCACTGTTCGGAACAATCGCGAATTGCACAATGGCAACAAGCGCGACTAGCGAATGTAGGCACGGATGATGGTTCCACTTATTCTGCACGGAGACTCCCCAGAATTTCAGACGGATACAGCAGCGCGGGCCATTATAGGCGGGCCAGGGCGGCCGCTTGGGCGCTATTTGCATTAGAGGAAAATCACTTTTATATGTGCAAGAATAGGCGGCATTTTCCAACGCTGTCAACGGAGCCCCACTTTGCATGCCGTCCTATGCGTTAAGCCTTTCGAGCTCGCCGTCGAAGCGTGCGCGGAACCGCAGCGCCACGATCGCGAGGTCCTCGTTCGCATTCGGCGCGTGGGCCTTTGCGGCACCGACTACCACATTTATGCGGGCAAGCATCCCTACCTAGCCTATCCACGCGTGATCGGCCACGAGATTTCCGGAGAAGTCATCGAGTCCGATCCTCGCTCGCCCTTCCGACCCGGGCAGCTTGTGACGCTGAATCCTTACTTCGCCTGCGGCGAGTGCGTCGCGTGTCGCAAAGGCAGACCCAATTGTTGTGCTTCGCTGCAAGTGCTCGGCGTACATACCGATGGCGGCATGCGCGAGATCCTGTCCGTGCCTGAATCCGCCGTGATAGACGCCACGGGCCTCAGTCTGGAGCAGGCCGCTATGGTCGAGTTCTTATCGGTCGGCGCACATGCGATTCGCCGCGCAAGGGTGCAACCGGAAGAACGAACGCTCGTCGTCGGCGCGGGACCGATCGGCGCCGCCGCTGCGCTTTTCGCACGCCTTGCCGGCGCCCGGGTGACGCTCATGGACAAAATTGCCGCCCGCGTCGATCACGCGCGCGACCGACTGGCGATCGACAGCGTCTTGCACGTCGGCAGCACGACGGATGAAGAGCTCAGGGATCTCACCGGAGGCGAAATGTTCGACTGCGTCGTGGATGCGACCGGCAGCTCGGCGGCGATGAGCGCCAGCTTGCGGTTCGTCGGTCATGGCGGAACGTACGTGCTGCTCGGCGTCGTCATGGATGACGTTTGCTTTCCCGGCCCCGAGCTTCACAAGCGCGAAACGACGCTGCTCGGTAGCCGCAACGCGCTGAAGGACGACTTCGACCTTGTGATTCAACGCATCCTGGAAGGCAGCATCCCGACGGAGTGCCTTCACACACACAGCATCGCAGCGCTCGAAGTACCGCAACGCATGCCGGAGTTGATCGCCAACAAAGACCGAGTCATGAAGGCGATCGTCAACTTCTAGCGAACCCTCCCCCGCAGTGCAGAGGAGGGAGCGCTGCTGTACTCCGCCGCGCGGTCCCTCTTCAAAGCTCTGAGCTCACCCGCCAGCTGTCGACGCGCCCTACTTCTCCGCTTGGAGATGCGCTTCGACGAACCAGAGCTGTTTGTCGATGGCGCGAGAGACTTCCGTGAACAGATCGGACGTATCGGCATCGCCCGCTTCGGCCGTGCTGTTGATCGCATCGCGCACGAGCTTGCCGAAGGCTGCGAGTCTGTCGGCCAGCGCCGCCGCATGATCCATCCCTGCAGTGATGTCGAGCGGGTACTCCTTCAGCTTCGATTGCGCAGCGGCAACTCGAACGGTACCGTCAGCGCGCCCGCCAAGAGCGGTAATGCGCTCGGCAATCAAGTCCGCATGACCCTCGACGATCTCGGCGACGTCATCGAAAAGCTCATGCAGTGCGATGAAGCTCGGGCCCTTCACATTCCAGTGAGCCTGTTTCGCCTGCATCAGAAGATCGACCGAATCCGCGAGACGTGCTTGCAGCACGGGAATCACCTTGTCGCGCACGGATTCGGGCAAATCGATTCGCGTCTTGTACATTCTTCTCTCCTCCATTCAGAACAAAGCGGTTGTAGCCCTAAAGCCAACGTATCTTTCATGTATGGGGTTTGTTCCGCAGATAACAATACGTGTCGACGATGCGCACGAAATTTCGATAGGCGCTTCGAGCGCCGCATACCGCGTAAAACATAGGATCGAGCGGCTACGCCGGTACCAGCACCGCGCGCCCGGTGATCTGGCCGGCCTTCAGCTTCTCATACACTGAGACCGCTTCGCTGAGCGGAAACTCCGTGGTATCGGCATGGATTCGGCCGGCGCGCGCCATCGCAATCACTTCCATCAACTCGACCCGAGAGCCCCAGTACGGAATGCTTATCGACGCTCCGTACGGCGTGCTGCCGTGATGGAAGTCGTGATGACCGCCGCCCAAACCTACGATCGTCCACGCGCTGTTCCGGCCGAGCAATTTCGCGCCCAGGTCCAGCGTCGCCTGGTTGCCGACGCAATCTAGAACGAGACCAGCTCCGCGCGGACCGGTGATCCTCTGAATGCGCTCGGCAGCCTCCGCGGCGTTGCGGTTGTTGACGACGTCATCCGCGCCGAGCCCTTTGGCGTGCTCGAGCTTCCTGTCATCGACATCTGCGGCGACGATACGAAGAGGAGTCAGCACGCGAAGAAGTTGAATGGCCATGTGGCCGAGACCGCCGATGCCTATGACGACGACTGTGCTATCCGGGTTGAGGCGCGGCAACGAACGCATGATCGCGTGATACGGCGTGAGCGCTGCATCGCTCAATGGCGCCGCTTTGGCTGGCGTTAAATCGCCGAGCGGCACGAGGAGGCGTGCCGAAGGCACGAGCATGTATTCAGCCATTCCGCCGTCCAAGCCGAGACCGCCGCCAAAGCCATCGATCTGCGCCCAATTCTCGCAGTAGTTCTCCATCGAGAGCTGACACGCGTGACAACGCCCGCAACCCCAAGGTCCATAGACGGCGACGGCATCGCCTTCTTTGAAACCAGTGACACCCTCGCCAAGCTCCGCAATCCAGCCTGCGTTCTCGTGGCCAAGGGTAAAGGGCGCTTTGAAGCCAAGATTCTCCTCCAGGACGTGCAGATCCGAATGACACACGCCGGCACCGCCGATCTTGATCAGGACTTGCCCCGGTGCGGGCGACGGCCTTTCGATCTCCTGAAGCTGCGCCGGACGGCCGACGCCGACGAATCTCACGGACTGCATATGCTTACCTTTCGCCTTGGAGTGACTCGCGCTCTGAAAGGATCTCGATAGTCGAACGAGCTGTCGATGGAGGAACACCGCACAGAGCGGCCGGTCGACTCAGAGCGAATGATTACGGCATCCGCTAGATCTTGCGTCGCTTCTCGACGCGATCCGCAATCTTGGCGCGCAGCTCGACGTCGACCGACATCAGCTCCGCGATTTGGTTGAACTCCTCGAGACGCAATCCGCTTCGTTCCACGGCGTCGATGATTTGCGACTCTGCATCGGCTTTCACTCTGTTTGCGGACTCCGGGTCCGTTGTCCGTTTGAGCTCGGCCGCGGCTTTCGCGTGAATCTCCTCAATCGCGAGATAGGCATCCGCGAATTGGTCGATTTTCTTGTCCTCGAGCGGTGCGATCTCTTCCGAAGGCGGCGTCACGGATTCCGGTGGCGGCTCGGCCGGCGGCTCCTCGATCTGAGCCGACGCCGCGGCGGCGAAAACGAAGCTGACGATGCCGAGTGAGCTGAGACATCGCCTTGTGAATTTGCCCATCGTCAACACCTCGCAGGGCACCACCGCTTTGACAGCAATCCGCAACGTGTCGACGGAGTTCCGAAGGTAAGCTCAGACTATTAAAACAGCGCCAAATCATCTAGTTACAACATCAATGTAGAACACAAGACAAGTTCGGCAGGTTTCTGCTGAAATCGTGGAACGGTTCAGGTTATTTACTTGCCTTTCGAAGTTGCAGGAGTATATTCAGGCGCTAGATCCTTGAGCAGCCAAAGAAACGCTGCCGAGCGAATCTAAAGTAAATTCTCAGCTTCGCTTTGCCGCTCGTACGCCGCGAGGTCCGTCGGGCTTCAGCGCGATTTGCGGCTATAAAACCGTATTGTCGGGGGTAGGTTGCAATGAGCAACGCCTGGGAGAACTTTTTCGCCGCCACTGCCATGCTCGCTTCTGCCGGGCCCATCAAGCAGCGCCTGGCCGAAGCCTATCGTCAGCACTTAGCCACGATCGAGCAGGACGACCTGCCGAAAGAAATTCGCGAGGAGTTCTCGTCGGTCTCGACCACGATGCAGTGTGTTCGCCCCATGCGCGGCGAATCCGCCGTGCAAGCGACCGTACGGAAAATGTCGGACATCGAGGCCGGCCGTGTCGCCATGCGGATCGTGAACATACTCGGCATGATGGCCCGCCAGCAGCACCTGCAGCGCGCACCGAAGCTCCGGGCGGTCGGAGACGAGTAAGTGAGGTACGCGCTCCGCGCGTCCGTGTGACGTATAGGGTGTAACGTGTAAGGTCAGAGGCGCAGCGCGTCTCTCCTGTCCTCCCTCTACACCCTACACGTCACACTCTACACAGGCGCGCCAACAGGCCCGCCCCATCAATCCAGCTTGAAATCGATGACATCCCAGCGCGACGTGTCCTCGTGGCGCGCTTGGCGGCGGATCGCATCGGCGATCGAGCGTTCATTCCACTCGATCACCTCATCGGCGAGTGCTTCCAACTGCACCGGTATCTTGCCTTTCACGCCGAAGAACTCGAGCGCGATGATTGGCTTTTCGAGCCCTTTTGCGCAGTTCAGCACGAAGTCGATCCAGAGCTCGTTGTGCTTGTACTGCCCCGCCGGAACGATGACGATCTCCGCCAGATTGATCTGCTTTCTGAGCTCGTCCTTCATCGCCTCGGAGCTGCCGCCGAGCTGCCGCTCCGGGTCGCTGCAGTTCCGATAGTAGAAGTTGTGCGAGCTCTCGAGGTACTCGAACACGCGATAGTAGTCGTCCGAAGGCGCGAACACGTGACTTACGAATACGCGCACCGGATTCTGTTGAGAGATACTGCTCACCCCTTGCTCCCGTCGCGCTCGGCGCGACATGGCTTCCTCGCTCGAATTCTAATGCAGAAGCTCCTTTTTCGCCGGTTCCTTGACGCATCCGCGCGTGTCGAGGGCGCGCATTGCACACGTGCTATAGAATGCGGCGTTGCGATGCCGATGCCCCACCCCCAACTCTGACCCATGCGTTTTGTTCTGTACAACATCCGGTACGCGACCGGCACCGGTCCTGCTTTCCACCTGCCCGTACCGGGTGCGGGATATCTCCGCAGCAATTCGCGGGTGCTCGAGCGAATCACGCAATACCTCAAGCTGCTCGACCCCGATCTCGTCGGGCTCATCGAGATCGACACCGGCTCGATCCGCTCTGGCTTGGTGAACCAGGCGAAGCAAATCGCCGACTCGCTCGGGCACTATTCGACCTATCAGTGCAAGTACGGCGCGGCTTCGATCAACAATCTGATGCCCATCGTGCGCAAGCAGGCGAACGCGTTCTTGGCAGCACCCCGTGTCGAGGGCGAGCGGTTTCACTATTTCGAAACCGGCATCAAGCGGCTCATCATCGAGCTCGAGCTGGAAGAAGTCGCGATCTTCCTCGTGCACCTGTCGCTCAAATTTCGCCACCGGCACGATCAGCTCCGTCACTTGCACGAGCTCGTGAAGCGCTCGCGCAAGCCCGTCATCGTCGCCGGGGACTTCAATACGTTCTGGGGCGACCATGAGATCTATCTGTTCATGGAGGCTTCCGGCTTGAAGAACGCGAACCGGCTCGGCCTGCCCTCTTATCCGAGCCGCAATCCGCGCAAGGAGCTCGACTTCATCCTGCACTCGAAGGGGATCGAGATTTCGAACTTCGATGTACCGGACGTGCGTTTCTCGGATCACCGTCCGCTCATTTGCGATTTCGAGATTCGCAGCGCCTGAGCGCCAACCGACAACACGACAAAACGTTGGGGGTTCACATGCAACCGTCCTCGCCCGCGAACACGAGCACACATTGGCAGCTCACGAAGGACGATGACGGCGTCGCGTGGCTCACGTTCGATAAGGCAGGCGCCAGCGTCAACAGCTTCTCACGGGATGTGATGGAGGAGCTCGGCGCGATCGTCGACTCCTTGGCTCGCGAGACGCCGCGCGCGCTTGTCGTGCGCTCGGCGAAAAAAGGTTTCATCGCGGGCGCCGACATCAAGGAGTTCCTCACGATTCAGACGGCCGACCAAGCCTTCCAGATGATCCGCAGCGGCCAAGAGATTTTCGATCGCCTGGCCGCCCTCTCCTGTCCGACGGTCGCCGCAATCAACGGCTTCGCGCTCGGCGGCGGCCTTGAAGTCGCCCTTGCGTGCCGTTATCGCGTTTGCGCCGACGACCCGAGCGTGACGCTTGGGTTCCCGGAAGTGCAGCTCGGTGCTCATCCGGGCTTCGGCGGCACCGTGCGATCCGTGCAGCTCATTGGGCCGCTCGCGGCAATGGATCTCATGTTGACGGGCAAGATGCTGAGGCCCGAGAAGGCGCTTCAACTGGGCCTCGTCGACCGCATCGTGCCGCGCGCACAGCTCGAGGCGGCCGCAAAGGAGCTTGCACTTCGTGCGCCCAAGGCTCGCACGCTCGGCATCAAAGACCGCTTGCTGAACAGCGCGCTGCTGCGGCCCATCGTCGCAGGACAGATGCGCACCCGCGTCGCGAAGCGGGTGCGGCCGGCGCACTACCCAGCACCCTACGCGCTCATCGAGCTCTGGCAACGCCATGGCGGCCAGGGCGCGCGCGCGATGGAAGCCGAAGCACGCTCGATGGCAGAGCTGCTCGTCACTCCGACATCGCGCAACCTCGTGCGTGTGTTCTTTCTTCAGGAGCGCTTGAAGGCAGGCGGCAAGTACAGCGGAGCCCCCGCGGAGCACGTGCACGTCGTCGGCGCCGGCGTCATGGGCGGCGACATCGCGGCGTGGTGCGCCGCGCGCGGACTCACCGTCACGCTGCAGGACCGTGCGGAAGAATATGTCGCATCTGCGCTCGCGCGTGCCCGCTCGTTCTTCGAGAAGCGCTATCCGGACCCGGCCCGCCGCGATGCTGCTCTCGCGCGCTTGCAATCGGATGTCGAGGGCCGCGGCGTCCCGAAGGCGGATGTCGTGATCGAGGCGATCTTCGAGAACCTCGAAGCGAAGCGCGAGCTGTACGCCCGGCTCGAGCCGCAGATGAAGCGCGAAGCGGTGCTCGCGACGAATACTTCGAGCATCGTCCTCGAACAGCTCGCGGAGAAGCTTGCCCAACCCTCGCGCCTGATCGGTCTGCACTTCTTCAATCCCGTCGCGCGCATGCCGCTCATCGAAGTCATTCGCGCGGAGCACAGCGATCCGGAAATGGTGCAGAAAGGACAAGCGTTCGTGCGCCAGATAGACAAGCTCGGGATCACGTGCGCGAGCGCGCCCGGCTTCCTCGTCAACCGCGTGCTGATGCCCTACCTGAGCGAAGCCATAAGAGCCGCGGAGGAAGGCATACCGCTGCCGCTGATCGATCGTGCCGCCGAAGATTTTGGGATGCCGATGGGGCCGATCGAGCTCGCCGATGTCGTCGGCCTCGATGTCGTCATGAGCGTCGGCAAGGTGTTTTTCCAATCGGGGGCGGAGGTTCCCACGATCTTGTCCACTCGCCACGCACATAAACAATTCGGGAAGAAAACCGGACACGGCTTCTACGAGTGGGTCGGCGATAAGCCTCAGAAGCCCCCTACGGAAGGCCAGCACGCGCCGGAGGACCTCGAGGACAGGTTGATCTTGCCGCTCGTGAACGAATGTGTCGCCGTCTTGCGCGAGCAGATCGTCGAAGACGACGACCTCGTCGATGCAGGGATCATTTTCGGCGCGGGGTTCGCACCGTTCCGAGGCGGCCCCTTGCAGTACGCGCGCACGCGCGGAGTCGGCCCAATCGTCGCACGATTGGAAGAGCTCAGAAAGGCGCACGGCGAGCGGTTCGCGCCGGACGCGGGCTGGAGATTGCTCGAGTAGGAAATTACTCGAGTAACTGCGCAAAATGCGCATTTATCGTACAGCTTGCGTCGGACCCGCCTGCTACTATCCCTCTGAATGAAAATGCCGGGGCGCCCTGCTCCGACATTCCTCATCTGGAGAACCATGGAAAGCAAGCCGATCGATCTTGGCCTGCTGCGGTCGTTTTCTCCTCTCGATGGCATGAAGCGAGACAATTTGCACTCGCTTGCCCGTAAGGCCGTGCTCCGGGAGCTGCCGAGCGGGCGCCTGCTCTTCAAAGAAGGCGAAAACGACAAGCGCACGTATTACCTCGTTCGAGGCACCGTCGAGCTGCTGCACGACGGGCGGCCCGTCCTGACGCTCCGCGGTGGCACGCCCGAGGCGCGCAATTCGCTCGGACCTTCGGTTCCGCGGCGATACAGCGCCCGTGTCGTCTCCGACTCGGCGCAAGTGATCTCCATCGACAGCGAGCTGCTGGACATGATGCTGACCTGGGATCAGACCGGCACTTATGTCGTGGATGAGCTCCATCAGACCGAAGACGTACCGGCCACCGACGATTGGATGACGACGCTGCTTCAATCGAAAGCGTTCCATCGCATTCCGCCGGCGAATATCCAGGCGATCTTCATGCGCATGCAGCGCGTCGACTACAACGTCGGCGACGTCGTAATCAAGCAAGGCGACGAAGGCGACTTCTTCTACGTCATCGTGAAAGGCCGGTGCCAAGTCACGCGCGAGACGCCGCTCAACAAGGAAGGCATCAAGCTCGCGGAATTGGGCATGGGCGATACGTTCGGCGAGGAAGCGCTCATCTCCGATGCGAAACGAAACGCGACGGTCTCGATGCTGAGCGCCGGCACGCTGATGCGGCTCGCGAAGGAAGACTTTCGCACGCTGCTCAACGAACCGCTGCTCCAATGGACGGACTACGCTGAAGCGCAGGCCATCGTGGCGCGCGGCGGCAAGTGGCTCGACGTAAGGCTGCCGAGCGAATTCGAAGGCTATCGCATGGAAGACGCGATCAACATCCCGCTGTACTTCATTCGCCTCAAGCTCAAATCGCTCGACCGCGGAACGCACTACGTCGTCTGCTGCGATACCGGCCGGCGCAGCTCCGCCGCTGCATATATCCTCAACGAGCGCGGCTTCAAAGCATCGGTCCTACGCGGCGGCCTCGCCGTCGTGAACCCACCGCGCAAGGTGGGCTAGAAGCAGGGGATAGTGATCAGGGGATAGGGGATAGTCAGAGAAAGAGAAGAAAGGGCGACGTTGTCGCCTCTGACTATCCCCTACCCCCTAAACGCTAGTCCCTCACATCGTATGCGTCGGCTTGTCGCCGCCCAACGCACCGGCGAGATAGCTCTCGATTTTTCGTTGCGTATTGCCGCGGTCTTGCTCGCTGAACTGCACGCCGATGCCCGCCGTGCGCTTGCCTTGCGCGCCCTTCGGCGTCATCCAAATCACGCGCCCCGCAACCGGAAGCTTTTCGTCCTCGCCCATGAGATTCAGCAGCATGAACACCTCGTCTCCGAGGCGGTAGTTGCTGTTCGTGGGGATGAAGAGCCCGCCGTTCTTCACGAACGGCATGTAAGCCAAATACAAGGCGCTCTTGTCCTTGATCGTCAAGGTCAGAAGACCTGGCTTGCTGCTGGGCTGACGCATAACCATGCGTGCTATCGACTCCGGTTCATCGGTACACCGCGCGAGCTCGGCGCCGCAGGCGGTGCCAAGACGTCCAACAGCGCATAGAGCCATGCCGTCACGGCGAGCTCGCGCTGGAGCGCGGTACGGGCTAGTTGCGCCTTCAGTGCCCGCGCGCGATCTACCAAAGTGTAGATGCCGCTTATGTTCAACGTGTGTGACGGGGTTGGCAAGTGCACAGGTCGAGTGGGGAACGTGATGAACTCGGCATTTCCGATAAGAGCTCCGCGCGCAAGGGAAAGCAGCCAGCGATCCAGCCAGCTCAGTCGTTCCGGGAGCTGCTCTTTCGCCCACTCGGCCGCGACCTGCGTCACATCCGCCCTGCCGGACAGGAGTGCGCTCAAGGCATTCTGCATCTGTTCGTTGAAGGCTTCGAACGACCCCTGCGCATGCTCGAGCGCCTTCAACGGCGCGCCGCCGGCAAACTCCAATGCATCGGACGAGACTTCTTGGCCGAGCTGAGATTCGACCCATGCCCGCGCTTCACCGGCCGAAGGCGAGCCAACTACAAGCTTGAGACATCGGCTGCGCACGGTCGCTAGCAGTGCCGAAGGTTGCGGCGTTACCAGAATCAGGAGACTCTGAGGCGTCGGTTCCTCCAACGTCTTGAGCAGGCTATTCGCTGCAGCCGGCGTCATTTGGTGCGCGGGCTCGACGATCGCCACTTTGTACCCTTCACGATAGCTCGTCTTGCCCAAGCGTTCGCACATCGCACGCACTTGATCGACGGAGATCTGCTGCTTGTCTTCTTCCGGTCGCACCCACCACAGATCGGGATGCGTTTCGGCATCGATGAGCTTGCAGCTCGCGCAATCGCCGCAGCGCTCGAGATGTGTCGCGTCGCTGCGGTCGCACAGCACGGCGGCGGCGAGCCATGCGGCGAGCTGACGTTTACCGATCCCTTCGGCACCTTTGAGGAGCAGTGCGTGCGACATGCGCCCGCTTCCCCACGCCGAGCGAAGTTGCTCGACAGCGGATGCGTGCCAAGGCAGCAATCTCGGTGCAGGCAGCGGGACAGCTTCGTCAGTCATCTCGGATCCATATCCATTTCTTGGCGTTCACACACCCGCGTCCAGGGCACGCGCTTGAACGATCGCGCGAATGGCTGCTGCAACTTCGTCCCGCGTGCCGCTTGCATCGATGACCGCGATTCGATTCGGCTCCTGTCGCGCCCGATCGAGATACGCCGCGCGCACACGCTCAAAGAAGGCATCCTGCTCGAGCTCGAATCGATCCGTGCGACCGCTTTTTTCATTGCGCGAGCGAGCGCGCTGCGCACCCACGTCGACGGGCGCATCGAGCAACAACGTGAGATCGGGACGCAGCGTTCCGAGCACGGAGCGCTCGAGCGTCTCAATCAAACCGCGATCGAATCCGCGCCCCCCGCCTTGGTATGCGTGCGTCGCATCGATGAATCGGTCGCACACGACCCACGCGCCGCGCGCGAGCGCGGGCTTGATGACGTTCTCGACGTGAGTCGCGCGCGCCGCAAACATGAGCAGCAGCTCGCAGCTCGCGGGCATCGGCTCTTCGCTCTGCTCGAGCAGAATCGCGCGGATCCGCTCAGCGCGCGGCGTGCCGCCCGGCTCTCGCGTAAGCACGACTTCGAACCCGCGCTCGCTCAGCCAATCCCGGAGCGCGCCGATCTGGGTCGATTTGCCGACACCCTCGCCGCCTTCGATGGTGATGAACTTACCGCGTTTCATTGGTGCTGGCGGAGCTTGCGCAAGTAGCGTTTGACCGCGGCGTCGTGCTCCGCGAGGGTTTTCGAAAAATAGTGGCTGCCGTCGGGCTCGCCCGTCGCGACGAAGAATAGCGCGCCGGTGACCTGCGGGCGCGTAGCGGCCTGGAGCGAGTCGCGTCCCGGCATCGCAATCGGCGTCGGCGGCAAACCTGCGCGTGTATACGTATTGTACGGCGTGTCGCGAAGCAAGTCGGCACGCCGGATATTGCCGTCATATCGATCCATCATTCCGTAGATCACCGTGGGGTCGGTCTGCAGGCGCATGCCTCTGCGCAATCGCTCGATGAATACGCCGGCGATCGCCGGACGCTCCGAATCGAGCGCGGTCTCTTTCTCGACGATCGATGCGAGAATCAACGCTTCGTACGCACTCGCGAGCGGCAGATCCGGAAGCCGCGAGTCCCACGCCTTTTGCAGTTCCGTTTGCATGCGCCGGTGCGCGATGCCGAGCAGCTCGACGTCGCTCGTGCCTCTCGGAAAGTGATACGTATCGGGGAAGAACTGCCCTTCCGGATGAATTCCAGGCGCCCCGATCGCGCTCATGATTTCTTCGGCCGTTCGGTCTTTGTAGCTCGCATCGACGGCATCGTTCGTCGCAAGCGCATTGCGAATATCTTCGAACGTGGAGCCTTCGATGAAGGTAATGCTGTGTAGAAGGACGCGGCCGGAGCTGAGAAGGTCGAGCAGGCCGCGCGGCGTGAGCCCGGGTTCGAGCGCGTACTCGCCCGCCTTCAAACCTTGCGAGCGATTCATCACTCTCGCCCAACCGACCCACACGCGCGGGTGCTCGAGCAAACCGGACCGATGGAGCTGAGCGCCCACGGCTGTCAAGCTCGAGCCGCGCGCGACTTCGAACACCCGTTGCTCACGGAGCGCAGCAATCGGCGCATTCAGCCATCGATTTGCCCACCAAGCGGCCGCGAGCGCCACCAAAAACACGATCGCCGCTATGACGAGCAATGCGCGCACGAGCGCTCGGCCCCGCAATTGCTTCAGTTCGCGCAAGTCCGTCGCAATCATCACGCGCTCAGCGCCGCCCGCAACGCTTCGGAAACCGGTCCGCGCGTCCATTGCTTGGAGCCGAGCCCGCCGACGACGCGGATGCCGCGTACGGCATTGGTCAGAAAGAGCTCGCCCGCCGCCTCCACATCATGCGGCCACAACGGTTCCTCGCTCACGGTGATACCGAGACGCGCGGCGACACGCAGCACCTCCCCGCGCATCACGCCGCGAACGCCGCAATAGCGCAGATCCGGCGTAAGCAGCGTGCCTTCGCGAACGATGAACACGTTTGCTGAAGTCGCGCATACGAGCTCGCCTTCCGTGTCGAGCATGAGTCCTTCGTCGATTGCAGGATCGTTCCACTCCGATTGCGCGAGCACTTGCTCCAGACGATTGAGGTGCTTGATGCCTGCCAAGCGCTCGTTGCGGCCGAGACGCGTTTCGCACCAGCGAAGCTGCAACAAGCGCTCCGGTTGATGCTCGGGCGCGGCATATGCGGCAACGACGCGCGTCGGCGCGCTGTCGCCGCGAGGGCGATACCCTCGGATACCGACGCCGCGCGAGACGACGATCTTCACGACCGCGCTCCGCAAGTTCGCAGTGACGACCGCGATCTCCTCGCGCAGCACCGCTTCATTCGGCGGCGCGATGCTCAATCGGACGCACCCTTCGCGCAAGCGCGCGAGGTGTGCGTCGAGGAACCGCACGACGCCGTGCTCCAGGCGTGCCGTCTCGAACAGTCCGTCACCATACAGAAAGCCGCGATCGTTCAGAGGCAGCGCGTGCTCGAGGTCCCGCGGGCGGGCTCCATTGATGAGCACCGACAAGGTCATGGTGCAGGTGCCTCTTGAGCGAGCGCGCGCAACACGCCCCGTGCCTTGGCGCGCGTCTCCTCGAGCTCTCGCAGCGGAACCGAATCCGCGACGATCCCCGCGCCCGCTCGGATCGTCAATGCACGATCGCGCAGCTCGACCGAGCGAATCAGGATATTCACGTCCATCGAACCGTCTCGATTGAGGTAGCCGATCGACCCCGTATAGGCACCCCGCGCCTCGCGTTCGAGCTCTGCGATGATCTCCATACAGCGGATTTTAGGACATCCCGTGATCGTGCCGCCTGGAAAAACGGCTCGCAAAACTTGCCCTGGAGAAGTATCGGGCCGCAGCCGCCCGCGCACGTTCGAGACGATGTGGTGCACGTGCGCATACGATTCCAGGACCATGTACTCATCCACTTCGACGCTTCCTGCGGCACAGATCCTGCCGAGGTCGTTGCGTTCCAGATCGAGCAGCATGACATGCTCGGCACGCTCTTTCGGATGCGAACGCAATTCCTGTGCAAGCGAGCGATCGTCCAACGGGCTTTCGCCCCGCGGACGTGTGCCCGCGATCGGGCGTGTCGACACGCAGCCTCGCAGCACCTGCACGAGACGTTCGGGCGAAGAGCTCACGACGCTCAACCCATCGAGGCGGGCCAGCGCCGCGAACGGCGCAGGATTCGTCTCGCGCAAACGTCGATAGAG
>JBDZVE010000012.1:21002-37451 GCA_040255535.1 Lysobacterales bacterium | reverse complement strand
CGTCGCGCTTGGAAATGCGAACAGGATATCGAACCGTCCGAGCGGCTTGCCGCTCGCGGCGCTTTCGAACAACGCAGGATAGCGATCGGGAAACGCGGCATGCAGCTCGAGCAGCGTCGAGCGGTTCAGCCGGACCGGGATCGTCAGCGGCTCCGCGTTCATACGAGAGCCATTCTCGCCGAAGCGGTCAGCGGATGCGATGTCGGCGCGCGGAAAGGCGAGATCGCTGCGGCGCCTGTTACTTGAGCGCCCTGAAAATCAAGCTGCCGTTCGTTCCGCCGAAGCCGAACGAGTTCGAGAGAGCGACCTCGATCGGCATCTTGCGCGCCGTATTCGGCACGTAGTCGAGATCGCAGCCCTCGCCCGGGTTGTCGAGGTTGATCGTCGGCGGCGCGACTTGATCGCGAATCGCAAGAATCGAGAAGATCGCCTCGACCGCACCTGCCGCACCGAGCAAGTGCCCCGTCATCGATTTCGTCGAGCTGACGGCGAGCTTGTACGCGTGATCGCCGAAGGTGCGCTTGATCGCGACCGTTTCGGCAAGATCGCCGAGCTCCGTCGAGGTCGCATGCGCATTCAGATACTGAACGTCCTCGGGCCTGAGCGAGGCGTCCTTGAGAGCGTTCGTCATCGCAAGGCGCGCGCCTTCGCCATCTTCGGGAGGCGCCGTGATGTGATGAGCATCGCCGCTCATGCCAAAGCCGACGAGCTCCGCGTAAATGCGCGCGCCGCGCTTCTTCGCATGCTCGTACTCTTCCAGCACGATCGCACCTGCGCCATCCGACAACACGAATCCATCGCGATCGCGATCCCACGGCCGGCTCGCGCCTTGGGGATCGTCGTTGCGCTGAGACAGTGCGCGCGCCTGGCAAAAGCTGCCGAGACCGAGCGGTGTCGTCGCCATTTCGCCGCCGCCCGCGATCATGACGTCCGCATCGCCGTATTGCACGAGCCTCGCGGCGAGCCCGATCGAGTGCGTCGAGGTCGTGCACGCGGTCACGGTCGCGATGTTCGGGCCGGTCAACTTGAACTGCATGGAGACGTGCCCGGAGATCATGTTGATGATGCTGCCCGGCACGAAGAAAGGCGAAATCTTCTTCGGGCTCCCGGTCTCGGAGTACTTGCGGTAGTTCTCTTCGATCGTGTCGAGACCGCCGATGCCTGCGCCCATCGCCACCCCGATGCGTGGACTATTCTCCGGCGTGACTTCGATGCTCGAATCCTTCAATGCGTCCGCCGCGGCAGCGAAGCCGTAGTGCATGAACGGATCCATCTTGCGCAGATCCTTCGCCGAGAGATACTTCTCCGCATCGAATCCATGTACTGCGCCCCCGAAGCGAACCGGAAACGCGCTCACGTCGAAGCGAGTGATGGGGCCGATACCGCTCTTGCCGGCCAAGATGCTTTCCCATGCGGATTCGATCGTGCTGCCGACGGGAGAGACGATGCCGAGACCAGTCACGACGACGCGTCGCTTAGTCAAGCGTTGACCTCATTGATTTGGGGTGGAAGCGGAGAATCGCGCGGAATGTCGAACCGCCTTCCATGGCCGGTCGACCAGCAAGCCCTGAATCAGGCCTGATTGCGGCGCTCGGTGATGTAGTCGATGGCCTGCTGAACGGTCGTGATCTTCTCGGCATCCTCATCCGGGATCTCCGTTTCGAACTCCTCCTCCAGCGCCATGACCAGCTCGACCGTGTCGAGCGAGTCCGCGCCAAGGTCGTCGACGAAGGAAGCGTCGTTCGTGACCTCTTCCTCTTTCACCCCCAATTGCTCGGCGACGATGGCTTTAACCTGCTGTTCGATACTGCTCATTGGTGTACGAGTCCTCTGTGAGGCTGCTGAACCCTTCGCAAAGACCGACCCTTGTATTTCGTTGGGCGGGTCGCACGGGGGGCGTATTCTAAGTTAAGTGCCTGAACCGTCAAAGCCGAATGCACAATAAGGCATCGGAGGCGGAGATTGTGGTACGCAGCATGCGCCCGGCCTCTCGTGACCTCAGGGCAATCGGCCATTCAAATCAGACCATGTACATGCCGCCGTTGACGTGGAGCGTCTCGCCGGTGATGTATCCGGCCAACGGCGAAGCGAGGAACGCCACCGCATTCGCGATGTCCTCCGGGGCGCCGAGTCGGCCGAGCGCAACTTGCTGAACGAGTTGTTGTTGCTGTTCGGCCGGCAGCTGCGCCGTCATGTCCGTCTCGATGAAGCCCGGCGCCACGACGTTGACCGTAATGTTGCGCGAACCCACCTCGCGTGCGAGGGATTTCGTGAACCCGATGATGCCGGCCTTTGCCGCCGCGTAGTTCGTCTGGCCCGCGTTGCCCATGACGCCGACGACCGAGGCGATGTTGACGATGCGGCCTCGCCGCGCCTTCATCATGCCTCGCAGCACGCCTTTCGACAGGCGGAACACGGAGCTGAGATTCGTCTCGAGAATCTCGTCCCACTCTTCCGCTTTCATGCGAAGCAATAGGTTGTCTCTTGTAATTCCTGCATTGTTGACCAGGATCGTCGCCGCGCCTTCCTTCGCCTCCACATCCTTCAAGAAGGTGTCGATCGAGGCGGCATCGGCGACGTTCAGAACGGCGCCGCGTCCTTTGAATTCGCCGGCGTGCAGCCAAGCGCTGATGTTTTGTGCGCCAGCATCGCTCGTCGCGGTGCCGACGACCGTGGCCCCGTGACGGGCGAGCGCGTGCGCGATTGCGCGACCGATTCCTCGCGATGCGCCGGTCACGATCGCGATATCTCCGGACAAGAGTGCGTTGCTCGACTCGCTCATGCATCGCTCCTGCAGGCTTCCAAGGCACGCTGCAACGATTCACTGTCCTCGATTGCCAGCATCTCGATCTCCTTATTTTTCTCGATGCGACGGTTCAATCCCGTCAGCACTTTGCCCGGCCCGCACTCGACGATCGTGCGCGCGCCGCTCGCGACGATCGCCTGAATCGTCTCGGTCCAACGCACGGGCTTCACGAGCTGCTCGACGAGCGCTCGTCGAATCTCGGCAGGTGCGCCGTGCTTGCGGACGTCGACGGTGTAGATGTCGCGAACCTCGCCCGCACTGAACTCGACCGATTCCAAACGCTGTGCGAATCGCTCTGCGGCCGGCTGCATGAGCGCGCTATGGGACGGCACGCTCACAGGTAACTTGATGGCGCGCTTCGCGCCCTTCGCCTTGAGAACTTCGATTGCGCGATCGACGGCGGCGGCTGAACCCGCGATCACGACCTGCCCGGGCGAGTTGAAGTTCGCAGGCTGCACGATGCCCCCTTGCGCAGCTTCGCGACAGGCCGCTTCGACCTCCGCGTCGGCCAAACCGAGGATGGCCGCCATCGCGCCCTGTCCCATCGGCACGGCCGCCTGCATCGCCTCACCGCGAAAGCGAACGAGCTCGACGGCCGTTCGGAAGTCCAGCCTGCCGGCGCAGACGAGCGCCGAGTACTCGCCCAGGCTGTGCCCGGCCATAGCGGCGGGCAGCGCTCCGCCATGCTTGCGCCACACACGCCACGTGGCGACGCCGGCCGCGAGCATCGCCGGCTGGGTGCGCTCGGTCGCGCCGAGCTGATCCTCGGGACCCTCCTGGCAAAGCTTCCACAGATCGTATCCGAGCACATCGGAGCTCTCGGCAAACGTCTGCTCGACGACGGGCTCCGAAGCGGCCAGGGCCCGGAGCATGCCGACCGATTGCGAACCCTGCCCGGGAAACACGAAAGCAAACATGTTGAGAAGCGGTTAGCGGTTAGTAAGAAACAACACTGCGCTTGCCGCGGCCAATCGGCAGAACCGGCGAGCAGGTGGAGCAAGGGCACTCCGACTAACCGCTAACCGCCAACCGCTAACCGCTTCTGAGGCCCAAGGGCCCAGAGGGGGCGGGATTATAGCGATCGAGGTCGGGAGAGCCAGAGTTGCCGACAAATCAAAAGTATGCTGGCGGCGAGGGCGCCTCCCAGGGCGCCATAAAGATGCGCATCTACAACGACCGGAAGGTCGCCTGACAGCGGTAACGCCCCGTGCCACTGCTCCCACGCGAGCTTGCCGACCAAAATCGCGCTCAAAGCCAGCGCCAACGTGGCGGGGCCCCGCCTCCACCACGCGACCGTGCCGGCGGCAAGGATCCCGTGCAGGACCCCTGAATAGCCCACATACCAGGCGAGGTGTGGCTCATAAAAGACAAAACCGACGTCGATCGCGGCCATGCTGAGGGCCGTGATCAGGAGCCAGCCGCGCGCCGAATAGTCCCTGGCGAACAGCGCCGTCACGAGGGCCAGCGCGACGAGATTCAAAATGAGGTGCCGCAGCGATCCGTGCACGAAATGGCCGGTCACGAGGCGCCAATACTCGCCCCCGTCCAGCACGAGCGCGCGATCGTAGCGGAACGATTCCCTCGCGCTCTTGCCGAATAGCCCGAACGCGATCACCAGGATCGCGACCAGACCATTCGGCCACATGAGGTGACCCCTGATCCGAGCGAAGGAACTCTCGTCACTCAAGGCGCAATTCCACTTTGTTATGATCCGGCGCGACGCCGATACAACTATTTTCGCCCAAGTGCGTAAGGATTGACGAATATGTCACAAGCTTCAGCGCTGACGTGCGAGCGTCAGGTCAAGAGAGCACGGAGTCTCATTTCTTCAGCGCGCTTTCCTCAGCATCTCTCCCGTGGGTTCACGCTGATCGAGATCATGGTGGTCGTCGTGATCCTCGGCTTGCTCGCTGCGATCGTCGCGCCTCGCGTCATGGACCGCTTGGCAGATGCGCAGATCGCAAAGGCGAAGCAGGACATCAAGTCGTACCAGACCGCGCTCGAGTTCTACTTCATGGACAACCATCGTTATCCGAGCACAGATCAGGGCCTTCAAGCGCTCGTCGTGCAGCCGCCCGATGCCCGCAATTGGAAACCGGGCGGATACGTCGAGGGGCTGCGCAAAGATCCTTGGGGCAACGACTATGTCTACGTGTCCCCGGGTCAGCACCGGCCGAACTTCGATCTCTACACTCGCGGCGCCGACGGGCAGGATGGCGGCGAAGGTGCGAACGCAGACATCGGCAACTGGAACATGGACGAATAGAGACGGAACGAGGAAGGGAGCGCCGGATCGTCCCGCCGGATCATTCCGATGGAAACACGACGCCCGAACGTCTTCCGTCCCGGCAGCGCCCGCTCATTCGGGTTCACGCTGATCGAGGTACTCGTCGTCATCGTCATCATCGGCGTGATCGCGAGTGTAGCGACGCTGTCGTTCAGTCTGCTCGGTCGGGATCGCGAAGCGGAGGAGGAATCGCAGCGGTTCTGGGCCCTGCTCCGGCAAGCTCGCGAGGAAGCGGAGCTGCAAGGCATCGATATCGGCATTTACGTCGCCGCCTCCTCGTACGAGTTCCTCCGCTTCGATCCGCGCCGCAGAATCTGGGTGCCGATTCAGAACGACATCCTGTACGAGCCGCGCGAGTTGCCCGACGGTCTACGCTTCCGCGTGTGGCTCGAATCGCGGGAGATCGTCTTACAGCCGGCGCTGCCGGAGCGGAGCTTCGACGAGCGACGCGAGGACGACGAGGAAGAAGCCGGCGACGAGGACACAAAGAAGACCGGCGACGAACGGCCGCCGCAAATCATCGCCATGTCGAGCGGCGAAGTCGTCCCATTCGAGTTGCAGATCGAACGCGACGGCGACGAGGCGCTTTGGCGTGTCGTCGCGCTGGCGGACAACGATCTGCGGGTCGAGCGCCACCAAGAGGGCCGCGATTGGGCCATCATCGCGCAGACGAATCCGCCGGAGGACTCGGAGGAGGACGAAACGTGACTGCGTGTCATCGATCACGCGGCGCTTGGTCTTCGATGGCCGGCACGCGCGCGAACGCGCGTTCGCAGCCTCGCACGCAATCTGGTGTCCGGCAACCCATGCGCGGGTTTACGCTCATCGAAGTATTGGCCGCGCTCGTGATCGTCGCGCTCGGAATGATGGCGGTCATCCAGGCCGTGGGTCAGGCAGCAAGCAACAGCACGTACCTGCGCGAGAAAACGATCGCTCACTGGGTCGCGGTCAATCAACTGACCGAGACGCGGCTCCAGCGAACGCCGCCCAAGATCGATGAGACTTCGGACGAAGTCGAAATGGCGGGCCGCACGTGGCGCTGGACGATGACGGTCACGCAAACGCCTGTCGAGTCGATGCGTCGCATCGACGTTTCGGTGCGGCCCGCAGACGCCGACGCGGGCTCGTCCATGGCCTCGATCACCGGCTTCTACGGCGCGGCGATCGCACCACCCGGCAGCGCACTCATCGACTGGGATGGACTCACGCCGCCAACCGGCCCGCAAGGCGGCTTGGATGGCAAACGGGATGACGATAGGCAACCGGGTGAACAACCCTCGCCGCGCGATGAACCGGGCGACGGGCAGCAGGATGAGCTCACGAATCCGCCATCGGAAGAATCGGCAGGCGAGAACTAGCGATGAAAGTTGCTCGCATGACGACGCTCAGCCGCGGCTTCACGCTGCTCGAAGTCCTGATCGCAGTCGCCATCTTCGTGATCGTCGGCGCGATGGCGATGGGCGGCTACAACGAGCTTGCGGCCCAGACCAGAACCCTGGAAGCGAACAATGCGCGCTCGCGACAGGTGCAGGCTGCGGTCCAACGCATGGTGCGCGACTTCGCGACGCTCGAGCCGAGGCCCGTGCGTGAGCCGCTCGGGGAAGCGTATCGGCCTGCTTTGCGCTCGGATGCGCGCTCGGAGGTGCTTGCGGAGCTCACGCACTCGGGATGGTCGAATCCCGCCGGCACGCCGCGCTCTACGCTACAGCGCGTCTCTTATCGCATCGATGACGAAGGCCGGCTCCGTCGCGAGTACTGGTATGTGCTCGATCGTACGCTGAGCGTGGAACCGGTGAGCGCGGTGATCCTCGATAAAGTCGAGCGAGTCGCGTTTCGTTTCATGGACAACAATGGCCGCTGGCACGAGCAGTGGCCGCCGCTCGGTTATTCGGCGCCCGATGCTCAACGCATTCGCCCGATCGCCGTCGAGATCACGCTCGAGCTCGAAGATTGGGGAGAGATCAAGCGGCTCGTGGAGGTAGCAGGATGAGCTCCCGCAGACTACGGGCTACGGGCTACGGGCGACAGTCAGAAGCGGCGCCCCGCAGCGGCGCGTCTTTCTATCCTCTGTCCGCTATTCCCTATCCCCTAAAGCGGCAGCGCGGCGTTGCGCTGATCACGGCAGTGCTGATCGTCGCGCTTGCGACGATCCTGGCCGTCAACGTCGGCTTCAACGGTTTCTTGGATCAGCGGCGGAGCGTAACTCGGTATTCCCTCGATCAAGGTTTTCAGGTTGCGCTCGGCGCCGAGGCCTGGGCAGCGGATACGTTGCGGCGGGATGGGATCGAAAGCGGTCGACAGCGGCAAGACCATCTCGCAGAGGAATGGGCGACACCGATTCCGCCGATACCGGTCGAAGGCGGCGAAGTCTCGGGCTATCTCGAAGACATGCAGGGACGCTTCAACATCAACAGTCTCGTCGTACGGGAAGGCGATCAGTTGAAGCCGAATCCTCCCGCCATTCGGCGCTTCGAACGTCTGCTCGACATCTTGGAGCTCGAGACGAAGTGGGCCGGTTTGATTGCGGATTGGATCGACACGGATGGGCAAGCGGGCTTTCCGGACGGCGCCGAAGATTCCGTCTACACGGGCCAGACGCCGGCCTATCGAACCGCTGAAATGCCTGTTACGCGCACGAGCGAGCTGCTGGCGCTCGCAGGGTTCGGACTCGAACGCTATCGCAAACTCGAGCCGTATATTTCCGCGCTGCCGATCGGCACCCCGATCAATCTCTGTACGGCGGCACCGGCGGTGCTCGACTCGCTCGTCGAAGGAAAGCGACAGTTCACGCTCTCGCGCGAGAGCGTTGCCGACCTTCGCAAGGAACGCTGTCACCCGACGCAGCAGGAGTTCGAGAGTACATTGAGCAACGAAGAGAAGGCCGAGTTGATCCAAGGCAACGTGGTCGATGAGAAGAGCTCGTACTTCCGCTCCACGGTTTGGGTCACTATTGGCACTACGCAGTTCACCCTGTACAGTTTGTTGTATCGCTCCGACAGGACGAATCTGGTTCGTCCCATCTTAAGAAGCTTCGGGACGGCTTAATGGCGGAACTCCTGGTGATCCGTTTGAACCCGGCTGCGGGTTCGACAGCGGCGGTGCAAAGCGAGTGGCTCGTCGTCGACGGCCATGGTGCCCGCCTCGGATCCGTTCAAACCGGAACGCTCGCGGAAGCCGCCCCGCAGACGATCGGCAGACGCGTCATCCTACTCGTACCGGGCCCCGACGTTTTGCTTGCAGAGCCCGTGCTGCCGCTCAAGAGCGGCGCAAAGCTCGCGCAGATCGTTCCCTTTGCGCTCGAAGAACAGCTTGCGACCGACGTCGAGGACTTGCATTTCGCGGTCGGCAAGCGCGACGGACGTCCGGGCACGCCTGTGGCCGTCGTCGCGCGCGCTCGCATGCAGGAGTGGCTAGACACGTGCGCTGCCGCGGGCCTGCGCGTCGATGCGATCCATGCGGAGACGGCTGCCCTCCCCGTCACGCCGAACAGCGTCACGCTCGTCATCGATCAAGGGCGCGTCTATGTAAGGCGCGAAAACAGCCAGGGTGCGGTGCTCGAAGTCGAGCCGCTCATCGAGGCATTGCAGCTTGCCCTCGGCTCGGGCGAGGAAGAGCGCGAGCACGTGACGATCTATGTCTCGGAGAGCGATTACGAGCGCGAGCGCGACCTGCTCGAGGGCTTGCGCGAATTCACGGCGAGTCTGCAGCTCAAGCTCTTGCCTGACGGGCCGTTGCCGATCATGGCCGCGAACGTTGCGACTTCCCCGCCGGTGAACCTGCTCCAAGGTCCTTACGCCGTCAAGCGCAAGCTGACCATTTCCTTCGCACCTTGGCGCTATGCCGCGATGCTCGCCGGACTCTTCGTCATACTGCACTTCGGCCTCAAGGGATGGCAGTACTGGCACAACAAGCAAGTCGAAAGCGCCTTGGACGCGCAGATCACGCAGGTCTTTCAACAAGCGATGCCGGGCTCGCCGATACCGAGCCCGCTGCAAGCACGCAAGCAAATGGAGCTGCGCTTGAATCAGTTGCGCGGCACGGCGCCGGTGAGCGGAATGATGGTGACGCTCGCCGCGCTCAGCGAGGCGCTGGCACAGGCACCCAATACAACGATCGAGGGCATCGCCTATCGCAACAACACGACGGACGTGAGAGTGCTCGCCCCTTCCGTCGATGCAATCGACCGCATCAGGCAAGTCGCGACGGACAAGGGACTCGGCGCCGAGATTCAATCGGCGAGCCCGCGCGACTCGAAATTCGAAGGTCGGCTTCAGTTCAAGTCATCGGGCGCTTGAGCAGGACACGATGCAGAACATCAAACGCTGGTTCTACGGATTGCAGCCGCGCGAGCGGTGGATGGTCGGCGGCGGCGGCGTGGTCGTCGTCGTCACGATTCTGTATTTCTTCGTACTGTCGCCGTTCTACGGCGCGGTCGGCGCTCAAGCGGAGCGAGTTGCCAAGAAGCAGGCCGACCTCGCGTGGATGCGCAGCGTCGCCGGCGATGTGATCGCGCTGTCGCGCGATGCGCCGATGGCGACAGTCGCTCCGGCCGGAGAATCGCTCGTCGTGCTCGTGGACCGAACCGCACGCGAATGCGGTTTGGGCTCAGCGCTCACCGGCCAGACGCCGAACGGCGCCACGGGCATCCGCGTGCGGCTCGAACGCGCCGAGTTCGACAAGCTCGTGCTCTGTCTCGCGAACCTGCAGCAAGTGCATGCGGTGAGCATCGAATCCGCAACGATCGATCGCACTTCCGAATCCGGCTTCGTGAACGCCAGCCTCGTGCTGAATCGCGCGGCCGGATGAGCCTGGTCCCGCGATGAAGCCGCGCTGGCTCGTTGTGCTCGCGATTGCCGCGTACATCGTGTTCGCGATCGTCACCTTGCCCGCCTCCGTTCTGTTCGGTCAATTCCGCGATGCCGGCGTGACGGCAGCCGGTGTCGAAGGCACCGTTTGGAAGGGACACGCCGAGTTGCTGCAAGTGCAAGGCGTCAACGTTGGCAGAGTGGAGTGGGATCTACATGCGCTTGCCCTGCTCGCGCTCAAGATACGAGCCGACATCAACGTTTCGCGCCCGGACGGCTTCTTACGCTCGCAAGTCGAGTGGGCATCCGGTGCGGTTCGCTTCAGCGATCTCACTGGCTCCGTTCCGCTTTCCGCCTTGAGCGCCATCGCACCGCAAGGCTGGAGCGGAACGGTGAACTTGCGATTCGCAGAGCTCGCGCTCGATGACGGCTGGCCCATCGAAGCAAACGGCACTGCGGAGATTCTGAACATCGAGAGCGTGACGCGGCGCTCGCCCCTATCCGGCAGCTACAAAATCACGCTGCCGGCACCCAACACCCAACCCGCCGAAGGCGTGCTCATCGGTGCAATCAACGATCTCGACGGACCGCTGCAGATAGCAGGCACGATCGAGCTCAAGCGCGATCGCTCCTATTTGATCAAGGGCCTCGTCGCGGCCCGCCCCGACGCCCCGCGCAACCTCGCACAACAACTACAAATCCTCGGCCCCCCCGACGCTCAGGGCCGACGTCAGTTCTCGCTGGAAGGAACGCTGTAGCGCGCGCCGCGCAGCGGCCTACGGCCTACGGGCTACGGGCTACGGGCTACGGGCTACGGGCTACGGCCAGAGTGCTATCACGCCCACGCGAGTTGCAACATTGGCAGTCGCACGTCTCCTCTGGCCGCCAACTGTCAACAGTCAACCGTCAACTCAGATCCGCCTCACACTTCCACTTCCCGCCACTGCCGCAGCAACGGGAAATACAGTGCTGCCTTCACTTTCTCGTTTGGCTTGAAGGCCCGCATCAGCTCGGCATATCGATTGAGCTGCGGTCGGTAACGCTCGACCTCTTGCGCCAAGAACGCCTCGAGCCCGCCGCCCTCGTGCACGCTCGTCTTGAAATCGACGATCCAGCGAGTGCCGGTGCGGTCGAGAAACGTTCGATCGATGATTCCTCCGACGATCTGCCCCCCGGCCGCGCTGCTCAACGCAAGCTCGGCTTCCGCCTGTTCGATCTCCCCCGTGAACCCAAGCAGCCAGCGCCCGCGAGCATCTTCGAGCGTGCTCCGCAGCGCGGCGAGCACTCGCTCCGCCGCCTCGGCGCTCCGATCGGCCGGGACACCCAATTCCTCCAGCTCCAATCTGAAGCGCTCGCGCGAAGCGTCGCTCACCATCTGCACATCGGCGACCCTCGAACGACACATGCGTTCGAGCTCTCGATGCACGAGCGTGCCGACATGCCGGCTCGTGAGGGACACCCAATCGAACGGCGGCTCTTGCTCGTCGCTCTCGACGATCTCGAGAACGCTCGTCTTGAGCGGCGGCGGCGCCGGCGGCGCGGTCCAGTCGAGTGGAAGGCGCCGGAGTCGCTGCACGCGGGCATCGGCCGCCTTTGAGCTCACGACTGCGGAAGGGATCGCTTGCTCGAATTCAGACGCGATCGCGTGCCACAGCATCCGCAGCATCGAGCCGCGCGACGGCTCATACAGCGTGACCTCTCCGTCCCGCTCGCGTGCTTGTACAGTGCCCAATAGATGCAGCGCGCGCTTCGCACGCGTGACCGCGACGTAGAGGAGTCGAGCGCGTTCGCGCAAAACGCGCTGCCGCTCGAGCAGCTCGATCCAGCGATAGATCGGATCGGCATCGCTTCCTTCCGCCTTGATGGGCGCGAGCACGAATCCGCCCTCCGCGCCCGCGATTCTCGTCCAACGCAGGAGCTCGCGATCCTCGCCGCGAATCTGCCGCTGCAAGCCGGGCAAGATGATGGTGTCGAACTCGAGACCTTTCGCCGCATGAATCGTCATGACTTCGACGCGTGCATCCCGCGCGGTCCGTCCGCTTGCGAACAAGCGCGTGAGCTGCGCCTCGAGGCGCGCGGCATCCTCGAGATCGCCCGCGTTCTCGAGCTTCTCGAGCCGGTCGAAGAAGGCTTTCGCATCCTCGATGTCCTCGGCTCGCTTCAGCGTCGCAGGTCCGAACAATGCATTCCACGTGCGCTCCACCCACGCACGCAGCGACGAGCGGCCGCGCTCGCCCAATGCGGCTTGCATCACCGAATGCATCCTCGCGAGGCGCTCGCGTCCTTCCTCCGACAACGCCGCTCCCTTGCCTGCAAGCGCGCGCTCCATTGCGGTTTCGATCGTGCCCTCCGTCTGCGCCGCGACAGCATGTAGATCGGCGAGCGAGAGCCCGCACCAAGGCGCTCGCAAGATCGAAAGCCAAGCCGTTCGATCCGCCACATGGACGAGCGCGCGCGTCAACGCAATGAGATCCTGGACGACGGGGCGCTCGCGGAGCTGTTCGATCTCGATCGCTTGAAATGGGATCTGCGCCGCGCCGAGCGCCTGCGCGATGGCATCGACATGGGTGCGAGCGGACACGAGCACGGCAACTCGTGCCGCGGCATCGCGCGCGAGCGAGCTCTTGACGATCTCGACGACTCGCTCGGCTTCGGCGGCATCGTCCGCATTGACGAAGGCGTGCACTCGCACCTCGCCATCGTCCGTCAGCGTCGCCTCGCTCGGACTGTACTGCACCGCGCCCTGCTCCGCGTCGCTGCGCGGCGCGAGCACGTGCGGGAACACGCGATTGACCCATTCGACGACGGCAGGAACGGAGCGAAAGTTTTTCTCGAGCCGCAGCGGCTCGAGCCTTAAGCCGCGCAATCCGTGCTGCTGCAACTCGATGAAGAGTCCGACTTCGGCTTGCCGGAATCGATAAATGGACTGCATCGGATCGCCGACGCAGAAGAGCGTTCTGCCGTCCCCATCGACCCATCCGGCCGTCAAGCGTTCGAGCAGGTCCAGTTGTGCGAACGACGTATCTTGAAACTCATCGACCAAGATGTGCTGCAAGCGGTGGTCGAAGGCAAGCGCGAGGTCCGTGGGCTCCTCCGTCGAGCCGAGCGCCTGCAGCGCCCGCAGCGCCACTTCGACGTAGTCCGCCTCGCCTTTCGTCTGAAACACGATTTGCAGCTCCGCGACCGCCGCCGGCAGCAGCTCGAGCAGCGCTTCCATCGTGCGCCACTGCGCTTCCGTGTACACGGGATCGGGCAGCGAGCGCAGCTCCGCGAGGCGCTCGCACGCTTCCTCATCGGCCGCCAACGACTTGAGCAGCGCGTGCATACGGCCCTTCATGTCGCGATTCGTCGTCGGAAAACCGTGGCGCGCGTTGACGGTGAGATACAGATCGCCGTCTTGCTTGAACAGCATCGTCGCGGCACAGCGCCACAGGGCAAGCGTATGCGTCTTCGCGTCGAGGCTTGCGTACTCGCGAACACCCGCCAGCGCGGCGCGGCGCGCCTGTGGAAGCGATTCAGTCGCGAGCAAGTTCTCTGCGGAGTACTTGAGGAGCACGAGAATCTCCTCGAGCCGCTGCGGTCCCAGCGATCGGCACAGCAGCTCGAGATGGCGGCGCACGAGACGCTCGAGCGTACCTTCGAGGACCTCACGCAAGCCGGCGGTCGCACGGGCGCGCACGACCGGATGCAGCCACTGGTCGCGCTTCGCGAGCAAGTCGCAGAGGAGCTGCACGATGCGATCGACGCGATTGCCGAGATGCACGATCAAGACTTCGAGCTGCGCCGCGACCGTCGAATCCTCGCCCAAGCGCTCGATCAGCCTGCGCCCGGCGAGCTCATAGAGCGGCCAAGGATCGTCGGTCGGCTCGAGCGCCGCACCCGTACCCGCGAGAACGGGTAGACGGCGCGACAACGACGCGTTCAGCGCATCGATCGTCTGAATCCTCAAGCGCGATGGATGCTCGAGCAAACGCCACTCATTGCGCGCATCCGCTTCGCGCACGGCGCGCGCGAGCTGCCAGGTCGTGCGCTTGTGCGCCGATGCGGGCGGCGGTCCCGCCGCCGCCTGCACCGCCTGGAGAATGCGTGAGCGCATCTCGGCCGCCGCCTTGCGCGTGAACGTCAGCGCTAGGATCTGCTCCGGCGTCTCCACGTTCGCCAGCAGCCGCAAATAGCGCTGCGTGAGAAGCTCGGTCTTACCCGAGCCGGCGGGCGCTTGCACGATGAAGGATCGCGCCGGATCGAGCGCCTGCTCGCGCGCGAGCGCATCGCTATTCATCGCTCACCTCCTGCGCGCCGCGTGCGTCGACTTCGCCGGTAGGAAGCTCGTGGATGCGACAGAGCGTGCTGAGATGGCAGGTCGCGCACTCTTGCGGCAGCGGGTCGACGCGCGCATCGCCCGCGACAAACTGCTCGGCAAGCCGCGTCAGCGTGAATCGCCAGTGGTGCACGAGCGCGGTCCAGTCGGCCGGATCGCCGAGATCGATACGGATGCCGTTTGGATACGGCACGACGCCCGGGCCCACATCAGCGCCGTCGCTCCAGCCGCGGTACTCGACCGCGCCGGGTGCAAGCACGACGTAGGCAAGCGCACGCAGTTGCTCGGCATGCGCGAGGCCGTACAACGGGAGCTGCGGACGCCGCGGGCGGCCCGGCACGACGTCGACCCAGTCGCGCTGGCGATGCGAGTCTCCGAGTTTGTAGTCGATGAGGAGCGCCCCACCCCCGCTGAGCTCATCGATGCGATCGGGCCGCAGCGTGATCGTGAGCCCGCCCAACGAGTAGGTTTCGGATGTTTCGGCAAAACGCACCGAAAATGGCGGACGTGCGCGCTCGAGCTCGAGCAGCCGCATCACTTGACGAACGACGCTTTCGACCTCGAGCGCTGCAAGCCGTACTCGATGACGTGTGTCTGGACGCAACGCTCGAGCTGCATGACGTTGTGCACTCTCTCGCACGCGCTGCTCGAGCGCTTCATCCGCGATGCCGACGAGACGTTCGTGCGTCCGCAAGCCGCCCCAAACATCTTCGAGCACGCGGTGCAGGATCGCGCCGCGATCCATCGGCTCGACGCCGAGGCTCACGCGCGGCAGCGGTTGCGCGCGAAGACGCAGCTCCGCCTGAGCGCGGAAGGCACACCGCGACTGCAGCTCGATCGTGCGCGCACCGCCGCCGGCAGCGCTCGCAAGGGACGGCGCCTTGTCGTCTTGAAGTTCTTCGAGCGCCGGGCGAGCTTCGAACAGGAGCTCGCTCAAGCTTGCGGCGATGCGCTGCGTGCTCGTAGAGCGAGGCTCGATGCCGAGCTGCGCTACGAGCGGGCTCAGCTGCAGCTCCGCATCCCCTTCGCGTTTCGGCCAGGAAAGCACGAGCTGGTTCGTCGAATGCAGCCAGCGGCGCACCTGAATCGCCGCTTGATCGAGCACGCCCGCCGGCGTCGCCTCCGGAATGCCCGCCTCGCGCTGCAATTCGATCGGTATCAGCGTGTCGGGATTGATCGACGGCGGCAAACGCTCCGCGTCGAGACCCGCGACCCAAAGGGCATCGAAGCGCATGCCGGCGCTCGTCGCTGCATCGATCACGGTCACCGCACCGGCGACACTCTCCGGTTCGAACGGCGTGTCCGCACACAGATCGCGCAATCGACCGAGCGCGCGCGACAAGCTCATGCGGCCCGCCACGCGGTCGAGCGTGCCGAATTCCGCGAGGACGCTACGCACCTTCTCGAGCGTCTGATGCTCGAGACTGTCGAGCGTGCGCTCGCCCGGCCAGCCGCTCATGAGCCAGAGCGCCTGAAAGCGCTCCGCCCACTCGCTCGCAAGCGCGTTGCTCGAGAACGTGCGCAGCGCTTCGTTCACTTTGCGCGCCGCACGTTCGAGAACGTCGCAGCCGGTCATGCTCGCCCAGCGCTCTAGCTCGAACCAATCCCACCGTTCGCGCTGCTCCTCGCGCAAGCGCAGATCCGCGAGCGCGCGCGCCGAACGCTCGCTCATGCCTCCCGCAATGAACGGCGAGCGCAACAATCGTCCCGCATCATTGTTCGTCGCGGTGGCCGCGAGCTGCAGCACGAGCAATGCCGCATCGACGAGCGGATAACTCGAGAGCGGCGCAGGCGCGGCAACGACTACCGGCATGCCGGCATGCGTGCGCCCGACCGAGCGTTCGCCGGGGGCAAACGCATCTTCGAACGCGCGCAACACCTCGTCCCGGCGCTGCTGCAGGTCGTTCAGGATGATGCCGATGCGTTCCACGCCGGCGAGAACCTGTTCTCGCGCCCACGCTGCCGCGCGCGCGAGCTCATCCGCGGCATCCTCCGCCCCGATGACGAGGACGTCCCTCGCGCGGCGCGTGCTCACCTCGAGATCGACGACGCGGCCAGCGGCGCGCCAACGCTCGATGAGCCTGCGCATCGCCGGCGGCATGCTGTCGAAGCCGGCACAGGCGACTTCATTCGCCGGCACGAAGCGCTCGTCGTGCGCCCACGCCGCAAGCTCCGCCTCATCGATCGCGCCTAGCGCGCGGCAGCGCGCGGCGAAAGTCTGGCACCACGAAGC
>JBDZVE010000012.1:16128-20902 GCA_040255535.1 Lysobacterales bacterium | reverse complement strand
ATGGGTAGCCGGTCGTGATCCGAAAGCGGCCCAAGTTTAGGGCAAGTCGCGCCGGAACTGATCTCGGCTTTAGAAGAGATACTCTCGCGGCGGCGCGACGGCGCGGCGACGCGAGAGAATCTTCTTTGTGCCTTGAACCTGCTCGCGCCGGAAGTGTCCCCAGCCTACGCAGCGCCTCGTCTTCGATAAGGTCAGGACGTCGCTTTCACGACTTTCAGCGCCGGCGCTCTCGACACCGGCGCCGCGCCGGAAACGTAGCTGTCGAACAGCTCCTCCATCCGCTGGAAGACGTCCTTGAGCACTTCCTCGGTGGGAAGATTCGTGATTCTGAAGTGCGTTTTGTAGGGCGCGTTGAAGCTCGTGCCCGGCGCGAGGAGCACGTGCTTGTGCTCGAGCAGATCCATCGCGAACTGCTCGTCGTCGAAGCTCGGCAGCACGCCATCCTTGATGCCGATGAATGCGTAGATCGCACCGCGCGGGGCGCACACCTCAAGGTACTTGCTCGCGGCAACGCCATCCAGAATGGCCTGCCTGGACTGATAGAGTCTGCCTCCAGGCCGCGTGAGCTCATGAATGCTCTGATAGCCACCGAGCGCGGTTTGTACCGCCCACTGCCCCGGCACGTTGCTGCAGAGGCGCAGCGAGGAAAGCTTGTCGATTGCGTTCAGATACTCGCGAGCCTGCTCGACCTCACCCGAGAACACGGCCCAACCGACTCGATAACCGCACGCCCGATACACCTTGGAAAGCCCGGCAAGCGTCGCGCATAACGTGCCGTTCACGAGCGTCGCCATCGGCACGAACTCGGCACCCTCATACAAGATTTGATCGTAGATCTCGTCGCTGAAAACGACGAGGTGGTGCTTCTCCGCGATGCGAGCGATAGCCTCGAGCGTCGCGCGCGAGTAGACAGCGCCGGTCGGATTGTTGGGATTGACGACGACGATCGCGCGCGTGCGCGTCGTGATGAGCGCCTCGATGTCGGCCGGATCGGGCTCGAAACCGTTCTCGGGGTGACACGGGTAGTGAACCGCGCGCCCGCGATTCAGATTCACTGCCGCGGTCCAGAGCGGATAGTCCGGGCTCGGTACGAGCACTTCATCATCCGTGGATAAGAGCGCGCGAAGCACGAGATCGATGAGCTCGCTCACGCCATTGCCCATGAACACTTCGTCGACGCTCACGCCGCGCACACCGCGGCTCTGCTGCTGCATCACGACCGCCTCACGGGCCGGGAAGATGCCTTTCTGGTGGCTGTAGGCTTCGCTCGCGCGCAGGTTTTCGATCATCGCGAGCCGCATCGTCTCCGGCGTGCGGAACCCGAACAGACCGGGATTGCCGATGTTGAGCGGGACGATGTCGTACCCCATCCGCTCCATCTCGTTCGCGCGCCGCGCGAGATCGCCCCGAATCTCATATCGGACGTTGGCTAAACCGGCACTGGGGCGAATGGGGCGCATGGTTACAGGCTACAGGTGTCAGGCTACAGGCTACAGCAAGAGAAGATAACAGAACACTTGCTCGGCAAAACGATACAGACATCACGCGGCATCATAACTACAGAGCGCCGGAGGGCGCCCTTCTGACTGTCGCCTGTAGCCTGTCGCCTGTAGCCAGCGCCGGCGCCGGCGCCGGCGCTAGTGCTCGAGCAGCAGCGACCCGAATCCCTCGATCTTGTCGTCGATGCCGCAGGTTCGCAGCGCGTGCCAGTAGGTGCAGGTGTTGACGGCGAGCACGGGCTTGCCGAGCCACTGTTCGGCCTCGCCGGCCACTTTCGAGAACGACAGATTCGTGCCGACCTGCATGATGAGCTCGACGCTCGGATCGTCCACTTCGCGAACCGCCCGACGCAGCCGTTCCGGTGACTCGTGAGCCATGAGCAAGGGGCTGTTCGACTTGAGCCCGAGCAGGTTCACGACCTCGAAGCCGCTGTCGGTGAACGTGCGCCTGACCTGCGCGTCGCCGGAGGGCATGTACGGCGTGATCAAGGCAATGCGGCGAACGCCGCCGTAGCGCTCGATCGCCGCTTGGCACGCCTGCGCACCGAGAATCACGCGGGCACCCGCGCGCGCCTCCAGATGCGCTTGCACGCCTGCCGCATCGAGCGTGCCTTCCCAGAACGTCTCGGCGGACATCGCCATGATGATCGCCGCGGGCGCACAGGCCACCGCCGAATCGATCGCAGCTTCGAGGGACGCGCGCACCGTGCCCATCATGTTCGCGAACTCTTGTTCGGTGCCGACCGGCGTGTCGGGAATCACGACGCGCGATACCTGGTTCGTCACGCCTCGCGGCCGCATCAGATCGAACTCGGGTTGCACGACCGTGTTCGTCGCCGGCGTGATGACACCGAACTTGAGGCGAAATCCGAGTGCGTCGGGCATTGCTGGAAGCGGCTGGCAGTTGGCGATTGCGGATTAGTGTACAGGAGCCAGGCAGTGTCGGTCGTCCGGCCCTGCGTTCCGCGAGCGTGAGCCAAGATCATGCTCTTCTGATCTAACCGCCGGGCGCTGACCGCGGCTACAATGTGCGCCCTTTGCAAAGGGTCCCACCGGAGTTTTTCGTGAGTAAGATCCTCGTTGGCCTCAAGCGCGTCGTCGATTACAACGTCCGCGTGCGCGTCAAACCCGACGGCAGCGGCGTCGTGACCGAAGGGGTCAAGATGAGCATCAATCCCTTCGACGAGATCGCGCTCGAAGAGGCGTTGCGCATCAAGGAAAAGGGCGGCGCGAGCGAGGTCATCGTCGCAGCGATCGGACCTCAAGATGCCCAGCAACAATTGCGTACCGGGCTTGCGATGGGTGCCGACCGTGCGATCCTCGTGCAAGCGGACCAGCCAATCGAGCCCCTCGCGGTCGCACGGGTATTCCTGAAGCTGATCGAGAAGGAAAGTCCCGAGATCGTTCTGCTCGGCAAACAGGGCATCGACGACGATAACAATCAAACGGGCCAAATGCTCGCCGCACTGTGGAACCGCCCGCAAGCGACGTTCGCATCGAAAATCGAGCTTGCCGGAAACACAGCGAAAGTGACGCGCGAGGTGGATGCCGGCCTCGAAACGATCGAGATCGATTTGCCCGCCGTAATCACGACCGACTTGCGTTTGAACGAGCCTCGCTACGTGAAGCTGCCCGAGATCATGAAGGCGAAGAAAAAGCCGCTCGAGACGTTGCTGCTCGCGGATCTCGGCGTGGATGTCGCCGCGCAGTTCAAAGTATCCAACTACGCGCCTCCGCCGGCACGACAGAAAGGCATCATCGTGAAGGATGTCGGCGAGCTCGTGGCAGCGCTCAAGCAGAAGGGGCTGATTCAATGATCAAGATTCTCGTCATCGCCGAGCACGCTGGGGGCAAGCTCAACCCGTCCACGGCCAAATGCGTGAGCTGCGCGAGCCAGATCGAGGGCGCCGAAATCGACGTCGCGGTTCTCGCGGCAGACGCAGGCGAAGTCGCAGCTCGAGCGGCCGAGCTCGCAGGCGTGAAGCGAGTCATCAAAGTGGAGCACGGCGCAAACGCCGAGCCGATCGCTGCGATCCAAGCGCCGCAGATCGTCGCGCTCGCGAACGACTACACGCACGTGCTCGGTCCTTCGACGACGTTCGGCAAAGACCTGATGCCGCGCGTCGCTGCCCTGCTCGGCGTCGGTCAAGTCAGCGACATCATGGCCGTGGAGGCGCCCTATCGTTTTCGCCGGCCCGTTTATGCGGGCAACGCGATCGTAACCGTCGAAGCCGCAAGCGATCGTAAACTCGTCGCGACCGTACGCACTGCCTCTTTTCAAGCTGCGTCGACCGGCGGCAACGCCGAGATTCAAACCGTACAGCCGAGCGTCGAGCTGCCGACCCACACGCGGTTCGTCTCGCGCTCTGCCGCCGCCACGGGCCGCCCCGATCTACAGACGGCAACGCGCGTCGTCTCCGGCGGTCGCGCCCTCGGCAGCGCAGAACAGTTCAAGCTCATCTACAGCTTGGCGGATAAGCTCGGCGCCGCGGTCGGTGCGTCGCGCGCCGCCGTCGATGCAGGCTATGCAGCGAACGATCTGCAGGTCGGCCAGACGGGCAAGATCATCGCACCCGAGCTTTACATTGCAGTCGGCATCTCGGGCGCGATTCAACATCTCACCGGCATCAAGGATGCACGCACGATCGTCGCCATCAACAAGGACAGCGAAGCGCCGATCTTCGAAGTCGCGGATCTCGGTCTCGTCGGCGATCTATTCGAGATCCTGCCGGAGCTCGAGCGGCAATTAGGCTGACTCGAGCCCGCTCCTTGCTTGCATCGAAGGAGCGGTTTCAGGAGAGGTGAGCTAGAGCTGCGCGAGCACGCTCTCCGCGCTCGACACCTTGAACTCGCCCTTCTGTTCGACGTTCACGCTCTTCACGACACCGTCATCGACGATGAGCGCGAAGCGCTGGCCGCGCGTGCCCATTCCGAAGCCAGTGGCATCCATCTCCAAGCCGAGCGCTTTCGTGTACTCGGCATTGCCGTCGGCGATCATCTGCACCTTGCCATCGCAGCTCTGGGACTTGCCCCATGCTTTCATCACAAAAGGATCGTTGACGGCCATGCAGGCGATGGTATCCACGCCCTTCGCACGAATCTCCGCGGCACGCTCGACGAATCCAGGCAGATGCTTCGCATCGCAGGTCGGCGTAAAGGCACCCGGAACCGAGAACAGAACGATTTTCTTTCCCTTGAAGAATTCCTCGGCGCTCACATTCTGCGGGCCGTCGTTCGTCGCGAGCGTCAGAGTGCCGGATGGCATTTTGTCGCCG
>JBDZVE010000012.1:14303-16028 GCA_040255535.1 Lysobacterales bacterium | reverse complement strand
GGGCGCGCGGGAGCGCGCGCCCATCGATCCCTCACAGGATGCGTACTGCTCCCCGTGCGCCGAGTATGTGTGAGCGCATCAAAGCCGCGCTCCACTCGCCGTCGTGCGCTTCGAGTGCACGCACGATTTCAAGGTGATGCGATGCGCTTCGGATGAGGTCCTCATCCTGGTACGTTTGAAATGTCTTCATCATCAGCGGCGCTTCGATCAGCGAAGCGAGTGCAGTGACGAGACGTGAGCTGCCCGCGAACTCATGGATGCGCCGATGAAAGCGGCTGTTCAAATCGCCGATGCGCTCCAGGTAGCCCTCGGTCTTGCTCAGCGTCTCGTGGTATTGCTCCTCGGCAAGCTGACGCAGTTCCGCGATGCCTTCCGGCGTGATCCGTCGCGCCGCGCGCGCTGCACCATACGATTCCAAGAGCGCGCGAAGCTCGAACACATCCTCGCGGTCAGCGCTCGTCCACTCCGTGACGATCGCACCTTGGTGGGGAATGAACTCCAACAATCCTTCAGCATGCAATTTACGCAAGGCTTCACGAACCGGCGTGCGACTTACGCCCGCGGCGGCTGCCACTTCTTGTTCGGTAATCCGCGAAGAAGCGGGATACACACCGCGAACAATGCGTTCGCGGACGGTCTGGTAAGCCTTATCCACTGCTTTGGCCATGATTTTCCCTTCAGAATTTTGTGAGAGCCGTTGTAGGCCCGATGGCGCGCAGTGTATACGTGAGGTCCATCACAAGGACAGGTAGGTATTTTTCGCAGTAGCGTATCGGGTGTTTTGCTTTGCTCCTGCAGTCCCGAGATGCGGAACTGAGCGCACGTCTCCCTTTACGGTTCTTCACACGATGCGGCTGCAGCGAGCGGAATTTTCCTTCAACGCTTCGTCGCGGCGCGTGGAAATCCGCCTGCCTTCGACAGCATGCTTGGAACGGGTTTACCGCGCTGCGCTTGAAGCCAATGTGCCGCTTCGATGAGCCGCTCCAGATCGACGCCGGTGTCGAAGCCCGCTCGAGAAAGCATGTAGACGAGGTCTTCGGTCGCGACATTGCCGGTCGCGTTCGGCGCGAAAGGACACCCGCCGATGCCGCCGACGCTCGCATCGAGCGTATCGACGCCCGCCATGACCGCGGCGTAGGCATTCGCGACGGCTGTATTGCGCGTGTTGTGAAAATGGCAGCGCAGCGGAACGTGCGGGACTTCGGCGCGCACCGCTTCGATGAGCGCAGTGACTTGCGTCGGAACGGCAACACCGATCGTGTCGGCAAGCGCGATCTCGAGCGGATGCGACTGCGCGAGTCGGCGCACGATCTCGACCACTCGACACGGCGAAACTTCGCCTTCGAAGGGACACCCGAATGCGACTGACACCGTGACCTGAGCGCGAATCGATGCGGCCTGCGCGAGCGGCGCAATCTCTTCCCATGCCTTGATCGTGTCCTCGACTGACGCGCCTTGATTGCGCCGCGCGAAACTGTCCGTTGCAGCGGTCACCATACCGATCTCGGTGCAACCCGCCGCACCTGCGCGCTCGAAGCCCTTGCGGTTCAGCACGAGGCCGACGTATTGCACATTCGGCGCGTGCGGCAACGCGGCCATGACGGCTTCGGCATCGGCCATTTGAGGAACAAGCTTCGGATGCACGAAGCTTGCGACTTCGATTCGGCGCAAACCCGCCGCAACCAAGCGAGCGATCAGCTCCACCTTGACTTCGGTCGCCAGCAC
>JBDZVE010000012.1:2202-14203 GCA_040255535.1 Lysobacterales bacterium | reverse complement strand
ATGGCTCCCAACGATGCGCTGCTCACCACGCGGGCGTACTTGGCGAGCACGCCGCGGCGTGTATACGGCTCCGGCGCGTGCCACGCTTGCCGGCGTCGTGCCAGCACATCGTCGCTGACGTGTAGGTGCATTTCGCGCTTGACCGCGTCGATCGTGATTTCATCGCCGTCTTCGATCAGCGCGATCGGCCCGCCGACTGCGGCTTCGGGCGCGATGTGCCCCACGACGAAACCGCGGCTTCCGCCGGAGAAGCGTCCGTCGGTGATGAGTGCCACTTTGTCTGCAAGGCCGCGACCTGCGATCGCGCTCGTGGGGCTCAACATCTCGCGCATGCCTGGGCCGCCTTTCGGACCTTCGTAGCGAATGACGACGACGTCGCCCGCGCCCACCTTGCCGTCGAGAATCGCTTGCACCGACGCTTCTTCGCCGTCGAACACGCGCGCCCGTCCCGTGAACGCGAGCCCTTCCTTGCCCGTGATCTTCGCGACCGAGCCCTCGGGCGCCAGATTGCCGTACAGCACGACAAGATGGCTTTCCGGCTTCAGCGGATTCGAGAACGCCGCGATGATGTCCTGGCCTTTCGGATACGGCTTTACGCCCCTGAGATTTTGCTTGAGCGTCTTGCCCGTCACGGTCAGGCAATCGCCATGGAGCAGTCCCTCGTCCAACAGCATCTTCATGAGCGGTTGAATGCCGCCAATGCGAATGAGCTCCGACATCATGTATTTGCCGCTCGGGCGCAAGTCTGCGAGCACCGGCACGCGTTGCCCGATGCGCGTGAAATCGTCGAGCTCGAGCGGCACGCCCGCCGCGTTCGCCATCGCGAGAAGATGCAGCACGGCATTCGTCGAACCGCTGAGCGCGATCACGACGGTGATCGCGTTCTCGAACGCTTCGCGCGTGAGAATCTGCGAAGGTGTGATGCCTGCCTTCACGAGCTTGACGACCGCTTTGCCCGCGGCCTGGCAGTCCCGTAGCTTTTGCTTCGACACGGCTTCCTGCGCCGAGCTGTTCGGCAAGCTCATGCCGAGCGCTTCGATTGCCGAGGCCATCGTGTTCGCCGTGTACATCCCTGCGCAGCTTCCCGGACCCGGAATCGCGGTGCGCTCGATTTCTTTCAGCTCACGTTCGGAGATTTGGCCGCTTGCGAACGCACCTCGAGCTTCGAAGACGGAAATGATGTCGCGATGCTTCGGCCCCGGACGAATCGTTCCGCCATAGACGAATACCGCTGGACGATCGAGGCGGGCGAGCGCGATCAAGCAACCGGGCATGTTCTTGTCGCAACCGCCGATCGCGACGACGCCATCGAATCCCTGGGCGCCGGTCACGGTCTCGATCGAGTCCGCGATCACCTCGCGCGATACGAGCGAGTAGCGCATTCCGGGTGCGCCGTTCGAAATGCCATCGGAAACCGTGATCGTGCCGAAGATCGTGCTCTTGCCGCCCGAGCCGTCGATCGCCTTCGCCGCCGCCTTGGCGAGCTTGTCGATATGCATGTTGCACGGCGTGAGATTGCTCCACGTGGAAGCAACACCGATCGCGGGTTTCTTGAAGTCCGCGTCTTTATAACCGACCGCGCGCAACATCGCGCGGCTCGGCGTTTGCTTGAGCCCGTCGACGACTTCTCGAGAGTAACGACGAGGATCGACTTTGCTGGTTTTCTTCGTGGCCATGTCTAGATTCTTAGGCTGTAGGCTGTAGCTAGAAAGGCGGACTCGCGCCTCTGACAATCCCCTATCCCCTGATCACTATCCCCTTCTGCGAGCAGTGCGAGCAGTGCTCGCATACAAACCTGCGATTCTCATCGCAAGCTCGAGTGCTTGCTCGTAGTTGAGGCGTGGATCGACTTGCGATTTGTAGGCGCGGGCAAGGTCGGCGTCGGTCAGTCCGCGCGCGCCGCCCGTGCATTCGGTGACATTGTCGCCCGTGAGCTCGAAGTGCACGCCGCCGAGCCACGATCCCATCTCGCGATGAATACGGAATGCGGACTCGACCTCCGCGACGATGTTGTCGAAGCGCCGCGTCTTGAGACCCGAGCTCGATGTTTCGGTATTGCCGTGCATCGGGTCGCAGATCCAAAGCACCGGGCTGCCCGTCGCGCGAACGGCCTGAATGATGCCCGGCAGGCGTTTGTCTACTTCCTTCGCGCCCATGCGATGGATGAGCACGATGCGGCCCGGCTCGTTGTTCGGATTGAGCGTCGCGAGCAAACCCTGCAGCCATTCCGCGCTCATGGAGGGACCGACTTTGATCCCGAGCGGATTCGAGATGCCGCGGAAGAGCTCGACATGTGCGCCGTCGAGCGCCGCCGTCCGCATGCCGATCCAGGGCATGTGCGTCGATAGGTTGTACCAGCGCTTCTGACGCTCGATATAGCGCGTCTGCGCCTGCTCGTAGAGGAGATGCAGGCCTTCATGGCTCGAGTAGAAGTTGACGCGGCCCGCCTCGTGGAGCGAGCTGCGGCTCGCGGCTTCGAAGAAATCGAGCGCATCCGAGATCGAGTGCACGATCTTCTCGTACGCATCCTTCTGCGGCGAGTGGCGGACGAAATCGAGGTCCCAGTACTCGGGATGATGCAGATCGGCGAACCCTCCATCGGTCAGCGCGCGCACGAAATTGAGCGTCAATGCCGCGCGCTCGTAGCCGCGAAGGAGCAGCTGCGGATCGGGCGTACGCTCCGCGAGGGTAAATCCCGGTCGATTGACGTTGTCGCCGCGATAGCACGGCAGCGTCACGCCGTCGCGCGTTTCGGTGTCGGCCGAGCGCGGCTTTGCATACTGACCGGCCATCCGACCGATACGCACGACGGGCTTCTTGAGCCCGGAGACGAGCACGAGACTCATCTGCAGCAGAATCTTGAGCTTCTTTGCGATCTGATCCGATTCGCAATCGTTCAAGCTCTCCGCGCAGTCCCCGCCTTGGAGCACGAAGCGCTCGCCGCGTTGCGCCGCTGCGATCTCTTCTTTCAGCGCCTCGATCTCCCACGACACGACAAGCGGCGGGAGCCTCGAAAGCTGTGCGATGACATCATCGAGTGCCTCCTTGTCCGGATAGGTCGGCTGCTGACTGGCCGGTTTGCCGTGCCAACTTGCGGGATGCCATTCGACGAGCTGAGGACTGCGAGTCATAGGGAGGTGAGTGGTGCGGGTGTGGAGTCGTTCGGCTTTGGATCGCGAGACTAGCACTCGTTGCCGCACCGCAAAAGAGAGCGGCGCTTAGATTGCATACAGCCGAGCCCGGCAATTTACACGAAAGTCTCCCCAGTCCTTAATGGAGTTGCTGCGCTTTGGGCAGCAACTCAGGGACTAGCGGTTAGGGGATAGGGGGTCGTCAGAAGGAGGCATCGAGATTCTTCTCTGACTATCCCCTATCCCCTGATCACTATCCCCTCACCTGACGGAGTCGCGCATGCATCGAGTCCTCGTTCTGGGCGCCGGCAAGATTGGAACGCTCATTTCCGGCTTACTCGCGCAATCCGGCGCTTATCGGGTGCATTTAGGCGATGTCGGGCAGAACGTCGCGCGTGCGGTCGTCGAAGCGCATGGACTTCCGGAAATGGAGGCGCACGAGGTCGACGCCTCCTCTGCCGAGGGCCTCGATGCTCAGCTCAGAAACCATCCGGTCGATGCGGTGATTTCGAGTCTGCCCTTTCACTGCAACATCGGCGTGGCGGAAGCCGCCAGGCGCGCGGGCATCCATTATTTCGATCTGACCGAGGACGTCGAAGTCACCCGCGCCGTGCGCCGCATCGCCGAGGGCGCACGCCAAGCTTTCGTTCCCCAAAGCGGCCTTGCGCCCGGCTTCATCTCGATCGCCGCCAACGCGCTCATCGGCCATTTCGATGAGGTGCGCACGGTCAAGCTTCGGGTCGGCGCGCTCCCGCAGCACCCGAACAACGTGCTGAAGTACTCGCTCACGTGGTCGACCGAAGGGCTCATCAACGAGTACGGCAATCCGTGCGAGGCGATCGTGGATGGCCGGCGCGTCGAAGCCGCGCCGCTCGAGGGCCTGGAAGAAATCGAAATCGATGGGACGGCGTACGAGGCATTCAATACGTCGGGCGGGCTCGGTTCATTGGCCGAATCGCACGGCTCGCGCGTTCAGAACATGGACTACAAGACGATGCGCTATCCAGGACATTGCCAGCAGATGCGCTTGCTCATGAACGATTTGAAGCTCAATCACGACCGCTCGACATTGAAGCGGATCCTCGAGAACGCGGTGCCGCAGACCCTGCAGGATGTCGTCGTGATCTATGCCGCCGTTACCGGCAAGCAGGATGGCGAACTGCGCGAAGAGAACTACGTGAACAAGGTCTATCCGCAGAAGATCGCAGGTCGGCTGTGGTCGGCGATCCAAGTGACGACGGCGTCAGGCGTCTGTGCAGTCGTCGACCTGGTGCTGAGCGGGCCGGGCCGCTATCACGGGTTCGTTCGTCAAGAAGACTTCGACCTGCTCGATGTGCTGCAGAATCGCTTCGGCAATCACTACGCGTCGGGCGAGGGCAAGGAGGTGTCCGCACACATGGTCGTGAGCGGCCAAGTCGGCCACCAACGGATCGCCAAGTAGAGGCTCGCCGTTCTTCGCTCGAGCTCCTCGTCTGCGTCATTTTTCTTCGGATAGTGATGCGCAGAAGCGCGAGAGGACAATCAGCAAGCTAAAGCCGATGGCTCTGCGCAGCGTAGCTGTGTCACCGTTTGCGTCGAGGTAGATGATCATGCGCACTATTTTTGCGGCACTCGAGCTCAACGACATCAACTCAGGCACGTGGTCTCACGCGGGCGGCTGGGCGAGCGACCCGAATGCCCCGACGATCGAGTCGGTGAACCCCACAACCGGAGAGACGCTCGCGAGCGTGCGGGCGGGCACCGCTCAGGACTACGAACGCTTGATCGCCTCTGCGCACGAAGCGTTCGAACAATGGCGCACCGTGCCGGCGCCGAAACGTGGCGAGCTCATCAGGCTCATCGCCGATGAGCTCCGCAGTCACAAGGACGCGCTCGGCACGCTCGTGACGCTCGAGACCGGCAAGATCAAGGCCGAAGGCGATGGGGAAGTTCAGGAGATGATCGACATCGCGGATTTCGCGGTCGGCCAGTCGCGCATGTTGTATGGATACACGATGCACTCCGAACGCCCGCAGCATCGCATGTACGAGCAATGGCACCCGCTCGGGCTCGTCGGCATCATCAGCGCGTTCAACTTTCCCGTCGCCGTGTGGTCGTGGAACGCGTTCCTCGCGGCGATCTGCGGCGATGTGTGCATCTGGAAGCCATCGCCGAAGACACCGCTCTGCGCGATCGCGGTCCAACGTCTCGTCAATCGCGTGCTCGAGCGACACGGATTTCCCGGCGTCTTCCAGCTCTTCATCACCGCGGAAACAGAGCTCGCAGAAAAGCTCGTGGGCGATCGTCGGGTCGATCTGATTTCGTTTACGGGCTCGACCGCGGTCGGCTGCCGCGTCGCCCAGAAAGTTGCGGCGCGCCTCGGCAAGAGCCTGCTCGAGCTCGGCGGCAACAATGCGATCATCGTCGATGAATTCGCGAACCTCGATCTCGCGGTGCCGTCGATCGTATTCGGTGCGGTCGGGACCGCAGGTCAACGCTGTACGAGCACGCGGCGGGTTTTCGTGCATCGCTCGCGCGCCGCGGAGCTGGAAGCGAGGCTCGTCCGCGCCTATTCCCAAGTCGTAATCGGCGATCCGCTCGCGCCCGAAACGCTGATGGGTCCTCTCATCGACGCACGCGCGGTCGAACATTATCTATCCGCGATCGAAGCCGCGAAGAAGGCCGGCGGGAAGCTATTGTGCGGCGGCGGCGTGCGCCGCCCGGGCAATTTCGTCGAGCCGGCAATCGTGCGCGCGCGCAACGATTGGACCATCGTTCAAACCGAGACGTTCGGGCCGATTCTCTATCTGATCGAGGTCGACTCTCTCGAGGAAGCCATCGAGCAACAAAACAGCGCCCATCATGGATTGTCTTCTGCGATCTTCACGGACCGGCTGCAGCACGCGGAGCGTTTTCTTTCCGCGCTCGGCAGCGACTGCGGGATCGCGAACGTCAACATCGGCACGTCCGGCGCTGAGATCGGAGGCGCCTTCGGCGGCGAGAAGGACACGGGCGGCGGCCGCGAATCCGGTTCGGATAGCTGGAAGGCGTACATGCGGCGACAAACGAACACGATCAACTGGAGCCGCGAGCTGCCGCTGGCGCAGGGGATCGATTTTAAGGTGGGAGTTTGAGAATAGGCTGTAGGCCGTAGGCTGTAGGCTGTAGCCAGAACGAGAGCGCTGCCGCGCCTTAGCTACAGCCTAAGAGGAGTGACCGGCGGACGGCGGGCGGACGGTGAACGCGCGCGCATGCGCGCCTCTTTATTCTGACTACAGCCTACAGCCTAGAGCCTAGAGCCTAACTTCCGCTCTCGCCTTCTCCACCTGCTCCGCCACGCGCTTCTCCGAGACGGGCAGCGCTGTGCCGAGATCTTGGGCGAAGACGGAAACGCGCAGCTCTTCGATCATCCAGCGAAGACGATCGAGCTCCGGATGTGCGATCGTGCGATCGGCCGCCGTGGCGAGCTGCGCATACGCTCGCACGCCCGGAGCAACGCGTGCGGCGAGCTCTGCGTCGCGCTTCAGATTCCCGGGCACTTTGTCCAAGCGACGACCGACTGCTCTAAGGAACCGGGGCAAATGCGGCCACAAGTCAGGCGGCACTCCGGTCGGAAAATCCTCCGGTGCAAGCGAACGCAAGTGCGCACCGACGTGCTCGCGCACGGCGTTGAACGCCTCGCCGTTGAGTGCCGCGAGCTTCTGACGCGCAGCGCGCAGCTCCTCGAGGCTCTTGAGCGCATGAGCCAAGACGCGATCGACGAATTCTCCGAATCGATCGCGGCGCTCATCGACGAGCCGAGTAAAGGCCTGTGCGTCGCGCGGCAGTGTGATGTCTTCAGACAGAAACGTGCTCTCGAAGCATTTGAGCGCGAGTCCATCTGCGAGCGGTCGAGCGAGCTCGATGCCGCGACTGAGCAGAATCAGCTCGCGATGATCCGCGAAGCGCTTGCGCGCGTACTTGTACTGCTCCGGCAGCGCGAGCACGGCAAGCCGCAACACACCCGAGCGCAGCAAGTGCTCCGCTTCGGCAAGCGTTCGAGCTTCGCTGAGCTCGACGCCGTCGCCTCGATCGCGGAGCGTCGGGTAAACCGTGAAGCGCAATCCGCGCCGCTCGACTTGGCGCTCGAGCGGCAGCGGCCCGAAATCCCACGTTCGATGCGCCGATGCAGCGGCCGCCGCGCCTGCATGCCCATCGCGACCGCGCACGGCGCGACGTAGCGCATTCAAGTCGCGACTCTGCGCAATGGTGTTGCCGTTCACATCGATGATGCGCAAGTTGAACTTGAGGTAATCGGGCACGGCAAGCGAGACCAGCTCATCCTCACGGATGGGGACGCCGCCGTTGCGCACGATCCAATCCGCCATCGCCGCATAAAAGCCCTTGTGCGTGTCGAGCTCCGCAAACGCGCGGGCGGCAAACTCCGGCACGGGCACGAAACTCTTGCGCACATGCTTCGGCAGGCTCCGCAGCAGCTCCGTGATGAGCTCGAGCCGCCAACCCGGGATGAGCCAAGAGAGCCGCGCCGGATCGAGCTCGTTGATGAGCGGCGTCGGCACGAGCATCGTGATGCCATCCGCTTCCGTCCCAGGCTCGAATCGATACTCGAGCGGTAACGCGTTGCCCGACACGGTGAAGGTGTCCGGATGCGACTCCGCCGTGACCTCGGGCACGTCGCGGCGCATCCAATCCTTCAAAGAAGTGAACGGCGGACGGCGGACGGCGGACGGTGAAAGAGCTCCGGCTGGCGACTGGAGACTGGAGGCTGTAGCCTGAGGCGCTTCCGCGCTGTGCTTTCCGCCGACTGCGCCCCGCGCCTTGCCTTTCCACCGTCCGCCGTCCGCCGTCCGCCGGTCACCTTCTTTAGCCTGTAGGCTGTGGGCTGTAGGCTGTAGACCGACGCGCCCCGCGGGGCGTCCGTCCTTCAGCCATCGTTCGAGCGCCGCGATCGAGTGCACGTGGTCCGGCAAGCGCGCGAGATAGAAATCGACGATCGCCTGCTCGGCGACGAGCACATCGCGTCGGCGGATCTTTGCTTCCAGAAGCTCGACTTCGCGTCGCACGCGTCGGTTGTGTTGCAGGAAGTCCGCGCGAAAACGAGTGCGCCCTTCGACGAGCGCTTCGCGGACGAAGATCTCACGCGCTTCGTGCGGCGCGACGTTGCCGTAGTTGATGCGTCGTCGCGACGAGAGTGTGAGGCCATACAACGAGGTGGATTCGAACGCAGCGACGAAGCCGCGCTGTTCCACCCAATGCGGCTCCGCATACTCGCGTTTGAGCAGATGCTCGCCCGCCGCGGCGATCCAATGCGGCTCGACTGCAGCGACCATGCGTGCGAACAAGCGCGTCGTTTCCGTGAGGCTCGCGGCAACGACCCATTTCGGCGGCTTCGAGGCAAGCGGGGTACCGGGCGCAATGACGAAACGCGTGCCCCGCGCACCTTCATACTCGCGACGTTCGTCGAGCGCGCCGATATTGCCGAGAAAGCCCGTGAGAATGGCCTGGTGCAGATCTGCGTATTCGGCCGGCACGGCGTTCTTCTTGAGCTTCAAGTCCTTCGCGATCTCGTCCAACTGTCGATGCAGCTCCTGCCACTCGCGCATGCGCATGAACGACACGAAATGCTCACGACACCATCTGCGCAATTGGCTGCCGCTCAGCGCACTGCTTTGCTCCGCAAAGGCATTCCAGAGATTCAGCACGGCGATGAAATCCGAGCGCGGATCGGCGAACTTCGCGTGCTGCTGGTCGGCCTGCTGCTGCGCATCCGTCGGGCGTTCGCGCGGATCTTGCGCACCGAGGAACGCTGCGATCACGAGCATCTCCGCGAGACAGCCATGATGGCCCGCCGCGTGCAGCATGCGCGCGAGCCGCGGATCGACCGGCAATGCCGCGAGCTGTCGGCCCAAGGCCGTCACGGCTCTCTCTGCATCGACCGCTTTCAACTCTTGCAGCAGCCGATAGCCGTCGTTGATCAAGCGCGTATCGGGCGGATCGACGAACGGAAAACGCTCCGGGTCCCCGAGCTCGAGGGCGGACATCTGCAGAATGACGCTCGCTAGATTCGTGCGCAGGACCTCGGGCGCCGTGAACGCCGGCCGCAACGCGAAGTCGTCCTCGGCGTAGAGCCGGATGCAGATGCCTTCACGCTCGCGACCTGCGCGGCCCTTGCGCTGATCCGCGCTCGCCTGCGAAATCTTCTCGATCGGCAGGCGCTGAACCTTGCCGCGCACGCTGTAGCGGCTGATGCGTGCGAGACCCGAGTCGACGACATGGCGGATGCCCGGCACGGTCAAGGAGGTCTCGGCGACGTTCGTCGCGAGCACGATGCGCCGCGCGCCGTGCTTCTCGAAGATGCGTTCTTGGTCGCGCGCGGAAAGACGCGCATAGAGCGGCAGCACCTCGGTGTTCATGAAGCGCGCTTTCGCGAGCGCGTCGGCGGCGTCGCGAATCTGCTTCTCGCCGGGCAGGAACACGAGCACATCGTCTCGCGCATCTGCGTCGAGCTCACGAATCGCGGCCACGATGCCTTCGGGGAGCGTGAGCTCCTCGTCGTCCTCGCCGCCGGTCAAGGGGCGATAGCGAACCTCGACCGGATAGCTCCTTCCCGACACCTCGATCACAGGTGCACCGCCGAAGAAGTCCGCGAAGCGCTGAGGGTCGATCGTCGCCGAGGTAATGATGACGCGCAGATCCGGTCGCTCGGGCACGACCCGTGTCAGCACACCGAGCAGGAAGTCGATGTTGAGACTACGCTCGTGCGCCTCGTCGATGATGATCGTATCGTAGCGGCGAAGCTTACGGTCATGCTCGAGCTCTCGGAGCAAGATGCCGTCGGTCATGAGCTTCACGCGCGTGTCCGGGCTCGTGCGCTCGTTGAAGCGCACCTGATATCCGACAGCGCCGCCTACGTGCGTTCCGAGCTCTTGGGCGAGGCGCTGCGCGATCGCGCGAGCCGCGATCCGCCGCGGCTGAGTGTGCCCGATGAGACCGAGCGCTCCTCGACCCGCCTCGATGCACATCTTCGGGAGTTGTGTCGTCTTGCCCGATCCGGTCGCGCCGCAGATCACGGTGACCGGATGCTTCTCGATCGCTCGGATGATTTCGTCTTTGTGAGCGGTGATGGGCAGCGTCGAGTCGAACTCAAGCTTGAGCGGCATCGCCCGCACGCGCTCGACCTTTCCGATCGAGCTTTCGATGGCGCCTCGCAACGAAGCGATCGCACGATCGAAATCGCTGCCGAGCGCCTTGCGCGCGAACAGCCGATCGAGCTCGCGCGCGAATCTCGGGCGCTCCGCGAGACGCGTGTACTGCAATCGCTCGCGCAACTCGAACAGCGGCGCATGCGCGCTCTTCTTCGGCTCGGAATTCATCTAGTAACCTGGATCAAGCGGGCGGCAGCGTGACTTCGATTCGTGCGCCCCCGAAAGACGACTCATCTATGGTCACCGAACCGCCATTCAAGGCGACGAGTTCCCGAACGACCGACAACCCGATGCCTTGCCCGCTCACGCGCTCATCGAGACGCGCGCCGCGTGCGAGGACGTGAGTGCGCTGATCGGGCGGAACGCCGGGCCCGTCGTCTTCGATGATCAACCTCAGTCCATCGCGACGCGCATGCGCGGCGATCAAACGCTCCGCACGTAGACGAACTTTGCCTCGAGCCCACTTGAAGGCGTTGTCGAGCAGATTGCCTGCAATCTCCGTGAGATCCTCGCGATCGCCGAAGAACAGACATCCCTCGTCGACCTCGAGCTCGCATTCGATCTTGCGCTCCGCGTAGACCTTGAGCAGCGCGGCGCGCAACGACTCCAAATTTTCTCTCACGTTTACCGGCGCCGTACCGAGCCCCGTGCCGCCGGAGACCGCGGCGCGCTTCAATTGATACTTCACGAGATCGTCCATGCGGCTGACCTGCTCATCGAGCTGCTGCGCCGCCGGCAGCGCCCGAGCTTGCGGCTGTTCGAGCACGTTGCGCATCACCGCGAGCGGCGTCTTCAAGCTATGCGCCAGATTGCCGAGCGTATTGCGATAGCGGGCGAGCCGCTCGCGTTCGCTGCGCAGAAGCGCATTGAGATTCGCCGTGATGCCGAGCAGCTCGCGCGGATAGCCGGTGCCGAGCTCGCTCAAATTGCCCATCTCGATCGCATTGATCTCTCGCTCCACACGGCGAAGCGGCGATAGCACGCGCCTCAGCAACAGTGCGAACGAGCCGAGCAACAGCAGCATCAGCGCGGCGAACCAACCGAACAGGCGTCCGCGAAACGTGGCGAGCGAGCGGTAGTAAGGCTCGAGATCTTCGGCGACGCTGAACACGAAAGTCCGCGTGACGCCGTCCTCGAACTGCCAATCGATCGCGCGGCTCAGTGCACGTACCGGCGCACCGTCCGCGCGGCGCAGCTGCACGTAGGCTCGCTCGCCCGAGCGAAGGTTCGTCTTGAAATCGAGCCCCGTCCCCGTGAGCGAGTTGGAGCGCCAGCTCGGATAGCCATCGCTGCGCAAGATCTCTCCATAGAGTCCCGAGCCTGGATTCTTGAGCCGCTCCTCGGTCTTCGCGGGCGCAGGCTGGAGCCATCCATCCAAATCTTCTTCCGAAGCGGTGATCAGTGCGAGCAGCTGACCTTCGAGCCGATCGCGCATCGTTTGCTCGGACAGGTTCCGAAACACGATATCGAGCGCCGCGATCGTGATCCCGAAGAAGACGATCAGCAGAACCGTCGCAGACGCAAGCAGCCGAGCGCTTAGGGAGCGAGGAGCCATCTATTTGGTTGACGGTTGACGGTTGACAGTTGACGGCCGGAATCAATCAGCAGAACCGTCGCAGACGCAGGCAGCGGAGCGCTTAGGGAGCGAGGAGCCATCTTGTTCGGTTGACGGTTGACGGTTGACAG
>JBDZVE010000012.1:0-2102 GCA_040255535.1 Lysobacterales bacterium | reverse complement strand
GGTTGACGGTTGACAGTTGACGGTCGGAATCAAAGGCATGGCCCTTGTGGCTACTCTTAATTTTTCTTCTCCACCCGTCAACGTGGGCATGCGGTGTTAAATCAGAAGCGCATCCCCTTCTGGCCGTCAACTGTCAACCGTCAACCGCAGATGTCAACCGTCAACCCTCCTTTTCCGCGCCTTCGCGCTCGAGCGCGAACCGATAGCCGCGCCCGCGCAATGTCTCGATCGGCTTGATCGTATCGTTCGGGTCGAGCTTGCGGCGCAAACGGCCGATAAAGACTTCGATCGTGTTGCTGTCGCGATCGAAATCCTGTGCGTAGAGGCGTTCGGTCAGCTCGGTCTTCGAAATGACTTCACCTGCGCGATGCATGAGATATTCGAGGATTCGGTACTCGAAGCTCGTAAGCTCGACCTTTTGCTCGTTCACCGTCACTTCCTGCGTGCGCGGGTCGAGCGCAACAGGACCGCAGCGGAGCACCGGCTGTGCCCAGCCGCCCGAGCGGCGAAGCAGCGCCTGCACGCGCGCAAGGAGCTCTTCGAAGTGAAAGGGCTTCGCGACATAGTCATCCGCGCCGGCCTGAAGGCCCTCCACCTTGTCCTGCCACCGATCGCGCGCGGTGAGGATCAGGATCGGATACGCCTTGCGCTCCTCGCGCAGCTTCTTGATGAGGTCGAGCCCCGGCACCTTCGGCAGACCCAAGTCGATGATCGCAAGGTCGAGCGCGTACTCGCGGCCGCAATAGAGCCCTTCTTCCCCGTCAGCGGCAGCATCCACGTTGAAGCCCGCATCCTTGAGCTGCTGCGCCAGCGATTCTCGCAAGGCCGTTTCGTCTTCGACGATGAGTACACGCATAGGCTGAGGTTGGCAGTTGACGGTTGACAGTTGTCGGTCAGAGGATCAGGTGCCCGTGATTTGCGCGGGTTGGTTCCGATTGTGGCAGGTGGCTCTTGTTCTGACCGTCAACTGTCAACGGTCAACCCTGCTTTCAGTACATCTTTCCGGTTTCTGCATCCACGCGCACCATCCACACCTTGCCTTCCGGGCTCAAGAGGCGGATTTGGTGGACGCGCCGCCCACCGTTGTTCACGGTCTCCGCTCGCACGGCCTTCGCGCGGTAGCGGCTCTGCGCCATCTGCACCGCTTCGTCGAGCGAGATGTTCTGAGTTGCGCGCTGCTCCCGCTTCGGGTGGTTGCGCCGATCGATCAGCTCCTGCGCATGCGTCATGCCGCCTACCGTCGACAGCAAGACAATGAGCAGCACCAAAATACGCGGTTTGCGCATGACGATCACGAGACTCCGGCGCCGGCGGCAGTAGATGTCGTCATCGCGCTTTGGAAACCTGGTCCCCTCGATGTTCGAGCACCGGCAGCTTCACCTCGAAGCGCCGGTGCTCTCGTAGTGTACTTGCGGCGGAACGTGAGTTCACGCCCCGCCGCGCCTTCAACTCACTCGGCCGGTGCCACAGCGACTCGGACCCGGATCCGATCGCCCGGATCGTATGGGAGCTGCGTGTTGTAGTGACGGCCGTTGTACTCGTACGTCACTCGATAGCCCTCGATGCGCTCCTCGACCTCGTGCTCGTACCGCACGTCGCAGCGCTGGACCACTTGCTCGTGTCCGCCTTGCGGATAGCGTTTCGCGGCGCTGTCGTAGCCGACGCCGGCCCCGATCAGCGCACCCGCGACCGTCGCCGCATCCTGACCGCGGCCGCTGCCGAACTGGTGTCCGATGACGCCGCCGATCGCGGCCCCGAGCAATGTCCGCCCACCGACCTGCGCATCCGAGATGTGCGGTTGAGAGTCGACATAGCGCGTCTCGTCCCAGCACTCTCGGCGCGGCGTTTCCACGCGCACCTGACGAACGATGGGATCGACGTCCACGACTCGCGCATACTCGTACTCTTCATGCGACGGACCGCGGTAATGACGCGCGTTGGACCACGGCGGTGGGGCCGCGGAAGCGGTCGCGACCACGCCCAGCACACCCGCTATACCCATCAAACTGCGACGAAAACGCATGTTCTTCTCTCCGAGCGTCGGCTTGGATACGCCGACCTTGGACAGACTGTAGGTTTGAGGCTCTGAATGGAAACTGAAC
>JBDZVE010000108.1:4784-13244 GCA_040255535.1 Lysobacterales bacterium | reverse complement strand
CGTGCTTGGCGAGATTCTCTTCAGGCTCGCTCCGAGCCGGCACGAGCGGGGCTGATTGCCGCGCGGGTCGTCGATCTTCGCGCGGACTTCAGCACGCGCCAGCCGAGCAGCACGGCGACGATGGTCGCGTAGACGAGCGGCTCTCGGACGTCTGCTTTCACCTGCCAGTAGTAGTGCCACGCGGCAAAAATGCTGATGACGTAGATCAGCTTGTGCAGGCTCTTCCAGCGCTTGCCGAGTCGCCGCATCATCTTGTTCGTCGAGGTGACGGCGAGCGGAATGAGCATCAATAGAGCCGCGAAGCCGATCGTGATGAACGGGCGCTCCGCAATGTCGATGAGAATGCCGGGCCAATAAAGCCCTTGATCGAGGATAAGCCACGTCAGGAAGTGCAGCGAGACGTAGGCGAAAGCAAACAAGCCCAGCATTCGACGCAACGTCACGAGCCAAGGTGCATTGAGCCAATCGCGTAGCGGCGTGATCGCGAGCGTGATTACTAGGAAGCGCAGACCCCATTGACCGAAGGTGTCCTGCACGGCTTCCACGGGATTCGCGCCAAGACCCGAACCACCGAGCTCGAACGCGCGCCATACGATGCTCAAGAACGGCACGAGGCAGGCGAGGAAGAGCAGCGGTTTGATGAAGCGTCGGACAGTGTGTGGGTTCATGGTAAAGATGTTGACGGTTGACAGTTGACGGCTGACAGCCAGAGGCGATGCGGCCGCCTTCACAAGGCTGTTGCCGTCTGGCCGTCAACTGTCAACCCTTCAGTAGTACTTTGCTAGATCCATGCCGGCATACAGCGATGCGACTTCTTTCGCGTAGCCGTTGAACATCAGCGTGGGGACGCGGGAGTCGAAGAGGCCGCCGCCAATGCGGCGTTCACGAGCTTGGCTCCAACGCGGATGATCTACGTGCGGATTCACGTTTGCGTAGAAGCCATACTCGTGAGGCGCGGAAATATTCCACGAAGTCGGCGGCTGTCGTTCGGTGAAACGGATCTCCACGATCGACTTGATTCCCTTGAACCCGTATTTCCAAGGCACGACGAGGCGCAACGGCGCGCCGTTCTGATTCGGCAGTGCCTTGCCGTAGAGGCCGACCGCGAGAAGCGATAGCGGGTGCATGGCCTCGTCGATACGAAGTCCCTCTACATACGGCCATCGGAGCACGCGCGCTCGCTGTCCGGGCATCTCGGCGGGGCGCAAGACAGTCGTGAAGGCGACATACTTCGCTTTCGAGGTGGGTTTGAAGCGCTTCAACACCGCGCCGAGCGGCACGCCGACCCACGGGATCACCATCGACCACGCTTCGACGCAACGCATCCGATAGATCCGCTCTTCGAGCGCGTGCGGCTTGAGCAAGTCTTCCAACGAGAATGTGCCGGTCACTTCCGCTTCGCCGCTGACGCTGACCGACCACGGCAGTGGCTTGAACCTGTCGGAGTAAGCGGCTGGAGCGCCCTTCGCCGTGCCGAACTCATAGAAGTTGTTGTAGGTCGTGACGTCTTCGTAGCTCGTGAGCTTCTCGTCAGTGCTGTAGCGAGCGTTGTGCTTGAACTCGAGCGAGCGCAGCGAAGTCGCAAGCGATGCCGGCGCGATCGCACCGAGCCCGGCGGCAAGCGCGGCCTGCAGCAGCTCGCGACGATTGAAGTAGGCATGCTCGGGTGTGATCTCGGAAGGCGCAATGCGCGCGCTCTCTCCGGCAGCGGCTCGCTTGATCAACATCGACTTCTCCAGATCTCTCGTCTCTCCGCTCAACGAACGGTACAGGGCACGGTTTCTATCCTAGACCGTGGCAGGGGGCACTTTATTGCGCAGGCACGCTGTGTGCGGGAGCGCTCGAGTGGAGCTCGATTGCATCCCGCTGCAGTGCTCGATGGGTTATCGCTCGACGCCATACGCTCTTGGACACGCTTGCGACCGTGACGTTCGTCACGGGTCGAATCGATTCGTATGAAGCTGAATGGAGAACGAAGGAGCCGCGAGCGTCGGCCATCGTCTGATCTTCACAAGCGTAGGATTCATGGTAAAAGGGGCCATGAGCCTGCTGGACGATTCATTCAAACGATTGAGCCTGCGCGAACAGGTGGAGCTGCTGCTGCCCGCGTGGCAAAGCTGGTATCCGTCTCTGTTCGACGCGGCAGCCGATCTCGGATTGATTCGAGCCAGAGTGTGCGCGCCGTCTTCCCTGATGCTGTCCAATCGACACGCCGCCGTACAAAGCGAGGCGGTGCAGGCATTCAGGGAACAATGGAGCGTCGAGGACGAACCCGAGCTCCCGCCCGTCACGTTGCGCTTGCAGAACAAGACGTATCGGTTGGGGCAGCCGCGTAAACGCAAGAAGAAGGTGTAACGTGTAAAGTGTAAGGTCAGAGAGCGGCAGTGGTCTTCTGACGTTACACCTTACATTTGATGCGTCACACGCTCTTGCGCCCAGCTAAGTTGAATAGAGTCATTGTTAGCAGTGACCCTCTGACTTTACACCTTACACCTTACACGCGTTTGCGTGCTCGCAAACGCTTCACACGCCTTTGCGATTCGCAAAGGCCCTAAAGGCCTCAAGCGCTTCCTTGCTCTGCAGTCGCGCGCCGAACACTTCCGTTTCGCGTTGCATCACTTCACGGATCCACGCGGCATCCCGCATGAGCTTCTTCGTCGCGCGCAGCGCGCCTGCCGGTCTCGTGGCGAGCGCTTTCGCTTTGGCGAGCGCATGCTCATGCAACGAGGCTCGCGCGACGAGCTCGTTCGCGATTCCGAGCTCGACGGCGCGCTGCGCGTCGATCGTCTCGCCGAGCGTAAACAAGGCGAACGCACGGGCGTGTCCGATGCGTGCGGGGAGTAGGGCGCTCGAGCCCGCCTCCGGCACGAGCGCGAGGTTGACGAAAGGCGTCGAGAGCTTCGCGTCGTCGGCGACGTAAACAAGATCGCAATGCAGGAGCAGGGTCGCACCGATCCCGACCGCCGAACCTTGCACGGCGGCGACGAACGGTGTCGTCGCCTCGGCGAGCGCATCGAGAAAGCCGCGCACCCTGAGCGCGGACGGCTCGATCGTACCGCTCGCGACGGCCGCAAATTCCGATAAGTCGTTGCCAGCCGAAAAGGCGTCTCCTTCGGCATCGAACAAGACGACATGCACGTCCGGATCCGTTTCGGCGCGCGCCAATGCGGCGGTGAGCGCCTCATACATCGGCCCAATGAGCGCGTTCTTCTTTTCCGGACGCGCGAGAGTCAGGCGTAGGACGTGCTGATCGAGGCTGATGCGAATGGATGACATGGCAATGCGTGAAGGAATGATGAGGGGCTAACGATTCATCACTCCTTCACCGGTTTGCCGTCGAGAGGCATTGCGGCGTGACGCTACGCCGCTTTGCTTGCGCTCGCGAGCTGTCGGAGCACGTAGTGAAGAATGCCGCCGTGCTGGAAGTACTCGCGTTCTTTCGGCGTGTCGATGCGTACGCGCACCTCGAACTTGATCGAAGCGCCCGTCGCAGGGGTTGCCACGACCGTCACCATCTTTGCGGCGCCGCCGTTGAGCCCGATGATCTCGTAGGTCTCCTTGCCCGTGAGCCCGAGCGATTCCGCATTCTGACCTTCCTTGAACATGAGCGGCAGGACGCCCATGCCGATGAGGTTCGAGCGGTGGATGCGCTCGAAGCTTTCGGTGATCACCGCCTTCACGCCGAGCAGCATCGTTCCCTTCGCCGCCCAGTCGCGCGACGAGCCCGTGCCGTACTCTTTGCCTGCGATGATGATGAGCGGCGTGTTTTCCTCTTTGTAGCGCATCGCCGCGTCGTAGATGCTCATCTGCTCTCCGCTCGGGATGTGAGTCGTCACGCCGCCTTCGGTGCCCGGCGCGAGCAGATTACGCAGCCGGATATTCGCGAACGTGCCGCGCATCATGACTTCATGATTGCCGCGTCGAGAGCCGTAGGAGTTGAAGTCGAACGGCTGTATTCCGAGCGACATCAGATATTGCGCCGCGGGGCTCGACTTCGCGATGTTGCCCGCAGGGGAGATGTGATCGGTCGTCACCGAATCGCCAAGCAGCGCGAGCACGCGCGCATTGCGTATATCCGACACCGGCGCAGGTTTCATCGTCATGCCCACGAAGTACGGCGGGTTCTTGACGTAGGTGGACTTGTCGTCCCACGCGTAGATCTTGCCGCTAGGCACCTTGATGGCATTCCAGTTTTCGTCGCCCGCGTAGACGCTCGCGTAGCTTCTCTTGAACATCGCGGCGTCGACCGAACGCGCGATGACGTCTTGCACCTCTTTCGGAGAGGGCCAGATGTCCTTCAGGTACACCGGCTTGCCGTCGCTGCCGGTTCCGAGCGGCTCGTTCGTGAGGTCCAAGTCCAACGTGCCCGCAAGCGCGTACGCGACGACGAGCGGTGGGGAGGCGAGGAAATTCATCTTCGTTTCCGGATGGACGCGACCTTCGAAGTTGCGATTGCCGGAGAGGACGGAGCACGCGACGACGTCGCCGGCGCGCACCGCCTCGGAGATTTCAGGCAACAACGGGCCCGAGTTGCCGATGCACGTCGTGCAGCCGTAACCGACGGTGTAGAACCCGACGGCCTCGAGATCTTCGGTCAGTCCAGCCTTGTTCAGGTAATCCGTCACGACGCGCGAGCCGGGGGCGAGACTCGTTTTCACCCACGGCTTTGCGGTCAAGCCGCGCTTGCGCGCGTTGCGCGCGAGCAGACCCGCTGCGACGAGCACGGCCGGATTGGAGGTGTTCGTGCAGCTCGTGATTGCCGCGATCAGGACGTTGCCGTCCTTCACGTCGAACGTCTTGCCGCCAACGGTCGCAGGCGCCGTTCCTTTCGCCGAGGGATTCTTCTGCGCGCGCTCGTCGGCCATCTTCTTCCGCTGTGTCTGAAACGCCTGCTTCGCGGTACGCAGCGGTACGCGATCTTGCGGGCGCCGAGGACCGGCGAGCGAGGGCTCCACCGTGCCGAGATCGAGCTCGAGCACGTCCGTGTAATCGGCCGGCGCTTGGCCGTCTTCGCGCCACATGCCCTGATGCTGTGCATACGCTTTCACGAGCGCAATCTGCTCTTGCGTGCGGCCGGTGAGCTCGAGGTAGCGCAGCGTTTCGTTGTCGATCGGGAATATTGCGCAGGTGCTGCCGAATTCCGGGGACATGTTGCTGATCGTCGCGCGATCGGCGAGCGGCAGGTTGGCAAGTCCGTCGCCGAAGAACTCGACGAACTTATCTACGACCCCCTTCTTGCGCAGCATCTCGGTCACGGTCAGCACGAGATCCGTTGCCGTGGCACCGGCAGGCAACGTGCCCGTCAGCTTGAAGCCGATGACGTTGGGAATCAGCATCGTGACGGGCTGGCCAAGCATCGCGGCTTCCGCTTCGATGCCGCCTACGCCCCAGCCGAGAACGCCGAGTGCGTTCACCATCGTCGTATGCGAGTCGGTGCCGACGAGCGTATCCGGATATGCCCAGCGCACGCCGTCTTTCTCCGCATCGAAGACGACGCGCGCGAGATGCTCGATGTTGACCTGGTGAACGATGCCCGTGTTCGGGGGCACGACCTTGAAGTTGCGAAATGCGGTTTGGCCCCAGCGCAAAAACGCATAGCGTTCGGAGTTGCGCTTGAACTCGATGACCGTGTTCTTGAGCAGCGATTCGCGGCTGCCATAGGTATCCACTTGCACGGAGTGATCGATGACGAGCTCTGCCGGAGAAAGGGGATTGATTTCATCCGGATTGCCGCCGAGCTTCACCATCGCTTCGCGCATCGCGGCGAGATCCACGACGGCCGGCACGCCGGTGAAGTCCTGCATGATCACGCGGCTCGGCGTGAAGGAGATCTCGTACGAAGGCGCGCTGGACGGGTCCCAATTCAACAGCGCTTCGATATCCTCGCGAGTGACGTCGACGCCATCCTCGAAGCGCAACAAGTTCTCGAGCAGGACCTTCAGCGAGTAGGGGAGGCGTGCGACGTTTCTGTCCTTGAGCGCGGCAAGGCTCGCGATTTCAAAGTTGTTGCTGCCGACAGCGAGCGTCCTACGCGCCTTGAACGAGTCTTTCATGCGTCCTCCGAGGAATTGGGCGGATTCGCCGCGGCGGGGCGAAGCCGTAGTCAAAGCCTCGGAATTATAGCGGTTCGAGCGCCTCGAGGCATGCCTGCCGTATTGTCAATCTTTCATCGAAAGCGTAGTGCAGCTTCGCTTACGGCGTAGGTATGTGCCGGAGGCCGTTCGACCGCCAGACTCGGCTCGATGTGGCGCTCTTCTTCGCTCCGAGCCGGTAAGCACTTCATCGGCTCTGGATCATTTTTCGATGACCCCACCGCCAAGGCACACGTCATCCTGATAGAAGACGACATACTGGCCGGGTGTGACGGCACGCTGCGGCTCGTCGAAGCGCACTTCGCACGTTCCATTCGCGCGGCAACGCACCTCTGCAGCTTGGTCGGCCTGGCGATAACGGATCTTTGCCGTGCAACGGAATTCGGAGCTCGGCGGTGCACCGGCCACCCACGCGAGCTGCGCGGCCAAGAGCTCGCTGCGGAGCAGTGCTGGATGGTCATGGCCTTGTACGACGATGAGCACGTTGCGCTCCAGATCCTTGTCTGCGACGTACCAAGGTGCCTCGCTCGCATCCGCGCGTCCGCCGATCTGTAAACCTTGCCGCTGGCCCAGCGTGTAATACATGAGCCCTCGGTGCGTGCCGAGCGTCTTGCCGTCGATCGTCTCGATCGTTCCCGGCTGCGCGGGCAGATAGCGCTCGAGGAACTCGGCGAACGGGCGCTCGCCGATGAAGCAGATTCCCGTGCTGTCTTTTTTGTCGAAGACAGGCAAGAGCAGCTCGCGCGCTTTCGCGCGCACTTCCGTCTTTTGCAGGTTGCCGATCGGGAACAACGTGCGTGCGAGCGCATCGGCCGGCATGGCATGCAGGAAGTAGCTTTGGTCTTTCGTCGAGTCGATCGCTCTCAGCAGCCGCACGGGCTCGTGCCCGACGCGCGCGTAATGTCCGGTCGCCACCCACTCGGCCCCGAGTCGACGCGCGTAGTCGAAGCACACGCCGAACTTGATTTCTCGGTTGCAGAGCACGTCCGGGTTCGGAGTGCGCCCGGCGCGATATTCCGACAGAAAGTACTCGAACACGCGTTCGCGGTACTCGCCCGCGAAGCTCACCTTGTGGAGCGGGATGCCTAGCTGATCGCAGACTTTGCGGGCATCCTGAAAATCCTCCGCGGCCGTGCAGTAGCCATCCTCGTCTTCGTCCCAATTGCTCATGAAAAGCCCTTGCACTTCGTAACCTTGCTGCAGCAGCAGCCAGGCCGCGACGGAGGAGTCGACTCCTCCGGACATTCCGACGATCACGAAAGGACGAGACATTTGATTGGAACGCTTAAAGGTTCGCGATGAGCGGTTAGTCAAAGCGCGCCGCCGCACGTTCCGTGCCGGCGCTTGCAGCCCGCGGTTGAGCGAGCCGTGGACTTTAACCGCTTACACGTGTCTAGGAGAGGCGGGAGACGAAACTCCGATGCGCCACACTCTCGAAGTCGGGGCGGGCGTTCGGGAGCGTGAGCTCTGTCAGCACGTCGAGCGGAAAGCGCTGGCCCGAGCGATAGTCGTCGATGCAGCGAAGGACCATCGGACTGCGCAAGCGAGAAGTGCGGCCGACGATCTGCTCGCGCGACATCCACAGCGCGCGCTCGATGCCGCGATCGAGCTGCCGCGTCGGGTCGTGATCGCTCACCGAGCCGCAGAACGCCAAACGAAGGAAGCTTCGATTGCGCTCGGGCTGCTCCCAGAAATACATCCCGACGAGCGCCTCGGGGTGAAAAGCCCACGCCGTCTCTTCGAGCGTCTCTCGGATCACGGCGTCCACGACGCGCTCGCCTCGCTCGACGTGGCCGGCGGGCTGGTTGAACACCATGCGGTTCCCGGCCCGCTCCTCGACGAGCAAGAATTCGCCGTTACGCTCGACGATGGCCGCGACGGTTAGATCAGGTCTTACAGACATTTCAACAGTATAGCGCGGCTTGTGCGTGCAGTTTGTGACCCGCGTAGGAATAGCTGGCAGAAGTAGGAATAGCAGACCAGGGTAGGAATAGCAGACCAGGGGATAGTGGTTAGGGGATAGGGGATAGTCAGAGAAGAGGCTCCGCGGCTCTTTTCTGACTATCCCCTACCCCCTGTTCACTATCCCCTAAACCTCCTTCGCTAGACGGGCAGCCTCTCCCGTATATCCTGCTGGCGAGAGTTCGAGCAGCGCCTGCCGTGCTTCCTCGGGCAGGGCGAGCTGCCCGATGAATTCCCGCAATCGGTCCGCGCTGACTCGCTGGCCCCGGGTGAGCTCTTTCAACTGCTCGTACGCGTTCTCGACGCCGTGGCGGCGCATCACCGTCTGGATGGGCTCGGCGAGGAGCTCCCAGTTCGCATCCAGATCCTCGGCGAGTCGAGCGGTATCCGCGTCCACCCGTTCCAG
>JBDZVE010000108.1:0-4684 GCA_040255535.1 Lysobacterales bacterium | reverse complement strand
AGTTCGCATCCAGATCCTCGGCGAGTCGAGCGGTATCCGCGTCCACCCGTTCCAGCCCGCGCTCGATCGAGCGCCAGGCGATCAAGCCATGACTGACCGCGACACCGACGTTGCGCAGCACGGTCGAATCCGTGAGGTCGCGCTGCCAACGCGAGATCGGCAGCTTGTCCGCGAGGAACCTGAGCAACGCATTCGCAAGCCCAAGATTTCCCTCTGCGTTCTCGAAGTCGATGGGGTTCACCTTGTGGGGCATCGTCGATGAGCCGACCTCGCCCGCGACCGTGCGTTGGCGGAAATAGCCGAGCGAGATGTAGCCCCACATGTCGCGGCAAAGGTCGAGCGCGACAGTATTGAGGCGAGCGAGCGCATCGAAATACTCGGCCATCCAATCGTGCGGTTCGATCTGCGTCGTGTAGGGATTCCATTGCAGCCCGAGCGACTGCACGAACCGCTCGCTCAGCTTCAGCCAATCGACGTTCGGGTAAGCGACGAGATGCGCATTGAAGTTGCCCACGGCGCCATTGATCTTCCCGCAGATCGAGACCGCCGCGAACTTCGTCCGCTGCTCGGCAAGCCGGTACGTGAAATTTGCGATCTCCTTGCCCAAGGTCGTCGGCGTTGCGGGCTGGCCATGCGTGCGCGACATCATTGCGAGCGTTGCAGTCGAGTGCGCGAGCGTGCGCAGGCGCGTGATCAGCGCATCGAGCCTCGGCAACAGCACCTGATCGCGCGCTTCGCGCAGCATCAGCGCATAGCTCAGATTGTTGATGTCTTCCGATGTGCACGCGAAGTGCACGAATTCCCGCTTGCCCCGCCACGCCGGCACGGCATCGAGCCGGCTCTTTACGAAATACTCGACCGCCTTCACGTCGTGATTCGTCTCGCGCTCGATGCGCTTGACTTCCGCGGCGTCCGCATCCGTGAGCTCGGCGGCAAGCGCATCGAGAACCGTGAGCGCTGCGGCGGGCATGCCGCGAAGCTCGGCAATGCCCGGCTCCGCCACGAGCGCTCTCAACCAGAGCGCCTCGACACGGACGCGCTGGCGTATCAGCCCCCGCTCGCTGAAGAGGGGGCGAAGCTCGGCGGCTTTGTCGGCATAGCGCCCATCGATCGGGGAAATGGCGTTGAGTGGCGAGGTCACGTGGCGGCTCACTGCAAGGTTAGCGGTCAGCGGTTAGCGGTAAAATTCCACTTTCCGTGCTCTTGCCGAGGCGGTGCACCGCGTGCTCGCGCCGTTCGGATGGTTCATACATCCGCACTAACCGCTAAGCGCCGCCAATCGCCAACCGCCTCGGCAGCGCGCGCATTGTAGAATCAAACGCTCGGCTCTTCGACGTTTCTCGTCAACGGATTCCCACGTGGACACGAAAGATTTCCGCATCGAACACGACAGCTTGGGCGAGCTCAAAGTGCCCGCCAAGGCGCTCTGGGGCGCTCAGACGCAACGTGCTGTCGAGAATTTTCCCTTGAGCGGCCTCACGATGCCGCGCGATTTCGTGCGCGCGCTCGGGCTCATCAAATGGGCGGCGGCGACGGCGAATGTGGAGCTCGGGGGGCTCGATGCGAAACGGGCCGCGGCAATCCAAAAAGCGTCGCTCGAGGTCGTCGAAGGCAAGCACGACGCGCAGTTTCCGGTGGATGTGTTCCAGACCGGATCGGGCACGAGCAGCAACATGAACGCGAACGAGGTGATCGCCCACCTTGCGTCGCGCTACGGCGGCATCGACGTCCATCCGAATGATCACGTAAATATGAGCCAGAGCTCGAACGACGTGATTCCGACTGCGATTCACGTGAGCGCGCTGCTCGGCGTGGAGCAGCGCCTGCTGCCGGCGCTGGCCTACCTGAGCGGCATGATCAGCCGGCGCATGGGCGAGATCGGCGAGGTCGTGAAGACCGGCCGCACGCATCTGATGGACGCCATGCCCGTGACCTTCGGCCAGGAGCTGAGCGGCTGGCGTACGCAGATCGAGAACGGCACGGCGCGGATCATGGAATCGCGCGTGCGCTTGCAGGCGATCGCGCTGGGCGGAACGGCAGTCGGAACGGGCATCAACACACATCCGAAGTTCGCGGCGCGCGCCGCGCGCTATCTGAGCCGCAAGAGCGGGCTCGATCTGCGCCCGAGCCCCAACTATTTCGAATCGTTGTCGTCGCAAGATGCAGCCGTCGAGCTTTCCGGACAACTGCGCGTGCTCGCTGTCTCGCTCATGAAGATCGCCAACGACCTGCGCTGGATGAACAGCGGTCCACTCGCGGGCTTGGGCGAGATCGCGTTGCCCGCGCTGCAGCCGGGCAGCAGCATCATGCCGGGCAAGGTGAATCCCGTGATTCCAGAGGCGGTCGCGATGATCGCCGCGCAGGTCATGGGCAACGACGCGACGATTGCGATTGCGGGTCAGTCCGGCAACTTCCAACTGAACGTCATGCTGCCGCTCGTCGCGTACAACCTTCTGCAAAGCATCGATCTGCTCGCAAACGCCGCACGCGTGTTGGCGGATTCAGCGATCGCAGGCTTCAGCGTCAACGAAGCCCGCATCGGCGCGGCACTCGAGCGCAATCCGATCTTGATTACGGCGCTCAATACGATCATCGGCTACGAGCAAGGCGCGAAGATTGCGAAGCAGGCCTACGCGGAAGGCCGGCCGATTTGCGACGTCGCCGCCGAGCACACGAAGCTTCCGCGCGAGGAGCTCGAGAAGTTGTTGGATCCGCGCGTGCTGACGAAGGGCGCCGGATCGGCGGGGAGCGGTTGATTCCGTGTCGATGCCGAGCGATACGGACAAGCTGCGCGCCATCATCATCGAGCGCCTGCGAGACAGTCAGGCTCACGCGGATCTCGAAAGCGCGGCGCGCGCCTCCGCCTTCTCGAGCGTGAACGCGCTCGTACGGCAGTACCTGCCCGATGCGCCTGCCGCCGCGGCCGTGCTCGTGCCGATCGTGGATCGTGACGAAGGTCTCACGGTGTTGCTGACGCGTCGAGCCTCGCATCTTCGCCACCATGCGGGGCAGATCAGCTTTCCGGGCGGACGCATCGAGCCGACCGACGCCGGGCCGCTCGACGCGGCGTTGCGGGAAGCGCACGAGGAAATCGGTCTCGGACGCGAGCACGTGAAGCTCGCCGGCTACTTGGATCCGCAACTCGTCGTGAGCGGGTATTGGGTGACGCCGGTCGTCGGCTTCGTCGATCCGGGTTTCGCGCTCACGCTCGATGCGAGGGAGGTCGAATCGACCTTCGAGGTGCCGCTCACCCACATCCTCGATCCCGCGAATCACCGCGCACGCGAGCGCGCGCTCGGCACGACGACCGTGCGCGTCTACGAAATACCGTTCGGCCCGTACAACATCTGGGGCGCGACGGCGGCAATGCTCATGGAGCTATATCGGATGCTTAGCGGGCGCGCGCGCCCGTCAGCCGTGTGACGTGTAAGGTGTAAAGTGTGATGTCAGATGTCAGCGCGTTCTGATTCTGACATTACACCCTATACCTTACACCTCACACCAATCCTCCACATGCCGCAACACACTGCCCGCGACGTTGCCATCAACCGCCTCCTCTCCATCATGTCCCGCCTGCGCGATCCGAACGGCGGGTGTCCGTGGGATCTCGAGCAGAGCTTTGGAAGCATTGCGCCGTATACGATCGAGGAGGCGTATGAGGTGGCCGATGCGATCGAGCGCGAGGATATGAACGACCTGCGCGATGAGCTCGGCGACTTGCTCTTCCAAGTGGTCTTTCATGCGCAAATCGCGAAGGAGCGCGGTGCATTTGCGTTCGACGATGTCGTAAACGCGATCTGCGACAAAATGGAGAGGCGTCATCCGCACGTGTTCGGCGATGCGCGTATCGAGAATGCGGCGGAGCAGACGATCGCGTGGGACGAGCACAAGCGCCGCGAGCGCGCGATGAGCTCACAAAGCGTGCTCGATGACGTACCGCTCGCGCTGCCGGCGCTCACGCGCGCAAACAAGCTGGGCAAGCGTGCGGCGGAGGTCGGCTTCGAGTGGCCGGACACGCATGGCGCGCTCGACAAGGTGGCCGAGGAAGTCGAAGAGCTTCGCGCGGAGCTGTCGGGCTCGCCGGATCTCGCGCGGATCTCGAACGAGATGGGCGATCTGCTGTTCAGCCTCGTGAACGTCTGCCGCTATATGAAGATCGATCCTGAAGCGTCGTTGCGCAACGCAAACGCGAAGTTCGAGCGTCGTTTCCGCTATGTCGAGCGGCGGCTTCAAGAACGAGGCACCTCGCCCGAGCAGGCCACACTCGAGGAAATGGATGCACTATGGGAGGAGGGGAAGCTGTTGAGAGAGAAATGAGGGATTGAGGAGCGGGCAAACTGCTGAAGTCAGAAGCGGCTCGAAGCCGCATTCCTCGATGCTCTTGGGGCTATCTGTTGCCTTCTCTGATTCTTCCTCTGAGGCCGCGGTTGGCACCCAGGGCCTGCCGTTCGGGACTTGTTTCGGGAGCATCGAAAACAGGACGTTTTCGTTGCAGGCCTACATGGATGTATTTACGGCCGGTCCCGAAACAAGTTCCGAACGGCAGGCCCGTTCGCGAAGCTTCGTACTAATCTGCTATGAACGCTAGGTGAGCTCTTCTTTGCGGCACTCCGGGGGCGGCGCGAAAGAGTTCAGTTTCCATTCAGAGCCTCAAACCTACAGTCTGTCCAAGGTCGGCGTATCC
>JBDZVE010000107.1:11489-13555 GCA_040255535.1 Lysobacterales bacterium | reverse complement strand
ATTCTGATCGCCATCGTCTGTCGCACTTGCGACGACGTTGTATCGCAAAGTCTCGCCGATGGGCCCGGTCGCATCGAGCGTCAGCCGCCCCAGTTGCAGCGTGCTGTCCGCTTCATCGAACCGCAACGAGCCGAGCCCACCTTTCGTGAATGACTGGAGCGGGCTGTCGATGAGTACGGCGCGAGCGTCGAGAACGGTCGTCAGCTCATGCGCGTCCGCGCGGCAAAGGTGCGGAGCCCCGATAAAGCAAAAGGCTGCGATCAGTCCGTGCAGGACTTGCCGTTGCGCCCAATTCGTCCCTATCGCGCGTCGCATTCTCAATAATCTCGTGCGTTCGGTTCCTTGCGCTGACCAGGCACATCGCGCAGCGGCCGCTGCAAACGAAAGGTCACCGTCTCGTGCCTTCCGCTTTCGATTGCAATCGTCCGGCTCGTCGCTTCTTCATCCTTCGCGAGCCGAGGGCTCCAAAGGCTCACTCGATAGCGGCCTGCGGCAAGCTCTCCGCTTTCCCATTCGCCGCGCTCATTGGAGGTGCCGAAATCGAGCGCATCGGTCACATAGATGTAGCCGATCATCCAATCGTGAATGTTGCATCCGAGAACGACGATGCCCGGCTTGTCGAACGTCACAGGCGGGTGCGGGCGCCCACGGTACAAGCCAAGCTCGAAGCGCTTCGCCGCTGAAAACGAGTACACCTGATGTGCAATCGAGTCGCTGTTCGGGAAGACGACGGCGGTGCCTGTTCGTATCGCAGTAACGTAGGGCACGAACTGTCGATCTTTCTGATCGACGATCACCGGCGCAACGTTTTCAAGGTCACTCGCCACTTCGGAAGCGCGCTCGTCCTCTCCTGGCTCAGGCTCGACGATCAGGACGGCCTGTTCGACCGGGCGTCCTGCGCGATCGAGGACGCGCACGGTAAACCCTGAGGCTTGTACAGCCGAAACCGTGAACAGCATCACAACCGCGAGGGCGATCGCCTCGGTGCGAAATCCTACGGACATGCGGACCTGCATCGCAGTTTGAGTATGAAATCGGCAGCTCGGAGCTGCAAACAACCTAGAGTAAAGCGAGTTGCCTATGCGTACCCCGACCCACATCAAAGTGTCGAGCTTTCGTTCGCGCGTCCTGTGGCTGCTCCTTGTACTCGTTGTATTCGTCCAGCTCGCGACGGTCGCTGCGCTCGTCGTGAGAACGGACCACCACGCCGAAACGCAGGCCGGCGAGGACTTGAGGTCCGGCGGCAAAGTACTGAACGCGCTGCTCGATGCGCGGGCCGAACGATTCCACCAAGCCGTGACGATCCTGGCCGCGGACTATGGCTTTCGAGATGCCGTTACACATACCGATCGAGAGACGATCTCATCGGCGCTCGAGAACAGTGCGAACCGCCTGGATGCGCAGTTTGCCGTGCTGCTCGATACCGACGCCTCGCTGGTCGCAACCGCCAGCCGCTTGGTAAGCGCTCGCCATCAGCAGGATCTCCAAAGGTTCGTATGGGACGTCGGCGGCGCCTCCGGAATTGCCTATCGATCGTTGGGCGGCATTCCCTACTTGCTCATCAGCGCGCCGGTACGCGCGCCCGACATCGTCGGCACGGTCGTATTCGGTTTCGTCATCGATGAAGCGCTCGCTGAGGAGTTGTCCGCTCTCGTCGGCTATCAAGTCGGCTTCGTCGATACGAATGCCGAGCGCCCGCTGATCATCGTTCGGACCCGCAACGAGCTGCCCAAGCAGGCGCTCGCCGCCGCACTCGCGGAGAGATTCGATGAGCTGGATCGGCCCACCGTGCTGACGCTTGGATCCGATCCGTACATGACATGGATCGCGCCATTGAAGGACGCCGGCGGCAAACTACACTTGGTCCTTCACAAACCGCTGGCGGATGCGCTGAGCCCCTATGCTCCAGCACGTCTCGCGATGTTCGGTGTCGCGGCCCTGGCGATGCTGCTGTCGGTACCCATCGCCCGCCTGCTGGCGAATGCCGCGAGCCGACCGCTCGAGCAGCTCGTCGCTGCGGCACGCCGTATCGAAACCGGCAATTACTCGGAATCCGTCACGGTAGA
>JBDZVE010000107.1:0-11389 GCA_040255535.1 Lysobacterales bacterium | reverse complement strand
CCGCACACGGCCTCGCGAGAACGCTGCTGCAGTCAGTTCGTACGAGTCTCATCTGTGACGGCGTGCCGATCACCCTAGACGCCTGTGCGGGCATCTGTGTGTATCCGACGCACGCAACCGATTCCACGGATCTCTTGCGGCGTGCGGAAACGGCCTTGTACGACGCGCGCGATCGCATCGACTCGATCGCGATCTACGAAGCCGGACGAGACGAGCGGCATCGCAGGCAACTTGCCATTCTCGGCGACCTTCGGCGTGCGGCCGATACGAATGAGCTGCATCTTTTCTATCAGCCGAAGATCGATATGCACTCGCATGCAGTCTGCGGGCTCGAAGCGCTTGCGCGCTGGACTCACCCCATTCATGGGGCGATTCCCCCGAGCGAGTTCGTCGTGCTCGCCGAGAAGACGGGCAACGTGACGCTGCTTACGAGCTGGGTGCTGAAAACCGTCTGGAAGCAAATGCGCGATTGGCAAGAGATCGGCTTTCGTCCCGACATCTCGGTGAATCTGTCGGCCGCCGATCTGCTCGATCGCGAGCTGACCGAGTTGATCCTGGAAAATATCGCATCCGCCGAAGCACAGCCGCACCGACTCATTTTCGAGATCACCGAAAGTGCGATCATGCGGGAAACCGCGCAGGTGATCGCAGTGATGGAACGCCTGCGCCAGCGCGGCGTTCGTTTTTCGATCGACGATTTCGGGACGGGCTACTCCTCACTTGCCCAGTTCAAGCATCTTCCGGTCGACGAGATCAAGATCGATAAGTCCTTCGTCCTCGAGCTGTCGCCCGGCAGCGAGGACGCAGCCATCGTGCGCGCCACGGTCGATCTCGGTCACAACTTTGGCGTGAAGGTCGTCGCCGAGGGTGTCGAGAACGCCCCGGCGTGGCACACGCTTCTCGAGCTCGGCTGCGATCTTGCCCAAGGCTATCTAATCAGTCCGCCGGTCTCCGTGCACGAGGTTATTCCGGTGGTCACCACGCTGAACGAGCGACTGCTCTCCGCCGACACGGCCACTCAGCAGGTCCGCGTCCTTCGCATGGGAACCGCCAAGTGAGGACGTTTCGCGGGATGTTCGAGCATGCTGGCATTCCCTCGTCGCATCCGAACACAGCCACTCACCGCAGCCACGACGGCACGATTGCGATCGATGCTACGCTGAAGCCTTCTTATTCTTGAGCTTGTCCATGATCTCCTCGCGGACGTCGGTGATCTCGCGTCCGCGAAGCGAGAACGAGCTGTCGCAATGGCGCGCGCGGGGACAATGACTGCTGCGTGGGCAGATGATACGCGCCGGCTGCAGCAACGCCTCCTCCACCCACGCGATGTTGAGCACGCGCGCAACGCCTTCCAGCGCTTCCTGCGCGACGCGCGGGATCTTCCCCTCACCTTGGCGCAAGCAGGCGGCGGTGATGCTTTCCACGATCGATTCTGCATCGGCAACATGCGATCGCAGCGCGGGTACGAGATCGACGCCCACTGAGATCACGTGCGGATTGCCCGCCATATCGTGCGTGAGCTGCGAGTGGCAGCAGTACAGCAGCGAACGATCACCGTCGCGCAGCACCGAGATCTGAGAGCCTCGAAGTTTGTCTCCGGTTTGACCAAGCATCCGAAACACCGCCCAGTGCGGGCATGGATCGCTTACTCGAGCCATGTTCCCCCACGGCAGCGGAATGCCGTTGCCCCGATAGACGGCGCGCAGGTATCCGGGCGGATAGGCGTCGAAGAAATGCCAATAAGGATAAGGCGAGACCTTCGTCATCCGACGCATCACGACCGCAGGGGTGAGCTCCATCTTCTCGCCCGCCTCGATGCAATACCGCTCTCGATTCAGGAATCGTCGAAACGGCACCTTTGGGCATAGCAGCGATCCTGCGAAGAAGCTGCATTCGAAATCGCGCCACGCATGCAGGACATCCTGTGCGTTCATCCCCGCCGACGGTCGCACGCCGCCTTCCGGACTTCCGCTCAGCTCCCCACCTGTCGCATGAGCGGATTTCAAGCCGTCACCTCCGTGCAACACCTTGTGCGCGATATGGGACGCAAGATCGAACTTGAGACGCGCAGGATCGCTTTGGAGACGGCGATTCAAATAGACGGTTCTCGGAGCCTCGAAAAACGAACGTACGACGCTGCGCACCTCGCGGTCTTTGTCGAGTGCGAGCACCGGCTTGCGGTCGAACCATTTGAGCTCGAGCCCATGGCGCTTGCACAAGCGCGTGAGATCGTCGACAGACAGCGGAAAGCGCCGCTCGCCCACGCTCTCCGCCGCTCGCTCCAGATCCGGAAAGTCGTTGCGCGACATCTCTTGATGGGAACGAATGAGCAGATGCGCAAACTGCCGCCCCGTCGTACCGGTCTGAGACAGCAACTCCGGGATGGCCGCCTGCAACAGCTCCTTCGAGAACAAGAACGAAGGCTCCAACGCCACGGGTGCAACGCCGCCGGAACGCTTCGTCGTGACCGCCGGCTCGACCTCCGGCGTATCGTCGAAGAACCATTCGGGCGCGCGTTGAAAGACTTTCGCGAACAGCTGCAGGACATCCTCGGAAGGAACGCGTTTGCCGCTCTCGATCATGCTCAGGTAAGACACCGAGGGCGCGCTGTTCGGCTCGAGTTGGATGCAGCGCGTGGAGAGATCTTCGAGCGTCAAGCGATTGCGCTTGCGCAGCATGCGCAGCTTCGCGCCGAGGAAGTGAGTCTTCCGAGTGAAGCTCATGTTGTTTGTGAAATTAACAGTGTGAAGTTCTCAAAGTCAAATTTTTGACGAGCGCATGTTTATAGTCGCGCTCCATGAACACCGCACTCAAGCAACAAACGCTGAACGCCAGCCTACGCCTCATCGGCTCGCCGCTGCCGCGCGATGAGGAAGTACTCACCCCCGAAGCACTCGGACTGCTCGACATGCTGCATCGGCGCTTCGACTGTCGGCGACTCGAGCTGCTGAGCGCACGAGTTGAGCGGCAAAGACGTATCGACTACGGCGAGATGCCCGACTTTCTGCCGGAAACCGCGAAGCTCAGGCAATCCGATTGGCGTATAGAGCCGCTGCCGCCGGACCTTCTAGACCGGCGTGTAGAAATCACAGGGCCGGTCGATCGCAAGATGATCATCAATGCGCTCAACGCGCCGGTCCAGGCGTTCATGGCGGACTTCGAGGACTCGACCTCCCCCACTTGGCGAAACATCATCAACGGACAGATCAATCTGAAAGATGCGGTCGAAGGCCACATCAGGTTCGAAGATCGAGCGACCGGTAAGTGTTACCGGCTGCACGACCGAACGGCGACGCTGATGGTCCGCCCGCGCGGTTGGCACTTGCCCGAGAAGCACGTGCGCATCGATGGCAAACCTGTCTCGGCGGCGTTGTTCGATTTCGCGCTGTTCTTCGCGAACAACTATGAAGCGCTACTGCGCAAAGGCACCGGGCCCTATTTCTATTTGCCGAAAATCGAAAGTCATCTCGAGGCGCGCTTGTGGAACGACGTCTTCATCGCCGCTCAAGATGAGCTCGGGATCCCGCGCGGCACGATCAAAGCGACCGTGTTGATCGAGACGATTCTCGCTGCGTTCGAGATGGATGAAATCCTCTATGAACTGCGTGAGCACGCAGCCGGGCTCAACTGCGGGCGCTGGGACTACATCTTCAGCTTCATCAAGAAGCTGCGCAACTACTCGCGCTACGTGCTGCCCGATCGGGCCACCGTGACCATGGACAAGCATTTCCTGAAGTCCTATGTCGACCTCCTCGTCAGGACATGTCATCGGCGCGGCGCGCATGCGATGGGAGGTATGGCTGCGCACATCCCGATTCGGGACGACGCAACAGCTAACGAAGCCGCCCTCGCCAACGTGCGCGCGGATAAGGAGCGCGAGGTCAAGGCCGGCCACGACGGCACGTGGATCGCGCATCCAGGATTGGCGTACGTGGTCCAGGAAGTGTTCGAACGTGCGGCACCCAATCAATTGCACGTCGCGCGCAGCGACGTGAAAGTCAGCGCGGCCGACCTCCTTAGCGTGCCCGAAGGGCGCATCACAGAACAGGGCGCCCGCCACAACCTGCGTGTCGGCGTGCAATACCTCGCTGCATGGCTCGACGGCCTCGGGTGCGTGCCGCTCTATCACTTGATGGAGGACGCCGCCACCGCAGAGATCTCTCGCGCTCAGCTCTGGCAGTGGGTCCATCACGAGGTGCGCACGAGCGACGGTCGAAGCCTCACGCCTTATCGCGTCGAGGAGCTCTTGGCTGAAGAGCTCGAAGGCATTCGCCTGCGTGTCGGTGTTGCGCGCTTCGCCGAAGGATCCTTCGCGACGGCTGCGCGCATGTTCGGCTACATGGTCACGAGCGATGACTTCGACGACTTCCTCACACTGCCCGCCTACGACTTTCTGCCCTAACCCGCCCTTGCTGAATGCCACTGGAGCTCCGAGTATGAAGATCAGTACGCAAGCACCGCCCGACGCACGCTCGATTGAGCTCGATTGGAAAGAAAATGACCGTTGGAGCGGGGTCGAGCGTCCGTACTCCCCAGCTGATGTCGCGCGGCTTCGCGGAACGGTCCATATCGAATATTCCATGGCCCGATTGATGTCGGAGAAGCTGTGGCAATACCTGAACGAGAAGCCGTTCGTGAACGCGCTCGGCGCGCTCACCGGCAATCAAGCCGTGCAGCAAGTGCGGGCGGGGCTCGATGCGATTTACCTATCCGGCTGGCAAGTCGCCGCCGACGCCAATCTCGCGGGACAGATGTACCCGGACCAATCGCTTTATCCGGTCGATTCGGTTCCGGCTGTCGTTCGACGCATCAACAATGCGCTGCGCCGGGCAGATGAGATCCACCATGCCGAAGGCGACGACTCGATCGATTGGTACAAACCGATCGTGGCAGATGCCGAGGCGGGTTTCGGCGGTGTGTTGAACGCATTCGAGTTGATGAAGCAGATGATCGATGCCGGCGCGGCCGCCGTACATTTCGAGGATCAACTCTCTTCCGCCAAGAAGTGCGGGCACATGGGCGGAAAGGTGCTGGTTCCCACGCAGGAGGCAATCAGCAAGCTGATCGCGGCACGCCTCGCCGCCGATGTCTGCGGGGTGCCGACGATCCTCGTCGCCCGCACCGACGCGGAATCGGCCAGTCTCTTGACGTCGGATATCGATGAGCGGGACCGCGTCTTCATCAAGTCGAAGGAGCGCACGAGCGAAGGCTTCTTCCACGTGCGCAATGGGCTCGAGCAGGCGATCGCTCGAGGGATCGCCTACGCGCCTTATGCGGACCTCATCTGGTGCGAAACAGCTAAGCCTGATTTGGACGAAGCACGGTCGTTCGCAGAGGCGATCCAGCGCGAGTTCCCCGGTAAACTGCTCGCGTACAACTGCTCACCTTCGTTCAACTGGAGACGCAAGCTCGACGATGTGACGATCGCGCGGTTCCAGCGCGAGCTGGGTGCCATGGGCTACAAGTTCCAGTTCATTACGCTTGCGGGATTCCACGCGCTCAACTACTCCATGTTCGAGCTCGCACGGGGCTACCGCGAAAAACAGATGAGTGCCTACGTTGCGCTCCAGCAAGCGGAGTTCGCCGCAGAGAAGGAAGGCTATACGGCGACTCGTCATCAACGCGAAGTCGGGGTTGGCTACTTCGATGATGTAACGCAGACCATCTTGGCTGGACAGGCATCCACGACCGCATTCGCGGGCAGTACGGAAGAACAACAATTTCAGCGTGCTTAGCAAGGCAGTGCCCGGCAGGTTCGTTGAACCTGCCGGGCACTGGACGCCGATCTCGACCTTAGCTTTGCCTACTGCTGCGGTGGCGGAGTCGAGCTTTCATCGGTTGCGCCACCCTGGGCTCCGGTCGACATGTCTTCATTCGTGCCCGGCGCCGTTGTCGCCCCCGCACCCTGATCCGTCATGTCTCCAGATTGGGGCGTGCCGGACGGCGGCGCGGTCATCGTGTCATCGCTCTGATCCGGGCTCGGGGCGTAAGGGTCGCTGGCGCTTCCCGACGTATCGCCGCTTGTGCCCGGGGCCGTATCGCTCATCCCCGAGTCATCGGTCTGGCCGGTGTTGTCCTGCTGGCCGCAGCCCCCCAGCCCAACGAACGTCGCGGCCAAGAACAGTGCTGTCAAACTCTTGATGGTCATCGCAATCGTCTCCTCAAAACGCGCTAGCGCGCACTTCTTAGAAGCGCCCTAGAGACGCCTCGCACGATGTGGAAAGCCATGGGGAGAGCGATAGTTCCGATCTGCGTCGGGAGCGGCATCTCAGTGGGGCCACTCTGACAGCGAATCGCACAGCCCCTACGGAATGCGCGGTGTCGGTAAATTGCCCGCAAGGCCGCGCGCTTAGTCCAGTAAGACGATCTTCGCAGCCATGTCCAGCGTCGCCTGCGCCTTGCCATCGGGAAACAGCGGAGCGAAGAGCGTACCGTTCGCTTCCGTCGTCAACGTCACGGGAGGACTCCACGTGCCCTCTCGCGGATCGAACCACAGCCACTCGTAGCGACGCTTGGAGAGAAAGCCGTTGAGCCGCGGTCGGAGCGCTTTGTTCTCGAAGTACGCGAGCGCGTAGTCCTTGCTCGCCGTGCGCATCAGATACGACCAGCCGTCGAGTCCGTCGGCGAGCGCATCCGGCACACTGCGCGGCGTGAGATCGTCTGAGGCCAGCTCGAGCTGCTGATATCGATCTCCATCCGAAAGTACAAACGCCTTCAGATGTTGCATCTGTGCGCCGGATTCATAGCGCAACGCCGTCCAGATATGCGGGCGCCACCCGTCTGGCTCGCCCGTGCTCGTGACGTCATAGGCTGCCGTGCCATGAACGTGACCGGCCAATCCTCCTGAAAGGACCGAGCCGTACATCATTGCGCGCGCGAAGTAGTTGTCGCGCGGCGAGTTCTCGGGCGGCGTCTCTCCGCCCGGTCGATTGATGCTGTGATTCCATCCCGTGTAATAAGGCTCGAGGTTCGCCGCAGGGTACGGCGGATCGAGACGAAACAACTCCTCAATCGACGCATAGATCGCATGATTGCGGGGATTGTTGCCGACCGTGTGCATGGTGAGCCAGGGCGCCTGTGCACCGTGGCCGAAGCGCTTGTACGTCGAGCTGTCGATAAGCGTCGTGTATGGCTGCCCGAACGGCAGCGGCCCGTACTTGTTGAGGTGGTACGTCAAGGCTGCGTTGAAATCCTCCGCCGGCAGGCTGAGCTTCTCGGGGATCCAATCGAGGTGAATCCCGCTGAAGATCAGGTTGTAGGCGCCATAGCGCGCGATCAGGTACTGAACGAAACGTGCATAGGATTCGTTGAAGTCGAAGTACGCCTTCCATGACGGCGCGTTGTCTCTTCGCACGGTCTCGAGAAAGGGCACGAAACCTTCGTTCGCCAGGTGCTGCATCTTGCGATCGAGGCTGCGGAAATACGCCGGATTGACTCGATCGAAGTTCGCGAGACCTTCGCGGTCTGCCAGCATTTCGAACGGGCGGTTGCCGTGCTCATCATGCATATCCTTCGCAGTCGTGGTCGCGCCGTCGTCCGTCGAGATCGTTGCGTTCGGTGCCCAGTGGCCGAACTTTTCCCAAGCGTTGCGCAGGTAGACACCATCCTTGTTCGCGAACGTCGCGCCTCGATGATCGGCCGCCCAGTTCGGAAAGGCGGCAATGAAGGAAATCGAGTTGAATCCTTGGCGCTTTCGGTATGCAACGGCTTCTTCGAAGCTGATTCCCTCGGCGGGCACGTAGTCCGCCGCCGGCCGCGTGCCCTTCCACGGGAGTCGCCAAGTGGACGCGGCGAGCCAGGTATCGCCGACGAGGAAGAAGGGCGTGCCGTCCGCATAGCGCAGCGCGTGACCGTTCTGGCTCGCCCGAATGAATCCGCGTCGATTCGGATTCTCTAGAAGCTGCGCCTCGTCCCAAGCGACGGCGCGGAAAGTGCCGCGCCCTCCATTGAGCCCCGCGTCATCGGAGCGGTTCGAAGCGGAGCGCCAACTCCAAACGCCGGGATTCGTCGCCACGAAGCGCACTTTGAACGTTCGCCCGCCATCCCAGAAACCATAGACGCGGCGTTTGAACCCGGGACCTTCGAGCTCGATCCAGAGCTCGACATCGACATACGGGTTCGCGTACTCGTGCGCGGCTTGGAACGTCACCTCCTGCATCTGCCACACGCGTACCTCGCCCGACTCGAGTCGAGCACCTAAGGATGTGGAACTGAAGAGGAGAATCGAGACGAATGTGAAGAAGCGAGATAGACGGCGTAAGGACATGATCTGAGCTGAGCTTTAGACTGCGTGATGTGAGTGTTGGGATTAATCGAGCGCGAAGGTGGCAAACTCGCTGAGCTCCGCGCTCGCGTCACGCCAAACGATATAGGCGGCGCGAACGTCGCCTTTGATGAGCGCAAGCGAAGAGTGCTTCGTGCGCGCGATCTGCTCGAGCTGACGGCTCTCCACCGGATAGAACCAGTACTTCGTGGAACGTGGCGCGGACGCATCGAGTGGCTCGCCAAGGCCGAGGTCGCGCGGACTGCCATCGGCGGGCCGAAGCAGCAGGTTTTCATCGGCCGCGCGAATCTCCAGCGTCGGTTGCGCCGATTCCCATTCCGGTGCAGGCCAATATTGGGCGACGACGAGGTATCGGCGGTGGTCGCCCATTCGATTCACGTCGATCGCATACAAATTGATGAAATCGAGCTGCGGTGCCGATCCTTCTCGATTGAACACCCATGGGTCCGCCACGACGGTGATCGTCGCCGCCGTTTGCTCATCCAAGTACTCGCGCGGCGTGACCACCCGTTCGCTCGCACAGCCGACGATCATCGCTGCAACGCAGCCGATCAAGAGCGTACGCATGCTATCCCCTTCTCGTTATCGTTTGCTCAGTTGTAAGACGGATGGTGCCTGCTCGCGTGCATCGTTCAAAGGGGTGAAGCGTCGATAGGCTCGGTGTTTGGGCCGAAATGGCCGTATCTCGCGCGGCTTGATCGGTGCTGTGATCGTGAGATCCCAGACAGGACTAGTTCCATGCACCTCAAGCTCCGCCGACAAACGCTCGCTGGCTGCGCCGTTTCTGCAGCACTATTGTCCTTTCCAATCATTGCCTTATCAGCGAATCATGATCTGGAACCTGCGCTCATGCTCGCGAATGTGCACGAGCCGGGTGAGATCGACGTGGCCGAGTACTGGGCAAGCGAGAAATACGACGGAATCCGTGCCTACTGGAGTGGCGAAGCGTTACTGACGCGCACCGGGCAGCGAATCAACACGCCGAGCTGGTTCGTCCGTCACTGGCCGCGGGTGGCGTTGGACGGGGAGCTCTGGATCGGCCGCGGCCGATTCGAGGACGTACTCGCAACCGTTCGCGACACCGTCCCAAACGAAGCTGCGTGGCGGGAAGTGCGGTACATGGTATTCGACCTGCCGAAGCACGGCGGCACGTTCAGCGAGCGCAAGCTCGCGCTCGAGGAGCTCCTCGGCCACATTGCTTCGAGCACGCTCGCGCCGGTGCGCCAGTGGCGAATCGCAAGCGAACAGTCGCTCGCGCACGAGCTGCACACGCTCGTCGCCGCGGGCGGCGAAGGCATCGTGCTACATAAAGCCGATTCGCTCTACCACGCAGGTCGAAGCGACGATCTGCTCAAAGTTAAACCCTTCCGGGATGCCGAGGCGTGCATTACCGCGCATGTCCCCGGCACTGGGAAGTACACGAACATGCTGGGTGCGCTCGAAGTCCGAACGCCCGACGGCACCGTCTTTCGCATCGGCACCGGATTCAGCGATGATGAGCGCAGGCATCCGCCGGCGGTCGGCACGTGTATCACTTATCGGTATCATGGGCTCACCGCGAACGGCGTGCCCCGCTTCGCGCGTTACCTCAGAACCCGACCTCCCGAGACCCGCTCAGCCGGCGAATGAAGCGCAACGATATCGATCCTCCGGCAGATGAGCGAAGCGCAGGAAGAATCCGCGTCGGGATCGGCGGATGGTCGTACGAGCCCTGGCGAAAGACATTCTATCCCGAGGATCTACCCAAGAAGAGCGAGTTGCATTACGCAAGCAGGCGAGTGACCGCGATCGAGATCAACAGCACCTTCTATCGACTGCAAACCGCGAGCGTATTTGCAAAATGGCGAGACGACACGCCGGACGATTTCGTCTTTTCCATCAAGGCGCCCCGCTACATCGTGCATCGACGCACGCTTGCGGAAGCCGGCAAAGCGCTCGAGGGATTCCTCAAGAGCGGCATTGCCGAGCTCGGCAATAAGCTCGGCGCCATTCTCTGGCAGCTGCCCCCCGAGAAAGCATTCGATTCAGACGATCTCGAAGCCTTTGTTCGTCTATTACCCAATTCCGTCGGCAAGACTGCGCTTCGTCACGCGCTCGAGGTTCGTCACGACAGCTTCCGCTCTCCCGACTACGTTGATCTGGCTCGGCGGCATCGAATTGCGACCGTGTACACGCACTCCAATGAGTACCCTGCGATCGCCGATGTCACCGGCGATTTCGTCTACGCGCGACTGCGAGAATCCGTCGCCACCGAACCGACCGGGTACTCGAAATCAGATCTCGCCGCATGGGCCGAACGCGCGCAGCAATGGGCCAATGGTGAGCCGAGCGTCCATCTGCCGCTGATCGCACATCCTGCACCCGCATCTCGCCGCGACGTCTTCATCTACTTCATCAACGGCGCAAAGGAACGCGCACCCGCCGCGGCGTGCGCGCTCCTGTCCCAGCTCCACTCGGCCAAGTAGGCGCTACGACCCGTCGCTCCTGGGAATCTACATGGCCCCAGGTGATTACGTCCGAGGGTGGAACCCAATGTCTGCTCGAAGCGACTCACGCTCGAAGCGTGAACTCCATTCCGCTTTCAAACGTATGGATGCCTAGACTTCTTGCCGAGAGCCAAGCAGCGCGAGCACATGCTGTGAGCCATCGAAAGTTCTTGATTCGCGGGTCGGTGCCTCGCCGGGGCAGCCGCTACGTTCTCGGATGTCTCGTTGCGTTCGCGACGCTCGCCACTTTTCCCTTGTGTGCGATCGCTCAAGAGTACAACGGCCAGTTTCCGAATCGGCCGACGCAGTCCGTCGATCGGCTGATCGTCAAATGGAAGGCCGATGCACAAAATCTATCCCGAGAACAGAAGCACTCGCGCCTCGCAAAGCAGGTCCGCGCGAAGGTCACCGACGCGCAATCACTCGCGCCTCGGATGGAAGTCTTGCGGCTCGATCGGCGCGTGACGGCAGCGGAACTGAGCGCCACGATCGCATCGGTCGCAGCGGACCCGACGATCGAGTTCGTTGCGCCCGATTGCAGGCGCTATCCACATGCGCTACCGAACGATTCTCTCGTTTCGACGCAGTGGTATCTGCTCAGCACAGAAGTCGCGGCGCT
>JBDZVE010000106.1:0-13623 GCA_040255535.1 Lysobacterales bacterium | reverse complement strand
CTCACCCGCCGCTTCGCTAGCGACCTCTGCTGTACAGGATGTACGAATGGCGCGGGGCGCATGGATGCGCGCGAGCGGCCCCCGCAAGGGGAGAGGTGAGGAGGCGCAGTCGATGCGCTCTGACGATCCGCTACCCCTAATCACTATCCCCTTCTTCGTGAAGAGGCGCACTCGGTGCGCTCTGACGATCCCCCATCCCCTAGTCACTATCCCCTTGATCTGTTCAGGCCGGATCCAGACTGTCGTGACGTCACATTCTGCGATCGAAACCCGTCTGTTGTACCTGCGTCCGCTTGGCGAAGCTGCGGTTTCCCGCTACCGTAGCGCGGCGACGCTCGCCAATCGATCTCCAACACGGGCGTCCTCGACGCCCCATGTCCGGTCCACAAGCGCAGAAATCGCTCGGCGCTCCGCCTGAGTCGCCGCACGCGCTGCAGTTGCAGCGGGGATTCCCGCGCCTTCGATTCGAGCCGCCCCTCGAGCAGGAGTTCAAGCGCGCGCACCGGACCGAAACGTTGCCGCAAATCCGCCGCAACCTGTGGCTCGGGATCGCCTTTCTGATCGTGTTCGCCGTCTTGACGCATCTCGTACTTGCAGCCTCGACGAGTCGGAAGCTCGACCTGATCCGGATTGCGACGTTCGCGCCGCTCTTGATCGTCGCGGTCGTCGTCGTACATTCGAAGTGGTACGAGCGCTTTTATCCACTCGTCTCTTCGATCGGCGCGCCGCTATTCGGGCTCGGTGCGGTCGCCGTCTCGGTCATCGCAACGAAGGACGGGGTGAACCTGCTCTCGGCGGTCGTGCTCGTCACGATCTATATCTATTTCATGTTGGGGATGACGTTCTATCCCGCGACGGCGGCAGCACTCGTCGTATTCGTTGCTTATGCCGTCGCGGCCCACATTGCGGATCTCGCGATGGCGCCGATGGTGATCGACTTGTCCGTGCTCGCGTTCACGAACGTCATCGGCGCGATCGTGTGCTACTCGCTCGAGCGCGCGAATCGCACGAATTTCCTCGAGGAGCGATTGCTGATCGAAACCGCGAGCCGCGATGGGCTCACGGGGATTCACAATCGCCGCTTCTTCGACGAGCACGTCCAGAAGATTTGGCCTCAGGCGGTCAGGGACCACTCGCCGCTCGCGCTCCTGCTCGTCGATATCGACCACTTCAAAGCCTACAACGATCGTTACGGCCACCAAGCCGGCGATGCGTGCTTGCGCCAGGTGGCCTCCTGTCTGAGGCGTGCCGCGCGCCGGCCTCTGGACGTCACCGCCCGATATGGCGGCGAGGAGTTCGCGATCGTGCTCTATGACGCCGGCCGAGCACACGCCGAGGAGGTGGCGAACAGAGTTCGCAGCGGAATCGAGTCGCTTGCGCTCGCCCACGCCGCTTCGCCCGCGCGCTCCAAGCGTCTCACCGTCAGCATCGGCATTGCCTGCATCGAGCCGGTCGCGGGGCGCACGCCGTTCGGGTTCATCCAGCTAGCGGATGAAGCGCTCTACGAGGCGAAGGAGCGCGGGCGCGACTGCGTCGTCATCATGGATAAGGAGTACGATCAGCTTTGCACCGGCTCGTTTCGCCATGGCGCCGGGCATACAGCGAGCCTCGGCACGGCCGTTTGAGCCGATCTCAGGGCGAGAATCAGCGAGATTAATCGACCGATCGGCGCGACTCATTGCTGCGAGTGCTTGCAGCGCCCGAGTCACCCGTTATGATCGCCCCTCCCTGGAAAGCGCGGTCCGGACGCCTGCTCCGGTTCGGCTCACGCATTGATGCTACTACGTGTGCCTGCAGCGATCTCGAGCCGATCGCCAGGATGTGTTCGCCTTGCCGAGTCAGTCTATGTCCGAGCGACGAATCAAGACCTTGTTGATCGCCAACCGCGGCGAGATCGCGATCCGCGTCATGAGAGCCGCGGCCGAGCTCGGCATTCGTACGGTCGCGATTTATTCGCAGGAGGACCGCTTTTCTCTCCACCGCATGAAGGCGGACGAAAGCTATCTCGTCGGTGCAGGCAAGTCTCCAGTCGACGCCTATCTCGATATCGCAGACATCGTTCGGATCGCGAAGGCGGCACACGTCGATGCGATCCATCCCGGCTACGGTTTTCTTTCGGAGAATCCGGATTTCGCGGAGGCGTGTGCTCAAGAGGGCATCATCTTCGTCGGCCCGACGCCCGAGATCATGCGTCGCCTCGGCAACAAAGTGATGGCGCGCGAGCTCGCCGTGTCGGCAGGGGTGCCGGTCATGCCAGCGACCCCGCCGCTGCCGCGCGATCATGCAGAGGTCGTGCGGCTCGCGCGCGAAGTCGGCTACCCGCTGATGCTGAAGGCGAGCTGGGGCGGCGGCGGTCGCGGCATGCGCATCGTCGAGCGCGAAGCCGAGCTCAAGGAAATGGTCGAAACGGCGCGCCGCGAAGCGAAAGCCGCATTCGGCAACGATGAGGTCTATCTCGAGAAGCTCGTGCGTCGCGCGCGGCACATCGAAGTGCAGCTTCTCGGCGATTCGCACGGCACGCTCGTGCACCTATTCGAGCGCGACTGCACGGTGCAACGTCGCAATCAAAAGGTCATCGAGCGCGCACCGGCCACGTTTTTTTCCGAAGAGCAGCGCCTCGCCCTTTGCAATGAGGCGCTCAAGATCGGCCGGGCAGTCAATTATCTGAACGCGGGTACGGTCGAGTTCCTGCAGGATGCGGATACAGGCAAGTTCTACTTCATCGAGGTCAATCCGCGCATCCAGGTCGAGCACACTGTCACGGAGGCGGTCACGGGTGTCGACATCGTTCGCGCGCAGATTCGCATCGCCGAAGGGGCGCGCATCGGCGCGGCGGACAGCGGCGTGCCCGGGCAGAAGGATATCCACTTGTACGGCTACGCGATGCAATGTCGCGTCACGACCGAGGATCCCGAGAACAACTTCATCCCAGACTACGGGCGCATTACCGCATATCGCAGTCCCGCGGGATTCGGCATTCGCCTCGATGCCGGAACGGCCTACACCGGCGCGATCATCACACGCTACTACGACTCGCTGCTCGTGAAAGTCACGGCATGGTCGCCGACGCCGCACGAGACGATTGCGCGCATGCATCGCGCCTTGTGGGAATTTCGCGTGCGCGGCGTCGTGACGAATCTGCGCTTTCTCGATCAGCTCATCATGCACCCGCAGTTCGCGTCCGCGGAGTACACGACGAAGTTCATCGACCAAACGCCGGAGCTGTTCCGCTTCCCGCGCAAGCGCGACCGCGCGACGCGCCTGCTCAACTTCATCGGCGATGTGATCGTCAACGGCAATCCCGAGGTGAAGGGGCGGCAGCGTCCGGCGCGGCTCGCGCCGCCGCGACTGCCGAGGATTGCGCTCGAGAAGAAGCCGGCAGCGGGCACGAAGCAGAAGCTCGAGGAGCTCGGTCCCGAGAAGTTTGCGCAGTGGATGCTCGAACAGAAGCGCGTGCTGCTCACGGATACGACGATGCGCGATGCGCATCAGTCGCTGCTGGCGACGCGCTTTCGAACCTACGACATGAAAGCCATCGCGCCTTATTACGCGCAGCTGCTGCCGGATCTGTTTTCGGTCGAGTGCTGGGGCGGGGCCACGTTCGACGTCTCGATGCGCTTCTTATGGGAGTGCCCGTGGGAGCGCCTGCATGCATTTCGCGAAGCGATGCCGAATCTGCTGCTGCAGATGCTGCTGCGTTCGGCGAACGCGGTCGGCTACACGAACTATCCCGACAACGTCGTGCAATATTTCGTGCGGCGTGCCGCGAGCTCGGGGATCGACCTGTTCCGCGTTTTCGATTCGCTCAACTGGGTCGAGAACATGCGCGTCGCGATCGACGCGGTGCGCGAGTCCGGCAAGCTGTGCGAAGCGGCGATCTGCTACACCGGCAACCTCTCCGACCCGAACGAGAAGAAGTACGACCTCAAGTACTACGTCGACCTCGCGCGGCAGTTGCAGAAGGCGGGCGCGCACATCCTCGGCATCAAGGACATGGCGGGCCTGTGTCAGCCGCGTGCGGCTTACACGCTCGTCAAGGCACTCAAGGAAGAAGTCGGCATGCCGGTGCACTTCCACACGCACGATACGAGCGGTATCGCGGCGGCGAGCGTGCTCGCCGCCGTCGAAGCGGGCGCGGATGCCGTCGACGGCGCGATGGATGCGATGAGCGGGCTCACGTCGCAACCGAATCTCGGCTCGATCGTCGAGTCTCTGCGCCACGGCGAACGCGACACCGGGTTGAACGCCGAGAACCTCCGCGTGCTGTCGGGATACTGGGAACAGGTGCGTCACTGCTACACGGCATTCGAAAGCGATCTGCGCTCAGGCGCCTCGGAGGTGTACGTTCACGGCATGCCCGGAGGCCAGTTCACGAACCTGCGCGAGCAGGCGCGCGCGCTTGGCATCGACGATGTGCGCTGGCCCGAAGTGGCGCATGCCTATGCCAAGGTGAACGAGCTGTTCGGCGACATCGTGAAGGTGACGCCGACCTCGAAAGTCGTCGGCGACATGGCAATCATGATGGTCACGAGCGGACTCACCGCAGAGCAAGTGCTGGATCCGAACACCGAGATCGCGTTTCCCGAGTCGGTCGTGTCCTTCTTCCGCGGCGACCTCGGCCAACCGCACGGCGGATTCCCGAGCGCGCTCCAGAAGAAAGTGCTCAAGGGCGCGAAGCCGCTCTCGGTGCGTCCGGGCGAAGTGCTCCCGCCGACGGATCTGGAACAGGCGCGCGCCGAGGCGCAGGCGAAGACCTGGCGTGAAATCACGGACGATGAGCTCGCTTCGTATTTGATGTACCCGAAGGTCTACATCGACTACATGCAGAATCGGCTGGACTACGGTCGAGTGAGCGTGTTGCCGACCCCGCTCTTTTTCTACGGCATGGAGTCTGGCGAGGAGATCAGCTTCGACATCGATCGCGGCAAGACGCTGATCGTCCGCTTCGTCGCGGTGAGCGATGTCCACGACGATGGCACGCGCTCGGTGTTCTTCGAGCTCAACGGCCAGCCGCGCTCGGTCAAGGTACCCGATCGCACCCACGTCGCGGTGAAGCCGCCCCGTCGCAAGGCGGATGCAGGCGATCCGACCCATGTTGGTGCACCGATGCCCGGCACGATTGCGACCGTCGCCGTCGCGCAGGGCGCCAAAGTCTCGCGTGGCGACGTGCTCGTCACGATCGAGGCGATGAAGATGGAGACCTCCGTGCGCGCGGATCGGAGCGGCACGATCGCCGAGGTCGCGACCAAACCGGGGGAGATGGTCGATGCGAAGGATCTGCTGGTCGTGATCGCCTGACGACGCTCGCCGCCAGGGGAGGGCCGCGCTCTTTACCGTTCCTGACCCGGGGCCCGGCGCCCGTGATTGGGCCAGTTGGACGCGTTATGTCGCAACAGGGTTAGAATCAACCCGTATGACGTTGTTGCGAGTCGCAGAACCGCAGGAGGAGCGTGCGCACCGGCTGGAACGCGAATTCCAGGCCGTGCTCGATGCTGCCGTGGATGCGGTCGTACTCTTCGATCACGAGGGACGCATCGAGCTGTTGAATCATGCGGGCGAGCGCATGTTCGGCTACAACGAGCAAGAGGTCATCGGGCTCAAGGTTCATATCCTCCTGCCGGAACCTTACCGATCCCAGCACGAGGACTACCTTCACCACTACATCGAGCTCGGCGAGCCGCGCATCATCGGCATCGGACGAGAGCTGCTCGCGAAGCGCCGCGACGGCAGCGAGTTTTACGCCGAGCTCGCAGTCGGGCGCGTGCAAGGTACCGATCCGCCGCGCTTCGTCGGATTCATTCGCGATGTGACCGTACGGCGCAATGCCGAAGAGGCGCTTCGGCGTAGCGAGGCGCAGCTCACGATCGCGCAGGAAATCGCGAACCTCGGCAACTACGTCATCCACTATGACGGACATTACGAGGACTACTGGTCCCCGCATCTTTATCGCGTCTTGGGGCGGCGCTTCGGCGAGCCCTACATCGGCGTCTACGACTATCTCGCGCCGCTCGTTCATCCCGCGGATCGTGCACGCTGGCAGCAGGCCTGCGATGAGCTCGACGCAGGCGCCCGCTCGATCGATATCGAGTACCGCATCTGTCATCCCGACGGCTCGTTGCGTTACGTGCATCACATCGCGCAGGCGACGTTGAGCGCAGGTGGGCAGGTGCTGCGTCAAGTCGGGACGATTCATGACATCACCGATCGCAGGCGCGCCGAAGACGAAGCCCGCCAGATGCACGATCGCATTGCGCACTTCGGGCGCATTTCAACGATGGGCGAGATGGCAGCCGGTATCGCGCACGAAGTCAATCAACCGCTCACCGCGATCGCGACCTACGCGCAAGCCTGTCAACGCCTCATCAGCACCGGGGAGTTCTCGAACGAGGAGATCGCGGAAGCGCTCGCTCACATCGGCGCGCAGGCGTTGCGGGCGGGTGAGGTCATTCGCCGGCTGCGAACGTTCGTGAAGAACCGCGAGGTGCGCCGCGAGCTGGTCGAGGCGAATCGTTTGCTCGAAGACGTCTTGACGCTCGCGCAAACCGATGCGCGACACAACGGCGTGCACATCACGCTCGAGACAGCGACTCAGTCGCCGCAAGTTCAGGCGGATGCGGTCCAGATCCAGCAAGTCATCTTGAATCTGGTCCGCAACAGCATCGATGCGATGCAGGGCGTCCCCGAGTCGCGCCGTCAAATCATCCTGAGAACGCACGTCGACGCGGAAGGCGATGTAGAGTTCATGGTTGCGGACCGAGGTCCAGGCATCGACCCGGCCGTGGCCGCCGAACTGTTCAACCCATTCTTCACGACGAAGCCCGGTGGAATGGGCCTTGGGCTTTCGATCAGCCGCTCGATCATTCGCGCGCACGGCGGCAAGCTGTGGTGCGGCGCGAATCCGGGCGGCGGGGCACGGTTCTTTTTCACACTGCCGGCTATAACGGCATCAGCAGGGAGTTCGCAATAATGAGGGGAAATCAAGTCAACGCGCGGCCGACGATCTTCATCGTCGATGACGACGCTGCCGTTCGAGACGCCTTGAAGCTCTTGTTGCGCTCGGTCGGGCAGGCCGTCGAAACGTTCGGTTCCGCGCAAGAGTTCTTGGATGCTTACAGCGAAGACCGTCCGGGCTGTCTCGTGCTCGATATCCGCATGCCCGGCATGTCGGGGCTCGAGCTGCAGCAGAAGCTCAACGAGAAGCACTCGATTCTGCCGATCATATTCATCACAGGGCACGGCGACGTGCCGATGGCGGTGGAAGCGATGCAGGCCGGCGCGGTCGATTTCATTCAGAAGCCGTTCCGCGATCAGGACCTGATCGATCGCATCAATCAAGCGCTCGAGAAGGACAGCAGCAACCGAGCCGCGCTCGGCGAGCGCAACGACATTCGTCGGCGGCTCGACACGCTCACTCCGCGCGAGCGCGAGGTGCTCGATCTCGTCGTGCACGGCAAGGCGAACAAAGTCATCGCGGGCGACTTGAAATTGAGCCAGCGCACGGTCGAGATTCACCGCGCGCGCGTTATGGAAAAGATGCAGGCTTCTTCGCTGGCGCATCTCGTACGGATGGTTCTCGAAGTCGGTCAAGCCTGACGTCGAGCACGCTGCAACGAGACGGCTTCCGCAATGTGAGTACGACCCTACGGGTTTACGGCGTCCTTGCTGCCGGTAGTTACGCACGCTGATGCGAGCGGATCTCAGATCAGCGTCGCGGCCGCGAATCCTTAAGTACAAGTGCGAACTTTTCGCAGGCGGGCACCGGTCCAAAGATGTCGGCCCATGCGCACTGCTTCCTTCGTCCGCAACGCCACCAGCAAGTCTCGCGGATGCGCACGCTCGATCCGCAGCGCGGCGACGACGCAGCCTTCTTCCGAACACTCAGAACCGTGGCGAGCGTACGTCCCATCGTTGCAGTGATCGAAGCGAACGCAACGGACCGCCGCACGCTTCGATCCTTGCTCAGCTCTCTCGATGTCGACGTCCGCGACTTCGAGAGCGCCGAAAGTTATCTCGCATCGGGTCGCGATCGTCTCGGTTGCGTGATCACGGATGTCGCATTGCCTGGAATGTCTGGCATCGAGCTCTTGCGCAAGCTCCGCGCCATGCGCATCTGTCCACCCGTCATCCTGCTCGGCGAAGAAGCCGACGTGAACGCGGCAGTGACGGCCATGCGCGAGGGCGCCGTCGATTTCATCGAGAAGCCGCGCATCGATCTCGCGATCGTGCGCCGCGTGGCTTATCTATTGGATCATGCGCAGGGGCTTAGGCATTAGGGGCGCTCCGCGCCGTGTGAAGTGTCAGGTGTAAGGTGTAACGTCAAAAGCGCGCTCCGCGCGCTGTGTAAAGTGTGTGGTGTCAAGTGTAGGGTCAGAGTGTCGGGCGACACGTGCGCGCGGAGCGCGCTACATTCCTTCTCGGGGATTGAACGCCAGCTCTTTTCTCATTCGCTCGAAGAGTGCGCGCGCTTCCGGCGTGGTGGCGGGTGGGACGACGATCTTCAGCACCACGTATTGATCGCCTGGCGTGCTTCCCGGCAGGCCGCGTCCTTTCAAGCGCAGTTTCTGATCGCTCTTCGCGCCCGGCGGGATGCGAAGCTCCACGGGGCCGGCGAGCGTCGGTGTCTCGACCGTTGCGCCGAGAGCGGCTTCCCAAGGCGCGATCGGCAGCTTGAGCGTGACGTCGCGGCCCTCGACTTGGAAGAGCCGATGTGGACGAAAGCCGATCTCGAGGTAGAGATCGCCTGCCGGACCGCCGTTCACGCCGGGACTGCCTTGACCGGCAAGTCGAATGCGTTGTCCCTCGATGACGCCTGCCGGAATCGTGACACGCAGCGTTCTCGGTTTGACGAGCACGCGTCCATCTTCGGAAAGCTGCGGCGACTTGAGCTCGATCGTTTGCGTTCCGCCTCGGAAGGCGTCCTCGAGATCGATCTGGATCTTGGCGACGTGATCTTGGCCGGTTCGTGCGAAGCTCGCGCCGCGACCCGCCGGGCGCCGTCCGAACGGACTGCGCGAGCCGAACAGCGAGGCGAAAAAGTCGCTGAAGCCGCTGTCGTCTTCCGGGCCCCCGAAGCTCGTGAACTCGAAGCCTCTGCCCCAATCGGGCGGCGGACGGAACTCCTGGCCCGAGCGCCAGTTCGAGCCGAGTTGATCGTATGCGGCTCGCTTCTCGGGGTCCTTCAGGACCTCGTACGCTTCTTGGACTTCCTTGAAGCGTTCTTCCGCATTCGCTTCTTTGCTGACATCAGGGTGATACTTCCGGGCGAGGCGGCGGTAGACGCGCTTGATCTCCTCCTGAGTCGCGTCGCGCGCGACCCCCAGGATCTTGTAGTAGTCCTTGTAGTCCATGGCTTGGAACTAGGGCATCCAACGACAAAATCAAGCTTTGCGGCCGAGCGGCGCGTGCCGGCTCGGTAACAATCGTCCGGACGGGTCGGAGCTTAGGCTGTTCGGAAGAGTTTGCGCCAGAGACCCAGAAGACCAAGGGCGCCGAGCAAAAGTCCGCCGGCGGAACCGCTTCCACCCTTGCCGCGCGGGGTCTCGCTCTGGACCGCGCTCGGGAGGGAGGGCGGCGTGACTTCCACGCTCGTTTCGGCGGCGTCGTTCGATTCGACGGGATCGACATAGCTGCCGGACGTGTCGGCCCGAAGTGTGGTGACTCCAACTTCCTGTGCCGAAAGGGAAATCACGCCGGTCGAGGTCGCGCCAGCCACCAAGCGCGGCAGGACGCAGGCGATCTCGTTGCCTTCGATCGTGCAAGTGGCGCCGGGTTGGGCCGCGCTCGTCGCGGTCACGCCGGCAGGGAGCTGCATCGACGTGCGCACGTCGCGTGCGTCGATCTGCGCCGAATTGGCGACCGTGAAGCGCACTTCGAAGGGGCTCGCTGCGATCGCTTGAGCCGGCGCTTCGATCGAAACCGAGACATCCGCTTCGCGCTCGATGGCGAGCGTGCCGCTGCCTTGGTTGTCGCTCTTGTTCCACTCGTTGTCGGCGAAAACACGTGCGGAAATGGAGCTCGTTCCGATGGTTGCCCCGCGGAACGTGAAATACACCGGACGCGAGGTTCCGCCGGCGATGTTGCCGAGCTGGCACTGCACGACGCCCGCACCGCTCGTACATGAGCCGCCGATGACGTAAGCGTCCTCGACCTCGATCGCCGGCGCGACGAGGATTTCCGCGCGCACGTTCATCGCCGTCGCGCCGCCTGCGTTCGTCACGCGAAGCTCATAGTCGAAGGAGGTTTCCGCGGCCCGACGTACGGTTCCGAGATCGGCCGCCACGCGAACGTTCGCGGCGGGCAGCGGCGAGATGCAACGTGCCGCGGCCACTCTCGGCCGCATCATGTTGAGGCTGCAGTCCGAGAACGCCTCGACGCCATTCACGTTCGGCGACATCAAGTACGCGCCTTGCGGCGTGCTTGCGCAGGCTTTGCCGGGCTCTCCGTCGTGAACGGCGCCGAAGTTGTGTCCGATCTCGTGAGCGGCGATCAACGACTCGTACCACGAACCGCGCGTGGACACTTCCGTGAGGCCGACGCCGTACTTCGCTTCGCACAAGGAGTCGACATACGCGATGCCGACAGTCGTGCCGTCCAGATTGCGTCCAGTGAACAGGTGAGTCAGGCCGCGAGCGCGATACTGCGCCGAATGCTGGCGCACTTTCGCGAGCTCCTTGAGCAGCGCGTCCGCATCCGTCGTGTCCGAGAACGCGTGGCTGCTTGCGTCGAGGATGTCGATCAGCGGTGCTTGGATCTGCACGCCGAGCTGCGAGCTGTAGATGCCGTCGATATTGTTGAGCCTGATGAGGATGCTGTCGCGCGCAGCCTGTTCGTCGACGTAACGCTCGAGGAAGAGCGCGTCGGCGAGCACTGAGAGCTCGAGGCGCATCGTGGCGCCGAGCTCTCCTTTCGCATTTGCCTGCTGCAGCTCGTGCACGAGCGAGCGATAGGCGTCGGAGCCGCGCTCGAGCGGTGCCGGCGCGTCCGATGCGCAGGATGCTGCCTGCGTCGGCATCAGCACGTCCTGTAAGCGGAAGATCACGTCCGCACCGCTCGCATCGAGCGGCGGGACGAGTTGCTCGCGTACCTGCTCGCTCGGCGCGATCACATAGAGCTGCGCGCCGTCCCACATCATTCCGTGCACGTGGATGCCCTGGGTCGCGAGGCGAACCCACGAGCCTGCAATGCCGTCGATCGAGCCGCGATACAGCGTGAGCGTGGAGCGGCTCGGCTTTGCCGCGAGGCTCGCATGGAATGTTTCGTTCGTCGCGACCGTCAGCGAGTAGTCGCGGCCGAAAGCCGAGAGCTCGAGCTTGTTGAGATCGCGGCTTCCTTTCTGGCGCGCGCCGACCGCCGTTTGCGGCACGCGAATCTGCAGCGGCTCGAAATATAAGATGTGCGCGTCGGCTTCGGCCGCTGCGCAGGTAGACATGGGCGATGAGCCGACCGCTGCCAGTAAGACATACGAGCCGACCGCACGCCATCCGGCGCGCACGCCCCCGCGAACTTCCATACCTACTCCCCAGGATCGAGACCGCGTTTTCTCACATGCGTGCGGGGTCGAACAGGAACTAGGTCGCGCGCGCCTCCGCGTACCAGTTCGATCACGCAGCAGTGTGCTGTAGTGCTTGGAAGATCAGTGTCTGCGAAACCGCGAAGTATGCACGCATGTAGGTCATTTGCGACATGCCGGCGCTCGAAGCGGACGCTTATGGTGATCAGCCGCCTCGTTATGTCTCAGCGGCGACTGGCCGCAAGATTGACGGTTGACAGTTGACGGTTGGCAGCCAGAGGGTCGGGCTCCTCCTGCCGTCAACGGTCGAACATCAATCCCGCCGAGTAAGCGCCAGCGGCTCGCACCAAACCCGCGCATCCCGCGGCAGCGTCGCTCTAGATTGGTGCGCGGTCGCAGCCGATTGCCGCGGAGACATGCTCGTAGCCGCGCAAGTGGGTGGCTTTTGCAGCCTCGCGCGACGGAGCGGACGCGCGATCCCTTCCAGGCTGCCTGCGGCATGGAACGTGCATTGTAAAACCTCGCTGCGGCAGTGCTTGAGGTATCCTGGTCATCGACGCCAGCCTGCAACAGTCACGAGAATTTCAACTAGCCCGATTTCGCAAGTGGAAGTCGGGGTCCGCACTTCGAGACAGGAGCCACGGGGAATGAAACTCATCAGCGCAATCATCAAGCCCTTCAAACTCGACGACGTGCGAGCCGCATTGTCCGAGATCGGCGTGTCCGGAATGACGGTCACCGAGGTCAAGGGCTTCGGTCGGCAGCGGGGACACACGGAGCTCTATCGCGGCGCCGAGTACGTCGTCGATTTCGTACCGAAAACCCGTATCGAGGTCGCGGTGAAGGACGCCCTGGTCGATCAAGTCGTCGAAGCGATCATCGGTGCTGCCAAGACCGGTAAAGTGGGCGACGGCAAGATCTTCATCACCGATCTCGAGCGCGTGCTGCGCATTCGCACCGGCGAGGCGGATGATCAAGCGCTCTGATGCGGGCCGAAAGGAGCGGCACGGCTTCGGTCCGGCCGCTCCTACAATCTCTTGAAGGATTGGCCGCGACCGTCTAGCGGCCGGACTCAGAATCGCGAGCGCATTCGCGCGCTTTGGCGGTGGGCGTATCATGTGCTCACTGCCAATCGCTAACCGCATTTCAGAATGCCTCATGCCATCCGCATTCATCGGCACGGCGGCCCCGACGTGCTCCAGTGGGAGTCGATCGACGTAGCCGCACCCGGCCGAGGTGAAGTGCTCGTTCGACATACCGCGATCGGGCTCAACTTCTTCGATATTTACGAACGGAGCGGGTTGTACCAAGCCGCGCTGCCGCTCACTCCGGGACGGGAGGCCGCGGGGATCGTCGAGGCGGTTGGCGCGGGCGTGAAACACGTGAGTCTCGGCGACCGCGTGGCCTACGTTGCAAACGTTTCGGGCGCGTACAGCGAGCTGCGAGTCCTTGCCGCCGATCGAGTCGTGCGCCTGCCCGACAACATCGACGATCGCACTGCCGCCGCGATCATGTTGAAGGGCCTGACTGCGCAGATGCTGCTGCGACAGGTCTATCGCGTTCGACGCGGCGATCACGTGCTGGTCCACGCGGCGGCGGGCGGCGTCGGTTCCCTCTTGGTGCCCTGGGCGAAACACGTCGGTGCCCGTGTCCTTGCACTCGTCGGTGATGCCGCGAAATTCGATCATGTCCGCGCGCTCGGTGCGGACGAGGTGCTCACGACGTCCGACGATTGGGTGGCCGCGGCACGATCGGCGTCGAATGGGCGGGGCGTGCATGTCGTGTACGACTCGGTCGGCAATGAGACCTTTTGGCGCTCGCTCGACAGCCTGCGTCCGCGCGGAATGATGGTGACGTTCGGAAATTCTTCGGGGCCGGCGCCGGCGTTCGCCCCGCTCGAGCTCAGCAAACGAGGCTCGCTGTATTTGACGCGCCCGACGCTGTTCGATTACACGCGGGCGCGCTCCGCGTTGGTGAAGGCCGTACAGGAGTTGTTCGACTTGATCGGCCGCGGCGTGCTCACCGTGCACGTCGGTCAGACGTTCGCGCTCCGCGACGCTGCCGATGCGCATCGAGCGCTCGAATCGCGCCAGACTAGGGGATCAACGGTGTTG
>JBDZVE010000215.1:0-2539 GCA_040255535.1 Lysobacterales bacterium | reverse complement strand
CTCCCCCGCACGCGGGGGAGGGATCTCGTTTTTGTGCTCCCCCGCCCGTGGCGGAGGGATCTCGTTTTTGTGCTCGCCCGCACGCAGGGAAGGGAGGTCGTTCTTGGCTGCCGCTGCCTGCGCGAGTGCCTTCTCGCCTCTCATGCGCTTGCGGACGGCGGAGAGGATGCTCGCGGGATCGATGCGTTCGTGGACGTGCAGCGAGACCGTGTCGATCGCGAAGCTCGTGCGTTCCGCTTTTCCCGTCCAGTTGAGGTAAGGGGCGCTGGCTCGCTTCAGCTCCTCGAGCGCGGCACGCATCGTGTCCGCATCGCCAGACGCGAGCGCATCGTCGATGAGCCGTTCGATCTCCGCGCGCCCGACGTCGAACTGCAGCGCCGGCTCGATATGCGGGTCGTACTCCCACTTCGTTTCGGCGACGCCCGCGTCCGTCTCGGGCGTGACGAGGCCCACGTGCGGATTGTTCTTCCGCTTATCTGCGTGCCGGTAGCTTAGGATCTGCGTGTCGCTGTGATTCGGCCCGCGCGCGATCTTTGCGCGCGCCTTTTTCTTCGCAGAGGCTTTCGCACGCGGGGGATCTTGCGCCTGCAAGCTGAATCCCGCTTCGGACGCCTGCTCGTCCGCCGCCGAATCCTTCCGTTTCCGGCTCATCTCGACCCCGCTGTTCGTGTCACCCGCTTGTTCTGTGCAAATGCTAACGCAGATGCGCGCGCGTTAGAACGCATCATCCGACATCGACGGCCCAGAGATATGTCGCCGCATACGCGCGATAGGGTCGCCACCGTTCCGCGATCTTCTCGAGCTCCGCCGGCGAAGCAACGCCGGCCGCTCGAATGAGTCCAAGATCGCTTGCAGGAAATGCATCGGGGTCGCGGCCCAGGCGGATCGCGAGATACTCGCGCGTCCACGGGCCAAAGCCGGGAAGCTGCGCGAGCGCGGCGTTGATCTCGCGCCACGATGCATCGAAGCGCACACGCTCATCGAGCACGGCGCGCGCAAGCGTGCGAACCGTCTCGACTCGTTTCGCCGGCATGCCCAAATTTTCGAGATTTGCGGCCACGATGCATTCCGGCGTAATCGAGCCGCAGCGTTCCACCCATCTGCGCATGAGCGTGCCAGCGGCAGCGACGGTCACTTGCTGGCCGAGAATCGTGCGTACGCACAGCTCGAACGGGCTCCAGGCACCCAATGGACGCATGCCCGGCACCTTTCTGATTCGCGAAGCAAGCCGGCGTGTACGGCCCAATGCGGCTGCGACCGGCGTGGAATCGAAGTCGATGTCGAACAACGCGGCGACACGCGTCTCGACGTGCTTGCGATCGACGGAACCTTGGAGCATGAGCTCGAGTTGGCACGTCGCCGGATCGAACGAGACGCACACCGATCCTTCATCGAGATCACGGCGATACTGTTTGTCTTCGATCGTTTCGAGGCCAGGGATGGATCGATACGACAAATACGCGAGCAACTCATTCCAGGGAAAGGGCGGGCGGACGCGAAGCGTCGTGCGCACGGTTACGGCTCGATGCGCTCGGGAGAGTGGCTCGTGATGCCGCCGATCAGCACGAGACGCATCGCCTCTTCGACAGACAGCGTCGTTTCCTGCAGCTCGGCCTTCGGAAGATAGAGCGTGTAGCCGCCGATCTGGTAGCTCATCGGAAAATAGACTGCGACGAGATCCGCGGCAGCCGCGCCGAACAGGCTCGGATTCACGTCCTCTTCCGTCACGAAACCGATGAGCTGCGCACCATTCATGCGCCAGAGCACGACGCGCTTGAGATCTCGCGTCTTACCGCCCGCGGGTAGGAACTGCGCGAAATCCTTGAGGGCACCGAAAATCGATTTGACGATCGGAATGCGTGCAAGCAGGGATTCGCCATAGCGCCAGATCCGGCGCACGACATAGGCATCGACGAGCACACCGGCGAGCAGCACGAGCAAGCACGCGACGAGCAGGCCGAGACCGGGCCAATAACGGTCCTCTGGCAACAACGCGCGCAGCGGTCCGCTCGCGATCGACTCGGCCGTCTTTGCGAGCCAATAAACGAAGAAGATCGTCAATGCCACGGGCAAAAGTGCGGCGAGCCCTTTCAAGAACGTATTGCGCAACCGACGCATTCGCTTCTCCGATTCTCCCAAGAGGCAGGACTACAGTATGCCGTGCGATGGCCTGGCCGCGACATCTCGTGTCGCAATTCGCTTGCCGCGGCATGACTTTCGCGGCGAGCGCGGCGAAATACATATCTAATGCCACTAATGAAGATCGAGAACGTTTGAGGCGACGGTGCCTTATCCCCCGCGCGCGCCTGGCGGCAGAGCGGACGTCTAGGCCGCGGCCAGAAACTTGTCGGTCCTTCGGTGATAGAGTGCCACACCACGCAGCGGGTGCCCGCAACATTGGCTCCTCACGAGAGCAATCCGATGCGTACCGCGCCGCGGATGTGCCACATCGACCGTAAGAGGTAGCACTCGAATGGTGTGCACGCCAGCGTAGACGGGATCCGACAAGTTCCTGCCCGCGTCCTTCCATCCGCTCGAA
>JBDZVE010000105.1:10897-13803 GCA_040255535.1 Lysobacterales bacterium | reverse complement strand
TGACGCACTTCGGCATCCTTGATCTCGAAACACAGGTCCGCGACGCCGGCGATCGGGCTTAAGGCGCTGTCCGTGATGGCGATGATGCGTGCCTTCTGTTCTTTGCAGGTCCGCGCGATATCCGCCGTTTCGGCGGCGTAAGGATGAAAGCTGGTCGCGATCAGCAGGTCCTTGGAGGTGAGCATGCTGCTCTGCTCCGCCAGCATGCCCGCCACGCCGTCGAGGAGATAGGCGCGCTTGTCGACATGGCGCAGTGCATACGCAAGATAGGAGGCGACCGGAAAAGAACGGCGCAGCCCCACGAGATAGACGGCACCTGCCGAGCGGATCATTTCTATGGCGCGCTCCAGATCGCCCTTGCGCACGCTGTTCTTGAGGTGCTCGAGCGCCAGAATGTTGTTGTCTGCAAATTCCTGCATCACATCATGCGGTGCGAGCGCTCCGGCCGTGCCGGCGCGTCGACTGAACTGGCGGATGCGTTCGGCATAGCTCGGGCTCGGCGGCTGCGTGAGCATTTCGTCGCGAAACAGCTCCTGCATCTGGCTGGCGCCGTCGTAGCCGAAGCTTTTCGCGAACCGCACGATGGTCGAAGGCTGCACGTTGGAACGTTCGGCGATCACCGCGAGGGTCTGCAGCGCTATGTCGTTCGGATTATCGAGCACGTATTTCGCCACCTGCTGCAGGCGCGGGCTCAATTGGTCGTAGTGCTTGACGATCTCGGCCCGGAGTTTTTCTGGATCGCTCGGTGCTGCCACGTCATTCCCTGCCATAAAAAAAAGAGGTCGGATGCTAGCGGTTGTAACAGAAATTTCAAAACATGCTCCGCTTGGCATGCCGAGGAAGGGTTCGCCCGTGTCATTCGCAGGGTCAACCGGCATGCAAGCCGCATTTCAGCGCTCCGGCGCGGGACTACCGCAACGCGCAAGATAGAGAAATGGAATATTTGTTACAACACTTGTTATTAGCGAAATATTTGTTCTATACTCCCCCCGAGATGGAATTGGTAATTCCACGAACATCTGGCCCGTTGTACGGCGGGCCGCAGGGGGGCGTGATGCCGTGCCTGATCGATGACGAGCGATCACGCGACCGCCGCAGGCGGTCGGCTCCCTGTGCGGTTTCGCCGTTCGCGCGCCGGTCGCGTCGTTTTCGCACCGATCACTCACCTTCACGCGCAGGACGAAAACTATGAACCGTCGTTACTCCCGAATCCTTGCCGCCGCCGTTGCGGCCACACTCTCAGCTCCTCTGACTACGACCTGGGCCGGTGATCTGGTCGGCCGCGTGACGGACGCCAGCACGGGACGACCGCTGCCCAACGCAACCGTGCGAATTCCAGAGCTCGGACGTTCCACCGTATCCGATCGATCGGGCGCATATCGCCTGTCGAACCTGCCCGCCGGCACCCATGGCGTCGAGGTCGAGTACGTGGGCTTCGGCAAACAGCAGGACAGTGTCGACGTGCCCGAAAGCGGCGAAGTGGAGCAGACGTTCACACTGGGTGGCGGCGGCGTCGGCGCAGAGCTGGAGGAAGTCACGGTGACGGGCTATCGCCTGGCGCAGATCACGGCACTTCAGGACAAGAAATCGTCGCGGACCATCAAGGAATCGGTCACTGCCAACGACGCAGGCAAGCTTCCAGACCAGAACGCGGGTGAAACCCTGGCCCGTGTCGTTGGCGTGGCAGTCACCACGGACCAGGGCGAAGGTCGTTACGTCACCATCCGCGGCATCGATGCCGCGCTCAGCAATGTGACGATCGACGGTCAATTGATCGGATCGCCGGAAGGCGATACGCGTCGCGTCGCGCTCGATACCGTGCCTGCCGACATCCTGTCCAAGCTGGAAGTGGTGAAGGCTGCGACTCCCGATCTGGATGGCAACGCCATCGGCGGCACGATCAATCTGGTCACACCCAGCGTGTTCGATGATCCGGACGGCCGCTTCTTCTCGGCGACCGCGGATTACGGCTACTACGACCTGGGCGGGCAGAATCCCTGGGGTGGCAGCGTGGGCTGGGGCAACGTGTTCAACGATCGCTTCGGCATGGTGCTGTCGGCCAGCTACTCCGACCGCGAGTTCAACTCGCACAACATGCAGGGCGGCGATCCGTGGGAAGAGGAAGGCGACTATCTCGTCCCGGACGAAATGAACCTGCGCAATTACCTGATTCGACGCGTACGCAAGGGGTTCGTGGCCAATTTCGAGCTCAGACCCAACGACGATGTCAAACTGCACTGGCGCAACCTGTACAACCGCTACGAAGACACCGAGCTGCAGCCGGAGATCGTCTACGACTATCGCAACGGCGATCTCGAGAACCAGACAGCGACGTCCGGCACCTTCACCGAAGGCGAAGGTGAACGCATCAACTCGGAGCGCCTTGAAATCCAGTCCATTCTGTCGTCCACGCTCGGCGCCGAATTCACGGTCGGCGACTGGACGTTGTCAGTGTCGGGCACGTACGGCAAGACCAAACAGGACACGCCCTACGACAACGAGTACAGCTTCGAGCTCGACCATGAGATTCCGATGTCGTACGACACCTCGAACTTCTTCTGGCTGGTCGACGCCGGTCCCGAGTTCCAGGATGCGAACAATTTCGAATTCAACGAGGCGGCGCGCGGCGCTCAGCTAGTCGAAGAGGATCTGCGCATCGGCCAGGTCGACTTTAAGCGCACCTTCGACTGGAACTACAACTCGGGCTACGTGAAATTCGGCGCCAAATACATCTCGCGCGAAAGCACGTCGGACCAGGACATGATCGTGTACGACGGCTTCGACGGCGACTTCCTGCTTTCGCAGGTCGCGCATGCGGGCGCCACGGACTTCTACAAGAGCGAACGCAACTACTACACCTTCGGCCCTTATCCCGACTATCAGCTCGCCGAGCGCTTCTTCCGCGA
>JBDZVE010000105.1:0-10797 GCA_040255535.1 Lysobacterales bacterium | reverse complement strand
CGCGGCGCGCGAAGACCTGCTCATCCGCGCGGCGTGGACCAACACGATCGGCCGTCCGTCGTACGAACAGAATGTGCCGTTCCGCATCTTCGAGATCGAAGAAGACGATCCGGGCGTGTACGAAGGTGCGATCGAAATGGGCAACTCCAATCTGGACCCGCTCGAGTCCGCGAACTACGACCTGGCGGTGGAGTGGTACCTGGAGCCTGCGGGTCTGTTGTCCGCCGGTGTGTTCTACAAGGACATCGAAAATCCCATCTTCACGCGCATCCAGACGCTCGAGGATGTGGACTTCGAAGGCCGCTCCTACTCCGAGCTCGAGATCGAACAGCCTCAGAATGCACGCTCGGGCGAAATCATCGGCGTCGAGCTCGGTTTTCAGCAGCAGTTCTCGAATCTGCCGGGCTTCTGGCGCGGCTTCGGCGTTTCACTGAGCTACACCTGGACCGACAGCGAAGCGGAAGTGTTCGATCGCGACGAGAAAGTCCCCTTCTTCCTGCAATCCGAGCACATCGGCAATGTCGCGGTGTTCTATGAAGTAAACGGCATCGAGCTGCGCCTGGCCTACGCCTACCGCAGCGAGTATCTCGACTCGCTGGGCGATACCGCCGCAGAGGATCTCTATGTGGCCGAGCATGGTCAGCTCGATTTCAAGGCCAGCTACGAGATCTCCGATCAGATGTCGGCGTTCTTCCAGATCCAGAACATCAACGACGAGCCGCTGCGCTTCTACAGCGGCGACAAGTCGCGCCTGGCGGAGAACGAGATCTACTCCTGGAACATCCTCACGGGCATGAGCTTCAAGTTCTGAAGATCGCAAGAAGCCCGCGAAGGAATTTCACACTCAGAGTATGAACTGCCCCTCCTTCCTGCCTTGCGCAGGAAGGAGGGGAGAGAGTTAGCCTCAACGCAGGCGCTGGCCTTCCCGATTCTCCGCTGCCCACGGGTGTTTTCCGTGGCGCCTCTTGTTCCGATTCCGAGTCTCCGAGCGCTGTGCTCTATGTGCCCTCTGCGTGAGCTTGGAACTCCATGCTCTCTGTGTCCTCGGTGAACTCCGGTTTCTGTCTTGGCTATTTGTCGAGCTTGCGCGAGAGGATCTCGCCGCTGCGGCGATCCACCAGCAGCTCCACCTTGCGACCTGACGCGTCGCGCCCCTCTACTTCTGCGACGAGGTCGCGCAGCTCGATTTCGCGGATGGTGATGCTGTCGGCAACCATGCGGCTTTCGAGGTCCGCCAGGCTGAGCACGCGCGAAGCGGGCGCCGTCTGAGCCAGGCTGACGTTCGCGGCGCCAAGAACCAGCATGGCGGCGGCGACACGCAGCCCTCTGGCGGTCGTTGCAGTCTTCATCGATGATCTCCTTCGGTGGGAATCGTTCGAAGGCACCCTACCCGGGGGACGCTGACATCGATCCGCCGCCCTGCGTCAGTTCACTGTCAGGTTCGCGCGTGCATCGTAGTATTCATGAAGATGTTCAAAACGTTTCTCGGCGGCGTGGCATGCATCGTCATTGCGCTTGGCATGACGGCGACCCGCGCAGATGACGACAAAAAACAGCGTGAGCACGATGCGATTCGGGAAGCGCTGCAACGCGGAGAAGTGCTGCCGCTCGTACGGATCCTGGCGCTTGCCCAGCAGGCGGTACCCGGTGATGTCATCGAAGTCGAGCTGGAGCGCAAGCACGACGTGCTCGTCTACGAAATCAAAGTGCTTACGCAGACCGGAAGGGTGCGTGAGATCAAGCTCGATGCGCGCACCGGCAGCATTCTGAAGATCGAGGACAACTAAGTGCGCGCGCTGATCGTCGAAGACGAAGCCGACGTTGCGGCCGATCTGGCGCTCGCGCTGCAGGAAGCGGGATTCGTCGTCGACATCGCGAGTGACGGCGAGGACGCCTGGTTCCGCGGCAACACCGAAGATTACGACGTGGCCATCCTGGATCTCGGCCTGCCGCGCATGGACGGCTTGTCGGTCCTGCGTCGGTGGCGCAGCGAACAACGGGCTTTTCCCATCATCATTCTGTCCGCACGCAATGACTGGACGGAGCGGGTGACGGGTATCGAGGCCGGGGCGGATGACTATCTAGGCAAGCCCTTCGAGATCGGCGAGCTGATTGCGCGCGTACGCGGCCTGATTCGCCGCGCCGCCGGGCGCACGTCCGCATCGATCGAAGCGGGCAAGCTCGTGCTGGATACGCATCGCATGTCGGCCACCTACGCCGGCCGGCCGGTGCGGCTGTCGCAACTGGAGTTTCGCTTTCTCCATTATCTTGCCCACCAGGACGGACGGGCCGTTTCCGCCGGCGAGCTTGCCGAGCATCTGTATGGCGCGACCGACGCAAGCGACACCAATGCGATCGAAGCGCTGGTCGTACGCCTGCGTCGCAAGCTGGGGCCCGAAGTCATCGAGACGCGCCGTGGCTTCGGTTACCTGCTCGCAGGCCAGGGGGCATGAAGCCGCGTTCCTTGCGAATGCGACTGCTGCTGGGTGCGGCCGTCGCGATCTTCCTGGCGCTCGCCGCGGCATGGATCGCCATGACCCTGCTGTTCGAACGTCATATCGAACGGCGCATCGAAGCCGACCTGATCCGCAACGGCATGCAGCTCGCCGCGAGCGTTTCGGTGAGCGCGGACGGCCTGCCGCTGCTCAGTCGCGAGCCGGGCGATGCGCGCTTCGGCGAACCGGCGAGCGGCATGTACTGGCAGGTTTCGACGCATGCCGGCAGCCTGCGATCGCGATCTTTGTGGGACGAGAGCCTGCCGGCCTCCGAGGTCGCCAAGGCGCGGGACTGGACCACTCGGTTCATCACGGGCCCCTTCGAAAAGGAGTTGCTGCTGGTGGAGCGCATCGTGCGACCGGAACGCGGCGATGTCGATGTGCTGCTGCAGCTTGGCTTCGAGAACGAACCGCTGCACCAGGCACGCGCCGAATTCGGCGCGGAGCTCGCGCTCTTTCTGGCGCTGCTGTGGTTGATCCTGTCTGCCGCATCCTTCCTGCAGGTCACGCTCGGTCTGCGTCCATTGGGCGCAGTACGTGACGAAGTCGAAGCACTCAAGCGCAATCCACGCGAGCGACTGAACGCAGCACATGCGGAGGAAATCGAGCCACTCACCCGTGCGATCAATGAGCTCGCGGAAGCGCGCGAGAAGGATCTGGCCCGCGCGCGCCGCCGTGCCGCCGATCTCGCGCATGCCCTGAAAACACCGCTTGCCGCGCTGGCGGCACAGAGTCGACGTGCGCGCGCGAGCGGCGCAACCGAAGCGGCGGACGGGCTGGATCGCGCCATCGCGGCCGCGCGGGCTGCCGTCGAGAGCGAATTGGCGCGCAGCCGCGCTGCTGCGGTGCGAGCAGCGCCCGCGGGTGCCAGTGTCCAGGCATTGCCTTTGATCGACTCGATCGTCGGCGTGGTCGAACGCGCCGAGTTCGGCGCGCAGCTCGTATTCGACGTCAACGTGCCCCCTACCCTGACGATTCCCGTAGCAGCAGAGGACCTTCTCGAGCTGATGGGTGCGCTGATCGAGAATGCCGCGCGCTATGCGCGCCGCCGCATCCAGGTGAACGGCAGTCTCTCGGCACCGCACTGCGAGCTGAGCGTCGAAGACGACGGCCCCGGCATCGACCCGCAACAGATCGCCGAAGCCATTGCGCGCGGCAGCCGACTCGATGAAGTCGGCGGCGGTCACGGGCTCGGACTGGCCATCGTCAGCGATCTGGTGGAAGCCACACGCGGCACCCTCGCGCTCGCCCGTTCGGCGCTCGGCGGACTGAAAGTGTCGATCAGCTGGCCTGCGACACCGACCTGAAGCTGCGCTGACACTCTGCTGACGAATACTGCAGGCGCCCTGTCAGGCACGCGCGCGCACGCTTGAATGAAATCATTCGAACCTGAGCCGCCATGTCCTCACCCCGCCTGCTGTGCGTGATGCTGTCCGCGCTACTGACCATCGCCACGAGCCTCTCGCACGCACAGGATCAGCCCGCGCCACGGGCAAATGCCTCCACCGTCACCGTCTATCCCGCTAGTTTCTTCGCCGGTGCCCAAACGTACTCCGCATTCGACATGCTGGCTCTGTTGCCGGGCTACGAATTCGAGGACAGCGATACGGATGTACGCGGCCTCGCGAGTGCTGCCGGCAACGTGCTGATCGATGGCAGTCGCCCTGCCAGCAAATACGAATCGCTCGAGGACATGCTGCGTCGGATTCCGACCGAAGGCGTCGAGCGCATCGAGCTGATTCGCGCCGGCACGCCCGGCGTCGACATGCAGGGACACTCCGTGCTGGCGAACGTCGTGCGTACGCATGCCGGCCGGACCCGCGGTTCGGTCGAGGTCGGCGATGCGGTGTACGAAAGAGATTTCGACGCGCCGCGTATAGCAGGCGAACTGACGCACAGAACCGGCGCTCGTCTCATCGAGCTGTCTGGTGCCGTATATCGGACCGTCGACGACGAGCACGGCGCCGGCCAGCGGCCGCGCATCTCGCCGCAGGGAGACGTGTTGCGCGATGGCAGCTACTCGCAGGATGAAGGCGAGAAGATCGCTTCGGCTGCGGGCGGCTACGAGGATGCAGTGTTCGACGGCAAGCTGCGTCTGCACGGATCGCTGCAACAGACACGTTTTCGCGCCGACATTCGCGATGCGGTCACGATTCCCGAAATCGTCACCTCGACGGTCACGGAATTCGAAGAAGAGACCAGCTCTGAGCTCGGCCTGCACTTCGAGCGCGCGCTCAGCGCTCCGATGGAGCTCGAGGTGTTCGCGATCCAGCGCAATCTGCGCTCGCGCGGCGGTGAGCGCTCTGCCGAAGCGGACGAGTCGTCCTTGTTCCGCGATGACTCCGATGCGAGCGAATCCATCGTCCGCGCTCTCGTGCGCCGCCATGGTGACGCGTTCAGTCTCGAAGGCGGACTGGAAATGGCGCTCAACACGCTCGACAGCCGTACCAGTCTGACGGAGAACTCGGTCGAGGTGGCCATACCCAGCGCGAATGTTCGGGTGGAAGAACGTCGCAGCGAGGCGTTCATCACGGGCACATGGACTTTGAGCCCAGCATGGAATCTCGAGCTGGGCTCACGCTTCGAGTACTCCGAGCTGGCGCAGAGCGGCGATGCATCCTCGAGCAAATCCTTTTTCTTTCCCAAACCGCGCGCCTTGCTGACATGGTCACAGGGTGCCAATCAAGTCCACCTGCTGGCCGAGCGCACCGTGGGTCAGCTCGACTTCGAAGATTTCGTGAGCTCCGCCTCGCTAACCTCCGGCACGGTGACGGCCGGCAATCCGGACCTGGAGCCCGATCGCACCCGCCGCATCGAGCTCGCCTGGGAACGTCGTGTGCTCCAGTCGGGCTCCATCGGACTCGCCGTCAGTCACGACGACATCGACGATCTCGTCGACCGCATCCCCGTGACCACCGACAGCGTTTTCGATGCCATCGGCAACATCGGCGCCGGCACGCGCGAGGAGCTCGAGCTCGACGTGACATTGCCGCTCGATCGCATCGGCATTCCGGCAGCAGTCCTCAAGGCCACGGCTGAATGGCGTCACAGCAGGACGAAAGATCCCGTCACTCGCGAATCACGCATGATCTCCGAAGAGGAGCCCTTCGAAGGCGAGCTGCACTTTCAGCAGTCGCTCGCGCGCTGGCATGCGCGCTGGGGCATCGACCTCATCCTGCCCAGCGAGGAAAGCGAATACCACTTCGATGAGATCCGCACCGATCGCCTCGGCACGATGTTGAACGTCTTCGCCGAATATGAACCCAGCCGATCCTGGAACGTGCGGGTATTCGTCTCCAATCTCACCGACCGCTCCGCCGTACGCGAACGTCGCCGCTACGACGGCATGCGAGACACCGCCCCGATGCTTTACGTCGAAACCCGCACACTGAACATCGGTACCTATGCGGGCCTGCAGGTGCGGCGCAAGTTCGGGGAGTAGCAACGAGAAGCGGGCAAAAGCCAGGAAGGCTTTTGTCCAACCCACGTTCGAAGTGGGTTCGCCGGCCCATCAGCAAAGCAAAACGAATGTGGAGCGGGTGATGGGAATCGAATCTACGTCGTAGATATTCTCACCTTGTGAGATTAAGAGTTTACGGACCTGCGGGTCACCTGTGTGAATCACGTGTGACCCGCTCAAGGCTCAACGCTTTCATCGAGAACTACTCGTTATGGAAGGCACCACAGAGCGCCGCCGGGCATGGCACGGCATTGGAGCAGCCGCTCATGTTGGCTCGTACAAGTGCTTCTGGAATCCCGCAAATACTCGGCTGATCTGTTCCGGCTTGCCGAGATCTGCAACCGCATCTGCAATGGCATCGTGATAACGCAAGCGTAGCAATGGTGTGAGTTTATCTTGATCCAGCTCCCGCACGCCCTCGCTTACGTAGTGCGCCAACACGAACTCAAGAAAGGCTTGCTGCTTATCATTGAAATTTCGCGTGATGGATGCACGGGCACGCGCTGCACGTTCTTCACGCGTGAGAGGTGGTAGCGCATACGCCACGTGGGCAAGCACGTCGTACAGATCGCTCTTCTCTGCATCAATGATTCGCGCCATCTCAGCGAGTTGCTCGCTTCCGAAGCCTTTCTCTGCTAGTCCTTGCAACAACTTGAATCGAGTGTCGGGTGCGCTCCAGAGGCGACGCAACTCATCCTCATCCTTGAAGAACTCCGGGAGCTTGCCGAACAACATCTCCAGGAACTGCTGCGCCGACATAGGAGTGCCGTCGGGATGCCAGAAGGTCGTGACCATCATGTGCTGGATCGAACGGACCTTCCCGTCACCAAGCTTTACCTTGACTCGCTTATTTGGTTTCGGCTCCTCAACTGGCGTCGCCTCCGGGCGAGACAGCGGCTTGCCGTCTCTCTCGCGCGGCGTGCGGGGATCCTCCGGCGGCAGAGGCTCACCGTCCCATTCGGGATCGCTGAAGTGTTGGTGTGCCTTCACGAAGTCATAGATGGTGAAGTAGTCCTTCCCTTCATACAGGCGTGTGCCGCGACCGACGATCTGCTTAAACTCGATAATCGAATTCACCGGCCTCATTAGCACAATGTTGCGCACGTTTCGCGCATCGACGCCGGTCGATAACTTTTGCGATGTCGTGAGGATTGTTGGGATGGACTTTTCGTTGTCCTGGAAATCACGGAGATACTGATCACCCAACGCGCCATCCTCAGCGGTGACACGCACACAGTAGTTTGGGTCGGCGCTGACCTTCGTCTGGTTGATCAAGTTGCGCACAACAAGGGCGTGTTCCTGCGTCGCACAGAATACGAGCGTCTTCTCTTTCGGATCGATCATCGACATGAACAGGCGAACACGATGTGCTTCGCGTTCACGGATTTCGATGATGCGATTGAAGTCACTCTCCTTGTACAACCGGCCTCGCTCGACCTCACCTTCGACTAGGTGGTCGTCCGGCGTGAAAACATATTCGTCGAGCGTCGTCGCGATCTGTTTCACCTTGAATGGCGTGAGGAAGCCATCGTTGATGCCTTCCTTGAGCGAGTAGATGTAGACCGGCTCACCGAAGTACTTGTACGTGTCGGCATTGTCCTTGCGCTTCGGCGTTGCCGTCAGGCCCAACTGCACTGCTGGCGAGAAGTACTCGAGAATGTCGCGCCAGGTGCTCTCGTCGTTCGCGCCGCCGCGATGGCATTCATCGACGATGATGAAATCGAAGAAGTCGGGTGGGTACTCGCCGAAATAGGGCGATGGCTTGTCATCCTTCGGCGGTCCCGACATGAATGTCTGAAAGATCGTGAAGAAGATGCTGCCGTTGGTCGGCACCCTGCCCTTTTTCCGAATCGATTCAGGCGCGATGCGAATGAGGGCGTCTTCTTCGAATGCCGAGAAAGCGTTGTACGCCTGATCAGCAAGCGTATTGCGATCGGCCAGGAACAGAATGCGTGGCCGGCGTTCCGGTGCCTTGCCAGATTTCCAGTCCTGCAGGTTCCATCGGCTGTGAAACAGCTTCCACGCGATCTGGAAAGCGATAAAGGTCTTGCCGGTACCAGTTGCGAGCGTCAGCAGGATCCGATCGCGTCCGTTGGCGATCGCTTCGAGCACGCGCATAACCGCGGTGTCCTGATAGTAGCGTCCCTGGAAGAAGCCGCCCTTGTCCTCAAACGGCACAGCGGCGAATCGATCGCGCCACGCGTTAGATTCCGCGAACGTGAGGCTCCACAGCTCATCAGGCGTCGGGAACCGCGGTTGCTCGCCCTCGCAGCCCGTTTGCATGTCGATGCCGTACACACCGCGCCCGTTCGTCGCGAAGGCATGACGTATTGATAGCTTAGTCGCGTAGTTCTTCGCTTGCTGCACTCCGAGCGTCAGCGGCTCATCCCACGCTTTCGCTTCGATCACGGCCAGACTGGTATTGCGGTAGATCAGCAGGTAGTCGGCGGTGAGCGCTTTGGCGCGCCGGCCCTGCCCTTCAAGCCGTCCGAGTGTGATCGGGTACTCGCGGCGGATACGGCTGCCTTCAACCACACCCCAACCCGCCGCTTTGAGAGCAGGGTCGATGTGGTCCGCGCGGGTTTCGGCTTCGTTCATTCGCCGTTATTCTCGATTCAAGGATCAAGAATATAGCCCGCATGTGCATGAACTGACGAGGGAATTTGTCGCGGTGCGTGATTCATCTCACGTCTCCGCTGAGCGCCGGACTCAGGGGAACAGTCGGGAGATGTCTTCCTCAAGATCGCACGGCGTGTCTTTCCAATACCGCCAGAACTCAACGATGGCCTTCACCTTCTGAAGATCCACATGGCCACAATCGACCATCAGGCGCAGGAGCTCGATGGATTTCATGTGCTCAATCGCGAACGCCCGCGCGACCGCAAGCAGATTTCGGTCGTCGCTGACGAGTGGAATGCTCAACACGTAGGCATGCGCCAGATGTACAACGTCTACTCTTGACGGGCCGGCCTGCTCTGTCTGCACGTAGTCCCAGATGAATGAGATGGCGTTTTCGATCTCTTTGCGCTGTTGGCGACTCACCGTGAGGCGATAGTGGCGGTTCTCTCGGTATTCCGGATCGTTGGCCCATCCAAACTTCGTCTGCAGTCTGCTGTTCGCATTCAGTTCATCGTCCAGCTCCTTCAAAACGTACAAGCAACAAGCGTTCGGACCAAACTCCTTGAACAGCAGCGGATGAATGCTCTGCGCCAGCCGCAGATAACTATTGGTATCAAGCAGGATCTTGCGCTGGGCCACTACGCCAGCTCGGCGTGAATGGCCTTTGCGTCGAGCAGTGGAATATCGAGAACGGTCTGGACAAATCCCGGTCCGCTCTTGCTCTCGCGAAGGTACTTCCCAAGCACTTCAAAGAAGAGCGAATCGAAGTTTTCCCGGGCGGATCTTAGGTAGTCGGTAGGCGCCGCATGGGTTTCGCCGAAAAGAGTTTCGGCAACATTCTTATATGCACTATTGAACTTCGTCGTGACCGGAAAGATCACTTTACCCAATTCGACCTTGGGCAGTTGCTGATGCCGCGCGTACTCGTTGATCTGGAGGTAGACGTGATACGGCGAAATCAGCAGCTTCTCGGCCCAATCTTTGATGATCCTGAGTTGCGTTTGCTGAACCTTCCCGTGCAACTCGGCGTAGGCTTGCTTTGCAAGCTCATGGGGAAATAACAAAGCCGCCGCGAACGCGTCTGCAAAGTCCTCCGCTTCATCGCCTCGTAGACCCGGGGTCAGCGTATGACCCAATTCATGGGCCATCCAGAATTTGAAGTCATGGACGTTTACGTCGAGATTGAGATAGACCCAGGTCGTACCGGACTCCGGTAGGAAGATGTGAACGGCGTTTTCGTGCCTGTTCCTGGCTCCCCAGAGCACCGGAATCAACACAGTCTGCAGCTCGCCGAAACGCCGGATCAGGTGACCGAAATCAATCTGCTGCTCCAAACCCACATGCATGTCCGCTCGCACCGCGATGGTCGCCGTGCGGACGTACTCGTAATCGCAGGTGGGATTCTTTAGAGTCGGTGGAACAGTCAGCGTGTCGAAAGGTAGCAACGGCACCATTCGCTGCAGCAGACGGCCCATTTCCCTCGCGTGTTCGACGTGGCGATCCTTCGTTTTCGTGCCCTTCATCCGCCGGAAAGCCACGATCGGCGCAGACGGTTCCTCACGCACCATGAGGTCGCCAAATCCCATGGACAGCAGCGAACCCAATCGCAGCAACTTGTCAGGGCGAGGAACGGATTCGCCGTTCAACCACTTGGAAACGGCTTCACGAGATACGTCGAGTTTGTCTGCGACAGCGGCAGCGCTGAGTCCCTTCTGTTCAAGCGCTGCGCGCAGCGCGTCGGTGTTGAGCCGCTTTTCCACGCGCGCATTGTGTGTACGCCGTCAACTTCTGTCAACCGAAAGGTCGTGACGATCGCCGCAGTCGTGAGATCGAACTAGGCTCGATCCTCGACGACTACGTGACGCCGAGGATCCATCCCTCACAATCCGCGACCTGCCGCTCCGGCGGCGTCAGCGGGAGATCGAAATATCGCTCCAGGCTGTCCCGCGCCGCACTTTCCGTCAGCCAGCGGCACACCGCATACGCGTCTTGCTCGTCGGCGCTGCGTCCTTCGCGCGGATATCGATTGCGGAAAATCGACGGATAGACCTCGGCGAGCACGCACTTCGATTCCGGCACCTGCCAGCCGTCGAACGGCCAAACATGGATGCGCTCACCCACCGCCTCGCGGATCACTTTCAGCCATGGAATGCCCGCATGCGTGGACTTCGCGACCGAGCCCTGCACGTCGAACTGAAACACGCTCTTGGCCGACGAAGTCCA
>JBDZVE010000104.1:0-13831 GCA_040255535.1 Lysobacterales bacterium | reverse complement strand
ACACCATTCGAGTGCCACCTCTTACGGTCGATGTGGCACGCACGCGGCGCGGTGCGAATAGGATTGCTTCGCTGAGGAGCAAATGTTGCGGGCACCCGCCGTGTGGAGTGGCAGTCGATCACCGAAGGACCGACAAGTTTCTGGCCGTGGCCTGGAGGTCCGCTCTGCCGCTAGGCGCGCGCGTGTATGGGCACTGTCGCATCAGCAAGCGAGCTTCGTTTCGCCGACTGAACTCTTCGCGCGCCTGCACGTTCTTGCCAAGTGAGCTCTCGTGCGATTCGAATCGGCATCTCAGGTTGGCGTTACACTCCGTGGCGCGGCGTGTTCTATCCGCCGAATCTGCCGCAGCGCTTGGAGCTCTGGTACGCCTCACGAATTTTGTCGACGATCGAGATCAACGGCTCGTTCTACTCGCTGCAGCGTCCTGAATACTTCGCAGAGTGGTATCGCGAGACGCCGGACGATTTCGTCTTCGCCGTCAAGGGACCGCGCTTCATCACGCACATGAAGCGCTTGCGCGACGTCGAGACGCCGCTCGCGAACTTCTTCGCATCGGGCGTGTTCAACTTGCGCGAAAAGCTGGGACCGATCCTCTGGCAATTCCCGCCGCAGTTCAGGTTCGACGAGCCGAAGCTCACGAGCTTCTTCGAGCTGCTGCCGACGGACACCGCGGCCGCGCTCAGGCTCGCGCGCAGGCGAGACTATCGCCTCAAAGGCCGCGCGCGCCTTGCGATCGACGCGAACCGCCGCCTGCGCTACGCAGTGGAGATTCGGCACGAAAGCTTTATCGATGCCCGCTTCATCGATCTGCTCCGCCGATTCAACATCGCGCTCGTGATCGCCGAAACCGCGAAACGCTGGCCGATGATGCACGACATCACCGCGGATTTCCTTTACCTTCGGCTGCACGGAGACAAAACGCTTTATCAGAGCGGCTATGGCGACCGTGCTCTCGAACGCTGGGCCGAACGAATCGCTGCCTGGCACGCAGGAAAGGAGCCGAAAGACGCCGAGAAAGTCTCCCGCGCGAAAGCACCGGCGTCGAAGTCGCGCGATGTGTTCTGCTATTTCGACAACACGGACGTCAAGCTGCGCGCACCCGTCGATGCACAGGCGCTGATGCGCAAGCTCGGGCTCGATCCGGGCGCACCGCCCGAGTTCGAAAGTCCTCTCCGGAGAAGAAATCCGGCCGTTCAGCCCTCGACGACGCGCTTCAACAAGTCCGGCAGCTCGCGCATATCGGCAAACGTTCGGTGAACGCCGAGGCGAGCGAACGAATCCTCGGGCGTGTGCGCGCAATATCCGAGCACGGTCATCCCCGCGGCTAGTCCGGCTTGTGCGCCCGCCTGCGAATCCTCCACGACGACGCACCGATTCGGCTGGACGCCCATCTGCTCCGCGGCGAACAAATAGATATCGGGTGCAGGCTTGCCGTGCGCAACCTGCGTGGCGCTGAAGAGCCGCCCATCGAAACGCGGCAACAGACCCGTCATCCCGAGCGTGAATCGCATCTTCTCGATCTCGCCGCTCGAAGCGACGCAGACCGGGATGTCGATCGCATCCAGGGCATCGAAAATCCCATCCGTCGCCTTCAATCCCTCGGCTTCGAACGCAGCGAACGTCCGTTCCTGAAGGCGTGCGACGAAGTCCCGCGGCACCGGACGCCCGAGTCGCTCCTCGACGACGTCGACGCAGTACGACATCGAACGACCCACGAAATCGGCGTACATCTCCGCTATGCTCATGCTCAGCCCGAGCTCGGCGAGCGCCTCTGCGAACACGCGATTCGCGATCGGCTCACTGTCGACGAGAACTCCGTCACAGTCGAAAATCACGAGATCGGTCATGCCTTGAATCCACGCCTCGAAACGATGAATCGGATCGCTCACCTTAGCCCAATGCCGAAGGCGCGTGGAGGCCTGATGGATCCTCGATCGTGTGACACAGGCATCGAAGCTGCGCGCTGCCGAGATTCAAAACGTGATTTCGGCCGAGCGCCGGTGCAGAATCTATCCCGCCGCACTGGCCAAAGCGGCACGCTGACTCGCCCTCAGCGCATACATATACATATATGGCGGACCAAGGGAGACCTGGATGAACAACACGACTCAGCAGAATCCTTACGCGCCACCCAACGCTCAGGTGAGCGATCTCGCGGATACCGACGCGCCGATCGAGCCTGCGAGCCGAGCGATTCGCCTGGGGGGTTGGGCGATCGACCTCGTGATCAGCATCGCAATCGCGCTTCCGCTTTTGATCGGCATCGGCTTCAACATCAGAGGTGTGCTCAACCCGAGCGCCGTGGCTGGCGCCGGCGGCCTGATCACGATGCTCGCATCGGTCGCGTGGATCGTCGTCACGATCATCCTCGTACACCGCAACGGCCAAACGATCGGCAAGAAGCTCGTAGGCATCAAAGTCGTACGCTCCGACGGCTCGCGCGCCTCGCTCGCCAGGATATTCTGGTTGCGCAACTTCGTGAACGTCCTACCGAGCCTCATCCCATTCTTCGGATCCTTCTACTTCTTCATCGACCACGGCCTCATCTTTCTCGACAGCCGTCAATGCGTGCACGACAAGATAGCGGACACGATCGTCGTAATGGCGTAAACATCGAGCCGTGAACAAGGACGTGCTCGACACGGTCGTCTCTGCCGAGACGCCCGAAGGCATCGGAATCGAGCTCAGGCCCGCGGGCCTGAGCTCGCGTTGCTTTGCCTACCTGCTCGACCTGCTCATTCGTTTAGGCGTCGTGTATGCGGTCGCGATGGTAGTAGCCATCATGGGGCGGTTCGGCTTGGGATTGCTGATGATCCTTGCGTTTGCGCTCGAGTGGTTCTACCCGGTCGCTTTCGAGCTGAGCCGCTGGGGTGCGACGCCCGGCAAGCGCGCGCTCGGAATCAAAGTCGTCATGGACAATGGCCTGCCCATCACGCCCGCCGCGTCGATCACGCGCAACCTCCTCCGGGCGGCAGATTTCTTACCCGCGTTCTACGCATTCGGAGTCGCGAGCATGCTCGTGCGCGGCGACTTCAAGCGCCTTGGCGACGTCGCGGCGAATACTCTGGTCGTGTACCAACCCGCGCCGGCACCGAAGGTCAACATAGACGACCTGGAGCCGCTCGCGCCGATTCGCCCCTTGCAGCCGCAGGATCAAGCCGCCGTCGTCGCGCTTGCCGCGCGCGCACCGCGGCTGACGCGCGAAAGACTCGATGAGCTCGCCGCGCTGGCCGCGTGGGTATCGGGCGACATGGGCCGCAGCGGTCCTGATGTGACGCGCAGAGTTCTCGCAGTCGCGCAGTGGCTGCTCGGCAAGCGTTGAGGCCTTATTCATGACACCGCTACAGTTCGAAGCTCAATACCAGAGCGAATGGGACGAGCTGCAGTCGCTCCTCACGAGACTGCGTGTCGGTGTGCGCAAGAGCGATACGCCGGTTTCCGGCGAGCGCCTCGCGAGCTTGTACCGCCGTGCCTGCGAGCAGCTCGCGCTCGCGCGCGCGCGTTCCTACCCCGCGCACATCGTCGAGCGCTTGAATCAATTGACCGCCGATGCGCATCAAGTCATCTATCAGCGGCAAGAGTTCGGCTTCGGGCGCTTGAAGAAAATGGTCGCGGTCGACTTTCCGCACGCCGTTCGCGCACACGCCGCCTATGTATGGCTGTCCGCAGCCGTGTTTCTCGTGCCGATGATCGCGCTCGGCTTGCTCGTGTACTTCAATCCGGAGCTCATTTTGTCCATGGTCGACCCGGCGACGGCGGCTCAGTTCGAGCGGATGTACTCGGACGACACCGAGGCGATCGGCCGACTGAGAGATGCCGGGAGCGACTGGGCCATGTTCGGCTTTTACATCCAGCACAACATCGGCATCAGCTTCCAGTGCTTCGCGAGCGGGCTGTTCGCAGGCATCGGCAGCCTATTCTTCCTGGCTTTCAACGGCGCCTTCCTCGGCGGAATCGCCGGCTATCTCACCGAACGCGGGCTCTCGTCCACGTTCTACTCCTTCGTCGTCACGCATGGCGCATTCGAGCTCACCGCGATCGTGCTTTCGGGCGCCGCGGGGCTTCGCATCGGGCACGCCTTGATCTCGCCTGGGCGTCGCTCGCGGCGGGAAGCGCTCGTCGTCGCGGCTCGCGAGTCGATCGTGATCGTCTACGGTGTCGCCGGTCTCTTGCTCATCGCCGCTGCCGTCGAAGCGTTCTGGTCCTCCGCACGCTGGATTCCGCTTTCGCTCAAGTATGGCGTCGCCGCCGCTTGCTGGATCATGGTGCTCGGCTATCTCTGGAGACAGGGTCGTCATGCAAGTTGACGCGCTCGCCGTTCGCCTCCGCCCGAGAAGCAACGCGGAAGCGGCCGATCTCGGCGTCCGCCTCTGTCAGCATGCGGCGCGCTCCGTATTCGCGTGCTACCTCGCGGTCGCGCTGCCCGTTCTCGTCATTTGTCTCGCGACGTTCGAGATCGCGCAATGGTTACCCACGCTCGCGATCTGGTGGGCAAAGCCGTGGCTCGATCGCACGATTCTGTTCGCGCTCGCGCGTGCGGCATTCGGTCAGACGACGGCCCCGCGTGACGTCTGGGCAGCGCAGCGACATGTTTGGTGGTCGCAGCTCATTCGGACCTGGACCCAGCGTCGGCTGTCTCCCTGGCGTTCGTTGACTGCGCCCGTCTATCAGCTCGAAGGTTTGAAAGGCGCTCGCCAGCGCAAGCGCGTGCGCCAAGTGCGCTCCGGCAAGACCGGCGCCGGCCTGCTCGTCACGGGCGCTTTCAATCTGGTCGAGATGGCACTCATGGTCGGCATGCTGTCTCTCGTCTCGTGGTTCGCGCCGGAGGGTATGAAGCCCACTCTCGCCTTCATCTTCGACCCGGGTCATCAGGGAGACTTCCAATTTATCGTCGCGCTCGCATATGCCGCGACGGTCGCGATCGTCGAGCCGTTCTATGTCGCCGCGGGATTCGGGCTTTATCTGAATCGGCGAGTCGAGCTCGAGGCATGGGACATCGAGCAGGAGTTCAGGCGTGCGCTGCCGCAGTAACGCTCGCTTGCGACTCCTGTGCGCGTGCTTCGCTGTGCTCTTCGCGGCGATGCTCCTCGGACCCACGGAGCGCGTGCTCGCGGCGGAGCAAACGAGCTCGAGCGCAATACGCAAGCCGGACATCGACGCCGCGCTCAAGAAGCTCCAAGCCGATCCGAATCTCGCGACGACGCGCGAGGTGCGGACATTGCGCTGGGTGCGCGACAGCGACAAGAAACGCGAGCGGCCCGGCTGGCTCTCGTGGATCGGCGATTTGTTCGGATGGTTCGCCGAGGTCAGCCGCGTGCTCATGTGGACGGTCATTGCGCTGCTCGTCGGTCTGCTCGTGCTCTATCTGGTGCGCGTCGCAAGGACATTCGGCAACGAGCAGCGGCGCGGCGAGACGCTCGCACCGACACACGTGCGCGATCTCGATATCCGGCCCGAAAGCCTACCCGACGACATCGGCGGGGCTGCCTGGTCGCTCTGGGAACGCGGCGAGCACCGCGGCGCGCTGTCGCTGCTGTATCGTGGGCTGCTGTCGCGGCTCGTACACGCACATGCAGTGCCGATCCGCGACTCGAGCACCGAAGGGGACTGTCTCGCGCTCGCCGAGCGGCACTTGCCTTCGGATCGCCACGGCTACGTCTCACGGCTGATTCGCACGTGGCAACGAGCCGTGTACGGCGGCGAAGATCCGCAGGCGCCTGACATGCGCGCTTTGTGCGACGGGTTCGCTGAAGCGCTGCGCGCAACCGCATCGGCGCAGGAGTCTGCGACATGAAGCGGCAGTGGTTGGTCGGTGCCCTGCTCGTCGCCGGCCTCGCGCTCTTTGTGAGTTGGATCGCACGGAATACCTATTGGGACGAAGTGACCGTGCCGCGCCTGCCGCGCGGCGAGGCGGCGACGAACCCGTTCTATGCCATTCAGCGCTTCGTCGAGGAGCTTGGCGCCGAAAGCGAGTGGCGCCGCACGTTGGGTGAGCTCCCGAGCACGAGCTCCGTGCTCATGCTCACCCATTGGAATTGGGACTTGATCGAATCGCGACGAGAGCAGCTTCAGCGTTGGGTCGAAAGCGGCGGGCGTCTGCTGCTCGACGGCACGCTGACCGGGGACAAAGGCGTTTTCGAAGAATGGAGCGGCTTGAGCAGGGAATATGGCGTTCGCGAGGGCGATGACGCAGGAGAGGTCAGTGGCGAGATCATGTTCGGAGCCTCATGCCGCACGCTGGACCTGACGGTCGGTACCGCGCAGTCAGCGACCGACCGTTCGACCTATGATGTGTGCGGCCTCGCTTACTCGAGTCGGATCGAGGCGGCGCGCGATGTCGAATGGGCGCTCGAGGATGATAGTGGCATGCAGATCGCGCGCATTGCGCTCGGCCGCGGCAAAGTCATTCTCGTAAACGGAACCCCGTTCGCCACTTCGGAGATGCTCGAAGCGGATAACGGCGCGCTGTTCGTCGATGCCGTGCTCTTGCACCGAGGCGATCATGTCGTTTTTCTCTCCGAGGAGGATCACCCCTCCATTCTCACGCTCATCTGGCTGTACGGCGCACCTGCGGTCCTGCTCGCGCTCGCATTGCTCATGCTCGCTCTCTGGCGCAACAGCATTCGCTTCGGCCCGCTCGAAGCGCCGCCCTCAACCTCGCGCCGCTCTCTCGGCGAGCAGATCAGAGGCACCGGCCAATTCGTGTTCCGGACCGATGGCGGACGCGCGCTGCACGCCGCCATGGTGAGGGCGCTGCACGAAGCGGCACGCCACCGCATCCCGAGCTACGAGGCACTGCCGATGGAGGATCGAATGGCCGCGATCGCGCGCATCGCGCAGCTCGATGCGGATAGCCTGGCCGAGACCGTCAACTTCAAAGGCGCACGCAGTCATCACGAATTCAAGCAGGCGATTGCGCTGCTCGATACAGCGTGCGCCGAAGTGCTCGCCAGCGACGCATCCCGCCGGTCGTCGAATCGCGCTCGCGCTCATGTCGACAGCTCGTGACGCGACGAAACGCCGGCTTCATTCTTCTCCAGCTTTCACGATCGGAAACGCCATGCAAACAGAAACGAACACGATCACACGCGCCGCGGAGCTTCTCGAGCGGCTACGCGAGACAATCGGTCATGCGATGGTCGGACAGACGGAAGTCGTCGAGCAGATCGTCATCACGCTCGTCGCGGCCGGACACGCACTGATCGAGGGCGTCCCCGGCCTCGGCAAGACGCTGCTCGTCCGCGCGCTCTCGCGTGCGATGTCGCTCAGCTATGCGCGAGTGCAGTTCACGCCGGACATGATGCCGTCGGACATCACCGGCCATGCCGTGCTCGATCCGAACACGCGCGAGCTGCGCATCGTGCGCGGCCCGGTGTTCACGCAGATCCTGCTCGCGGACGAGATCAACAGAGCGCCCGCGAAGACACAAAGCGCGCTGCTCGAGGTCATGCAGGAATATCAGGTCACGTTGGAAGGACAGACGCTGCCGCTGCCGCAGCCATTCTTCGCACTTGCGACGCAGAACCCAGTCGAAACCGAAGGCACCTATCCGCTGCCCGAAGCTCAGCTCGACCGCTTTCTGTTCAAGATCGAGATCGGCTATCCCTCCGTGAAGGAGGAGGTGGACGTCGTCCTGCGCACGACCGTCAATCAGACAGGGCAACAATTGCCGCTCGAAAACGTCAAGCCGTGCTTGAGCGAGCGTGCAGTATTGAGCTTGCAGCAGATCGCCGCGCGCCAACGGGTAGACGAGCGCGTTGTCGATTATGCCGTTCGGATCGCGCGTGCAACGCGCGAATGGCCGGGCATCGCAATCGGCGCGGGCTCGCGCGGAGCGATCTCGCTCGTGCGCGCAGCACGCGTCGTCGCGCTGATGAGCGGCCGCGACTTCGTGACGCCGGATGACGTCAAGCGAATTGCCCTGCCCGCCCTACGCCATCGCATCGCACTCGCGCCCGATGCGCTGCTCGAGGGTCGTACGACGCGCGACCTCCTGACCGCGGTCGTCGAGAGCGTCGCCGCACCGCGCACCTGATGCAGAACGCTGCGCCCACACGAGCGTCTGACCGTCAACCGCCAACCGTCAATTCATCTATGCGCTTGCGTTTCATTCCGGGAACAGGACTCCTGATCGCGTTCGGCGTCGGCTTCGCGCTCGTGCTCACCGCGCTCGTTTCCGGAATCCCGGTCAGTACGGCGTACCCGCTCGCGATTGCGTGGTCCGTCCTGGTCCTGCTCGCGACGCTCGTCGACCGCCAGCTTACGCTGCGCAGTTGGCGCGAAGCGGCGCCGGAACTGTCGCGCATGCTTCCTGCCGCCTTTGCGCTCGGGGTCGCATCGCGCATCCACGTTTACATTCGCACCGGCGGCACGCACGCGTGGCAAGCAAAGCTCCACGATCACGCCGACCCCACGTTGCGCGTCACGAACATGCCGGTGGGGCTGCGCCTCAAAGGCCAAACCGAGCTCGAGCTGCAATACACGGTCGTGCCGACTCGCCGAGGCGAGATCGAGTTTCACCCGGCCGATATCCGCGTGCGCTCGCGTTTCGGGCTGCTCGAGGTGCTCGACCGCTTGGGCCCGCAAGAAACGCGCCGCTGCTATCCCGACTTCGCGCAGATCGCGCGCTACGCGTGGCTCGCAGGCGATCGCCGCCTTGCGGAGATCGGCATCAAGACGTACCACCAGCGCGGTGAAGGCACCGACTTCAAGCAGTTGGCCGAGTATCGCATTGGGGACGCGTTGCGCCATATCGATTGGAAAGCGACGCTGCGCCAGAACAAGCCGATTGTGCGGCAATATCAAAACGAGCGCGATCAATACGTCATCCTGTTGCTCGACTGCGGGCGCCGCATGCGCGCGGACGATCGCGAGCAAGGCATCGGCAGCTCGCATTTCGATCAGGTTCTCAATGCCACGATGCTGATGACGTACGTCGCGCTCAAACAAGGCGATGCGGTCGGCGCGATGACGTTCGGGACACCTGCTGGCGAGGAGCGCTGGGCGCCGCCGCGCAAGGGCGCACAGACCTTGAACATGTTGATGAGCGAGCTCTATGCCGTGCAGCCCTCAGCATCTCACTCCGACTATTTGACGGCCGCGCAGAATTTCATGCGGCGGCACCGCAAGCGCTCGCTCGTCATTTTGATCACGAACTTCCGCGACGAGGATTCGAGCGAGCTTGGCCAGGCCCTCTCGCTGCTACGCTCTCGACATCTCGTCTTGACCGCAAGCTTGCGCGAGCGGATCGTGAACGAGCTCATGCGACAAGGCACTCACGACTTCACTTCGGCCCTCGAAGTTTCGAGCGCGCACCTCTACGAGCAAGCCCGCCGCGATGCCTTTAACCGCATCGCCGCACGGGATTCGCTCATGATCGACGCGGAACCGCAGCGCCTGGGAATCGAGCTCGTGAATCGATATCAGGCGGTAAAGAAGGCAGGACTTATTTAGGCTGGAGACTGGGGGCTGGAGGCCGGCGCTAGAAAAACGTGGCCTCAGCCTCTTTCACGGCCTCATCACCACTTTCACGCATTCCTCTTCCTTGTTCCTGAAGACCTCGTAGCCGAGCGGAGCGTCATCGAGGCTGATTCGGTGCGTGATGATGAACGAGGGATCGATCTCGCCGCTTTCGATGCGCTCGAGCAGCGGACGCATGTAGCGGTGCACGTGCGTCTGCCCGCTCTTGATCGTGATCGCTTTGTTGACGATCGAGCCGAACGGCACTTTGTCGACGAAGCCGCCGTAGACGCCCGGAACGGAGACCGTGCCGGCGTTGCGGCACGCGAGAATCGCCTGGCGCAGCGCCGCTGGGCGATCGGATTCGAGACGCATCGCTTGCTTCACTCGGTCGTAGACGTGCATCGCGCCGTGCACGTGCGCTTCCATTCCGACAGCGTCGATGCAGGCGTCCGGGCCGCGCCCGCCCGTGAGATCCTTCAACGTCTCGAGAATATCGACCTCTTCATAGTTGAGCGCGATGTCCGCGCCCGCGGCCTTCGCCTTTGCGAGCCGCTCGGGAAAGCGATCGATCGCGATCACGCTGCCGGCGTCGAGCAGCTTCGCGCTCTGAATGGAAAACAATCCGACCGGACCGCAGCCCCACACGGCAATCGTGTCGCCTGGCTGGATGTCGCATTGCTCGGCCGCCATGTATCCGGTCGGCAAGATGTCGGAAAGAAACAGTACTTGCTCGTCATCGAGCGTATCCGGCACCTTGAGCGGGCCCACATCGGCAAACGGCACGCGCACGTACTCGGCTTGCCCACCCGCGTATCCGCCCGTGATGTGCGAATAGCCGAAGATGCCGGCCGGCGAATGTCCCCACAATTTCTCCGCGAGATCCGCGTTCGGGTTCGAGTTCTCGCAGAGCGAATACAGCTCCTTCTCGCAGAAGAAGCAGTTCCCGCACGAGATCGGAAAAGGCACGACGACACGATCGCCTATCGCCAGATTCGTCACGCCGGGTCCGACGTCGACGACCTCGCCCATGAATTCGTGGCCGAGGATGTCGCCTCGATACATCGTCGGCACGTAGCCGTCATACAAATGCAAGTCGGAGCCGCAGATCGCCGTCGAGCTCACTTTGACGATCGCATCGCGAGGGTTGAGGATTTGCGGATCGGGAACGTCTTCGACGCCGACGTCTGCAATGCCGTGCCAACATACTGCTCTCATTGCACTCGCCTCCCCAACGTTGCGCGACCGATCAGGCTGCGCCGGCCGGTCGGTTGGCCCAAGGTCGTCGCGACCTCGCCGGTCTCGATGAGCTGCTTGAGACGGCGCAAGTCATCCTTGATCTGCAGTTTCGGCTCTTCGCCGAACAGCTTCGCAAGCTGTACGCCGACTTTCCCCGCCGGCGGTATGTAGCGCATTTGCACACGCACGATCGTGCCGCGTCCCGCCGGATCGGGCTCGAAGCGTACGGTACCTTCGTGCGTGACTTCGGAGCCCGGCACGGTCTGCCAAGACAATCCCTCGTTTGGATCGTCGCGCACGATCTCTGCATCCCACTCGACGCTCGTGCCGGCCGGCGCCCGCGCGATCCAATGCGAGGTGCGCTCGCCGGTCGGCGTCACCGACTCGAGATGACCCATGAAGCGCGGCAGGTTCTCGACATTCTTCCAGAACGAGTAGAGTGCTTCGGGCGTGCTATTGATTGCGCGGCTTTCCGTGATGATCTCTTCGGGCTCGCTCGCCGCCATTCTGGACAACGATCGAGTCGCGTACAGATCGAGCGCCCCCAAGCCCACTACCGTCGTCGCGGCCATCGCGATCCGCCGCGAATCGGCATCGGGATGGCGTGCAGCAGCGCCGAGCAGCGCAAGATCCATCGCATCGCCACCCACTCGCGACCACGCCCACGCGTGGCTCGAGCGCTGCGACAGCAAACCGAGCCCGCTCGTGATCTCGCGCACGCCGAGCGCCCGCATCAACTGAGGATGATCGCCGACGCCGATCGCGCGACCGAGCGCGCGCGGTGCCAGAATTTCCGCGACCCCAAGACCGATGCTGAACCACCCCAGTACCTTTGCGAGCTGTCGTGGATCGATGCGCGGCTCCTCGTCATCGTGCTCCAGATACTCGTGGCCCGGATAGGGTTCATGCTCCGTCCACTCCGGGTAGGGCGGATAGCGGGATGCGTATGCAGCGGCCTCGCCTGGCGGTCGCGCGCTCGTCGAAGTCTCGAAGGGTTCGCCGGACATGTGCGCGCCTCGCATTGAAATCGATGAAGTCACTTTCTAAGTGCACGCGCGATCTGCGAGTTCCGGCCTCCTGCTCACAAATGCGTGCCTGGCGTGCGCGCTTGGTGTCCGCAAATTTGATGCATGCTCACCTTAGATGAGCTGCTGTAAGCGCACGCGCGCGGGGAGGACCCGTTGCCGCGCTGAGTGCTGCCGTCACCCAGTAATCGTTTCAAAAAGTAGGACGAGCACGGATGCGCTCGAAAGGCGCGCACCGCACGAAGATCAGATTCTCGGGCCGCGACCCAAGCGAGCTCCTATGCGCCCGCCGCTCGGCTCTGATTCTTCACGACACTCGTCGCGAGCGCGATCATCGAAGATACGTCGCTCAAGGTTGCGGGCACGACGAGCGTGCTCGTCGCTTCGTCCGCGAGCTTGCCGAATTGCTTGACGTACTCTTCCGCGACGCGAAGCTGCATGGCTTCCATTCCGCCGGGCCCGTTGAGCGCCATGCCGACGCGCCGCAAGCCCTCCGCGGTTGCGGTTGCGACTGCGAGGATCGCCTCCGCCTGACCTTGGGCCTCGTTGATCTGCTGCTGCTTGTTCGCCTCGGACTCCTTGATCACGCGCTGCTTCTCGCCTTCCGCTTGATTGATCTTCGCGTCCCGATCGCCTTCGGACGCGAGCACGACCGCCCGCTTCTCACGCTCGGCCCGCATCTGCTTCTCCATCGCATGCAGCACATCCTTCGGCGGCGCGATGTTCTTGATCTCGTAGCGCAGCACCTTGACGCCCCATGCGGCCGTCGCGTGATCGAGCTCGCTCACGACGTTCGCGTTGATCGTGCCGCGCGCCTCGAAGGTCCGGTCGAGATCGATCTTGCCGATCTCGCTACGCAGCGTCGTCTGCGCGAGCTGCACGATCGCGAAGCGATAGTTCGTGATGCCGTACGAGGCCATGCGGGCGTCGAGCACCTGGAGATACAAGACGCCGTCCACGCCGACTTGAACGTTGTCCTTGGTGATGCAGATCTGCTCCGGAATATCGAGCGCCTCTTCCTTCAGATTGTGCTTATAGGCAATGCGCTCGATGAACGGCACCAGAATGTGGAACCCAGCCTGAATGGTGCGGCTGTAGCGGCCGAGATTCTCGACGACATAGGCGCTCTGCTGCGGAACGACCGTCGCCGTCTTCATGATGACGATGACGATCACGGCAACGATCGCGAGTACGACGTAGAGTGTGTCCATGGGAGCGGGGCCTCTCGTTTAGGGGATAGTGACCAGGGGCAGGATTAGGGAATAGTGATCAGGAAATAGGGAGTAGTCAGAGAAGGCACGCGCTGCGCGCGTCTCGAGACATTCTTGTCGAAGCGATTGTTGTCATGGTCATAGCTCCTCGCATACGAGTTGGGGAGGCACGAAATGCTCTTCGTTCTGACTATCCCCTACCCCCTGATCACTATCCCCTCACGTCGAATCGACTAAGTCGATTTCACGTGCAAGGTGAGCCCCTCGACGTGCGCGATCACCGCCTCCTTGCCCGCTTCGATCGGCTGCTCGCCGACGTTGCGCGCGCTCCACGATGAGCCGCGATAGTCGATGCGGCACGTTTCACCGACCGCGAGCGCGGTCGGGACGAGGACGCGATCGCCGAGCGTGACGCGCTCTTCGACGAGTCCGGTCCTGCCTTTAACGCGTAGATAGACGCGTTGGCGAAACTCGAACATCGAGATGAGCGACAGCGCACCGAAGGTCAGCCACTGGCCCCAAACCGGCATCTCGACTCCCGCCCATCCGAGCAAGCCGACGACCGCGGCCGAAAGACCGAGGAAGACGAGATAGAACTGCGCATCGACCAGAAACATTTCCGATGCGAGCAGCGCGGCACCCACAATCACCCATCCCCACCAAGGCATTCAAACCTCCTTTTGTGGAAGTGGTTTCGTTCTTTTGCGCAATCATAGCAGCGCAATGCGGTCGCGCAGCTTCATCCACCGGCGTGTAGCCGCGATTGGCCGGTCGAGGTCGTTGCTTATGCGACGTGCGAACGTCACCTGACTGTAGTGCCATTGAAGCGACTCGCGAATACTGAGGCGACAGTGCCCATACACGCGCGCGCCTAGCGGCAGAGCGGACCTCCAGGCC
>JBDZVE010000103.1:0-14000 GCA_040255535.1 Lysobacterales bacterium | reverse complement strand
GTGCTGGGCGCTCTGCCAATTCTTCGTCACCCTTGCGGACGCGAGGGCCCATCTGAAGCGAGCGCACGAGGTGTGCGGGTTCAACCGAACCACTCGTCCTTCGCATCGAGTGTCGTGCGATCGACTGGGTCGAGCACGCCGAGCCAGCGGTCGATTCGCGGCAGCTCCCATCGATAGAAGTAGCGGCACGCGGCCAGCTTGCCCTGATAGAACGCAGCGTCCGATCCGTTGCTCGCGCGCGCCGCAACGATTGCCTTGTCGAGCCACAGCCACGCGACGACCCCATGTCCGAACGCGTCGAGATAGCACGACGCGTTCGCAAGGCGCAGCGTCGCATCCGGGATGTCGCGCAGCTTCGCTGTCGTCGCGAGCACGCGCGACCACGCAGCGCGGAGCGCGGCGGCTTCTTGCGCCAGCTCGGCGATGGAAGCCGCGCGCTCGATCGAGCGCTCGATTCTCTGCGTGAGATCCGCGAGCGCCGCGCCGTCGTCGCTGCCGATCTTGCGGCCGAGCAGATCGATCGCCTGAATGCCGAACGTCCCTTCGTGAATCGGATTCAAGCGATTGTCGCGATAGAACTGCTCGACGTTGTAGTCCTGCGTGTAGCCGTAGCCGCCGTGAACCTGTATCGCGAGATCGTTTGCGGCGACGCCCCACTTGGACGGCCAGCTCTTCGACACCGGCGTGAGCAGCTCGAGGAGTCGGTGCGCACGATGCGCTTCCTCCGCAGGTGCCGTGCGTGCTTCATCGACGAGTGAGGCGGAGTACAGCACGAGTGCGAGCGCGCCTTCGACGAACGCCTTCTGCGCGAGCAGCATTCTGCGAACGTCCGCATGCTCGATGAGCCGCACGGGCGGGCGCTCCGGATTGCGCTGCGACGGCAAGCGTCCCTGACGCCGATTGCGTGCATAGTCGACCGAGTGCAGATATCCGGTATAGCCGATCGCAGCCGCGCCGAGACCGACCGTGATCCGCGCCTCGTTCATCATCTGGAACATGTAGGCGAGACCGCGTCCTTCCTCGCCGATGAGCTCGCCGACGGCGCCTGCGCGCCCGCCGGGCCGATGCCGTCCTTCGCCGAAATTCAAAAGACAATTCGACGTGCCGCGATAGCCCATCTTGTGATTCAGTCCGGCGACAGACACATCGTTGCGCACGCCGCGCGTGCCATCGGGCTCGACGACGTACTTCGGCACGACGAAGAGCGAAATGCCGCCCACGCCGGGTCGCAGCACGCCTTGCTCGTCGGGCACTTTCGCAAGCACGAGGTGAACGATGTTTTCGGCGAGATCGTGGTCGCCTCCCGAGATCCACATCTTGTTGCCCGTCAAGCGATACGTGCCGTCCGCTTGCCGCTCCGCGCGCATCGTGATGTCCGCGAGCGAGGAGCCCGCGTGCGGCTCCGACAGGCACATCGTGCCGGTCCATCTGCCGTCGAGCATCGGCTGCACGAAGCGTTCGATCTGCGATGACGTGCCGTGAATCAACAGCAAGTTGACGTTCGCCATCGTCAGGAACGCATAGCCCGCGGTGGCGGGGCAGGCCGCGAGCACGAACGCAAGCCCCGTGCGTTCGACGGCATAAGGCAGGCGCATGCCGCCGAAAGATTCTTCCTGAGCCGCGGCGAGCAGCCCCGCCGCGGCGAAGGCTTGAAGCGCCGCGCGCTGCTCCGGCGCCGACTCGACGCGATCGTCGACGAGCCGCGGCGGTTCACGGTCGACCTTCTTGTTGTGCGGAGCGAACTCCGCCTCCGCGATTTCGGCGTAGGTATCGAGCGCCGCCTCGAACGTCTGGCGGGAATGCTCGGCAAAGTCCGGGCGATCGATCAAGCGCACGACGTCGAGCCATTCGAACAGCAGAAAATCGACGTCGCGGCGCGAGAGCAGAAGCGAAGACATGGTGTGATGACCTCGACCGTCAGAGTACTTCGAAGAGTCCGGCAGCGCCCATGCCGCCGCCGACGCACATGGTCACGACGACGTGCTTCGCGCCGCGACGCCGCCCTTCGAGCAGAGCGTGCCCGACGAGCCGCGCGCCGGTCATGCCATAGGGATGCCCGATCGAGATGCCGCCGCCGTTGACGTTGTAGATCTCGGGATCGATGTCGAGCTTATCGCGGCAGTAGAGCGCTTGTACGGCGAATGCTTCGTTGAGCTCCCACAGCCCGATATCGGCGACTCGCAAGCCGTGCTGCTTGAGCAGCTTCGGTACCGCGAACACCGGTCCGATGCCCATCTCCTCCGGCGCGCACCCCGCGACGGCAATGCCGAGATATCGGCCGATGGGCTGAAGATTCCGGCGCGCGGCGAGCTGCTCGGAGACGATGACGCACGCCGATGCACCGTCCGACAACTGGCTCGCATTGCCGGCCGTGATCACGCCGCCGTCGCGGACGGGCTTCAGCTTCGCGAGTCCCTCGAGCGTGGTATCAGGGCGATTGCCTTCGTCTCGACTCAACGTGACCTCGCGATATGAGACTGCGCCGGTCGCCTTGTCGGTCGCCGACTGCTGCGCCGTGATCGGCACGATCTCCTTATCGAAGCGTCCGGCTGATTGCGCAAGGGCGGTTCGCTGCTGGGAGGCGAGCGCGTAGCGGTCTTGCGCTTCGCGCGAGATTCCGTAGCGCTTTGCGACGAATTCGGCTGTATCGAGCATCGACATGTACGCGTGCTCGCTGCGCGCGATGAGGTTCGGGTCCTTCTCGCGGGACACCCATTCGATGAACGGCGTGTTGAGCGCGGAGATATTTTCCTGCCCGCCGCCGACGACGGCTTGCATCCCATCGACGATTACCTGCTTCGCGGCGATCGCGATCGCCATCAAGCCGGACGCGCACTGACGGTCGACGGTCTGGCCGGCGACGCGCTCGCCGAGACCTGCCGCGAGCGCGGCGAGTCGACCGAGGTTCATGCCGGCCGTTCCCGCCGGTAGTGCAGTGCCGAGCACGACATCCTCGATCTCCTCGGCGCCGAGGCCGGAGCGGCCGACCGCTGCGCGAATCGCGTGGGCGGCGAGCGTCGGCGACTTGATGTTGTTCAGCGCACCGCGAAATGCGCGGCCAATAGGCGTGCGGGCGGTGGACACGATGACGGCGTCGGTCATGAAGCTGCTCCGGTGGTGTAGGGGGAATTGTCTAATTTGTTCAGATACTTGTGGGTAAGCGCATCGGGCCAGCCGCGGCAGGTAACGGGCTGCGGCTTCCGAGCGGAGCAGCCCGATCGAGCCATCCCGCCCCTGTTTCTTAATATTGACTTACTCGTCAGTCAATGTTAACTGTCGTGCACGGCGCGAGCAAACCGCTCGCTCATCACGAAACAAGCGTCACGAGACGCGGCAGCAACAGGGGGAAGGCAGATGAATCGTCTGGCTTACACGATCGCGTTGATCCTCGCGGCGAGCTCCGCCGCACCTCAGACCCACGCCGCCTCGAGCGACGCCGATACGAACGACGAGCACGATCGCGTGCAGGAAGTGGAAGTCGTCGTCGTCACGGCGACCCGCCGCAGCGAGCGCTTGCAGGACGTGCCGCTCAGCATCACTGCGTTCTCGCAAGAGGACCTGACTCAGAAAGGCATCGTTGGCTACGAAGGGATTGCACGCGAGACGCCGGGCGCGGTGCTCAACGTCGCAAGCGACAACAACGCGCGTCTTACCGCTCGCGGCATTTCGACGAACGGTTGGGGCGCGGGCCTGCAGACGACGACCACGATTTATCTCGACGAGCTGCCGCTCAGCACGATCGGCAACACGGTGACGCTCAATCCGAATCTCTACGATATCGAGCGCGTCGAATTTCTCCGCGGTCCGCAGGGCACGCTGTTCGGCTCGGGTTCGCTTTCCGGCGCGCTCCGCATCCTGACGCGCAGCCCCGACCCGACGCGCTTCGATGCTTCCGCGCTCGTCGACGGCGGCTATACGCCCGACAGCGAGAGCATTCGCCAGCGCTACAACGCGATGATCAACATTCCGCTCGTCACGGATACGCTCGCGCTGCGCATCGTCGGCTTTCACCGCGACGAGGAGGGCTACATCGACAATCTCGGGACGGGCGTCGAGAACTCGAACACGCTCGAGGACTCGGGCGGTCGCGCCATTCTCCTGTGGAAGCCGACCGACCGTTTGAGCGTACGGCTGCTCGGCTCCTACGAAGACAGCCAACCGCAGGACGCCTCGCTCACGAACCCCGAGTTGGGCGAGCGCAAGCGTTTCTCGGCGACGCCGGATCTGTACACGTCGAAGACTCGAGTCTACAACGCCACGATCGACTACACGTTCGACGGCGCGGGTCTCACCAGCTCCTCGACGTATTCGATCGCGGATGGCCGCTTCGACGTCGATCTCGCAGGCACGTTCGGTGGCGGCATCCCGTTCTTCCTGCGCGACGGTTTCGAAGCGAAGACATTCGTGCAGGAGCTGCGTCTCGTCTCCGATCCAGGCGAGAAATTCGATTGGGTGCTGGGCGGCTTCTACCTGCATCGCGACACCGATCTCGTCGGCAGGCAGAAGTCGACTCCCGAATTCCTCGCCCAGCGCAACATCACCGGCCTGCCGGAGGATGCGACGTTCAACAGCTTCGGCAGCGACACGAGCACGTACGAGCTCGCGGGCTTCGGCGAGCTCGTCTATCACTTGACCGACAAACTCTCGCTCACGGGCGGTCTGCGCTACGGCAAGTATGGCGGGACGTTGGACACGGACGCGGGCTACAACTCGCAGTACTTCACCTATGCGCTGTTCGGCCTCAGCGGACCGCTCGCGCGAATTCCGACTCAAGCGACGCATTCCCGCTATCCGTCCGCAGAACGAACCTCGTGGAAGGCGAGCATCACCTATGAGCCTTCACGCGATTTGATGACCTACGTCACCGTCTCGACCGGCTATCGCACGCCTGTCTACAACGCGCGTGCCGGCAACGTCAGCACGGTCAATCCGAACGATCTCGTCATCCCTGACGGCGCGGGTTCCGATGACCTCACGAACTACGAGGTCGGCTTGAAGGGCCTCTGGCTCAACGGAAAGCTGACCGCGAACCTCGCCGCGTACTACATCGATTGGAGCAACATTCAAGTGCAGGCGAACCGTCCTTCCGATTCAGTGCAGTTTGCGACGAACGTCGGGCGCGCGGTCAGCAAGGGATTGGAAGCCGAGGTGACCTGGAGGCCGGTGCGCGGGCTGCTGCTCGGCTTGAACGGTTCGTTGAACGAGGCCGAAGTCACGGAGCTGTCGGCCGAGGAAGCCGTGATCTCAGGTGCCGAGAAAGGCTCGCGGCTCGCGTCGCCGCACGTGCAAGGATCGTTCTTCGGTATCTATGACTACCGCTTCAGTCCGACCGTCACCGGATTCAGCAGCTTTCAAGTTCAGCACGTCGGCTCCTTCCCGAACGGCTTTCCGAACTCGCCGGGCACGCAGGGCGTACAGAGTCCACTTTACGATCACACCGACGACTATACTTTCATCAATCTGCAGACCGGCATCGGTTTCGGCCAGACGACCACGACCTTGTACGTCGAGAACCTCGGCAACAGCGATGGAGTCGTGTACATCCATCCCGAAGCCTTCATCGATAGCCGCTTCGCGATCCTGCGGCCGAGGACGTTCGGCCTTCGATTCAACTATCAATTCTGAGCCGGCGACAGGATGAGATTCGGATTGCATCTCACTTCTTTCGTCCTCATCGCCGCGGCCGCATGGCCGGCCGCCGCGACGAGCACGGAACGGCCGCAGGTGCGCGTGCGTGCCGGCATCGTGCAGGGGATCGCGGAGGCGGATTCGAACGTCGCTATATATAAAGGTATTCCGTATGCGAAGCCGCCGATCGGCGATCTGCGTTGGCGGCCGCCAGTGCCGGCGCCGCCCTGGGACGGCGTACGCGACGCGCGCGAGTTCGGACACGCGTGCTTACAGCCGGCACGGAACCCGAAAAGCCTCTACTTCGGCGAGATGGCATCGCCGAGCGAAGATTGTTTGACGCTCAATGTCTGGGCGCCGACCGGCGCGCGCAACCTGCCGGTCATGGTGTGGATCCATGGCGGCTCGCTCGTGACGGGGAGCAGCTCCGAACCGTTGTACGACGGCACGAAGCTGGCCGAGCGAGGCATCGTCTTCGTCTCGATCAACTATCGGCTCGGCGTGCTCGGGTATCTCGCGCATCCGGCGCTGAGCGCCGAATCCTCGCGGCGCATCTCCGGCAACTATGGGGTGCTCGACCAGATCGAGGCGCTGCGCTGGGTGCGCGACAACATCGCGGCGTTCGGCGGCGATCCCGATCGGGTCACGATCGCCGGCGAGTCGGCCGGCGGCTTGAGCGTCATCGCGCTGCTCGCAAGTCCGCTCGCGCGCGGACTGTTCACGAAAGCGATCGCGCAAAGCGGGCGCATCTCGACGTTTCGCGCGCTGCATGGGGATGCGCTCGGCGTGCGTTCCGCCGAAGCGATGGGAACGGCGCTCGCCGAGGCGGCGGGCGCAACGAACGCCGAAGCGCTCCGCGCGACCGACGCGAAGGCGTTGTTCGAAGCGGCACGGGCAAGCGGATGGCAATCCGAGCCCGTTATCGACGGGGTCGTGCTGAAGCGGCAGATCGCCGAAACGTTCGCGCGCGGCGAGCAGGCGCACGTGCCGGTCATTGCCGGGTTCAACGAAGGCGAAATCAAATCGTTTCCCTTTCTCGTGACGAACGTCCCTGAAAGCCAGCGCGCGTACGAAGCGGACGTGCGCTGCCGCTTCGGTGCCGAAGCATCCAAGTTCCTCGCCGTATACCCCGGCGTCGATCCGAAAGCGGACGCAATGGCATCGGTTCGCGATGGCCTGCATGGGTGGGCCGCGCAATACCTAGTGCGCAAACAGGCGGAAGCAGGGCAAGCGGCGTATCTTTATTTCTTTCGGCATGCAACGCCGGCACAACGCGAGCGCGATCTGGCAGCATTTCATGCGAGCGAGCTGCCTTATATTTTTGGACAGGTCGGCGCATCCGCGGCCCTCGGTCCGAACTGGCCGCGCGGTCCGCTGACGATCGTGGAGTCGGAGCTTTCGAAAGCCATGATGAGCTATTGGATTTCATTCGTTCGGGACGGTGTTCCCAAGGCCGACGGCTTACCGCCGTGGCCTCGCTTTACGGCGCGCGATCGCGGCTATCTCGAGATCGACGATGTGCCGTCTGCCGCACGCGATCTGCAGCCGCAGGCATTCGCCTTCGCCGACGCGTTGATCGCAAAGCGGCAGCAGCAAGGGCGCGCATGGCGGTTCGACATCGGTTTCTCGGCGTTTCCACCGAAGCCGATGCGTCGGGGTGAGGGCGTTGACGTGCCCGCGGCGTGCCGGCAGCCTGAGTGAATGCTATGAGCAGCATCGACAAAGCCAAAACCGCCAAAGCGCAAGCGCCGCGCCGTACCCGCGTTCCGAATCACAAGGCGCGAGTCCGCGAAGCCTCGATCGCGCGCATTCTCGATGCCGCCGAACAGCTCTTCGCCGAGTACGGCTATCACGGTGTGACCTTGAAGGACGTCGCCGCGCGCGTCGGCGTGAGCTCGACGCTCATTCACTATCACTTCAAAGGCAAGGAGAGCATCTACGAGGCCGTCTGGGCGCGCCGCGCACCGCTCTCTTCGCGCAATCGCCTCGAGGCGATGCGCCGCTATGCCGAGGAGGCCGGCGACAACGTCACCGTCGAAGGGGCGTTGCATGCCTGGATCGACCCTGACTTGAATGCGCAGATCGAGGACGAAGAGCAGTGGGTCGCGTTCGGCAAGATCGCCGCGCAGGCCAACAGCGCCGCCGGTTGGGGCGCCGAGAAGATGACGAAGTACTTCAATCCGGTCGCGCTCGCCTTGATCGATTTGCTGAAGAAGGCGATGCCCGAGTGCGACGAGGAAACGATCTTCTGGGGATATCACTTCGTCTCGGGCGCGATGACGCACAACATGGCGCGCACCGGCCGCTTGGACGAGTTGTCGCACGGGCTGTGCTCATCCGGGGATTTCGCTTCAATCAGAAAGCACATGGCGACATTCATGGCCGCGGGCTTTCGCGCGATCTGCCAAGGCTCGGCACGCAAGAAATAGATGAACAAAGGAAATGTGGAGGAAGCTCCGGAGCGAAGCTCAGCGACGCGACAGCAGGCTCGGCCGGGCGCGATGCAGCCCTACGCGCTGACGCTGAATCGCTTCATCGATCACGCAGCGAAGTGGCACGGCGCCACCGAAGTCGTGACCGGCGGCAGCGGCGGGGCTCGCTCACGGATATCGTATTCGGAGCTGCGAGAGCGGTGCCTGCACTTGTCCGGCGCGCTCCGCTCGCTCGGTCTTGCGAAGGGCGACCATCTCGGCGTGCTCGCCTGGAACAGCCAGGCGCACATGGAATGCTGGTATGGCGCAATGGGCGTCGGCATCGTGTGCCACACGCTCAACCCGCGTCTCACGCCGGCGCAACTGGCGTTGATGATTCAACGTGCGGAGAATCGCGTGCTGGCCGTCAGCCCCGATTTGACGCCGCTTGCCGAGAAGCTCATCCCCCTCTGTCCGACGCTCGAGCATCTCATCGTGCTCGATGAGCCTGGGGTTGAAGTGACGCTGCCGCATTCCGATCGGTTCTGCACGTGGCGCTACGAGACACTATTAGAAGAGCGCGGTCGAGCCGTCTCGTGGGGCGCGTTCGACGAGAACGCGCCGGCGGGCTTGTGCTTTACCTCCGGCACGACCGGTGTGCCCAAGGGCGTCACGTACACGCATCGTTCGAACTATCTTCATACCATTCATCAGCTTCAGGCGGATGCCAGCGGTCTCACCTCGCGCGATTCGCTGCTCGTGGCCGTACCGATGTTTCATGCGAATGGGTGGGGCTTCCCATTCGCGGCACCCGCCGTCGGCGCGAAGCTCGTGCTGCCTGGGCGTCATCAAGACGGCCCGAGTCTCGCAAGCCTGATCAATGCGGAAGGCGTGACCGTCGCCGCAGGCGTCGCGACGGTGTGGCTCGGACTCGTCGATCATCTCGAGCGCTCGGGCGAAGACGTGCCGTCGCTCAAACGGATCATGCTCGGCGGATCGGCGGTGCCGCAGGCGTTGATGGATCGCTTGGAGAAGCGCCTCGGTGTCGTCGTCCAAACGAGTTGGGGCATGACCGAGTTGTCGCCGCTTGGGACGACGACGCCGGCGACATCAGCGGTACGCAGAGCGTCGCAATCGGGGCGCCCGCCGATCGGCATCGATCTGCTATTGACTGACGTCGAGGGCGTACCGCTGCCTGAGCAGCGTGGGTGCGAAGGCCATCTGCGCGTACGCGGGGCGAGCGTGATCGAACGCTATTTCGGCGAGAGCGAGCCGGCCGTCGATGCGAACGGCTGGTTCGATACCGGAGATCTCGCCGTGATCGACGAGCAGGGTAACGTCAGCATCACGGGACGCACGAAGGATCTCATCAAATCGGGCGGCGAATGGATCAACCCCGGCGAGATCGAAGCGATCGTCGGCGCGCTGCCCGAAGTGGCGCTCGTCGCCGTCATCGGGCGGACACATGCGAAATGGGGCGAGCGCCCGGTGCTGATCATCGAACCGCGAGACGGCGCGCGCATCACCGACGAAGCGCTGCTCGATGCGCTGCGAACCCGCGTTGCGAACTGGTGGCTGCCCGATGCGATCGTGCGCGTCGACTCGATGCCGCTCGCGACGACCGGCAAGGTCGATAAACAGCGGTTGCGCGCCGAGTATGGGCAAGTCGATGCGACCTAAAGCCGGGGTGCTCGCGAGCCTGTTCGATCTGACCGGCCGCGTCGCGATCGTCACCGGCGGATCGCGCGGGCTCGGATTGCAGATCGCAAGCGCGCTCGGTGAATTCGGCGCATCGCTCGCGCTCGTCGCGCGCAAGAAGCCGGACCTCGACGCGGCCGTCGAGCAGCTCAGAAGCGCGGGTTGTGAGGCCGTCGGCTTTGTCGCCGATCTCGGCACGCCCGAAGCCGCTTCCGACTTGGCCGCGCAAGTCATCGAGCGCTTTGGCCGCATCGACATTCTCGTCAACAACGCAGGTACCGTCTGGGGCGCGCCAGCGGAAGACTATCCGCTCGACGGCTGGAACAAAGTCATCGGGCTCAACGTCACCGCGCTGTTCCTCATGACGCAGACGGTGGCGCGCAGCGCGTTCTTGAAGCAGGGCAGGGGCAGCGTCATCAACGTTGCGTCGATCGAAGGCTTGCTGGGCCATCATCCCGATCGACCCGGCACGATTGCCTACAACACCGCGAAAGGTGCGGTGATCAACATGACGCGCGCGCTCGCCGCGGAATGGGGGCCGCGCAACATTCGGGTCAATGCGCTCGCGCCCGGCTACTTTCCGTCGAAGATGACGAGGGCGACGCTCGAGCAGCAGGGTGACGATATCCTGCGTCAAACGCCGCTCGGGAAACTCGGCGGCGACACCGATCTGATGGGGCCCGCGCTGCTGCTCGCATCCGACGCCGGCGGCCACATTACCGGTCAGATACTCGCGATCGATGGCGGCGCCACGATCATCTGAAGACTCGAGCCGGAGATCCGCTACCAGATCCCTGGAACGAACCGCCAGCGAACGCGCTGCGCGTACTGCGCATATCCATTGTTCACCATCAGCAAGTGCCGCTCTTCGGTGAGCGCGCGCAACACGTAGATGCCGGTCCAGCCGAGCACGGCGAGCACCGCATAACTCAGTCCTCGCCAGTTGCCTGCGGCGATCAGCATTCCGAACGTGGGCAGCGCGCCGAGCCACCACGCGAGGTTCTTCGCGACGTAGGCCGGATGCCTGACGAACGCGTAAGGACCGTGCGACACGATGCCGCGATTCGTCAGATTGCTCGCCTTGAACCCGAGCGCGACGGACGCCCACGAAAAAATCGCGAGCGCGATCAGCAGCGTGACATTGATCGTGAAATGAACGAAGGCGTTCGTGAAGTACGGGAAATCTTGGCTCTGCCATTGCAGGAAGCGTCCGGTGAAATCGTTGAACGGCGGGTAGCAGGCAAGACAGATGAACCAGCCGAAGAAGGTCGGATCGACGCTGCGGATGCGGTTGCCGAGCGCGGGGACTTCGATGATGTAGCCGAGCGTGAACAGCAGCGTGTCGACGAACAAGATGAGCTGAAAAGACGCCCAGAAGAGCGCATTGTCGAACAGCACGCGCCCGGATAAGCCCGCCTCGATCCCATCGAAGAGCTGCAGCAGGGATCCCGATAGATTGGCGATGTGAATGAGGCACCAGTTGATCATCAGCGGTGCGAAGAAGAACTTGAGCAACAACGCAAGTCCCGCCTGTTTCGAAAGCGGCGAGAGCCGCGCGCGAACGGGCAGCTTCATGACGTTGCGCGTCGCATCGAGTGCGGGGATGCTCTTCGCTCGCGCGCGGTGCCGCCGCAGCGCGAACCACACGCCGTGCGCAAACGTGAAGCTCTTCGAGCGCATCCACGGATAGGCGGCGTAATACGGAACGAGTATCACCGCGTACAGCGCAATCAGCGTGATGAAAATGGCCTGCACGGTGATGACCGCATCGATCTCGAACATGCCGAGCTGCCATTCCCCTTGCAGGATCGCGCGATGGAACGAGCTCAAGCTCGAGATGATCCAGTACGACACGCCGATAAACGCGAGCGTCGATAGATAATTCGACGCGAAACGTCGGGTGCAGACCCGAGCGAGGATGCTGGGTGCGGTTGGGGCGAGCGCCGTCGATGAAACGTTCATGGCCTTTGCATCGGGTGGAGAGGGCGCGGACTTGCGTCCGCGCCCAGCTCCGATCGATCAAATCGATTCAATTCGACTTGGGTCGATTCCGCCGTTACGGCGTGTTGCCGTAGCCGATGGCGCCATTGCAGTGCATCCATTCGCTGTAGCCGCCACCGCCGCATCTGCCGTTGGCATAGAGGCCAGTGTTGTAGCTTTGGTTCTCGGACTGGCGGATCTGACCATTCACCTGGATGTAGTCGACCTGCACGTCGCGGTTGCCGCCGTCGTTCGTGAAGTGCACCGTGGTGCCGCCGGTCAGGTTCGTCGTAGCAGTGTAGTTCTGCATGTTCGTGCTCAGCGTCCAGTTCTGCACGGTTTGGTTGTTCACGCGCAGGCTGATCTGCTCGCCGCCCGTCGAGCCGCGCGCGCGGACGACGATGGTGTTGCTGCCGCCGCCACCGCTGCTGCTGCTCGAGGACGAACTGCTGCTCGACGATGAGCTGCTGCTCCCGCTGCCGCCGACCGTGATGTCGGAGCTGCCGCTGCTTTGATAGCCTTCGGTCGCGAGCACCATGTAGTCATGCGTGCCGAGGTTCATACCGTAGGCTGCCCAGCCATCGAAGTGATTGCCGGTGGTGATGGTGCCGCCGACTCGTTTTTGCTGGCGAACGCTCCAGTATTGATAGAACGTTCTCGTGCCTTCGATGGAAGGTGCGTTGACCCGCTGCGTACGATAGACGTCGTACGTGCCGCCGTCGCTCGAGATCGTGCCCATGTATCCGGAGCCGGGCGGACGCCAGGAGCCCCAGCTATCGACGATGTAGTATTCGACGAGGGGATTTCTCGTCCATCCGTAGACTGCAAGGTAGGCATTGCCGTTGGGATTGAATGAGCCCGAGTAGGTGATGGTGCGGCGGCCACCGGGATTCCAGCCTTTTCCGCCGACCCAGTTGTTGATGTTGCTCCACTGCGAGGTGTAGCGACCGCCGCCGTACATGCAGAACTGTACGTTGCCGCTATCCTTCCAGAACGAATAGTAGTACCCGTTGTTCGTACCTGTTGAATTGTTGGAGAGGCACGTTTGCGCGTTTGCCGTAGGCATGAAAGCCAATCCGGCGATAGACAAGACAGTCGCGGCTAGTGTGCCGCGAAAATATCGACGCATCTTCATTTTCAACACTCCTGTTATGCAAGATCCCCCCTGCATCACCGAAGCAATCAATCAATCGAGACAATCTTTCAATCGAATAGCGAGCACCTCATTGGTAAAGGCGTTAGACATCCGCGAGTAAACAATTTGTCGGGCGCGTCTTATGGTCCTGTGCAATTCATCCGTCAAGCGGTAATGAACGCGTTGCAGTTAGCAGAGGAGGCGAGCGTGTGCTCAAACGGAAATTTGCCTGATGACAACGTAAGTCACTTTGTCTACGACGGTCGCAATAGATATATTGATTTTTCTTAATATCGACCGTTTTCATGTGAGCGATAACATTTTTGCGCAACCTGAACGACGTCGTCGGCCCCGCTCACCGTGTCGTTACTACACGGTCGACAGGTTCTCCCTTGCCGCGCGAGAGCTTCCGCGCGGTCGACGGCGGGGCTACGCTCTCCCTTTAATAGTGAGATGTGACTCGCGAGTTGCTGACCATGACTGAATTCATGATGAGCACACGTCGGTGTGCATCGGCGCCTTCGATTCGGGCGGCGCGCCCCAGGCTGAAGAGGATCGCGGTGGCGTTGACTGCAGGTCTCGTGGCTAGCGCGGCGTTCGCAGTGACGTTCGTGCCGCTTGCCGGAGACCTCTCGGTGGTTACTTCGTCGGATCGACAAAAAGCAGTGGTCACCGTGGCGAACGGAGGCGCGCTGGCGGCGCAATTCTGCGTGTCATTTGCCGAGCCGCTGGATCAGCCGATCAGCATCGAAGCGAAGGGACATGTCATTTATGTGCCCTGGCCGATTGAAAGTCTCCCGCCGGGCGCGCAACGCGGCGGCGCCGAACCGATCGCGCAAACGCTCACCGTCGTCCCGGCGAACGGTCCGGCGCTCGCGTTAGTGGCCAAAGGCGTCAAGCCCATTCACGACGTCGAAAAGGTGATCGTCATCAGCAGTGTGTCGCGCGAGGATTGGGCGGGACCCAACAACACGCGGCTCGCGCCGGACGCGGCAGCTTGTCTGTCGGCGGACGAACAAGCCGGCACGCATTCGTAAGCTCTCCGACGTCAACACGGCGTCGTCCTTGCAAAAGCGAGGTGGCCCTGCACAGCCGCCGTCATCCTTGCGGAAGCGAGGTGGCCCTGTACAAGCGCCGTCATCCTTGCG
>JBDZVE010000102.1:4553-14048 GCA_040255535.1 Lysobacterales bacterium | reverse complement strand
CGGTTGTCTCGCCGTCTTCGCCATCGCCGCCAAACGCACGCACCGCCATCGGGACTGCGGCAAAGAGCCACGCGCTCGATTGGTATTCGATGATCGGTCCCACGATAAAGCTGTTCGGACCTTTCAGGTCGCTCGGCCCTTCGATTTCTGCCACAAGGCCGAGTCCCGCACCGTCTCCCTCTCGAGGTATCAAGATCGCGACGATTTCAGCGCCGATTTCCTCCAACCTGAGTCCTTCGAAATCGTTCGCTTCGCTGAGCGTTTCGGGGTCGTCGATCCGCTCATCTTCGAGCTCGATGCCGACGCGCATTTTCACGGCCGTCGTGAAGCCCATCTCGATTTCGAGCGCGTAGCGCGCGCGAAAGAGCGAATTCTCGTCCATGAGCAACTCGCCGCCCTCATCGAGGTCGATCCGCCGTTTCGGCTGCCCGGAAGCCCATGCGTTCTGACTTTGGAACTCGAACGATCCGGGCGCGCTCTCCAGCGTCTTCAACTCGAATTGCCCGATGAACGGCTCCGCGAAGGCAGGTCGCGAGCAGAGCGCGGCGATGCAAACGACCAGCCGCCGAGCCCACAGGCGGAAGGAGTCCCGTTCAGAACGCGGTGTCACGCACTCGTCTTGCATTCGTTCGCATGTGTTCTGTCACGAGCGAGATCTAGTAGACCGGCGCTGTGGATCAGCATGGCGGGGGCTGCTGCGGATCATACTAGATTCTTCGCGTCGTAGCGGGCTTACACCGCGCTCACCGTTTCGTCGACCGCGCGGGCTGCCTCGTCTATTGCGGCATGTGCATAGGCGCTCCACGCAGCATCCGAGTTCGCAATGCTCACGCGGCCGACGGGGGCGCGCGCGACATCCTGCAATCCTAGGTCGCTTTCTTTATCGAATAGACTGTTGAATCCGTAAGCGTAGCCGTGCGCCCAACGAAACACCGCTGTACCGGCGACATTGCGCGCCGGGTTGAACGTCTTTCCGAGGCTGCGCATGAGCTCATCGAACGCGTGGCGCTCGAAATCGGCGAAGGGAGTCGTATAGAGCGCATTCCGACCCTCACGCCACGCGGTGCGTTGGTCCTTATTTCGTTCGGCAATGGGTACATGGACCAGGTGCAGAATGATGGGTTCGCGTGGATCGCGTGCACATCGATAACCGCCCAAGCTCACGGGATAGTCGAGCTTCAGCCGCGAGTAAAACCCGAGGGTGTTCGTCACCTCATGCACGCCAGCATCGATCCAAGCCTGCCAGTTGCGCACGGCAATTTTGACGTAAACGAGCGGGGCTTTGACGCTGTGAGAAAGTGCGGAGCGCTGCCCATCCTTCAGCTCGTCCATCAAGTATGGAAGCATCATGTTGTAGCCGGCGTAAATCACGTTTTTGGCCCGTGCGCGCCGCAACGTACGGCGATGAACGTAACCGACGTCGACGCCCTGCAGCGTGTTGCGGATCGAAACTACCGTGCTCTCGAGACGCAGGCGTGTGGGTGCGTCCGAATCGAGGCGCGCGTAGTCGAAGGGTGCGAGCACGATGTCCTCCATCGTAGATCCCGGCGCCACGTCGGGAATGAGCTTGCGCACGAGCAATCTCGCGAGCGAGGCATTCCGTCTGGGAAGTGATGGATATAGGGATCCTCGACTTTCGCGACATCGCTGTCGTGACGCGGAAGACCAAGGCCCTGAAAGCCCGGGTATCCCGTGCTCGCAGCCTCGAACGCAGGCAGTAGATCGATGCCGACTGCAAAGAAGTCGTGAGGCCGCATCTGGAAGGTGCGCGCGGCTTGCTCCGAGAGGCCCCAATGACGCGTGAGAAACGTGCGATAGCTCATCGACGAGAGCATTTCCATCTTCTGCGCGATGGAAGACCTGGGCCAGAAGTCGCGACGCTCTGTATAGAGGGCGATGAGTTGTGCTCGGGCCCTCGCGTCGAGTGGAAAGGCGTTGATGAATGCCTTTGCGGAACGCGCATTCAGCCGATCGGGTGGAATGTCGTCTGCGACCATGGTCGTCGGGTCGCCCGTCACGAGCTTGTCCGTCCCGAAGGCTTCACGCTTGAACAGCAGCCCGCGCGACAGCCCGATGTTCGGATACAGCGTCCGGTCGAAGGCTGTTTCGAATCGTGAAAGGTCGACACCGAGATCCTCGAGCAAACCCGATGCGCGCTCGCTCCACAAATGATCCGGCGATTGAATGGATTCGCTGCCGCCGTAGCTGACGAGGAGCCGATCATCGACGCGCATTTCGCAACGACGCGCGTGTCCGCCGAAGTCGTCATGGTTGTCGAGAATCAAGATGCTGGCACGCGGGCGCGCCTGACGGTAGAAGTAGGCCGCGGCCAAACCGCTGATGCCCGCGCCGACAACGATGAGATCGACCTCGCTTTCGTTCGGCACTCCGGCAAGGGAGAATCGCCGCCCGTCCCGCAGCGCATGCGCCGCTGCGTATGAGGCGTCGGTGCTACCGCGCATTCCACTCAGTGAAGGCGGATAAACCGCACCCGCCATGAGACCACGAGGGCGCGAGTGTTGCGCCAATGGAAACAGCGACGCCATTCAGAAAATCGCGCCGCGTGATCTTTGGGCTCACTGCCTGGCTCCGGGAGCGAAACGAGTCAACCTCAGGCTGCCCGAGCGTAAGCCCGTTGCACGGTATGGGCCAGCCCTGCAGAAACGGGATGTGCTAGTTGAAGCGAGGCTTTATGAACCACTGAGCGAGCGTTGGAGCGGCGGACTTGCAAACCCCGTCGCGGGGAACCATAAAGGGCTGATCAGTCCAGGTTGGTGCGGAGTAGAAAATGGCGACGGGTTGGGCTGGCGATGGCGCCGTGCAAGATCAGATCGATGCGACCGTACAAGACGCAGTGAATCGGGCGAAGAGCCGCTTGCCGTCCGGCGCGAGCCTCAGCCACTGCGCGGAATGCAATGCCGAAATTCCGGAAGCGCGCCGCCAGGCGATCGCAGGAGTGCGCCTTTGCGTCGCATGCCAGGAAGCGGAGGATCAAGAGGCCGCGCACTACTCAGGCTATAACCGCCGGGGCAGCAAGGACAGCCAGCTTCGTTGAGGCCGGCTTGAGTCCGGCGAGCCTATTTGGGGATTTGACCGTCGCGATGCGCGAGGTGTGTCGCTCGTAACCAGGCATTCCCTCACAGTTCTATTGGGTAAGATCGTCTACCCTGATCTCGGCTTTCTCAGCACGCTATGTGTCAGGGAAGTCGTCGGCAGCGACTCGAACAACCAATAGCAGCTCGATCCGGAATGCGCACTCATCTAACTCGCATCGTCCTCGCGGCGACGATGCTCTTCGCCGTGAATGGATTGACAGCAGGGACTTCGCTTTCCGAGTCCGTCGAACCCGCGCGTTCAGTCCCCGACGAGATACAAAGCGAAGCCGCGCATCGATTCTGGACACTCGCGGGTCAGCCCGATGTGCGGTCGAGCTCGGTCGTCATTTTCGATGAGACAGACGCATCCGTCCTGTACTCGAAGGATGCAAAGCGCGTCCGTCCCATCGCCTCGATTACGAAGCTCATGACGGCGATAGTCGTCCGCGAGGCGAACCAGCCGCTCGATGAGGTAATCAAGATCACCTTGGATGATCGAGACACGGAAAAGGGCACGGCCTCGCGTTTGCTCGTCGGCACGAAGCTCACGAGGGACGATCTGCTGCACCTCGCGCTCATGTCGTCTGAGAATCGTGCCGCTCATGCTCTCGGTCGCACCTATCCAGGCGGGTTGATGGAATTCGTGCGGGCCATGAACGATAAAGCCAGATCGTTGGGCATGAAATCGGCTCGCTTCGTCGAACCGACCGGCTTATCGAGCGGAAACGTTGCGAGCGCGAGCGATCTCGTGAAGCTCGTACGGGCGGCGGCTTCGGATCCGCTCATTCGCGAGTATTCGACGAGTCCGAGCCACATCGTGACCGTCGGTCGCGACCTGCTGGAGTTCAAGAACAGCAACTCGCTCGTGCGAAAAGACGATTGGCACATCGTGCTGCAGAAAACCGGCTATACGTCCGAGGCAGGGCGCTGCCTCGTCATGACGGCGTTCGTACAGGAACGGCCGGTCGTAATGGTGCTGCTGAATTCCTTCGGCAAGTACACGCGCATTGCCGACGCACGCCGAGTACGGACCTGGATGGAGGCAAGCGCAGCCTCGGAACAGCTCGCGAGCTCACCAAACGAAACGCTAACGCCCGCCGCCTCTTTGAAGGGAGAGGGCGAAACAAAGGCAGTCGCGCACTAGGCTGTAGACTGTAGGCTGTAGGCTGAAGGCAGAAGCGCGATCCGGCGCCTTCGTGCCGCTGACGACGCGAGCGATCTCGTCTGACCGTCAACTGTCAACCGTCAACCCGCCGAATAAGCAAATCGAGTTGGAATCTCACCGGGTTGTTGCTCACGCCGCGAGCCTCTCTTCTTGACGTGAGCGACGGCGTGCAACCGGATACACTCTGCGCCCCGCTGAACGTCAGCCGCTACATGACCTCGCAGAGTCCTCCCGTTTTGAAACATCGTTCCTTCGCCGCGCTTCGCCATCCCGGCTACCGGGGATTTTTCTTCAGCTCTGCCGGCGCGATGATGGCCGACAACATCGAGCACGTCATCAGCTATTGGGTCATCTTCGAGAAATTCGAATCGGCAGCGCTTGCGGGTTTCGCGGTCATCGCACATTGGCTGCCCTACCTACTGTTCTCCATTCACGCGGGCGCGCTGACCGATCGGTTCGATGCGCGGCGCGTAATTCAGGCAGGCATGCTGCTCTTCATGGGGGTATCCGTCGCGTGGGGCGTGCTATTCGTCACCGATACGCTCGAGACGTGGCACGCAATGGTGCTGCTCGTGCTGCATGGCATCGCGGGCGTCCTCTGGAGCCCCGCAGCGCAGGTCCTGCTCCACCACGTCGTACCGCTCGACACGCTGCCGAGCGCCGTCCGACTGAACGCGACCGCACGTCAGCTTGGTTTGCTCGCGGGACCGGCTGTGGGCGGAGCAATCCTGCTCACGATGGGTCCGATCTACGGCATCTTCTTCAACGCGCTGCTCTACTTGCCGACGTTCTTGTGGCTCATCAATGCGCCCTACGATCGCGCGGCGCATCCGCCGAGCCCGCGTGCGCTCGTGGGCTTTAGAGACATCGTGGATACGCTGAAGCAAGTCGCAGGACATCGCACGCTCGCGGCCATGATCGTGCTCGCCGGGGCTGCATCGTTGTTTATCGGCAATGCGTACCAGGCACAGATGCCTGGGTTCGCGCATGACCTCGGACAAGTCGACCCGGACTTCTACTACAGCATGTTGTTGGGTGCCGACGCGGCCGGAGCGCTCACGGCCGGATGTATCCTCGAAAGCAGGGGCTTGTTGCCGCCGAAATCTCGAACGGCATTCGTGCTAGCTCTCCTATGGTGTTGCGCTCTTGCAGGATTCGCACTCTCGCCGTTCTACACGCTTGCCTTGGTGTTGCTCTTCATCGCCGGCTTTGCTGAACTGTCATTCAATTCCATGGCCCAGACGCTCGTGCAGCTCAACGCGCCAACCGACATTCGCGGCCGAGTCATTGGCGTCTTCACGATGTCCTCACTCGGCCTGCGAACGTTCAGCGGCATCTCCGTCGGCCTTGTCGGCAGTCTCATCGGCATCCATGCCGCACTTGCCGCGAGCGCGGTCACGTTCATGATGCTGAGCCTGAGTCTATTCGCGTTTGCACCTCGCCGCCGACAGTCGTGATTGAGTACGTAAGGAGATCTCTCGCGAAGCACGCCAAGGTAAGAGGAGATTCTCAGTAGAGACACCCGGCGGTGCAAAAAGCGCGGGGCCCTTAAGTCTTCGCGTCAATGCGCTTCTTCCCTCGCGAGCTTGGCGTGCTTCGCGAGAGTCTTCTTGCTTTTAGCTTACGTCGCAGGAGCGCCCATGCGCTTCTCTTTCGCCGCTTCGACGAACGCATTGAGCAGCGGTAGTGTGGGAAGTAGATCCGGGAAACGCTCATCGTGAAACTCCGGGTGCCATTGCACGCCGACCAAGAAGCGTTCGCTCTCCGCTCGTATGCACTCGATGACGCCGTCCTCCGACCACGCTTCGGTCGTCAGGCCCCGTCCGAGGTCCTTCACGCCTTGATGGTGGATCGAGTTGACGCGCGGCGCTCTCGCGTCCGGATAAAGGGATGCGAGCCAACCGTCTGCTCGAAAGCGCAAGTCGTGTGCATGCTCGTCGTAAAGATCTTCCAAGTAGTGAAAGCGCGACGTCGCACCTCCGGCAGTAAGATCGTGATGGAGCGTCCCGCCGAAGGCGACGTTGATCAACTGCATGCCTCTGCAGATGCCGAGCACAGGTTTGCCGTATTCGATGAACGCCCGCAGCAGATCGAGCTCGAAGCGATCGCGAACAGGATCGGTGATACCGACCGAGGCGCTGCCCACCTCGCCGTACATCGCTGGATCGATATCCGCTCCGCCTTGCAGCACGAGGCCATCCAGCGTGGCAGCATAATCGTGCACTGAAAGATCCGAGCGCCGCACAGGTCCTTCGGCTTCGACCGTCGGCGTCATCACAACCATGGCCCCGCAGCTCATGACCCAGCGTGCAGCAGACTCCTCCAGATATTGCAGTGTCTTGCCGCGGAATCCGAGCTCCTTGGGAACCTGACGCAGCATGCGGGGAGAGAGTCCAATGACGATGCGCCGTCGCCGTTGAGTGCTCGTATTCATGCGCTACGCGCCTTCGTTTCGCGTCGAGTCGATGGGGCGGAGCGTCTCCTCGGCGAGCCAATCGACGACGACTTTGAGTGCTTCGACACGCCCAGCACCCGCTTTGCGTTGTTCCGAATAGATCGCGACTTGCCGGTCAGCGCTCGTTCCTTCGCGCAGGATGCGATCGAACCGATTCAAAGCCGAGGCGCCGCCGAGCTCGTCGATATCCGTCGCAAGCAATTCGAGCAATTGCCCATACATGTTTCGCAGCGTCGTGACGTTTCCCGTTCGGTCATCGATGAGCTCCGCGCGGGTCCCGTAGCGCTTTGCGCGCCAGCGGTTTTCGTCGATCACGCGACGGGTGATCGCATTCCAATCGCGACCGTGATTCGGGTGGCGTACTAGGAACGACACGAGCGCTCGATAGAGCACAGCCAGTGCGACCGTATCCTCCGCGCGTGTGCACGCGTCGGCGATTCGAAGCTCGAGCGTCGGAAATCGCACCGACGGTCGAATCGCCCACCATAAGAAGCTGGCATCTTTCATCGCGCCGCCGCGCACGAGCCGACCCGCGAGCTCGTCATACTGAGCTTCGTTGGCGTAGAAGTCCGGGATGCCGCTGCGTGGCCATTCGTCGTAGGCCGCCTGTCGATAGCTCAAAAGACCCGTGCGATGCCGTCGCCAAAAGGGTGAAGATGTACTGAATGCGAGAAACAGCGGCAGCCACCGCATCGCCCGATTCATGAGGTCGACCCGATCGATCCCGTCCGGCACGCGAACATGAATGTGGAGCCCGCAGAAGAGATTGCGGCGGCCGATGATTTGAAAGCCCTTCAGCACGTCGTCGTAGCGAGGATCGTCCGTGATCTCTTGCTCTGGCCATGCGGCGAGCGGGTGGGTTCCGGCCGCGATTAAATTCAGGTTCTGTGCGGCGGCAAGCTCGCCGACGATTCGGCGGCTCTCCGCGACGTGTGTTCGCGCAGCCGGGATGCTCTCCAGGACGGGGGATACGAGCTCGAGCTGACACTGGAGCAGCTCGTGCTTGACCACGTCCTCTCCGAGCGCGCGCGTCGCGCGCTTGATGAGCCGGGCTGGCAGCCGAGTTGCCACGTTGCGGCTGCGCCGATGGCTGACGAAGAACTCCTCCTCGATGCCGAACGCGAAGCGCGATCCCTCGTGAGCGCTCATGACATGATCTCTGGAATGGAATTGGTGCCCACAATCACCGGCGACCGACTTGCGTAGCGACGATCAACGCAAAACAATTCAGGTCGTGCCCGGTTCCAGGCGTGAGCGTCCATTGCCGCGAAACGAGAGAAATACCTTCGGAAATGACGACGCGACGTAAGCGGAGCGTGATTCTTGCCACATTCGGCACGGTCGGAGATCTACATCCGTTTCTTGCGCTCGCGCTTGCGTTGAAGGAACGAGACATCGAACCCATCGTCGCGGCCGCGGAAGAGTACCGGGCAAAGGTCGAAGGGGAGGGCGTGCGCTTTCAACGCATGCGCCCGGATATCGAAACGCTCGGCGGGCATCTTGGAATGACCGAACGAGCGCTCGCGCGTGCGGCGGCGAAGCGACCGGATTTCATCGTGCGGGCGCTCGTGCTGCCGCATCTACGCGCCGCCTATGAAGACGTGATGCGCGTAGCCCCCGATGCCGATATGGTCGTGACACATTCGGTTGCCTACGGTGCCCAACTGGCGGCGGAGAAATGCAAGCTCCCGCGAATTAGCGTCGTGTTGCAGCCGATGATCTTTTTCTCGAGCTACGATCCGCCGGTGCTCGCGACCGCACCTACGCTTTCCCGCTGGATCTACCGGCGAGGGCCCGCATGGACGCGTGTCGCGTTCAATCTCGCCAAGCGGCTCGCACGTGGATGGGCGAATCCGATCGAGTCGTTGCGTGCCGAGCTCGGTTTGCCCAAAACGGAGAAGAACCCGCTGTTCGAAGGTCAGTTTTCGCCGCTCGGGACGATCGCGCTCTATTCGCCTTTGTTCGGCCCGTCCCAGGTCGATCACCCGCCGAACACATCGATCGTGGGGTTCGCGTTCTACGATCGACACACGGGAATGCCGGACGAGGCACTCGAACGCTTTCTAGCGGCAGGCGAGGCACCCATCGTGTTCACGCAAGGGACGTCCGCTGTGCACGACGCCGACACATTCATGCGCGAGAGCCTCGCGGCGGTCGAGACGATCGGCTGCCGAGCGGTATTCGTGCTGGACGAGAAGCGTGCCCGCGAGTGGAGCGCGCAAAGCACGGCATCCATCCTGGTCACCGGCTACGCGCCGTACTCCGATCTCTTTCCGCGAGCGCGGATCATCGTACACCACGGAGGAATCGGTACGACTGCGCAGGCGCTCCGCTCGGGCCGCCCGCAGCTCATCGTCCCTTACCTTGTCGACCAACCCGACAACGCGAATCGCGTCGAGCGCCTTGGCTGCGGCCGCGCCATCGCGCAGAAGCATTACCGCCGAGCACGCATCGAGGCGGAGCTCGAGCGCCTGATGAAGGACTCCAAGTATGAGCGGACAGCGCAAAAGGTAGGTGCGATCGTCTCGCAAGAGCAAGGCGCACAGAGAGCTGCAGATGTCATCGCCGCTCGACTCATGGACAGCGAAGCCGGTTGGCGGACGCGCGCGAACGAATCATGACAGACATCCCGAGCCAAAGCTGAGGAGAATCGCCGTGAATGAGGCGAATTCGAGAGGCCTTCTGCTGAGCGCCGCTGAGCGTGGGATCAACTACTCGAAGGCTCGGAAACGCGCTGAAAGACGCACGCGCGACGGTCGACACGCCGCGCGTGCGTTGAA
>JBDZVE010000102.1:2738-4453 GCA_040255535.1 Lysobacterales bacterium | reverse complement strand
GGAAACGCGCTGAAAGACGCACGCGCGACGGTCGACACGCCGCGCGTGCGTTGAAGATCAATGACCGCTTGCGGCTGTGCCTTCCGCGAGTGTCACCGGTCGGTATCCGCCGCGCGTCCTGAAGTACAGCAGCAGTGCGAGATAGCAAAGCAGCATGGTCGCCGGGAAGATCGTGATCTTCGCAAGCGCACCTTGTTTGGCAGCGCGCTCCACCGAGCGGACTTCGTCCTGCCGCTCGGGCGACAACTGCGCCACCTTATCTGAATCGACGGCAGAGTAGCTGCCGAGGAAGTAGCTGTCCTGACGAGCAATCTCTCCGTAGACGCCCGGCACCTGTGCTTCGATTGCGACCTCCGCCGAGCGCTCCTGCATGTACCCGATCAACGGACCTCCGATGACGCCCACCGTCAGCATGCCAATGCCCGCGATTGCGTTGATCGTAAGCGCACCACCTCTTGGCGATTGCTCGGAGGCGAGCCCGATCATCGTCGGCCAGAAGTACGACTTCGCCACGCCGTACACCGTGGCCGCCGCGAACACGAAAAACAAGCCCGCCGCGAACGACAGCAGATAGAGGCCGACGATGGCAAGGCTGGCGCAGATCGCAAGCAAGCCGAGCGGCGTGAAGGCGCGCACGAGCGGCCCCGCAAAGAATCGCAGCACCATCATGAGCGCGGAGGTGTACACGAGAACCCATGCCGCGTTATAGCCGGCTTGCCGCATCGGCTCCTCCATCAGCCCCGTGATCGCACCGTCCGTGCCGAGCTCGGTCGTCGCGACCGGCATCATGATCAGACACAAGATGATCAGGATCGGATGCCCGAGCGACCAGCGACAATAGAAGCCGTATGCGAGAACGCCCGCGATGAGCAGGCCGTACGTGATCGCGTTGGACCACTCGAACACCTGGCCGAGCTGCCGAAAGATGAGAAACCCGGCCAGGGCGGCGCCTAGCACACCGAATTCCGCGAGCATCTCTCGATACGTCGTGCCGGAAGCAACGCGCTCCTGAACCGGGAACTGCGCGCGCGACAGTATGACCAGATACACGATCGCGGGAATCGCGAGGATATAGAGGACCACACGCCAGTCGGATTGCACGACATCGGCGAGCGCGATGGTCAGAATTCCGCCCGCGACGAGTCCGGCAGGCCAGCCCGCATGAAGCGTGTTCAGCCACTTGGTCTTCTCGCGATTGAAGAGCGTCGCGACGACGGGATTGATGAAGGCCTCGACCGTTCCGTTACCGAGCGCAAGAATCACGGAGCCGGCATACAGGTAGTTCCACGCCGAATCGCGTGCCTGAGCGAGCGCCTCGCCTTCGAGGTTAGGTACATGAATGGCGCTGTAGGCCATCATCGCCAAGATGCCGTACAAGGCATAGCAGATGAAGCTGAAGAACATCGCTGCGCGGTAGCCGACGCGGTCGATGACGAGACTGAAGAGGATGATGCTGATGGCGAACGGCCAGATGCCGGCACCGAACAACTCCTGAGACCGCACCGCGTCCAACCCGAACTCCACGGGCCAGACCGTGTTGACCAGAATCGCGCGTGTGATGAAGGCCGTCGATGTCGTAATCAGGGCGATGAAGCAACCCCAGAAAAGAACCTTGTCGGCTTTTGAGTTCATTAGAAGTAGCCCCCCAGTCTAGGTTCGAGCGGGCGCATGTTCGCACAAAAGACGGAACAGGGGAGAGCCCGGAAGCGATTCCT
>JBDZVE010000102.1:0-2638 GCA_040255535.1 Lysobacterales bacterium | reverse complement strand
GGGAGGGTTTATGGAAAGACTCGTCAGCGCACTGTTGCTCGTAGTTTGGTGCGGGCTCGCCGGAGCGGACACTCGCCCTCCGCTCGGGCCGCTTCCGGATGCGACCAAACCCACGGCATATCGTCTTTCCATCCACATCGATCCGGCTGAAAGCAGCTTTACCGGGCAAACCGAGATCGAGGCGGAGCTTGCCGAGCCCACCGAGACGATTTTCATTCATGGCAACGGACTGCGCGTAAAGAGCGTGACGATTACCGCGGGCGACTTCGCCACGAGCGCGACATATACGCAAGTCGATGAGACCGGGGTAGCGCAGCTGACAGCGGCCGAGAAGATTCCGAGCGGACCTCTTACGCTCGCGTTCGACTATGAAGGAGATCTGAGCGAAACAGCCGAAGGCTTGTTTCGCGTGAACGTGGCAGGCGATTGGTACGCCTGGACGCAGATGGCGCCGATCGATGCGCGCAGGATGTTTCCGTGCTTCGATGAGCCGCGCTTCAAAACGCCGTTTACGATCTCCGTCACCGCGCCAAGCGGACTCGAGGTTTTCGCGAACACGCCCGAGACCGAACAAGCGACGAACGAGCGAACGACGACCCATCGCTTTCGAACGACGCTTCCGCTACCCACGTATCTAGTCGCACTTGCAGTCGGTCCGTTCGACGTGCTGGAAACGTCGATCCCTTCGAACGGTGTTCGCTCCGAGGCGCTTCCATTTCGCGTAATCGCCACGAAAGGACAGAAGCCGCGAATGCAAATGGCGCTCACGCAGGGGCCTCGACTCGTCACGCTCATGGAGGAGTACTTTGAGATCCCTTATCCCTACGAGAAGCTGGATTTGATCGCAACCCCGATTCTGGGCGGCGCCATGGAGAACGCCGGGTTGATCGTCTTCGACGATTCGATCCTCCTGCTCGATGCCAATGCGCCGTTCGATCAGCTGAGGTCGTTCGGGGAGATCGTCGCGCACGAGGTCGCGCATCAATGGTTCGGTAATCTCGTGACGCCGAAATGGTGGACGGACGTGTGGTTGAGCGAAAGCTTCGCCGAATGGCTGGGCAAGAACGTAGCGCACAAGTGGCGGCCCGAGCTCGGTATCGCCACGGCTCGACTTCAACATGCCTTCTACGCTATGGGGATCGATGCGCTTCCTCGGGGCAGACCGGTGCGCCAGGCAATTACGGAGAATAGACAGATCTCGAGCGCATTCGATGCCATCACGTATCAAAAGGGGGCTCAGGTGCTCGCGATGTTCGAGAGCTTCGTCGGCCCGGAGGCTTTCGCGGAGGCGCTGCGCTCGTATCTCAATCGCTTCCGCCACGGTACGGCCACGAGCGATGACTTCTTCGAAACGCTCGGCAAGGTCGCGAAGCACCCGAAGCTCATTGCCGCGCTGCAGTCGTTCGTCGATCAAACCGGCGTGCCGCTCGTCAGCGTTCATCCGAAGCAGGGGAAGCTCGCCCTTGCTCAGGAGCGCTTTCGTCCGCTCGGCGTCGAACCTACGGCGGCTCAAAAGTGGATCATCCCGATCTGCGTGAGCCAGGCTGGCCAGCGGACTTGCACACTACTAGGGGAGCGCACCGGTACGATGGATGTACCGACGATCGAACGTGCGTTGATGCCGAATGCCGGCGGCACCGGCTACTACCGCTTTCGTTTGGATCGTGCCGGTTGGGACCGCCTCATCGCCGGCGCGCATGCGCTTTCCGGCCCGGAGGCCCTCGCACTTGCCGACAGCGTCTGGTCCGATTTCACGGCTGGCTCTGGCGATTTCACTCGAGTGATCGCCGCGGCAAAAGCGCTGAGCACGCATTCCGACAGGCTTGCCGCGCTCGAGATCGGAAAACGAATGCGCGATCTGTCGTCGAGCGTGTTGTCGCCCGACCAACTCGACGGCTACCGGCACCTGATGCGAGCGATATACGCCCCACGCTTGCGGGCAGTGGGCTTCGATGTCCGCAGCGGCGCGCATGCGAGCGAATCGCCCGAGGACCAGGCGTTCAGGCAGTCCTTGCTCCCGCTCGTCGCGCTCGAAGGAAGAGATTCAGAGATCCGCGCCACGCTGAGCGAAGCCGCAGTCGCATACCTCAAGGGCGATACCGCGAAGCTCGATGCTGCCTTTCGTGCCGAGGCTTTTGCCGTGGCCGTGCAGGAGCGCGGCGTGCCGTTCATGCGCGAGTTGCGCGATGCGCTCGCGAAATCGACCGAGCCGCTGTTCCGAGAGCAGGCGGTCCTCGGACTTTCGGCCGCAGATACGCCTGAGCTCGCTCGTGCTGCGCTCGATATGAGCCTGTCCGAAGGCATCCATTCGCTCGAGACCGTGCGCATCATATTCTTCGGGATCGCACGCCAACCTCTCGGGCGCGCCGTCGCCATCGACTTCGTCGAGAAAGAGCTCGAACGAGTGATGAACGCGCTGCCGACGTTTCTGCGCCGACAACTGTCGACCCTTTACGCGCGCTCCTGCGATACGGAGGACATTGCCAAAGTGGAGGCGTTCATTCGACCGAAGCTCGCGATGCTCGGCGGAGGCGAGCTCGAGCTCGAGCAAACAAAACAGCGCATCAAGCTATGCGCGGCGCTCAAAAGTGCAAAGGGAGCGGAAATCGCTGCGGCACTCGGAACCTGACGTTCCGTC
>JBDZVE010000101.1:6733-14071 GCA_040255535.1 Lysobacterales bacterium | reverse complement strand
AAGATCAACCAAAGTTGATCTTCGCCTCCAGATTCGTCCTCGAATCCGCATAGGCAAGTGCATCTTCCATCGTGATGCGGCCGGCGCGGTAGAGCTCGTAGAGTGCAGTATCGAAGTGCTGCATGCCCTTCTCGGAGCTCGTGCGCAGCGCTTCCTTCGCGCCGATGACATCGCCCTTCTTGATGAGCTCCTGCACGTGCGGCGTGTTGATCATGAGCTCGACGGCGGCCACGCGGCGCTTGTTCTTGCCCGGCACCAGGCGCTGGGCGATGACGGCGCGCAGGTACTGAGACAGGTCCAAGAAGATCTGCGTGTGCTGATCGAGCGGGAACATGTTGATGATGCGGTCGAGCGTCTCGGCCGCGTTGTTCGCGTGCAGCGTCGCTAGCACGAGATGGCCGGTGCCGGCGAGCATGATCGCGGATTCCATGGTCTCGCGATCGCGGATCTCGCCGATGAGCAACACGTCCGGCGCGGCGCGCATCGCGCTTCGGAGCGCGCGTGCGTACGACTTCGTGTCGAGGCCGACTTCGCGCTGATTGATGATCGACTTCTTGTTCGAGTGCAAGAACTCGATCGGATCTTCGATCGTGATGATGTGATCCGAGGAGTTCTCGTTGCGATAGTTGATCATCGCCGCGAGCGTCGTCGACTTGCCTGAGCCCGTCGCGCCGACCATCAGCAGCAGGCCGCGCTTCAACATCATCAGCTCTTTCAGGATCTCCGGCAGCCCGAGATCGTCGAGGCGCGGCATGTCGGCCGTGATGTAGCGCAGCACCATCGCCGGATTGCCGCGTTGATGGAATACGTTGACGCGAAAGCGTCCGAGCCCCGGCTCTGAGATCGCGAAATCGATCTCGAGCTCTTCGTTGAACGCCTCGATCTGCTCTTGCGTCATGAGGCCGTACGCCGCCTGGCGCACGACTTCAGGCGTCAGCATCTGCTTGTTGACCGGAAAGATCTGCCCTTCGATCTTGATCTTGATCGGCGCGTACGACGTGAAGAACAGGTCGGATGCCCGCTTGTCGACCATCAGCTTGAATAACGGCTTCGTGTTGAGGACGACCTGCCGGTCGTCTCCCGCACCGCTCACATCGTTGTCGACTTGATCGCCTTCAGCGCTCATGACTGCCCAGTGTTCAGTGTCTAGGGGATAGGTAGACCAGTGTCTAGTGTTCAGGGGATAGGGGGTAGTCAGAAGGAAGACCGCGCGGCGCGCGCTCTTCTCTGACTATCCCCTATCCCCTGATCATTATCCCCTATCGTCCGATCATTCCTTCCGTTTCCTCTTCCATGATACGCAGGCTATTGCCTGCTTCGTCGGAGATTTTCATCTCGCGCTTGCTCTCGAGCTTGATGCGCAAGCGCACTTCGTTCTTCGAGTCGGCGTTGCGAAGCGCATCTTCGTAGGAAATCAGCCCAGCCTCGTAGAGCTCGAACAGCGATTGGTCGAACGTCTTCATGCCGAGGCGGTTCGACTTCGCCATGACTTCCTTGATCGCAGCGACCTCGCCCTTGAATATCAAATCGGCGATCAGCGGCGAGTTCAGCATGATCTCCATCGCGGCGATGCGCCCCACGCCCGATTCGCGCGGAATGAGCCGCTGCGAGATCATCGAACGGATGTTGAGCGACAAGTCCATGAGGAGCTGCTCGCGCCGCTCCTCGGGGAAGAAGTTGATGATGCGATCGAGCGCCTGGTTTGCGCTGTTCGCGTGCAGCGTCGCGAGCACGAGGTGACCCGTCTCGGCAAATTGAATGCCGTACTCCATCGTCTCGCGATCGCGAATTTCGCCGATCAGGATGACGTCCGGCGCTTGGCGCAACGTGTTCTTGAGGGCCATGTGCCAGCTTTCGGTGTCGACGCCCACTTCGCGATGCGTGATGACGCAGCCTTTGTGGTTGTGCACGTATTCGACCGGATCTTCGATCGTAATGATGTGCCCGCGCGTCTTCTCGTTACGGTAGTTCAGCATCGCGGCAAGCGAGGTGGACTTACCCGAGCCGGTTCCGCCGACGACGATGACGAGACCGCGCTTCGACATCACGATGTCCTTCATGATCGGCGGCAGCTGCATCTCTTCGAGCGTCGGGATCTTCGCGTTGATCGTACGCACGACGCACCCGATCAATCCCTGCTGCACGAACGCGCTGACGCGGAAGCGGCCGATGCCGACCGGCGCGATCGCAAAGTTGCATTCTTTCGAAGCATCGAACTCGCGCGTCTGCTTATCGTTCATGATCGAGCGCACGAGAACGGCGCTCTGCTCCGGCGTCAGGACGCGCTCGGATTGCGGGCGAATCTCGCCATCCACCTTGATCGCAGGCGGAAATCCCGCGGTGATGAACAAGTCTGACCCCTTGCGGTCGACGAGCCGCTTGAGGAGGTCTTGCATGAGTTTGATAGCTTGTTCGCGTTCCATCTTGGGCTCCGCCGGCTACGGGCTACAGGCTACGGGCTACAGCCAGAAAACGCGATGCGGTTTCCCCTGTAGCGAAGCCAACCCGAAAACTCGCTTACGTTCTCGACCTTTGCCGTAACCTCGTCTTAAGAATTCTGGCTGTGGCCTGTGGCCTGTCCCCTGTCGCCTGTGGAGCGCGGGCGCTGGACGGCCGCGCTCAGAAGGCGTCCTTGTTCTGCGCCCTGAAGCGCGCCTCTTCCTTCGTCACGATGCCCTTCTGCATGAGCTCGGTCAAACATTGGTCGAGCGTCTGCATACCGTCCTTCTGGCCGGTCTGGATGGCCGAGTACATTTGGGCAATCTTGCCTTCGCGGATCAAGTTTCGAATCGCGGGCGTGCCGATCATGATTTCGTGCGCTGCAACGCGGCCGCCGCCGATGCGCTTCAGCAGTGTCTGCGAAATCGCGGCCCGGAGCGACTCCGACAGCATCGTGCGGACCATTTCTTTCTCGGACGCGGGGAACACGTCGACAATACGGTCGATCGTCTTCGCGGCCGAGCTCGTGTGCAGCGTGCCGAACACGAGGTGGCCGGTCTCGGCCGCCGTCAGCGCGAGCCGGATCGTCTCGAGGTCGCGCAGCTCGCCGACGAGCACGACGTCGGGGTCCTCGCGCAGGGCCGAACGCAGCGCCTCGCTGAAGCCGAGCGTGTCGCGATGAACCTCGCGCTGATTGACGAGCGAGCGCTTGCTCTCGTGCACGAACTCGATCGGATCCTCGATCGTGATGATGTGATCGGGCTTGTTGTCGTTGACGTAGTTGACCATCGCGGCAAGCGTCGTCGACTTGCCCGAACCGGTCGGCCCGGTGACGAGCACGAGGCCGCGCGGCTGCATCGCGAGATCCTTGAAGATCTTCGGTGCGTTCAGGTCGTCGAGCGACATGATGAGCGACGGAATCGTTCGAAATACCGCCGCCGCACCGCGGCTCTGATTGAACGCGTTGACGCGAAAACGCGCCAGCTTGGGAATCTCGAACGAGAAATCGGTTTCGTAGAATTCTTCGTACGCCTTCCTCTGCTTGTCGTTCATGATGTCGTACACCATGCCGTGCACTTCCTTATGCGTGAGTGCAGGCATGTTGACGCGCTTCATGTCGCCGTCCACGCGGATCATCGGCGGAACACCGGCGGACAGATGCAAATCGGAGGCGTTATTCTTTACGGCAAAAGCAAGTAGCTGTGCGATGTCGACAGGCATGAATTCTTCCTCAGTCGCTTGCCCTCGAAGTGGGTTGCTTCGGTCCGGTTTCGATCACAGCGTCGTTGCTTTTTCGCGGGGTCGGCATCTCGCACGCCACCCCGCTCGCGAGCCTAAGAAAAACGCTTGCGAGTATAGCGGAGCGATGTCGCGCCCAATATGTTAACTGGTCCGCACTTTCCGCTTAGATTGGCGCCGAACGAGCGGCCGGCGCCATCGCGCGAGAACTGTCACGTACCGAAATAGCAGAACCCTGATGGACCTCGATCTTCTTCGAACTCGATTCACGCAAACCCGGACGCGCATCGCATCCGCGGCATCCAAATATGGCCGTGCGCCCGATTCCGTGGGTCTCGTCGCGGTCAGCAAGACTCAACCGGCAGAGGCGTTGCGTGCGATTGCTGAAATCGGTCAGCGCGATTTCGGCGAAAATTATTTGCAGGAAGCGCTGCCGAAGCTCGAGGCGCTCGCGGATCTCGAGCTCGTTTGGCATTTCACCGGCCAACTGCAGTCGAACAAGACGCGTGCGGTTGCCGAGCACTTCGCCTGGGTTCACACGCTCGATCGCGAGCGCATTGCCGTCCGACTGAACGAACAGCGTCCGCACCACGCCCCGCTTCTAAATGTGTGCATTCAAGTGCGGCTCGCCGATGAGCCGGGCAAGGGCGGAGTCGCTCCGAGCGAGCTCCCTGCGCTCGCTTCGCGCGTGCGCGAGCTGCCCAGGCTCAAGCTGCGCGGGCTCATGTGCATCCCGCCGCCGTCCGACACCTTCGACGAGCAACGCGGGTGGTTCGAGCAGCTTGCAAGCTGCCAAAAAGATCTCTCCGAGCGAGGCTTCGATCTCGATACGCTATCGATGGGGATGTCCGATGACATGGAAGCGGCGATTGCCGCCGGGGCAACCTGGGTCAGGATCGGCACGGCGCTCTTCGGCGCACGGTAGAGCCCTCGTGCGCCCACAAACCTGACCGGAGAATCGGGACGCCTAACCCCGAGGCATGCCCCTTTGATGACCTAGCCTGTAGACTTCGCCCTCATGCCTCAAACGATTGCTTTCATCGGCGGCGGCAATATGGCGCGCAGCCTCATCGGCGGCTTGATCGCGCGCGGCCGTGCGGCGAGCGAGCTGATCGTTTCTGACCCTGTGGCGACTCAGCTCGAATCGTTGCGCTCGCAGTACGGTGTGCGTATCGCCGCTAACAACGCCGCCGCGATTGCAGATGCGGACGTCGCGATCCTCGCGGTCAAGCCGCAGGATCTGCGCTCGGTCACGATCGGCATGCGAGAGGCGCTGCAGGCCAAGCGTCCGCTGCTGATTTCGGTCGCCGCCGGAATTCGCGCAAGCGATATCGAGCGCTGGGCTGGCGGAATTCCGGTCGTGCGCTGCATGCCGAATCGCCCCGCGCTGCAGGGCTGCGGAATGACCGGATTGTTCGCGACCGCAGAGGTGTCGGAGCAGCATCGCGAGACCGCCGCCGAAATCTTGAGCGCGGTGGGGGCGACGCTGTGGCTGGCCGAAGAAGAGCAGATGGATGCCGTCACGGCGATATCGGGCAGCGGACCGGCCTACTTCTTTCTATTGATCGAAATGATGGAAGATGCAGGGGTCGCGCTCGGCTTGCCGCGCGAGATCAGCCGTAAGCTCGCAGTCGAGACCGCCTACGGGTCGGGACGCATGGCGCGCGAAGCGACTGAGACTCCGGCAACGCTGCGAGCACAGGTCACATCGAAAGGCGGCACGACGGAAGCCGCGCTCAATCATCTGGAATCGGTTCGAGTGCGATCGTCGTTTGAAGAGGCGATCGCCGCGGCCGCACGCCGATCCGCAGAACTGGCAAGAGACCTGGGTAGGGATTGAGATCAGGTATCGGGAACAGGCTTCGACCCATCCTTTCCGACCGTCAACCGTCAACTGTCAACCATACAAATGGACGCATTGATCTTCATCGTTCGAACGCTGCTGCAGGTCATCCTCGTGACGGTCTTCCTGCTGCGCGTGCTGCTGCCGCTCGTGCGGGCGGATTCGCGCAATCAGCTATCCCAGGCCGTCATTCGCGTGACGAACCCGCTCGTTTTGCCGCTCCGGCGGATCCTGCCGCCGATCGGCAAGATCGACACCGCCTCCATCGTCGCGCTGCTCATCGTTCAATTCGCCACGACGGCCGTGCTGTGGCTGCTCGGAGCATACCCGTTCGTTTTCACGCTGCCACAGTTCATCCATGTCGCTCTGCTGACGCTCGTGCTCACGATCTTGCAGCTCTATACGTTCGCGATCTTGCTCTACGTGCTGCTCAGTTGGATTGCGCCCGGGACGTACAGTCCCGCCGCGATGATCCTCGCGAGCCTGTGCGAGCCGATCCTGCGCCCGGTTCGGCGCGTCATCCCGCCGATCGCCGGGATCGATCTTTCCGCGCTGTTCGTGATCATCGGCCTGCAGGCCCTCTACATCCTGATCACCTAGGGTTTACGATTGACGATAGGCCAGGGGCATTCCTGTTCCGGCCGTCAACCGTGAACGGTCAACCGCCAGCCCAGTTTCCTCGTGAGGAACGTACTAACGTTGCGGCGCTACACTCATCGTCTATAGTTCTCACGACTTCCCTGCATCGAAGGAGACTTCCCCATGAAAAGAAGAACATTCGGATGGTTCTTTGCAGCCTGCGCCGGCGTCTTGTTGGCCGGCTGCGGCAACTCGGGGCAGCAGCAAACGATCGCGACCGCGATGCCGGCCGATCAGACCTTCAAGGTGCAGGGTGACTACGAAGTGCACTTCAACGCGGTACGTACGGACAACCTGCCGCCTGAAGTCGCTCGCGCATACGGGATCCAGCGCAGCACCAACCGAGTCATGCTGAACGTCACGATCCTGAAGCAGGAAGCCGCCCACGCGCCCCGCAAGCCCGTCGAAGGCTCCGTCCAGGTCGACGCGTACAACCTCAACGGCCAATTGAAGAACCTCGAGATGCGGCGCGTTTCCGAAGGTGAAGCGATTTACTACATTGGAGAGGTTTCGATTTCGGGTAACGAGATTCTCGTATTCGATATCACCGTGACGCCGAGCGGCGAGACGACGCCGATCGAAGTGAAGTTCAAGCGAGAGTTTTACTCCAATTGATCGAGCAAAAGTCGCAAGCTGACGACTTCCGAGGCTCGGATGCGCTCTGAGCCTTAAAAAATAGGCGAAAAAAGCCTTTGCGCTGCTTAATCCCCGGCAAATCTTGTGCTATTTTCCCGCGCGTCTTGAATTCGTGCGCAACCGCTCGCAGCAGACGGCGCACTTCGTCACTCACACAGGAGATCACAAAATGGCAAAGAAGAACGCGGCTCCGACCAAGTCGGAGATCCTTGCTCAGATTTCGAAAGACACCGGCCTGCCGAAGAAGCAGGTGTCCGATGTGTTCGATTCGCTCGGTGGCGTGGTCAAGAAGAGCCTGAAGAGCTCCGGCCTGTTCACCCTTCCCGGCCTGCTCAAGATGAAGGTCGTGAAGAAGCCGGCCACGAAGGCTCGCGAAGGCGTGAATCCCTTCACCGGCGAGAAGATGATGTTCAAGGCGAAGCCCGCCAGCAAGAAAGTGCGGATCGCCGCGCTCAAGAACCTCAAGGAAATGGTCAACTAGGCAAAGACCAAAGGTCTTTGCCGTATCCCGTTGAAAAACGGGATCCAGGTAAAGATACCAA
>JBDZVE010000101.1:2638-6633 GCA_040255535.1 Lysobacterales bacterium | reverse complement strand
ACCAAAGGTCTTTGCCGTATCCCGTTGAAAAACGGGATCCAGGTAAAGATACCAAGGGGCTTTGCCGTATCCCGTTGAAAAACGGGATCTCAGAAGAAGAACAACGACACACCTGGCTATCAAGTCCGCCGCAGGCGGACTTGATCAGCACTCACTCAAGTTTCTGTTCGGGGCGCGATGCTCTATCGCGCCTTCGATCCGAGAACAAGCGATCCGGCGAGCTCTTCGCCGGATTGCGCGGACCTAGGGTACAGGGACGTACCGTTCCGCTCCGCAGTCATCTTTCGCTGGCGACAAAGTCCTGGCGACTCGCCGTGCGGAAAGCGAAGCAACCGCGTTCCGCCCGATAGCGCTCAATCCCCGACGACCACCTTCAATTTGAGCCGAACCCGATCGCGATCGGAAATGTGCAGGAGGCCCGCGATGCGCCGCACGAGGTGCTCTTCGTGCTTGTCGATTCGTCCGTCCGCGTGACTGACGCGCCAGAGCATCTCGACGATCGCAAGCTTGTCCTCTTCGGGCAACTCACGATTGAGCCGATGAGTGAACTCGTGCAACGACACTGCCGTGTCCGCGCGACGCTGCGCGTCCTTCATGAGCGAATCGAGTGCCTCGCCCTGGATCCCGAAGCGGCGCTCGAGCAACTGCCGGATCGCTTCGATCTCTTCGGCGGACTCGGCGAAATCCGACCGCGCGAGCTCCAGCAGCAGGGCCGCCGTTGCAAGCTCGAGCGGCTCTTTCGTTTCGAGCATACCCGTGACGGTGGGCTCGCGACCGAACAGGTTCTTGAGAGAAGTAATCATAGGCACAGCGAAGGTGAGTCGGAACAACTGCGGACGCCGCGCGGCGATAGGCCGAGTCCAACCGGAGGGCGGCTGCAGCGGTGCGGTCGCGCGGCGCGGAAGTGCGATGAAAACACGAATGGCCTCGATGGAACACCCCTTCCATCGAACGGCGGCCCGTGCGCGTTAGAAGCGTCTCACCCGTTGCGCGAAACCGCGCTTCGAGAAGTGCGGGCTAGGCTGCAAGCCAGTCCACGACGATCTGCTTCAACTCGTTCAATCGGCCATGAAAGTAGTGGCCCACGCCCGGAAGCAGCGCGAGCTCCGGTGCCTTTGGCAGTTGCTCGATCCAGTCTCGGACAGCGCTCGGCGCGACGACTTCGTCCTGGTCGCCCTGAATGACGAGCCAAGGACAGTGCGGCAACCGGTCGACGGGCACTTGAACTCGATCCACCGCAGGCGCGACCGTGATCAAGCGCGCTAGCTCGCTCGCAACCGCAGCACGGATCGCAACGGCACCGCCGAAGGAAAAGCCGGCGATCGACACGGGGGCACTCGGCCAGCGGCTGCGCGCCCATTCGATCACCGCGAGCGCATCGTCGGTCTCGCCGATACCATCTGCATACGTGCCGCCGCTCTTGCCCACGCCTCGAAAGTTGAATCGCACTGCGGGAATCCCCGCGGCGTTGAATGCTTTCGCAAGCATATGCGCGACCTTGTTCGTCATCGTGCCGCCATGCTGCGGATGCGGATGGCACACGACAGCGATCTCGGCTGCGTCCGTCGATCCGGGCGCATCGATCAATGCCTCCAGATCGCCGACGGGGCCTTTGATGAACAAAGGCTCGCTTTTCGTTTGTAGCAGGACCATGAAGCAAAGGTAACGGATGGCGCCGCGAAGCGCACGACTCGAAATCTGTTCGGGTTGAGGGATGAGGGATGACGGTTGACGGCAAGAAGATCCCTCTGTGGCTGTCGAGGCACATGGTCAGAGGACCCGAGAGCTCGAAGGCCGGAAGAATCTCTCGCGGCGGCGCAGCGGCGCGGCGTTAAAGAAGAAGGCAAGATCAGGTCGCTTGTCTTCTCGATGCCTCGCATACACGATGCGGGAAGAACGTGGTTCCGTGCAGCGGTGGCGCAGGAATGCCTGCACGGCTTACCATGCAAGCACGATGAGCCACTCTGCTGGCATAACCGGTCACAAGAATCGGGGACTGCGATGAGCGATCTGCTATTCGGCACGCGAGCGCCAGCCGACGATGTCTGCGCTCGGAATTACGAACCGCTTCCCGTCACGCTCGTGCGCGGACGAGGCGTTTATGTGTGGGATGAGGCGGGCCGTCGCTACATGGACATGATGAGCGCGTACTCGGCAGTGAGCCACGGGCATTCGCACCCGGCGCTCGTCGCTGCGCTGACGGAGCAAGCGCAACGCCTCTCAGTCGTTTCTCGAGCGTTCAACACGGATCGGCTGACGCCATTTCTCGAGCGAGCGTGCGCCATGACACGCATGGATATGGCGCTGCCGATGAATACCGGCGCCGAAGCCGTCGAGACCGCGATCAAAGCCGCGCGCAAGTGGGCCCATCGCGTCAAGGGCATCGCCGAGGACAAGTGCGAGATCATCGCCTGCGAAGGTAATTTCCATGGACGCACGCTTGCAGCGGTCTCGCTCTCGACGGAGCCGCAATATCGCGATGGCTTCGGCCCATTCATGCCCGGCGTGCGCATCGTGCCGTTCGGCGATGCGCAAGCGCTCGAGCGCGCGATCACGCCGAATACAGGTGCCTTCCTGTTGGAGCCGATGCAGGGCGAAGCAGGTATTCGCATTCCTGCTCGCGGCTATCTCGCGCACTGCGCCCGGATCTGCCGCGAGCACCGCGTGCTCCTCATCGCCGATGAGGTCCAAACGGGTCTCGGCCGCACGGGCAAAATGCTGGCATGCGATCACGAGGACGTGCGGCCGGACGGGCTCATACTAGGCAAAGCGCTCGGCGGCGGACTGCTGCCCGTTTCATTGTTCCTCGCGAGCCGCGAGCTGATGAGCGTCTTCACGCCGGGAGATCACGGCAGCACGTTCGGCGGCAATCCTCTCGCCGCGGCGGTCGGCCTTGCGGCGCTCGAGATCCTCGAACAGGACCGTCTGGTCGAACGCAGCGCCGAGCTGGGAGAATATCTACTCGCCGGGCTACGCGGCATCGAAAGCCCGCTAATTCGCGAGGTCCGCGGCAAAGGACTTTGGTGCGGCGTCGATTTCGACCCTGACCGAGTCCAGGCGCGCGCCGTCGCTGAACGCTTGCTGCGCGCAGGCGTGCTGACGAAAGATACGCACGATACGGTCATCCGCTTCGCGCCGCCGCTCGTGATCGACAAATCGGAGATCGACTGGGCGCTCGAGAGCTTCCAACAGGTGCTCGATGAGTTCTCTTCGCAGCGATTGGCCGTTGGCGGCTAGCTCGAATCGACTACCGCTCACAGATCGTGGCGCCTTCCAGCTGAACGATCGGCCAACCGCGCCGCACCGGGATGGAACCCGATGGCCAGGAAGCGGTTTTGAATGGCACACTCCGCCAAACACGCGAGAGCCCAAGAGGTCGCCATGCAGCTTACTTCCGCCAGCTTCCTGAACGAGCAACGCATTCCGGAGCAATTCGCGTTCGGCGCGCACGATCCTGTGCTGCACATTCGCTTGGCGCCGAATCACAATCCGCATCTCAAGTGGAGCGGCGCGCCGGCGAAAACGCGCTCGTTCGCGTTGATTTGCGTCGACCCCGATGCGCCGAGCAAGCCCGACGACGTCAACAAAGAAGGACGCGTCGTGCCGGCCAGCTTGCCGCGCGCGGACTTCTATCATTGGGTCATGATCGACATCCCTGAGTCGGTGACCGAGATCGCCGCGGGAGAATGCTCCGATGGTATCGTCGCCGGCGGCAAAAAGGATCCGAAGGGGCCCAAGGGCTCACGACAGGGCGTGAATGATTATACGAGCTGGTTCGCGCAAGACGCGGATATGATGGGCACGTATCGCGGCTACGACGGCCCCTGCCCACCCTGGAACGACATGCGAGTGCACCGCTATCACTTCACGTTGTATGCGCTCGACTGCGAGCGCTTGGAAGTTCCCGACGATTTCACCGGTCCACAGGTCATCGAAGCGCTCCGCCCACATCTGCTTGCAGAGGCACGCATCACCGGAACGTATGCGATCAATCC
>JBDZVE010000101.1:0-2538 GCA_040255535.1 Lysobacterales bacterium | reverse complement strand
AGGCGCCGCCGGCTCCGATCACGGAGCTGCAGCGGATCGATCTGCACGTCGCACCTGGAGAGGGGATCTCGCAGGGCCAAAGGGCAGTCGTGCACTACACGGGCTGGCTGTACGACCCGGGCGCGCCCGATCACAAAGGAAAGCAGTTCGATAGCTCCCGCGATCGCGGACAACCGTTCCGGTTCACGATCGGCGCCGGACAGGTCATTCGTGGCTGGGAGGAAGGCGTCCAAGGCATGCGCGTCGGCAGCAAACGCCGCCTCATCGTCCCATCCGATCTTGGCTACGGCGAGATGGGCGCCGGCAACGGCGCGATCCCGCCGAACGCCACGCTCGTATTCGACATCGAGTTGTTGGCGATCGAGCAACCGGATGGGGTGTAACGTGTAAAGTGTAAAGTGTGATGTATGTGAGCCCTGACGCTCTGACCTTACACGTCACACTTCACACCCTACACGTCGACTCGACCCTACTTCATCGACAGCAACAGCCGATTCAACCTCTGCACGAAGGCCGCCGGCTCCGGTAGTTGGCTGCCTTCCGCGAGCGTTGCCTGCTCGAAGACCAGCATCGTGAGATCGGCGAATGTCGCGTCGTCGCTCGTCGCCTCGATGCGCTCGAGAAGCGGGTGCGTCGGATTGATCTCGAGCGCGGGCTTCGCGGCCGGCGCCTTTTGACCCGCGGCTTCGAGGATGCGGCGCATCTGAACGCCCATGTCGTGCTCGCCCATCACGAGGCACGCGGGGGAATCCGACAGCCGCACAGTCGGTCTCACGTCGCTCACTCGCTCACCGAGCACTTTCTTGATGCGCTCCACAAGTCCTGCATGCTCCTTCGAGAGCGACTCCTGTGCCTTCTTCTCTTCCTCCGTCTGGATCGCGCTCAAATCCAGCTCGCCGCGCGCCACGTTCTTGAGGCTCTTGCCTTCGTATTCGCGCAAATGGTCCATCAGCCACTCATCGACCCGATCGGAGAGCAGCAAGACCTCGATGCCCTTCTTGCGCAGCATCTCGAGATGCGGGCTCGATTTCGCCGCCGCGAACGTATCCGCGATCACGTAGTAGATCGACGACTGACCCGGCTTCATGCGTGCGACATAGTCATCGAGCGAGACGTTCTGCTCTTCTTGATCGGTATGCGTGCTCGCAAAGCGCAGCAGCTTCGCGATCCGATCCCGGTTCGCGTGATCTTCGGCCGGACCTTCCTTGAGCACGGAGCCGAACTCTTTCCAGAACGTCGCAAATTTCTCGGGCTCCTCCTTGGCTAGCTTCGCAAGCAGGTCGAGCACGCGGCGCGACAGTCCGGTCCGCATCGAGTCGATCGCGGGATCCTGCTGCAGCATCTCGCGTGAGATGTTGAGCGGCAGGTCCGCCGAATCCACGACGCCTTTCACGAAGCGCAGGTAGAGCGGCAGGAACTGCTCGGCGTCATCCATGATGAAGACGCGACGAACGTAGAGCTTGAGCCCGCGGGCGCCTTCGCGATGCCAGAGGTCGAACGGCGCGCGCGAGGGGATGTACAAGAGGCTCGTGTACTCCTTCTTGCCCTCGACCTTGCCGTGCGACCACGCAAGCGGATCGCTGAAATCGTGCGAGATGTGGCGATAGAACTCCTTGTACTCCTCGTCTTTGACCTCGGTGCGCGGCCGAGTCCAGAGGGCTTGCGCATAATTGACGGTCTCGTACTCGGTTTCCTTTTCGGATTTGCGCATACGGACCGGGAAGGCGATGTGGTCCGAGTACTTCCGCACGAGCGCACGGATGCGATAGTCATCGGCAAACTCGTGCTCGCTCTCCTTCAAGTGGAGCACGATCTTCGTGCCGCGCTCGGCCAACTCGACGTCAGCGACGCTGAACTCGCCCTCACCGCGCGAGCTCCAGTGCACGCCTGCGCCGGCGGCTTCTCCCGCCTTGCGGGAGAACACTTCCACTCGGTCCGCCACGATGAACGAGGAATAGAACCCGACGCCGAACTGGCCGATGAGCTGGGCGTCCTTCTTTTGATCGCCGGTAAGCTTCGTCAAGAACTCGGCCGTGCCGGACTTCGCGATCGTGCCGAGATGCTCGATCGCCTCCTCGCGGGTCATGCCGATGCCGTTGTCCGTAATCGTGATCGTGTGCGCCTTGGGGTCGGCGTCGATCGTGATTGCAAGCTCCGCCCCGCCCTCCAACAGCTCGGGCTTCGCCAACGCTTCGAATCTGAGCTTGTCGCAGGCATCCGAAGCGTTGGAGATCAGCTCGCGAAGGAAGATTTCCTTGTGGCTGTATAGCGAATGGATCATCAGCTTCAGTAGCTGCTTGACCTCCGCCTGAAACCCCATCGTTTGCGCCACACTCGCCTCGCTCATTGTTTTGTCGCCTCCAAGATCGGCCAAGGATGATAAGTGCTCAGCCGACGCATGTGGGGTCGGCGCGCCCCGATTCAAGGCGGACCTGCCTCACTTGAGGCCCGAGAAGACGACACGTCGATAAGGCTCCGAGTGCGTGATCCCGCAGCGCGGGTAGTGCCAGACTTGGCGAGCGGGCCTGCCGCTCGGGA
>JBDZVE010000214.1:1434-2601 GCA_040255535.1 Lysobacterales bacterium | reverse complement strand
CGCTTCCGCAAGGATGACGGCACTCAGGTGAGGGCCACCTCGCTTGCGCAAGGATGACAGCGGCTGTGCAGGGCCTCCTCGCTCTCACAAGGATGACGGGGCTTGGGCTACTCGAAGTAGCCTCGGTACTCCGCCGGCATCGATTCGATCGGCTTGATCATCACGTCCTTGTAGAACACTTCAGCCGCTTCGCTTTGAATCTGAAGCTTGCCCCTCGCCAACGGCATGGGCTTGCCGTCCACGATGTGCTGCGAATTCGACAAAGCCATCACGACGGCGCCATTCGCGATGTGCACGCAGTTGCCTGCATAGCAGATCAGCTCGATTTCGTTCCAGGCATTCGGGATCTCGCGATCCTCGCCGCGGCGGCAGTGATTGGCGACTGCGCCGCCACCCTCGGATTCTGCGGCGAAATGCAAGCGCGGCGCGTCCGCCGAATAGTGGTATAGATCGGAACCCGAAGGCTTGTGCGCCCGAATGTCGATCTGAGCACTCGCAATCGTCCAGTAATCGCCGATGCCGCCTTCCATGATTTGCATCTCCTGCGCTTCCATCCACGAGTGCCAGTAATCGACACCGAAGTCGCCGACGCTGAAGTACAGCACGCCGGTATCCTTCGGCTCAGTCAAACGCGGCTCCCATTTCTTCTCGCCCCACTTGAACTTCGCCTTGAAATGGAAGTTGTCGAACGCCTGCTTCGTTGCCGCCGCTCCGTAGATCTCGCCGGTGATCCGCAGAATCGGCTCGCCGTTCTCTTCGACGATCGAGAACACGCCCTGCTCGTCTTTGTTGAGGCCGATTGGTTTCAAGTCTCTTGGCGCGGTGCCGTCAACGACGCTCGAGATGACATCGCCCGGATAGCTGAGATAGACGTTCCATTGGCTGAAGCTTTTATCGAGCAGCTCGATCCATCCGTCGGCGTGTTTTGCCGGCGCGGCGAACGTGCAGATCGGGAACAAAACGGCGGCGAGGGCGAATGCGTGTTTCATTGGTGTTCTTGAGCAAGGGATTCGATGGACGGCGCGCAAGGATGCCACACGTGCGCGCCGGCGACTCGGCGCCCTAGAGATCGGCATCGTTCGAATGCGTTCAGTTTGCGAACTGTCTGTCCCGAGCCTCGAGCTCGCCGCCATCGTGAATCAGCCGGTGAGCTTACCGGCGCTGTCG
>JBDZVE010000214.1:0-1334 GCA_040255535.1 Lysobacterales bacterium | reverse complement strand
GCGATCTTCACGGCCTTACCGCTGCGCGCCGATTCGTAGATCGCCATGAGGAGCTTCACGTCCTGCAAGCCTTCTTCGCCGGAGACCTTCGTGGGCTTGTTCTCGAGAACGCTGCTCGCGAATGCATCGAGCTCGGTCGCAAAGTGATCGACCGGCGCAAACTCGAGCGGCTTGCCGTCGCTCCGCTCGCCTTTGAGACCGCCGTAGTTGAAGGCCGGATCGAGGCCGAACCAACCTCGGTCCGTGAACGCACGAAAGCGGCCCACGGGACCTGCGCTGAACGTCGTCGCACAGTACGCGATGATGCCGCTCGGAAATGTGGCGGTCCAAGCCATCGACTCGTCCACTTCCTTGAACATGACAGGATCGGTCTTCGTTTCGATCGCGGAGACCGAAACCGGCTCTTCGCCCGTGAGGTATCGCGTCGCCTGCAGCACGTAAATGCCGACATCCATCAACGCGCCGCCTCCGGATAGCGCCTTCTTGAGCCGCCATTGATTCGCTTCGTGCACCGGAAAGCCGAATGCGCCTTCGATGATCTTGATTGTGCCGAGCTCTTTTTCGCGGGCGAGGCGCATGCATTCGAGATGATGCGGCTCGAACTGACAGCGATACCCAACGCCGAGCATTCGATCCGCCTTCTTGCACACATCGATCATCTGCTGGCAGCGCTCGACGGAAATTTCCATCGGCTTCTCGCAGAACACGTGTTTGCCTGCCTGCGCAGCCTTCGTCGCGTGCTCGAGGTGCAGCGCGTTCGGCGTGACGACATAGACGATGTCGATGTCCGGATTGTCCGCCATCTTCGCCATCGTGTCGTAGCTGTAGACGCTTCCATCGGGCAGGCCGTATTGCTTCTGCCATTGCTTGCCCTTCTGCAAATCGCCCGTCACGACACCCGCGAGCCGGCAATGCTTCGTCTTCTGCAGCGCGGGCGCGATCTGATGCGTCGCAAGGCTGCCGAGACCGCAGAGCGCAACGCCTAGTTTCTTGTTCGTGGTCTGGCCGAGCGCGCTCGCGCTCGCGAACGGCGCGGCCGCTGCGATCATTGCTGTTTTCATCAAGAACTCTCGTCGTGGATGGTTGTGCATTTTGGTGTCTAGTGTGACGTGTAGGGTGTAAGCGTGTGACATCGGGCGCGTACACGTTCAGGCGTGTCGACGCGCAGACGCCAGAATCCACGCCGCCCAGGATAAAACATCTGCCACGGCTTTTGCTCGTCAAGACGTGTCAGCACACTGGCGCCCGCGCCTTACACTTCTAGATGCGCTAGCGGAGCAGTGCCGATGCGGTCCATAGGAGCGGCGCTTGTCCGTGGAGGTCGCCGACGGCGC
>JBDZVE010000100.1:6976-14121 GCA_040255535.1 Lysobacterales bacterium | reverse complement strand
TTCTAGCGGCAGCTTTCCAGCGGCAGCCTTCGGGGCGAGGGACGCGGCCCTTACTTCTTCTCCGTCTGCTTCGCCACCGCTTCGGCCGCGGCGGCGATCGCTGCGGGGTCGCCGAGGAACTTGCGCGGGGCGCGGGGTTTGAGCGCGTCGTCGAGCTCGTATTGGATCGGTACGCCCGTCGGGATGTTGAACTCGACGATATCTGCATCCGACATGCCGTCGAGCATCTTCACGAGCGCGCGGAGGCTGTTGCCGTGGGCGACGACGAGAACGTTGCGGCCGGCCTTGAGCTCGGGAGCGAGGCGGCTGTTCCAGAACGGTAGCACGCGATCGAGCGTCGTCTTCAACGATTCGCTTGCCGGCAAATCGTTCGGATCGACATTCTTGTAGCGGCGATCGAAGCGCGGATGGCGCTCGTCGTCTAGCGTGAGCGCCGGAGGCGGAACGTCGTAGCTGCGACGCCAGATCTTGACCTGCTCGGCGCCGTGCTTCTCGACGGTCTGTGCCTTGTCCAGGCCCTGGAGCGCGCCATAGTGGCGCTCGTTCAAGCGCCAGCTCCGCTCGACCGGCAGCCACATGAGGTCCATCTCATCGAGGATGATCCACATCGTGCGAATCGCGCGCTTCAGCACCGAGGTGAATACGAGGTCGAACTCGAACCCTTCCTGCTTGAGGAGCCGCCCAGCGTCGCGCGCTTCGCTCTTACCTTGCTCGGTCAGGTCGACGTCGACCCACCCCGTGAAGAGGTTCTTGAGATTCCAGGTGCTTTGTCCGTGACGGATGAGTACGAGTTTGCCAGGCATAGATTGATTAGGTTGACAGTTGACGGTTGACAGTTGACGGCCGGAATGGGACCGGCGTTATACCAGACCTCGGCGATTTCATCAGCTCTGGGAGGGGCTCCCGCTGGAAAGCCTGCGTTCCTCGCCTGGGAGGCTCCCGCTAGAAAGCTGGCGCTAGAAGGGCTGCGTCCCTCGCCGAGAAAGCTATCGCTGGTGAGGCTGCCACCGAGTCAGAAAAGAAGTACTCGAGTGCGGATCTGATCTTTCTAGCGGCAGCTCACCCGGCGAGGGACGCAGCCCTTCTAGCGCCAGCTTACTCGGCGACAACGGCAGCCTCACTCACCCCGGGCAGCCTTAGTCGCCCCCTGTCACTCTCCTTATTGCCTGCACCGCCACGCTCAACGTCGCGAAATCCATCTCGGGCAAGGTGCGCATTTCGTTCATCGTCTGGCGTACGGCATCGACCGACGACTTGTGGCTCGCGAGCCAGGCATCGAGGATGTCGTTGACCGGTCCCTTGGGGGCGTCCTTCAGGACCTGCAGACAGAGCGCGCGTTGCAGCTCATACACGTTGTCGCGCAACGTCGTTCGAGCGACCGCTTGCCAGTGTCCCTCGACGCCGAGGATCTCGACCTGTTCGCGGAGCCAATCGAGCGAGAGCGCGGTCCCGACGCCGAAGTAGACGATCGCGGCACGATCGATTTGCAAGCGCGTCTTTTCGGCGATCGCGACGAGGTCCAATCCTGAGCGCAGCGCGTTCAAGGTCGCCATGCGGTTGCTGAGCGTCTCGGGCACGTTCGCGGCGCGGTAGTGCTCGTAGCGCGTGTCGAAAGTCGCGAGATCCGCGCCAGACAGCACGCGCGGTATCGCATCGTCGAGCTCGGTCAATCCGCGCCGGAATCGCTGCACCTGCGCGTCGATGTTGAGGGACTCGGGCTGATGCCGCAGCAGCCAATAGGTGCCGAAGCGGAGCAAGCGCGCGGTCTCGTGCATCATGTCGTACTGCATCGAGGCCGCGATGCGATTGTCGAGTGCTTCGATGTCCGCCCACGTCTTGCGCATCGCAAATGCCTCGCGCGCGATCGCATAGGCGCGGACGACGCTTGCCGCGTCCGCGCCGGTGTCTTCCTGCACGCGACGGGCGAACGTCGGGCCCATGCGATTGACGATGCTGTTCGTCGTCGCGGTCGCAATGATCTCGCGGCGCAGTCGGTGCTGTTTCAGCATGCGGCCGAAGCGCCGTTCGATCAGCGCCGGGAAATAGCGCTCGAGCTCTTGGCTCAAGTACGGATCTTCAGGCACGTCGGAGTCGATGAGCCGGGAGTAGAGCGTCATCTTGCCGTACGCGAGCAGCACGGCCAGCTCGGGTCGCGTGAGCCCTTGCCCGGCACGGTGGCGGTCCTCGATCGTCTCGGCCGAGGGCAGAAATTCGAGCGCGCGATCGAGGAGCCTCGATAGCTCGAACGAGCGGATCGTATGCGCGTGCTCGAAAAGATCCGTCGTCGCGCGCAGCGCCAAGGTCGAGATCGCCTGGCTCTGCAAATAGTTGTCGCGCAGCACGAGCGCAGCGACATCCTCCGTCATGTCGACGAGCATCTTGTTGCGCTTCGAGAGCGTGAGCTTGCCGCGCTGGCAGGCGGCATTCAGCAGGATCTTGATGTTGACTTCGTGGTCCGAGCAGTCGACGCCGCCCGAGTTGTCCACGAAATCCGTATTGATGCGTCCTCCGCCGAGCGCGTATTCGATGCGCCCGCGCTGAGAGAATCCGAGGTTCCCGCCTTCGCCGACGATTCTGCAGCGAAGGTCGCGGCCATCGACACGCACCGCATCGTTCGCGCGATCGCCCACATCCGCATTCGTCTCCTCGCTCGCTTTCACGTATGTGCCGATGCCGCCGTTCCACAGCAGGTCGACCGGCATGCACAGGACCGCGCGGATCAGCTCGATCGGCGAGACGGTGTCGCGCTCGAGGCCGAGCATGGCTCGCGCCTGCGGCGAGAGCTTGATCGCTTTCGCGCTCCGCGAATACACGCCGCCGCCTTTGGAGATGAGCTTGCGGTCGTAGTCTTCCCAAGTGGAGCGGGGCAGCTTGAACAAGCGCTGGCGCTCTTTGAAGCTCCGCGCGGGATCGGGGCTCGGATCGAGGAAGATATGCTGGTGGTTGAACGCGGCAAGGAGCTTCATATGAGGAGAGCGCAGCATTCCATTGCCGAACACATCGCCGGACATGTCGCCGATGCCGACTGCAGTGAACTCCTGAGACTGCGTATCGATGCCGAGCTCGCGGAAGTGGCGCTTGACGCATTCCCATGCGCCGCGCGCGGTGATGCCCATCTTCTTGTGGTCGTAGCCGGCAGAACCGCCGGAGGCGAACGCATCCCCGAGCCAAAAGCCGTACTCGGCTGCGATCGCGTTCGCGATGTCGGAGAAGGTGGCGGTGCCTTTATCTGCCGCGACGACCAGGTAAGCATCATCGCCATCGCGCCTCACCACTTGAGCGGGCGGCTTGACTCGATTGTCGACGATGTTGTCCGTGACATCGAGCAGCGCGCGAATGTAGGTGCGATAGCACTCGATGCCTTCGCGCTGAATCTCTTCGCGGCTGCCGCCGGTCGGTAAGCGCTTCGGGACGAATCCGCCCTTCGCGCCGACGGGCACGATGAGCGTGTTCTTCACGTTCTGCGCTTTCATGAGGCCGAGCACTTCGGTGCGGTAGTCCTCGCGCCGATCCGACCAGCGAATACCGCCGCGCGCGACATGCCCCATGCGCAAGTGAACGCCTTCGACGCGCGGCGAATAGACGAAGATCTCGAACGCGGGCTTCGGCTGCGGTAGCTCGGCAATGTTGCGTGGGTCGAGCTTGATCGTGACGTACGTCTTCGGCCGGCCGGACGCGTCGGTCTGGTAGTAGTTCGTGCGTAGTGTCGCTTGGATGAGCGTTGCGAAGCGCCGCAGGATGCGGTCTTCGTCGAGGCTCTTCACGGTATCGAGCGCGTCGGCGAGCTCCTGTTTCGCGCGCGTTGCGAGCACATCGCGGCGAATCGTCTTGAGCGAAGGATCGAATTGCGCCTCGAACAAGCGAACCAGGATCGCGGCGATGCTCGCGTTCGCGCCGAGTACTTGCTCCATGTACGACTGACTGAAGGTCGAGCTTGTCTGCAGTAAGTAGCGGCAATAGGCGCGCAGAATCATCGCCTGGCGCCAGCGAAGCGGCGTCAGGACGACCAACCGGTTGAAACGATCGTTCTCGGCCTCGCCGTTCAACACGGCCTTGAAGGCTTCGTTGAAGCGCGCCTCCAGCGACGGCTCGACGCTTCGGCCGTCGGCGCGACGCATCTCGTAGCTCGTGATCCAAACCTCGCCGGCGCCCGGCACGCTGATCACGTACGGGCGCTCGCTGATCACGAGAAAGCCCAGGTTCTCGAGAATGGGCAGCACTTGCGAGAGCGGAATGGCCGAGCCGGAGCGGAAGAGGCGCAGATACCCTGTCTCTTTCTCTCCGCCGAGCAGCCGCAGTCCAATGTATGCCGGGTCGGCGATGACTCGGTCGAGCTCGCTCAGATCCGCGATCGCCTCTTCCGCAGGCACTTCCGCTTCGTACGCCGCCGGGAACGCGTTTCGGTAGCGATCCGAGATCGTGCGCCCCTCGAATTCGCCGTATTCCTCGATCAGCGCATCGCGCAAGCGATCCTCCCACGTGCGCACGGTTTCCGCGATGCGCTCCTCGAGCGCCGCCACGTCGATGCGCGGGCCGCCGGTCTCGGGCAAGCGGGCGATCAGATGCACGCGCGCGAGCGCGGACTCCGAGATCTGCACCTGAGATTCGAGTGCGGTCGCGTTCAGCGCTTCCCGAATGACGCTTTCCAGTCTTTCTCGAACCTGAGTGTTGTAGCGGTCGCGGGGGACGTAAATGAGCGCCGAATAGAAACGCGCGAACACATCGCGCCGCAGGAACACGCGCACACGTCTGCGCTCGTACAAATTGACGACGCCGCGCACGATGCGAATCAAGTCGGAGACGCTCGCCTGGAAGAGCTCGTCGCGCGGATACGTCTCGAGCACGTGCACGACCGCTTTCGCATCGTGGCTCGCCGGATCGAGATCGAAATGATCGATGACGCGCTCGATCTTCTGCTTGAGAAGCGGGATCTCGCGCGGGCTGCGGTGATACACGCCCGAGGTGAACAGGCCGAGGAAGCGCTGCTCGCCGGTCACGCGTCCCGAGCGGTCGAACGTCTTGATCCCGATATAGTCCAGATACGATGCGCGGTGGACGGTCGATTTGGAGTTCGCCTTCGTGATCGTGAGCAGCTCCGGCGCGCGCGCGTGCTCGCGCAGATCGCCTTTCAGCACCGTCGCGCGCGGCCGTCGGCCGCGCGGGCGCAGCAGCCCGAGGCCGGTCGCTGTAATCGGCTCGGCGCGATCTTCCCTGCGTCCGCGCTTCAGTCGGTACTCGCGGTACCCGAGGAACGTGAAATGATTGTCGGCGATCCACTCGAGCAGCTCTTTCGCTTCTTGAACGTCGCGCTGGGGCACGGGGTGAGGCTGCGACGGCAGGGCGGCCGCGATATCGAGCGCGCGCTGTTTCATCAATTTCCAATCTTTGACGGCCACCCGCACGTCGTCGAACGTGCGCAGGATCCTGCGGCGAAGCACCTCGAGCCGTTCCGGGTCCTCGATGCGATCGACTTGCACGTGTTGCCACGATTCGCGCGACCCCGCTTCGTCGGACTCGTCCGTCGAGAGCGCGCTCAGGCGGCCGTTCCGATCCCGCCGCACCGTGAGCACGGGATGGATCATCAGATGAATCATGAGACCCTGATCGCCGAGAACGATGCCGAGAGAGTCGACGAGGAACGGCATGTCTTCGATCGTGACCTCGACGATCGTGTGCTTCGAGGTCCAACCGTCGCGCGCTTCATCGGCGTTGAATACGCGCACGATCGGCTGATTGCGCTTGCGCACGCTTGCCGCGCGCAAGTGAGCGAGCGCGGCGGCTGCGAGCTCCGCGCTCGGGTATGCGTTTAAGTCTTCCTCGGCGACACCGCGGAAGTATTGCCGAACGAAGCGTTCGGGAGAGAGGGGATCGTCACGATGTTTGCGGGTACGCGCGGCGGCGGCGATGCGCTCGATCAGCTTCTGCCTGGCTGCCGGTATCGTGCTCACGTCGCCAATGCCAGATCTGCGATCACCGCACCCAGGAAGCGGCACGCCTCGCCGCCCGTGATGCAGCGATGGTCGAACGTGAGCGACAATGGAATGCGCGTATGAATCTCGGGGCCGCTCTCGCCCGCGACGACATCCCGCTGCAGTTTGCCCGCGCCGAGGATCGCGACCGCCGGAGGCACGACGAGCGGCGTTGCATAGCGGCCCGCCATCGTGCCGAAGTTCGAGAGCGTGAACGTATAGTCGCGCATTTCATCCGGCGTCACCGTGCGCGAGCGCGTGCGCTCCTTCAGGCCGTTCAGCGCTTCGCGAAGCTGCGCCGCCGATTGCTTCTCGACTTCGCGCAATACCGGGACGATCAGCCCTTCCGGCGTGTCGACGGCGATCGCGAGGTGGACGTGCTCCATGATCTTCTTCGATGGCCCCGCGGGATCGAACAGCGCGTTCAATCCAGGCTCGACCTTCGTCGCGGCGACGATCGCGCGAATCAATCGCACCGTGAAGTCCCTGCGCTCCGTCCAACCCTCGATGTCCGCATCGTCGAAGATCGTGCACATCGCGACCTCATCGCGGGACAGCGACATGCTTGCAGACATGGCCTTGCGCGGGCCGCGCAAGCGATCGGCATCGGTGAGCCCGGGTACGCTCGGGGAGCTTGCGCGCCCTTTAGTCGAAACGTTCGCTGTGGCTAGAACGTCATCGACGCTCACGAGGCCATGCCGGCCGGTGGCACGACAATTCGCGAGCTCGACCCCGAGTCGCTTTGCGAGCATTCGAACCGCCGGCGCTGCGCGGACGCGCTCGCGCCTGCCGCGACGCGTGCCGCCCGCGACCGCTCGATCGACGAGCTCTTCGTCGCTGCTTTCCATGTGACCGACGACCATTCCCTGCGCCGGGCTCGCGGCTGGAGGCTGAGCGCCGGGGCTCGAGGGACTTGAAGCTTGCACGGCCGTGCCCGCTGCAAGTTCGAACTCGACGAGCGGCTTGCCCGTCTCCACGGTATCGCCGGGCTGCGCATGAAATTTGACGATGCGTCCGCTATAGGGGCTCGGCACATCGACGACCGCTTTGGCAGTTTCGACGGAAACCATCGGCTGGTCGACCGTGACGGTATCGCCTTCCTTTACGTGCCAGGCGACGATCTCGGCCTCCGGCAGGCCTTCGCCGAGATCGGGAAGATTGAACGTAGTCATTGCA
>JBDZVE010000100.1:0-6876 GCA_040255535.1 Lysobacterales bacterium | reverse complement strand
TGTGTTCCATGGTCGTCTTTACGGCATCGACGATCCTTGGAATGCTCGGAATGTAATCGTTCTCGAGTCGGTAAAGGGGCATCACCGTGTCGAAACCCGTGACGCGTTGAATCGGAGCGATCAGATCGTAGAGCCCCTGCTCGGCGACGGTCGCCGCAATCTCCGCACCGACGCCGCAGTTGCGCGCCGCCTCATGCACGATGACGAGTCGTCCGGTTTTCGCGACCGAGTCGAGAATCGTTTCGAAATCGATCGGGCTCACGGTCGCAAGATCGATCACCTCGGCGCTGATGTTCTGGGACGCGAGCTGGTCGGCGGCTTTGAGCACGTCTACGACCATCGCGCCCCATGTCACGATCGTGACGTCGTCGCCTTCACGCAGCGTGTAGCAGACATCGAGCGGCAGCGCCGCGCCGTCATCGGCGACTTCCTGCTTCGCATACCTATATATACGGGACGGCTCGAGGAATACGACCGGATCCGGATCGCGGATCGAAGCGAGCAACAAGCCGTACGCCCGCGCTGGCGAGGAGGGGCATACGACGCGAATCCCCGGCACGTGCGCGAGCATCGCTTCGACCGATTCGGAGTGGTGCTCGGGCGCATGAATGCCGCCGCCGTGCGGCATGCGAAGCACGACCGGACAGCTCATCCGTCCGCGCGTGCGATGGCGCAAGCGGCTCATGTGATTCACGATCTGGTCGATCGCCGGGTACAGGAAACCCATGAACTGAATTTCTGCGACGGGACGCATGCCTTGCGCCGCCATGCCGACGCACATGCCTGCGATCATGTTCTCGGCAAGCGGCGTATCTTGCACGCGCTCGCTGCCGAAGCGCTCGAACAATCCCAGCGTCGCGCGAAAGACGCCGCCGCTCCTGCCGACGTCTTCACCGAGCACGACGACGCTCGAGTCGTGGGCGAGCTCCCACGCCTGCGCCATCGCGATCGCCTCGATCATCGTGATCTTGGGCATGGCTACGCCTGTCGCCTCAAGGCGCGGCCGCGCCCGACGGCTAGGCTGTAGGCTGTAGGCTGTAGGCTGTAGCCGGAGAAAAGAGGTTCAAGACTCGTGTTCAACTGCATTTCCGAATACTTGTCTATGTAATCACTGCTGTGTCTGGGCCGGCTGCTGCGTTTCTGGCTACAGCCTAGAGCCTACAGCCTTAAGATCAGTGCGATGGCTTCCCCGTCCCGGCGTAGCGCTTCGCAATGGCTTTCTGGTCTTGGATGTAGCGCGGCGGATTTGCATACAGATAGTCGAACATTGCCTCGGTGGGTTGCTTCGGCGTGTCGAGATATTCCTTCACCGCCGCTTCCACTTCGGCCGCGTACTCCGCCTTCATCGCTTGCTCGCGCGCTTCATCGAGGATGCCGCGCGACTCGAGATACGCGCGCATGCGCACGAGCGGCTCGAGCTTCCATGCTTGCTGCACTTCCTCGTTGGAACGATAGCGCGTGGCATCGTCAGCGGTCGTGTGATCGCTCAGTCGATAGCTCAGCGCCTCGATCACCATCGGGCCGCCGCCGGAGCGCGCGTTCTCGAGCGCCTTGGCGACGGTGTCGCGCACCGCGAACACATCGTTGCCGTCGACCTGCATGCCGGGGATGCCCGCGGCGATCGCCTTTTGCGCGAGCGTCTGGGCGGCAGTCTGCTCTTCGATCGGCACCGAGATGGCCCATTTGTTGTTGACGATCATGAAGACGATCGGCAAGTGCTTGGCGCCCGCAAGATTGATCGCCTCGTAGAACGTTCCCTCGGAAGTGCCGCCATCGCCGATGTAGGCAAGCGCGCAGCGAGCCTCGTGCCGAATCTTGAATGCCATGGCCGACCCGGCGGCATGCAGCGTCTGCGTCGCGATGGGTACGCACCACGGAAAGTCATGGGCGGGGCCCGCGAAGTTGTTGCCGCGCTCATCGCCGCCCCAGTAGAGCAGCACATCGAGCATTCGCACGCCGCGCCAGAACATCGTGCCGATCTCGCGATAGACGATCGCGACGCTGTCTTCGGGCCGCAGTGCCGCCCCGACTCCGACGTGAGTGGCCTCTTGCCCGAGACAAGGTGCGTACGTACCGAGCTTGCCCGTTCGCTGCAGATTGACGGCTTTGCCGTCGAACACGCGTGCACGGAGCATTGCGCCATACATCTTGAGAAGCTCGGCATCGTCCTTGGCAAAGTCGGGAAGCTCGCCGTGAACGCGGCCGGTCGGATCGAGGATCTGTCGATACTTGATCTGAAACTCGGCCACTGTTCTCACTCCGGAATCTCCTTGCTCGGCACGGCCGACTTCGAGGCGGCGCGGATTATAGCGGACGTCGCCACCCGCGTCGGCGTGCGTGGAGGGTTCGCCGAAGAATTCGTCTAAGGTGCTGCGATCGTTCATGAGCCGTTGCCATCCAGATGATCGAGGAGACGTGCTCGTTCCATGAGCCTACCGATGAGCCTGTCCAATGCGCGGCGATCGCTCGCGCTCAAGGCGTTCAAGAGCTTGCGCTCGTAGCCGAGCGCAAGCGGGGCGATGCGTGTGTATACAGCGTGCCCCGATGAGGACAGCCGCAGCATCGAGCGTCTGCGATCGCCCTTGTCATAAGTGCGCAAGAGACGTCGCGCGCCGATGAGGCTCTGCACCGCTCTGCTGACTGCGACTTTGTCCATCGCGGTTCGTTCGGCGACTTCGATCGCCGACAGATTCGGATACCGAGCGAGCACGGCGATGACGCGCCACTCGGGGATGGTCAGGCCGAACTCGCGCTCATACGTGTGCGCGATGCTCATGCTCACGATGTTCGAGAGCACCGACAGGCGATAAGGAACGAAACGGTCCAGGTGGAGCTTGTCTGAGATCTTAGTGGGAACGCGAGCCGATTGGGGCATGCCGAAGGTCTTCGCTTGACGGAACCTGGTACGATAGTTTCAATTGTAACCATTGACGCGGTCGTTGTTCACCCCCGGGCTGCATCGGTCAGGGCTCGCGTATGCAATGCGGCGACGCGATGCGGGGCGCGCGAGCACGATTGCACACATTTCGGAGGACGCGCATGAACGCGAATAGCCCACGAGCGGGCCATCCGATTCCTCACGGAGCCAAGCACGACAATCCCGCCGGTACAGATGGCTTCGAGTTCGTCGAGTACACAGCGCCGGATCCGGAGTTGCTCCGCACGCTCTTCGAGCGGCTCGGGTTCCCCGTCACCGCGCGTCACCGTAGTAAGAATGTGACGCTGCACCGGCAAGGAGATATCAACTTCATTATCAACGCGGAGCCCGGCAGCTTTGGGCAGCGTTTCGCGCAAGTTCACGGCCCTTCCGCTTGCGCGATGGCTTTTCGCGTGAAGGATGCGGCGTACGCGTATCGCCGCTGCCTCGAGCTCGGCGCAAAGCCCGTCGAGACGCCGGTCGGGCCGATGGAGATCAACATTCCGGCGATCGAAGGCATCGGCGGCAGCCTCATCTACTTAGTCGATCGCTATGGCGAGCACACGATCTACGACGTCGACTTCGTGCCGGTCGAGACGCCGTCGACCATTCGCTCGGCGGGCCTCACGTGCATCGATCATCTCACGCACAATGTCGCGCGCGGCAACATGAACAAGTGGGCGGGCTTCTACGAGAAGCTCTTCAACTTTCGCGAGATACGCTACTTCGACATCGAAGGGCAGAAGACCGGCTTGTTGAGCCGCGCGATGACGAGCCCCTGCGGGCGCATCCGCATTCCGATCAACGAGTCGCAGGACGACAAGTCGCAGATCGAAGAGTACTTGCGCGAGTACCGCGGCGAAGGCATTCAGCATATCGCGCTCGGTACGGACGACATCTTCAATACGGTCGATGTGCTTCGCAGCCAAGGCGTTCAGTTCCAGGACACGCCGGACACCTACTATGAAGGAATCGACGCGCGCGTGCCGGGGCACAGCGAGAAGCTCGACGAGCTGTGCAAGCGCCGCATCCTCATCGACGGCAACCCGGAGAAGGGCGAAGGTCTGTTGCTGCAGATCTTCACGCAGAATGTCATCGGGCCGATCTTCTTCGAGATCATCCAGCGCAAAGGCAACGAAGGCTTCGGCGAAGGCAACTTCAAAGCGCTGTTCGAGTCGATCGAGTTGGACCAGATTAGGCGAGGAGTTATATGACCCCTCGCAGTCGACAGGTAACAGACCACAGGCCACAGCCAGAGGTGTCGCGCCGGCGACTGCGCGGGTTTGTTTCTGGCTGCAGCCTGTCGCCTGTCGGCTGTAGCCTGGGCGCAGCCACATGAAGCGCCGCATTTCTCTTCCTCGCATCGAAGGCACCGCGTCGCGGCAGGCGCATGCGGATCTGCCGGAGGGCACATATGAGCGAGAGATCAGTAAGGAAGGATTCTTCGGGCCTGCAGCCTTCTTTCACCACAAGCACCCGCCGACGGGTTGGGTTTCGTTCGAGGGGCCGCTGCGGCCGCACGCGTTCGATCTGAATCGCGTTGCGAAGGATCGTTCGTCTCCATGGGACGCGGCGCAGTTGCTGCACAACGCGCACGTGCGCGTACGGTTCTGGAATATCTCGGCGCCGATGGATCATCTCGTGCGCAACGCGGACGGAGACGATTTGTTGTTTGTCCACGAGGGGCACGGCGAGTTTTACTGCGACTACGGGCATTTGAGTCTCGTTGCCGGCGACTACGTCGTGATTCCGCGCGGTACGATGTGGCGCATCGGCGTGAAGCAACCGCTCTCCGCGCTGCTCATCGAGGCCGTGAACGGTTCCTATTCATTGCCCGACAAGGGAGTGCTCGGCGCGCACGCGATCTTCGATCCCGCAATGCTCGACGTGCCGCAGTTGAACGCAGCGTTTCTCGCTCAGCAGGCAGATCACCGCCACTGGCAGGTGCGCGTGAAGCGCAAGAGTGCGATCTCAGTCGTAACGTATCCGTTCAACCCGCTCGATGCGACCGGTTGGCATGGGGATCTGTCGGTCGTTCGCATCAATGTCAAAGACATTCGGCCCGTGATGAGTCATCGCTATCATTTGCCGCCGTCCGCTCACACGACCTTCGTCGGCGAGCGTTTCGTCGTCTGTACGTTCGTGCCGCGTCCGTTCGAAACCGATCCTGGCGCGATCAAGGTGCCGTTCTTCCACAACAACGACGACTATGACGAAGTCATCTTCTATCACGCCGGCGATTTCTTCTCGCGCGACAACATTGCGCCCGGCATGATGACGCTCCATCCGTGCGGGTTCACGCACGGCCCGCATCCCAAGGCGCTCAAGAACATGCTCGTGCAGTCGAAACCCGCAACCAATGAGTACGCGGTGATGATCGATGCGCGCGATGGGCTGGAAATCGGCGAAGCCGCGAAGGCCGTGGAGTGGGAGGGCTACGTCGAAAGCTGGAAAGAACCCGCACCGTGAAGCTTGCCACGCTCAAGACCGCCTCTCGCGATGGGCAATTGATCGTCGTCAGCCGCGATCTGACGAGTGCCGTTGCGGTCCCGGATGTGGCGCGTACCTTGCAGGAGGCGCTCGATGATTGGCCCACCGTGTCGGAAGCGCTTGCGCGCGTTTCGGATGCATTGAACGCCGGCTATTCGGTCAGCGGAGAAGCGATCTTTCGCTTCGATCCGACGGAAGTTGCAGCGCCCTTGCCGCGTGCCTATCACTGGGTCGACGGCTCGGCCTATGTGAATCACGTGGAGCTCGTGCGCAAAGCGCGCGGCGCGGAGATGCCGAGCAGCTTTTGGACGGACCCGCTCGTGTATCAGGGCGGCTCGGACGATTTTCTGGGTCCGTGTACCGACGTGCCGGTGCCTTCGGAAGAGTTCGGCATCGATCTCGAAGGCGAGGTCGCTGTCGTTACGGACGATGTGCCGATGGGCACGGCGCAGGCGCGCGCTCGCGAGCACATCAAGCTCGTGATGCTCGTAAACGATTGGTCGCTGCGCAATTTGATTCCCGGCGAGCTCGCGAAGGGCTTCGGTTTTTATCAATCGAAGCCGGCGACGGCATTCTCGCCGGTCGCGGTCACGCCGGATGAGCTAGGCGATGCCTGGCAGAATTGCACGGTGCGGCTCCCGTTGATCGTGCACGTCAACGACAAGCCATTCGGTCGGCCGAATGCGGGTGTGGACATGACGTTCGACTTCGCGCGCCTGCTCGAGCACATCACGAAGACGCGCAACGCGCGTGCCGGAACGATCGTGGGATCGGGGACGGTGTCGAACTACGACCGCTCGCTCGGTTCGGCATGCATTGCGGAGCGGCGCATGCTCGAGCAACTGGAGCACGGAAAGCCGATGACGCCGTTCCTCAAATTCGGCGATCGCGTGCGCATCGAGATGCTGGACGCGAACGGGCGCAGCATCTTCGGTGCGATCGATCAGCGCGTGGTGCGTGGATGAAAAGAATACTCTCGCAAAGCACGCAAAGCTCGCGAAGGTAAGATAGGAATGATTTTGCGGGCAGTCTCTGGACCTCAACCCTTGATGGGATAGGTATTCCCGAGTTGTCCGGGCCAGAACCGGGCGAAGGAGTGCTCCATTCCGAAGAATGTCTCGCGGCGGCGCGGCGGCGCGGCGGGAAGACGTAGAGCAGATCGGGTTTATTTATTGCTCTGCCGTCAACGGACGTAATTACCAGAAGACCGGACTCGACATCTCAACTCATTTCAGCGTTAAGGAATTTCTCGCGGAGAACGCGGAGATCGCGGAGGTCCGACAAAGAGAAAAGGGGGCATGAAATTGTTCTCGATTCATGGCGTCGACGCACCGAGTCTGCGTGCATCATCTTGTTGGCTCTTCTCCGCGCTCTCCGCGTCCTCCGCGAGAGACATTCCGTAGTTCGTTCATGAGCGACTTCCGCCGTAGCGGAGAGCATCAGCGTGCGGAAGCGAGGTGGCCCTGCAG
>JBDZVE010000099.1:0-14202 GCA_040255535.1 Lysobacterales bacterium | reverse complement strand
GCGTTCTCCGCGAGAGATTCAATCCCGAAATGGGCAGAGGATGTTGAGTCCGGTCCATTAGCAAAAACGTCCGCTCTCCAGCGAATCACAGTTTGAACCCACTGCCTCGGCGGGTTGACGGTTGACAGTTGACAGTCGACAGCTAGAAAGCTCGCTCGATAGCGACGGAAGCAGCCCAAGTCAATCAAGTGGGAATGTATTCACGGCCGGTCCCGAAACAAGTCCCGATTGTTCTCGTTCCTGGTGCGGTCTACTTGACGCCGCGCATCCATACGTCCAGGTAGCTCAGGGTCATCAACAGCGCGAGCCACAGAAAGCCGCCGGCTGCGATCAAGCGCGAGAGTGTGCTGCTCGAGCGTAGGTTCATGAAAAATAGGCCGATCAGCAGCGCCTTTGCCATGGCGATCGCGAGATTGATTGCCGCGTGAACATCCTTCCAGGGCAAGAAGCTCACGGATGCCGTCGCTGCAAGCAGCAACAGCAGACCCATCCATACGAGCAGGAGCGTTCGGAGCGCTCTTCGATGTGCACCGCTCTCGATCAAAGACATTCTCAGCGCCCTACCAGATAGAGCATGGGATAGAGAAACACCCAAACGATGTCGACGAAATGCCAGTAGAGCCCGGTGCCTTCCACGAGGCGCTCGACCCGAGCGGCGTTTCGTCGCAGCGTCATGACACTCACGCCAACCACCACTCCAATGCCCACGACCAAATGCACGGCGTGCAGGCCCGTCATCGCAAAATAGAAATTGAAGAAGAGTCGCTGGTGCGCTGCCGACCCCGTTCCAAACGCAAAGCTTGCATCCGCTCGCCACGGCGCCAAGTGCTCGGCAAATTCATGGCTGTACTCGAGCCCTTTGATGCCGAGGAAGATTGCCCCGAGCACGACAGTCGCCGCGAGCGCCGCAATCGTCGCGCGCCTGCTCCGCGCCTTCACTGCCAGTACGGCCAGCGCCATCGTGAAGCTGCTCGTGAGCAGGACCGCCGTGTTGATCGTCCCGAGCATGAAGTCGAGCCGATGACTCGCACTCGCAAAGCTCTCGGCATACGCGTGACGATAGATCCCATATGCCGTGAACAGCGCGCCGAAGAACAGCACTTCCGTCGCGATGAAGACCCACATACCGATCGTCCCGATCGGCTCCTCGCGAGAGACCGGTTGCGATTCTTGAAATGCCGTAGCGCTCACGTCGGTTCACTCGACAGGGGTGTACTGATACGGCGGCTGCGTCACGACCGGCGGTGTCGTGAAGTTCTCGACCGGCGGCGGAGATGAGGTTTGCCATTCCAGACCTGTCGCGTCCCATGGATTCACGGGCGCCGATTCACCGCGCAGCATGGAGCGAGCCAAATAAAAGAGCGGCAGCAGATATCCGACCGCGAGCAAGGATGCACCGGCCGACGACAGCACATTCAGAAACTCGAATTCTTCCGGATAGGCGTGATAGCGCCGCGGCATGCCGAGATAGCCGAGCAAGAACTGCGGGAAGAACGTCAGATTGAAGCCGAAGAACGTGATGATGGCCGCCGCCTGCGCCCAGCGCTCCGAGTAGGTGCGACCGGTCATCTTCGGCCACCAGAAGTGCAGGCCTCCGAAATACGCCATCACCATGCCGCCGACCATGATGTAGTGAAAGTGCGCGACGACGAAGTACGTATCGTGCACGTGCACGTCGACGGCGAGCGTCGCGAGGAAGAGCCCGGTCGTACCGCCCAGCGCGAACAGCCCGATGAACCCGATCGCGTACAGCATCGGCGCGGTGAAGCTGATGCAGCCTTTGTAGAGCGTCGTCGTCCAATTGAACACCTTGATCGCCGACGGCACGGCGACGAGGAAGCTCAAGAGCGAGAAGACCAGCCCCGCGTACATCGATTGGCCGCTGACGAACATGTGGTGGCCCCACACGAGAAAGCCGATGACGGCGATCGCGAGCAATGCATAGGCCATGAATCGGTAGCCGAAGATTTCCTGTCGTGCGAAGCAGGGAATGATTTCGCTCACGACGCCCATTCCCGGCAAGATCATGATGTAGACGGCCGGATGCGAGTAGAACCAGAACAGATGCTGGAAGAGCAGCGGATCGCCGCCCATGCTCGGGTCGAAGATACCGATGCCGCCGATGCGCTCGATCGCGATCAGCAAGAGCGTCATCGCCAACACCGGCGTCGCGAGCACGAGAATGAGGCTCGTCGCATAGATCGACCAGACGAACAGCGGCAATCGAAACCAGGTCATGCCCGGTGCTCGCAAACGATGGATCGTGACGATCATGTTGAGGCCGGTGAGAATCGAGGAGAACCCGACGACGAACACACCGGTGACCGCGAGCACGACGTTCGAGTTCGAGAACAACGTGCTGTACGGCGCATAGAACGTCCAACCCGTGTCGACCCCGCCGAAAAGCAGCGTCAGGATCACGAATACGGCGCCGCCCGCATACAAATACCAGCTCAAGAGGTTCAAGCGCGGAAATGCCAAATCCTTGGCTCCGATCATGAGCGGTACGAGGAAGTTACCCAGCGTCGCCGGAATCGACGGCACCAGGAAGAACCACACCATGATCACGCCATGCATCGTGAACAGACGATTGTACGTTTCATCGCTCACCAGATCGCCGGCGGGCGTGACGAGCTCCATGCGCATCACGACCGCCGCCGCTCCGCCGACGAAAAAGAACGCCGTCATCGAGATGAGAAACAGCCAAGCAATGCGCTTGTGGTCGCTCGTCGCGTACCAAGTGCGCAACGTATGACCCGCTTGCAGATAGCTCGGTGCAGCGATCGTGCTCATCACGGCTGCTCCGAGACGTGGCCGAGCACTTCTATATAAGCAAGCAGCGCGAACAACTGCGTCGCATCGATCTGCCCGGCGAAGCTCGGCATGCGCGGCTCGTAGCCGGCGACGATCTGCCGATCCGGATACAGGATCGAATCGCTCAAGTAATTCTCGTCGGCGACGATGCGTCGACCATCGCTCAAAGCGGCTTCGCGTCCGAAGAGTCCCTCGAGCGGCGGCGCCAGATCGGTCTTGCCGGATTGATGACATTGAGAGCAGCCGAGCTCGCGGAACAGCGCGCGACCGCGCGACGCGAGCGACTCGACGGGGCGCTCTCGTTCGAGCCATGCAGCGTAGTCCTCGGGCGCCATCACGATGACGCGCCCGATCATGGCCGAGTGCTGCGTGCCGCAGAACTCCGCGCAGAACAAATGAAAATCGCCGCGCTGGGTCGCTGTGAACCACGTGCTCGTGAGATAGCCGGGCACGGCGTCCTGCTTCGTGCGGAAAGCCGGCACGAAGAAGCTGTGAATCACATCCTGCGAGGCGAGCAAGATGCGTACGGGCCGCCCGCTCGGCACATGCAGCTCGTCGATCTCGCGCTGCCCGCCCGGATGCTCAAACTTCCACATCCACTGCTTGCCGACGCCATAGATCGTCAGGGCGTCGCGCTCGGGCGAGTGCAAGTCGACGTACAGCTTCGCGCCCCAAGCAAAAAACGTCAGAAAGATGAGAAATGGCGCAATCGTCCACGTGTATTCGATCGCACCCCGATGGCTTCTGCGCCATTTTCGATTCACGTGGTGCCCGCGACGATAGCGAACCGCAAATACGATCAGGAGCACTCCGACCCCGCCGACGACAAGCAGGCTCACGCCGATCAGGAAGTAGAACAGATGGTCGACGCGCGTCGCCTCGAGCGCGGCCGCGGGCGGGAATAAGATGTTGCCGCTCATCGGAAGCGCCTTTGTGCTCGACGTTCACGACGCAAGGCGAATGCCACCGATCCTCCCAGCGCCAGCAAGCTAACCGCCCCCGCCACACGCATCAATGCGACGATGCGCGCGCTCGAGCCATCGCCGCTCGGATCGCGATCGAAGCAGGCCAGCACGAACCGACGCGTCAGGCGTTGAATTGCGCCCGCCGCCGCATCGCGCACCGCATTGCGCAGCGCGACGCCGTCGTATCGCACACCGGCAAAGTACGACACCAGTCGGCCTCTGGCATCGACGACGACGAGACCCGCCGCATGGGCAAACTGTCGGTGCGGCTCATCGTAGAAGTAGCGGAAGCCGAGCGCGCGCGTGAGCGAGTCGATGCTTGCCGCATCGCCATGAAGCAAACGCCAGGACGCGGTGCTCGCATGCTTCGCCTCGAGCTTCGCGTGCGCCGCTCGCATCACACTCACCTGCTCGCGTGGATCGATCGAGACCACGAGCACATTCGCCTGATCGGCAGCGTTCGTATTTCGAAGCGCGTCCGCGAGACCGGTCAGAGTCAGATCGCAGAGATTCTTACACCCGAAGTAGACGGGCACGATGATCGTCGGCCGCCCTCCTATCCATTGCCCAAGCGAGCGACTGCGCTGGGCTTCATCTTCGAACACGAGCGCGAGCGGCACGGAGCGGCCGAGCGGCGGATGGAAGCCGATCTGCGCCGAGCGCGGGATTGCGAACGCCTCGTTGCTTGCAACCGCCGATAAGAAGAAGAGCGCCGTGAACATCAGACGGGCCGAGACGATGTGCTTCACTGCCCCTCCTCCGCCGGGCCGATCACGACCTGCGGTCGATGCCGCGGCAACTCGCGCATGGCTTCCTCGATAGGAATGTGTGCGATCCCTTGCTCGCGATCGATCCATCCATACGAGCTCAACGCCGACTGCTGCTCGCGGCGCCAGCGCACGAAATCGGCACTCGGACTCGTCTGCAACGCCGGGAGATCGTGCGGAATGGATGCAGCCCAGGCGCGCTCGTCGGGCTCGAAGCCGGACGGCGCGTGCGGATAGAGCACATAGACCGCGATGCTGACGAGGGCGATCACGAGCACGACGGCAACCGCGGTCCACACGATGACGCGCGCGTTGATATCGCTCGGCTCGTGCCGTTCGCTCATGTGGCCTCGAACCTCACACGCAGATCGATTTCCCGTCGAGCGACACTTCTCTTCACGATGAAGAGCCACCCGCCACCGAGGCCGGCCATCGCGAATGGCACCCCCGTCGCAAGCCTCGGCGCCGCAGCGTCAAATGCCGGCGCGAGTTGCCATATCAGGTGCAGCAAGTGGCCGATCAGCACACCAACCGCGATCGTCGCGAGCGCGATACGGCGCTGCTTCATCCTCCTCGAGCACAACAACACAGCCGGAATGAGCAACTTCAGAATCAGTGCCGCGCCGAGCAGTGCAATCCAACCCGGTGCCGAACGATCGACATACCACGTGACCTCGCGCGGCAGGTCGCCCATCCAGATGATGAGAAATTGCATGAAAGCGACGTAGGCCCAGAACACGATGCTCGCGAACAGCAGCGTGCCGAGATCGGCGATCGCCTGCGGCGCGCGGGCCTCACCGCGCAGGCTCTCCAGCAACGTCACGACGGCGAATCCTGCGACGGCCTGACTGGTGAGGTAGGCCGGACCGAGCGCTGTCGAAAACCATTCAGCCTGAAGCGCGCCGAACCAGTCGAGGGCCCAGAGCGTCGCGAGCGGCATGTGCACGATGAGCGCGATCGCGCTCCAGCGCGATGGGTAACGCTCGCGCCCGCCCCACGTGCCGCTGCCGAGCGCGAGCAGCATCCAGGCGAGCACGTAAAGGAGACTTCGCAGTGCGAGCGCTTCCGGCGCGAGGAACGCCCGCGGCGTCGGACCCGGTTGCGCGATCCACTCGAGCATCGTGCGTCCAGTCCAGCCGCACAGCAGCGCCGCGGCCAGCCCGAGCGGCAGCGCGCTCGCGCACACTTGCATCGCCGGCACCGACACCGCGCCCCATCTGCCGCCCGTCGCATCGAATATCCAGCGCACGACCAATGCACCGAGCGAGAGATCGAGGATCCAGAACGCGACCGGCATCCAAGCGGCGACGAAGGCCGCTCGATCGAGGGAAGCCAGGGCCGCGCCTGCGATGAGCCCGATCGATGCGACGACGAGCACGATCGTGGATGAGAATCTCTTGCGGTCTGCAGCGCTCATTTCGCTGCCTCCGCGCGCAAGAGTCGTGCGCGCGCTTCCGGAGCGAGCTCATCGAAGCTTGCATGCTGGCTCCACTGCAGCGCACGAATGTAGGCGATGATTGCCCGACGATCTTCGGGCGCGACCCGCGCTGCATAGGAGAACATCGCGCCATAGCCGTGCGTCATCACGTCGTAGAAATGGCGATCGCTCGCGTCGACCAGGCGCTGCTCGTGAAAGGAAGGGGGCGCCGGAAAGCCGCGCTGCACGACCATGCCATCTCCCCGCCCGAGAAAACCGTGACAAGGCGTGCAATAGATCTCGTACCGCTCCCGCCCGCGCGCCAGTAGCGCCGGTGTGATTGCGACACGCACCGTCGCCTCGGGATCATCCCAGTACGCCTGCCAGGGCACGGCGCCCGATGGCGGCGTTCGCGCGGAGGCGCCATCGGGGAACTCGCTCGATGCTTCGAATGTCTCGAAGCGCGGCTCGTTCTCCATGTGTTGCCGCGCGCAGCCCGCAAGCCCCAATGACGCGCCGAGCAGCAGCGCAATCCGAGCACGCGACTTCATTCGCTTTCGACCTCCACGATCTCGGCGGCACCGAGCGAGTCAAGCAGCTCGCGCGTGCGCTTCGGATCGAACTTGCGATCGCGGCTTTCGATCAGCAGGAAGAATTGATTGCGCGACGCGAGTTGAAAGCCGTTCGCCGCGAAGACCGGGTGGTTCAGGCGCGGCAAGCCATTGAGTGCGAGCATGCCGAAGAAGCCCGCCAACGCGCCGCCAAGGACGGCGAGCTCGAACGTGACGATGATGAACGCCGGCCAGCTGTGCAGCGGACGTCCGCCGACATCGAATGCATAGGCATGCACAGCGGTGTACCACTGCATCAAGTACCCGCCGAGCGCGCCGACGAGTGCGCCGATCAGTACGCACCATTTCACGCCGGCGGCGGACGCGCGGAGCGCCTCGCTCAGCTCAGGCAGAGGGAAAGGCGAGAACGCATCCACTGCCCGATAGTCTTGTGCTGCGACCAGTTTGGCGGCCGCGACGATCTGCTCGGCGCTCGTGAATCGCGCCAACAGACCGAGCGGCGGCCGACCGCTCATGAACGCTGCTCCTCTTGCTCATGAATGAGCTCGCGGACCTCGTGAATCGAGATCACGGGCAGGAAGCGAATGAACAGGCACATCAAGAAAAAGAAGAGCCCGAGCGATCCCAGCAAGAGCGCCCAGTCGTAATGCGTCTCGCTCACGGTCCCCCATGCCGAGGGCATGTAGTCGCGCTGCGTGCTCGTAATGACGATGACATAGCGCTCGATCCACATCGCCGTGTTGATCACGATCGCGAGCGTGAACAGCATCGGAATCGATGTGCGCACGCGCTTGAGCCACAGCAACTGCAGCACACCGGCATTCACGGCGAGCATGATCCAGAACAGCGTCGCGTGCGGACCGAGCGCGCGATTGACGAGCATGCCGCGCTCGAACGGATCGCCGCTGTACCACGCCGTGAAGAGCTCCACCGCGTAGCTGTAGATGACCACCATGCCGGCGGACAACATGACTTTCGCCATCACGTCGAAGTGCCGCTCTGTGATGTACGGCTCGAGCCGGAACGCGCGGCGTAGCGGGACAGCGATCGTGATGACCATGCAGAATCCCGAGAGCAGTGCGCCGGCAACGAAGTACGGCGGAAAGATCGTCGAGTGGTACCCGGGCACGATCGTTACAGCGAAATCGAGCGAGATGACGCTGTGCACGGAGACGACGAGCGGCGTCGCAAGTCCCGCAAGGAGGAGATAAACGGTTTCGTAGCGGCGCCAATGACGGATCGACCCACGCCAGCCCAGCGCGAGAAACCCGTAGATGAGCTGGGTTCGGCGAGTGCGCGCCCGATCGCGCAACGTCGCGAGATCGGGAATGAGCCCTTGGTACCAGAATAGGATCGAGACGAGGATGTACGTCGAGATCGCGAAGAAGTCCCATACGAGGGGGCTGCGCCACTGCGGCCACAGCGTCATCGTGTTCGGATAGGGCAGCAGAAAATAGAAATACCAGGGACGCCCGAGATGAATGAACGGAAACATGCCCGCAATCCCGGCAGCGAAAATCGTCATCGCTTCGGCGAAGCGGTTGATCGAGGTTCGCCAGGGCTGTCGCAGCAACAATAGGATCGCCGAGATCAACGTGCCTGCGTGACCGATGCCGATCCACCAAACGACATTCACGAGCGGCCAACCCCACGCCACGGGAATGTTGATGCCCATGAGCCCGACGCCGATCGCGAATACGGCCGTGATCGCATACAGATAGACGACCGCCAACGCTGCGGACGTCACGAAGAACAGCACCCAGGTGCGGCGCGTCGGCTCCGTCAGCACGAGCGCGCTGATCTGATCCGTCGCGCTGGCGTACGTTTCACCCGGCTTGAGCACCGACACGCGTTCGGCGCTCATGACTTGAGCGTCTCATCGTCGAGCGGCTTCGAGTTCCTCAGCGCGGCGAGATAGGTCGTACGCGGCCGGGTACCGAGCTCTTCCAGCAACACGTAGTGTCGTGCGCTGCCGCGCCATCGATGAATCTCCTGGTCCGACTGCAGCAAGTCGCCGAAGACGATCGCATGCGAGGGACACGCCGCCGCGCACGCGGGAATCACCTCCTCCTCTCGGATAGTGCGCTCCTCGATCTTCGATTGAATGCGTGCCCGACTGATGCGCTGCACGCAGTAGGTGCACTTCTCCATCACGCCGCGGCTACGCACGGTCACGTCCGGATTCATGACGGCGGCGGGCGCGGCCAGCGGCTGCTCGCGCTCGTAGCCGTTGTAGTCGAGCCAGTTGAAGCGCCGCACCTTGTAAGGGCAATTCTGCGAGCAATCGCGCGTACCGATGCAGCGGTTGTACACCTGAACGTTGAGCCCTTCCGAATCGTGAACGGACGCCTCGACGGGACACACGTACTCGCAGGGCGCACGCTCGCATTGCATGCACGGCACCGGTTGAAAGACCGTCTCCTCGCCGCGATCCCCCACGCGATTGCTGTCGACGCGAATCCAGTGCATCTCGCGGCCCAACAACACCTGCGCCTTTCCCACCGCCGGAATATTGTTCTCGGCTTGGCACGCGATCGTGCACACACCGCATCCAATGCAGGCATTGAGATCGATCGTCATGCCCCATGCATAACGTCCGTGGCGATCGATCTCCGGATACAACGATGGAAGACGGTTGCCTTCAGAGTGACTCGCGCGCGCACCTGCCGTGAAGCCATCGAGCGTCATTTGTCGAGCCAAATCTCGACCGTGCATTTCGTGATGAAGTTGCACGGCCGCTAGTGCGCTGTGGCCCTCGACCGCTCGCACCTTTACGTTCGTCCCCAGCCACGGCGCCGCGCTCGTTCGCAAGCGATACGCGCTCACGCCCACATCGGTGCCTATCTCACCCGCCCGCGTGCGCCCGTACCCCAACGCGAGCGTCAACGTGTGCCGCGGATAGTCAGTCGGCATGATCCAGACCGGCGCTGTGAGCTCATGACCCGCGTGCTCGACGCTCACGTGGTCGCCGTTCACGACGCGAAGCTCACGGGCAAGCGCCGATGAAATCAACAGCGCGTTGCCCCATGTGAGCGAGGTCAGGGGTCGAGGCAGCTCTTGCAGCCAGGCGCTATTCGCATACCGCCCGTCCCAGACGGACGCATCCGCCGTGAAGCGGAGCTCGAGACCCTCACTCGGCACCGATCGCTGAACGTGTGCTTGCCAGTTGCGATCGAGCGCAGTCGTGAGCGAGGCAGACTGACTCTTGTCGACCACACCGCTTGCGAGCGACTCATGCCAGCGGCGCTCGAAGTCTCGATCACGAGCGGGCGCCCACAGTGCGCGCCACGTGCCACGCACGATTCCCATCGCATCGCCGGGCTCGCCTTTCATGATCAACGCAAGCCACTGCGGCAGGCTCCAACCGGGATAGAGCGGTGCGATCACCGGCTGCACGATGCTCGCCGACCCGTCGAATGCACGCACATCGCTCCAGGTTTCGAACGCATGCTGTGCGGGAACGTGCCACTCAGACGCTCCCGCAGTCTCGTCCTGATACAGACCGCTGTGGAGTGCGAACGGTACTCGCGACAGCAGCTCCGCGAACGGCAAGTCGGCCTGCGCCGAGTAGACGGGATTGACATCGAGCATGAACAGCGCGTCGACCGCGCCGCCGGCCATCCTCGCGCAGAGCGCTCGTAAATCCCCATTGCTGCGCGAGGCGTCGGCCACGGGATCGATCAGGCGGATCGTCCGACCGAAGTTGCCGAGCTTTTCGTTGATCGCGTGAACGAGCACATGCACGGCCGCGGGTTGATGATCCCCACAGAGCACGAGCGCCTCGCCCTGATGTGCTTGCAAATCCGCGGCCGCGAGCCTGAGCCATCGTTCGTGCTCCTGATCGTGGGAAGACGTTCCGTCATCGATCACGCCCAACAAGACCGCAAGCCGCCGCGCCAAGCCATTTACCTGAGTCGCTTTGACGCTCAACCGATGATCGGCGCGCGCGCCTACGAGTGTCGCCGTCGATTGCGCAGCGTAGAGGCGATTGACGGAGTCATGGCGATCGAGCGCCCTACGCGCATCGGCGAAGGCGCGCGCGTAGCTCAGATGACCCGGCATGGCATCGAGAAAATCCGCATCGAGTGCGACGACGACGCGGGCACGCGTGAAGTCATAGATTGGCTCGGCCGGACGACCGAACGCGAGCGCGGCCCCTTCGATGACTGAGCTTCGATCGATCGGCTCGTGCACGTACCACCGCGCTTCGGGCAGTTGAGACTTGAGCGCATGCACTTGTCGCTGCAGCGTCGGTGACGACGTGCTTCCTGTGAGCACCGCCAAGCCGCGTCCTGCGCGTGCGCTCCACCGGTCGCGCACGGCCGCGAGCGCGCGCAATACAGCAGAGCTCGATACGATTGCGCCTCGGCGCGTGCACGCTCGCGAGCGCTCGGGATCGAACAGCTCGAGCGGCGCTGCCTGCGAGAAGGCATCCGATGCACCGCGGCTCGCCGGATGACGCGGATTGCCTTCCACCTTGATTGGCCGCCCCATGTGCGTTTTGACGAGCACGCCATGCGCATAGCTTCCGCCCCGAGACAACGCGGTCGCCCACGTCTGTGGGATGCCGGGCACGAGCCCTTCCGGCATCGCGGTGTACGGCACGAGCTTTTCTCGGGGCGCGCGCGAGCAACCCGCCGCCCCCGACATCGCGAGCGATGCGCCCAACAACTGCAACAGACGGCGACGGTCGATTCGCCGCTGCCATACATGCGCAAGCTCAGGCATCACCTCCTGCAGCGCACCGCACAGCACTCGATCACCGGCGGCCTCCTGCAGCGCGTCGCAGTACGCCGCACCTTCAGCGCGCGCGAGACGCTCGCGCCAAGCCTGAATGATCTCGACGGGCGTAGGCATCACGGCGCATCAACGATGGCAGATCGAACATTCGAGCAGACGCGGCAACGGGTCGCCGCGGCTGTCGAGTACCGCTCGCGGATGCTTGCCGAGCGCCATCGCAGGCCGTGCGGCAGGGTCGAATGGATTGGCGGCGCCAATGTGAGGCGAAGGATGTTCGTGGCACCCGAGGCACCACTGCATGGCGAGGCTGCGCGCTTGGCGCATGAGCGGCATCCGATCCACGCGGCCATGGCAAGTCGAGCACGGGACGCCGCGATGAATATGAACGCTGTGATTGAAATAGACGAAGTCCGGCAGGTCGTTCACACGCGTCCACCGCAGGGGCTGCCCCGTGCGAGCACTCCGGCGCACAGGCTCGAGCATGTCGGCTTGACGCCAGAGTTGAGAATGACACGTCATGCACGTCTGCGTCGGAGGCATCCCGGCGAATGCAGACGTCTCGACGGACGTGTGGCAGTAGCGACAATCGATGCCGAGACCCCCGACGTGATGTTCATGGCTGAAAGGAACCGGCTGCTGCACGAATCGATCCTGTTGCGTGCGCCAAGAAGAGCGCGCCAAAGCGATCGACCACGCAGCGGCGACGAGGCACAGCGGCACGCTGCCATAGACGACGATCCGTGAGACCGTGTTAGCCCGCGGACGAAACAGCTGCCGCGAGCTCACTTCAGCCTCGCATCGTCAGTGGTGTCGATCAGCTCTTTGATGCTGACGGTAACTCGCGTGTGTCCGCTGAGTTCCTGCAGCCGAAGCCAAGCAACGCACGCCACTCATTTAGTAGATGTATCGGCGAGCGTGCTCGGCTCGCCTCGCTCGCCGAGCTTGTCAGCTTCGTCCTACAGCAGAGTACGACTCGGCTAAGGCCTCTCAGTCGCTCGCGGTACACCGATAGTGCACATGCAAAGTCGCCTCGAGCGCGGACACCGCGTCGAGTTCCTTCATCTTCGGATTTGCCTCAACCTGTTGCACGAACAGTTCCGCGAAGCGCTGGACCGTCAGGTCGCTCGGCACGCAGTACGACGCGCGCGCCAGCGCGGTCGTCCCAAGGCGCGTCCGCGCTGCGCGGTCGGTCCAACTCTCATCGACGGTCGATGATCGCTGCTTACCCCCCGCCGAGCTCACGCCTTGCAGGAAGCCACGCAGGTACGCATCGCAAAGCCGGCCTTCCGCGCTGCTCGGAGTCTGGATGAGCGCAGTGCATTGGGCGAACAACGTATCCGCCTTGAGCGGCGTCGTCGCAGCGGCAGGCTGCGTACCGATGAGACCGACGAAGACGATCGATAGACGAAGCATGCCGCTCTCCTCTCACTGAGCTGTGGTTTGAGCAGACTCGCCCGCCAGCGCAGCACGATCGCGGGCCACGAAGAATTTACCGACGATCAACCCCAGAATGCCCGCGCAGGCCGATGCGCCGAGAACACCCAGTTTGGCTGCGTTCAACAGGGCTTCCGACGCGAACGCGAGATTTGCGATGAAGATAGACATCGTAAAGCCGATGCCGCCGAGGCAGCCGACGAGCACGACGCCGCGCCACGTTGCGCCGGCAGGCAATACGCACCAGCCGAGCCTGACAGCCATCCAGCTCGCAAGCACGATCCCGATCGGTTTACCCAACACCAGACCGACGAGCGTGCCGAGCATGACCGACTGCGCGGCTGCGGAGTCGAAATCGAACCCTTCGATGGCGACGCCTGCATTTGCCAGTGCGAAGAGCGGCATGATTCCGTACGCCACATAGGGATGAAGCGCGTCTTGAACGCGAATGACCGGCGGCAAGATGTCGCGTTGAGCTCGCTTCAATTGTTTGGCCGGTTGCAACAGCACGCGAGGGTCCGCTCGGCTCTCCTCCGACTGCACTCGCTGACCGAACTCGCGCAAGGCGCGCGTCACGAACGTCACCGGGCGCTCCCGACGGATGAGCGGCACGACAGGCGTCATCAAGCCCAAGATCACGCCTGCGAGCGTGGGATGAATCCCGATCGTGAGCAACCCGCCCCACAGCACCGCACCCGGAACGATGTACGCCACGGCAGACCCGATTCCGAGGCGCTGAAAGGCGAGCACGAGCAGAATTCCGATCGCCGCGATGACGAGACCGATCGGTTCGAGGCTGCTCGAATAGAAGAAGGCGATGATCAGCACTGCGGCGATGTCATCGATGATGGCAAGCGCCAGCAGAAAAATACGGATCGACGGCGGGATGGATTTCCCGAGCAACGCCAGCACGCCGACGGCGAAGGCGATATCGGTCGCGGTGGGCACGGCCCATCCCGCGCGGAGCTCCGGTTCCGCATTGAAGCCGCAATATATAAGTGCTGGGACGACGACCCCGCCGAGCGCCGCGGCCAGCGGCAACGTAGCGAGCCGGACATTCGCGAGCGCGCCCTCATATATTTCACGACGGATTTCGAGACCGACGACCAAGAAGAAGATCGTCATCAATCCATCGTTGACCCAGAAATGCAGCGGCTGCGAGACCGCATAGCTGCCGAAACCGAAGGTCAGGGGCGCATGCCAGAAATGAACATAAGAGAGGCTCGCCGTGTTCGCCCACACGAGCGCGGCTGCGGCCGTAAGCAGCAGCACGATGCCGCTGACGGCTTGGACATGAAGGAAGCGCTCGAGCGCATTGAAGACTTTTTCCGCGACCGCCTGTGCAGGCGGCAACGGCACTTCGGAATCGGGCCGACGCACGACATCATTCTCCAGCGAGCTGGCGGCCCGACCAGCTCCTTCACCTGTCCGACAGCGAATGATCGTCGGCACCCGCGTACATTACATACGCGAACGTGTGCACGTGCAAGTTG
>JBDZVE010000098.1:2621-14209 GCA_040255535.1 Lysobacterales bacterium | reverse complement strand
CGAAGCTCGCAAAGGAAGACAAGGCGAATAGATAAAAAAGACGTCGATCCCCGCCGGCCTAAGAGACCGCAGCGGGCGGACACGCTTTCCCCATTTATCTACTCTTCGATCTTCCTTTGCGAGCCTGGCGTGCTTGGCGAGATTACTTCTTCTCTTCAACGAGCCCAAAAAAAAGGCCAACCCAAAGGTTGGCCCATATGTGGCAACTTAGAACTTCGGTCGTGGTGATGACGGCGGGGCCGGCACCAACCTTGGGGACTAACCCGACACGAGTCCTGTTTCCACCAAAGACACCCCGACCGTAGTGGTCGAGACATGGAGATTTGCCCGAAGGCTGAAGCGGCGGGGGAGATCAATCCCGCCGCGGAACAGATCATAACCGGTCTCGCCCGGAATGTGGGCAAGATTTCTGGCCCTAGATATGCCGCTCCGGAATATCTTTTAGAATCAATAACTTACAAAGTTATTGTAAAAGCCTATTGACAACGGCATCGCCTGCTGTTCGCGTCGGAACGGAAGCCCCTTCAGCAGCAATATCCGCCGTAAAAATGCGATCGGAAACGGCCGAAGCAACCGCACGTTCGACTGCCTGCGCTTCCTGCTCGAGGCCGAGCGAATGACGCAGCAGGAGCGCGCTGCTCAAGATCGTTCCGTACGGATTCGCGATACCCTTACCTGCGATGTCCGGCGCGGAACCGTGGATCGGCTCGTACAACCCGAGCGTCCCTGACCCGAGCGAAGCGCTCGGCAACATGCCTAACGATCCTGAAAGCATGGAGGCTTCGTCGGTGAGGATGTCGCCGAACATGTTTTCAGTGAGCATCACATCGAAGCTCGCGGGCCGACGAATCAAGTGCATCGCGGCAGCGTCGACGAGCATATGCTCGAGCTTCACGCCGGGAAACTCGTTCCGCATGACGTCCTCGACCGTGCTGCGCCACAGGCGCGAGGTTTCGAGCACGTTCGCTTTGTCTATCGAGACGAGCGACTTGCGCCGTTGCATTGCGAGCTTGCCCGCGACGCGGGCGACTCGCTGAATCTCCGCCACGGTGTACGAGCAGAGATCGCTTGCGCCGTCGGCAGTGCGCTGTTTCTCGCCGAAGTAGATGCCGCCCGTCAGCTCGCGCACGACGACGATATCCGTTCCGCGCAGAACCTCCGGTTTGATCGTGGATGCATCGAGCAGTGCCGGATAGACGGTGACCGGGCGCAGGTTGGCGAAGAGGTTGAGCGATTTGCGAATCGCGAGCAGGCCCTGTTCGGGTCTCACTTTCGCGTTCGGATCGGACCACTTCGGACCGCCCACCGCGCCGAGCAGCACCGCATCCGCCGTACCGCACGCGGAGATGGTCTGCGACGGGAGCGCGGAGCCCGTTTCGTCGATCGCAATGCCGCCAATGAGATGGGACTCGAAGGCGAATTCGTGACCGAAACGCTGCGCGACGGCCTCCAGCACTCGCACCGCTTCAGCCGTGACTTCGGGACCGATACCGTCGCCGCCAAGAACGACGATGCGCGCTTTGCGGCCGCTCATGCGTGAGCCTGCTCGTAGCGGGTGACTGCATCATTCTTCTGAAGCAGGAAGCCGAGCTCGTCGATGCCGTTCAGCAGGCAATAACGAGCGAAGCGCTCGACCGGAAACTCGACGATGACACCGGTGGGCAATTTAACCGTGCGGCTCTCGAGATCGATGCGCACGTTCGCCCCCGGATTTTGCAGGAGCCATCGATGGGGCTCCTCGTCGATCACGATGGGCAGAAGGCCGTTCTTGAGCGAGTTGTTGCGAAAGATGTCCGCGATTTCGGTGCTGATCACCGCGCGAAAGCCGTAGTCGAGCAGAGCCCACGGTGCATGCTCGCGCGAAGAGCCACAACCGAAATTTCGCCCTGCCACGAGGATCGCGCAGCCCTGAGCTTCCGGCTTGTTCAGGGCGAAATCGGGTTTTAGGGCGCCCGCAGCATCGTAACGCCAGTCGGCGAATGCGCGTTGCCCGAGGCCTTCCTTCGTCGTAGTCGTTAGAAAGCGGGCCGGGATGATTTGGTCGGTGTCGATATTCGTGAACGGCAACACGGCCGTTCGAGACTCTAGCGTGCGGATCGGTTCCATGGATTATGAGTGGACGACGGATTTGAGTTCGGAGAGGAAAGTGCGCGGGTCGGTGATCTTGCCGGTGATTGCGGCGGCGGCGGCAGTCGCGGGACTTGCGAGCAGCGTGCGTGCACCGGGACCCTGACGGCCTTCGAAATTGCGGTTACTGGTGCTGACGGCGTATTCGCCCTTCGCAACGACATCGCCGTTCATGCCGATGCACATCGAGCAGCCCGATTCGCGCCACTCGGCGCCGGCATCGGTGAATACTTTCGCGAGCCCGCGCGCTTCCGCTTCGCGCTTCACCTGCTGCGAGCCAGGGACGACGAGCATGCGCACGCCGCGGGCGACCTTACGCCCTTTGATGACACGTGCCGCAAGCTCGAGGTCCGAAAGGCGGGCGTTCGTGCAGCTCCCGATGAATACGACATTGATCGGCTTGCCTTCGAGCTGCTCGCCCCCGGTCAAGCCCATGTAAGCGAGCGACTTCGCGTGCACAGGATCGTTTGCGGGACTCGGCACAATCCCCGAAATGGGTACGACCATGCCGGGATGCGTGCCGTACGTGATCATGGGCTCGAGTGCGCTCGCATCGATATCGATTTCGCGATCGAATTTTGCACCCGGATCGCTGCGCAACGTGCGCCAGCGCTCGACGGCACGATCCCAATCGGCGCCTTGCGGCGAGAAGTGGCGGCCTTTCAAGTAGCGGTAGGTCGTCTCGTCGGGCGCGATCATGCCCGCGCGTGCGCCTGCCTCGATCGACATGTTGCAGACGGTCATGCGCTCGTCCATCGAGAGCGCTTCGATCGCCGGACCGCGATACTCGATCACGTGGCCCGTGCCGCCCGAAACGCCGATCTTGCCGATGATGGCGAGGATCAAGTCCTTAGCCGTCACACCTTGCTGCAACTCACCGTGCACGTTGATCGCAAGCGTCTTCGGACGGCGCTGCAATAGACATTGAGTGGCGAGGACATGGCCGACCTCGGTCGTGCCGATGCCGAAGGCGAGGGCGCCGAACGCGCCGTGTGTCGCCGTGTGACTGTCGCCGCACACGATCGTCTTGCCGGGTTGCGTTGCGCCGAGCTCGGGCCCGATGACGTGCACGATGCCGCGCCGATCCGATCCGAGCCCGAAGAGCTCGACGCCGAATTCGCGGCAGTTCTTCTCGAGCTCATTCACCTGCCGTGCGGCGGACTCGACTTTGATCGGCACGCGCCCGAAGACTTCATCAGGATCGGTCGGCGTCGAATGATCCATTGTCGCGAGCGTACGATCCGGACGGCGTACCTTGAGGCCGTTCGAGCGCAGCACCGCAAAGGCCTGTGGAGAGGTGACCTCGTGCACGAGGTGCAAGTCGATGTACAGCACCGCGGGCGTATCGACCGTTTCCGGCACGACTTCGTGCTGTTCCCAAACCTTTTCGAAGAGTGTCTTTGCAGTCATCTTGTTCTGTCGAAGACTCAAGCGTGGTGTCTAAGCATGCCAATGCCGCTGCCGTTTAGGTTGACGAATGATCAACGCGGCATCGCGGTCGACGATGGCAGGTGAGCGGATCGTGCTGGCAATTTCCAAGGGCGTGGCGGAGCTAGCCGACGGCAGCGGCACCGGATTTCGCCGCTGTATCGCAGCGCTCGAGCCAGCCCCACTTGTCGGGCGTCTTGCCCGTGAAGAGACCGAAGAATGCGGCTTGCAGCGCTTCGGTGACGGGGCCGCGTCGACCGCTGCCGATCGTGATGCGATCGACCGAGCGGACAGGCGTAATCTCAGCGGCTGTGCCGGTCAAGAAGATCTCGTCGGCGAGGTACAGGAACTCGCGCGGAAGCGCCTGCTCGCGCACCTCAAAGCCATGGGCGCGCGCGAGCGTCACGACCGTGTCGCGCGTGATCCCTTGCAAGATCGAGTTTGCAAGCGCAGGCGTGTAGATGACACCGTCGCGGATCAAAAAGAGATTCTCGCCGGCGCCTTCGCTGACATTTCCGTCAACGCCGAGACCAATGCCTTCGGCGAACCCGAGCCGCTTCGCTTCCAGGCTGATGAGCTGGCTCGATAGATAGTTACCGGCCGCCTTACCCATCGCGGGAATCGTATTCGGCGCGAGGCGCTGCCATGACGAGACGCATACGTCGATGCCATTCTCGAGGCCTTCCGCACCGAGATACGCACCCCATTCGAATGCCGCGACCACAGTTTCGACCGGCGGTGGAGTCTTCGGCGCGACACCGATCTCTCCATAGCCGCGGAACGCGAACGGCCGCAAGTACGCACCGCGATCGAGCCCGTTCGAGACGACGACCTGCTTGCATGCGGCGTTGATCTGATCGGGCGTATAGGGGATCTCGATGCGATAGATCTTGGCCGAATCGAACAGCCGCCGCGTGTGATCGCGCAGCCGAAAAATGACCGGGCCCTGTTCGGTCGCGTAGGCCCGTTCGCCTTCGAACACAGTCGACCCATAATGCAGCGCGTGCGCAAGCACGTGCACGGTCGCCTTTTCCCACGGAACGAGCTTGCCGTTGAACCAAATGTGTTTCGCGGCAGTGATGGGCATGAGTGAGCTCCTCTGGCTTGCGATCGATCCTCGAGGGATCAGATCGCCGAGACGGCCGAACGATCGACTGCGCGACGTTCCGCTCCGGTTCGCTCGGCCGTGGCGCGCGTCGCTTCGATCCGGTTGATCACTTCGAGATACGCGCGCGCCGCCGCCTCGACGATGTTCGTGCTCACGCCCGAACCGCGATAGCTGCGTTTGTTGTGCTCGACCGTGAGCAGGGCTTCGCCTTGCGCGTCCTCGCCGACCGACACGCTGTGCACCTCGAACTTGCGAACTTGCACGGAAGTACCGGTCGCGGCGTCGATCGCTTTGACGACGGCATCGACAGGGCCTTCCGCGGTCATCTTTTGCTCGACCTTGCGACCTCCGGTGTGCTCGAGACGCAGAACGACGGACGCACTCGATCCGCTCGATGTTTCGACCGCGAGGCTGACGAGCGACCAGGGACCTTCAGCGCCGGATTCCGCGCGCATGACGAGTGCCTCGATATCGCCGTCGAAAAGCTCCTTCTTCTTGTCTGCCAGCGCTTTGAATTCCTCGAATAGACGATTGAGCTCGGCATCCTCGATTTCGAAGCCGAGATCCTTGACGCGCTCGCGGAAAGCGTGACGTCCGCTGTGCTTACCGAGCACGAGGTTCGTGCGCGAGAGGCCGACATCCTGCGGCCGCATGATTTCGTACGTAGAGTGATGGCGCAGCATGCCGTGCTGATGAATGCCCGACTCGTGGGCGAACGCGTTCTCGCCGATGACGGCCTTGTTGCGCGGGATCGGCATGCCGGTGATCTGCGAGACGAGCCGGCTCGTCGGATACAGCCGGGTCGTATTGATGCCGGTCGTGACGCCGAAGAAGCTCTCGCGCGTCTTGAGCGCCATCGCCACTTCTTCCAGCGAGCAGTTGCCGGCGCGCTCGCCGATGCCGTTGATCGTGCATTCGATCTGGCGGGCGCCTGCGCGCACCGCGGTGAGGCTGTTCGCAACCGCCATGCCGAGATCGTCGTGGCAATGCACGGAGAGCACGACGTTATCGATGCCGCGCACGTTCTTCTTGAGGTAAGCGAAGACTTCGTGGAACTCGGCCGGCACGGTGTAACCGACGGTATCCGGGATGTTGACGGTCGTTGCACCGGCCTCGACGACCGCTTCGACGACTTGTGCGAGGAACTCGAGCTCGGTGCGGGACGCATCCTCCGGCGAGAACTCGACGTCATCGCACAAGGCACGCGCGATCTTCACGCCCTCCACCGCGGTGCGAATGATCTCGTCCTTCGCCATGTTGAGCTTGTACTGGCGATGGATCGCGCTCGTCGCGAGAAACACGTGAATGCGCGGGCGAGGGGCGTCCTTGAGCGCAGCCCAGGCGCGTTCGATATCCTCGCGGTTGCAGCGTGCGAGGCCCGCGATGATCGGGCCTTGCACTTCCTTCGCGATCAGATTGACCGACTCCCAATCGCCTCGCGAGGCGATCGGGAAGCCGGCTTCGATCACATCCACGCCGAGCTCCGCCAGCGCCTTTGCGACGCGCAGCTTTTCTGGCTGCGTCATGCTGCATCCGGGCGACTGCTCGCCGTCGCGCAGCGTCGTGTCGAAAATCAGCACTCGATTCGGATCGTGGACCATGTTCCTACTCCGCCAGCGACATGCGTTCGAGCTCGCGTCTCGCCGGTCTCATTAAGCGCGAGCCTCCTCCAGCCAGGGCATCCGCTCGCGCAGCTTCGCTCCGACCTTCTCGATCGGGTGCTTGAGATCCTTCTTCATCAGCTTGTCGTACTTCTTGCGTCCCTTCTTGTTCTCCGAAATCCACTGGCGGGCGAACTTGCCCTGTTGGATCTCCTTGAGCACCTTCTTCATCTCGCGCTTCGTCGCGGCGTTCACGATGCGCGGGCCGCGCGTCAGATCGCCATACTTCGCCGTCTCGCTGATGAACCGGTGCATCTTCGAGAGACCCCCTTCGTGCAACAAATCGACGATGAGCTTCAACTCGTGCAAACACTCATAGTAGGCCACTTCGGGCTGATATCCCGCCTCGACGAGCGTCTCGAAGCCTTTCACGACCAGCTCGGTGGCCCCACCGCATAGGACAACTTGCTCGCCGAACAAATCCGTCTCGGTCTCTTCCGCGAAGGTCGTCTTGATCACGCCGCCGCGGGTCCCGCCGATGCCATGGGCGTAGGCGAGGGCATTGTGCTTTGCATTGCGCGTAACGTCTTGATACACGGCCAAAAGACAGGGCACCCCGCGGCCTTGCTGATATTGACGACGCACGAGATCGCCCGGGCCCTTAGGTGCAATCAGCACGACATCCAAGTCCTTGCGCGGCTTGATCTGCTTGAAATGCACATTGAAACCGTGCGCGAACAGAATCGTGGCGCCCTTGCCGATGTTCCCGATGACCTCCTTGTAAAGGTCCTTCTGGGTGAGGTCCGGCGTGAGGAACGCGACCAGCGAGGCGCCTTTGACCGCCTGCGCGGGCTCGGCGACCTGCAAGCCGTCTTTTTTCGCTTTTGCCCAGCTCGCGCCGGTCTTGCGCACGCCGACGACGACGTCAAAGCCACTGTCCTTCAAATTGAGGGCGTGGGCACGGCCTTGGCTGCCGTAGCCCAGGATCGCGATCCGGGCGCCCTTGAGGGCCTTCTTGTTGACGTCCTTCTGCGAATAAATCTGCATGTGCGCTCCTGAAGCGTTCTACGTATGAGAATAAAAAACCCCGCCACGGTCGTGCCGGTGCGGGGTTCGTTTGCTTTGAATACTTGGCCCTGTTCCGACGTCAGACGTCGATCTTGCACTCCGGATTCAACAGGTCCGATACGTGCGTGCACATTGCGAACGCCACCTGGCCTAGTGACGCCGGCGACGAGTGCGAACATGGAGCCGAGGAGTGCAAGAGCGTCTGGAAAATCATGCGGATAGCATCATACCCGCGCAGAGGTTGTCAAGCCAGAGAGGCTGTAGACCGTAGGCTGAAGGCTGTAGCCCAGAACGGATGCGTCTCGCGGCAGCGCGCGATGACGCCACGGTTTTCGATTAGCCTGTAGACTTCCAACCACTCTCAAGTGCGAGCGGATGCTTGGCTCGTTCTTGCTACGCCTACAGCCCACAGCCTACAGCCTCACATATGTTCTCACGCGAGGATCGCGCCGGATCCGTTCCGATTCATCTCATCTATGAGGATGAGCTCGACAAGTGGCGCAACGCGCAGCCGGAAAGCACCCGCAATTGGATCAGCGCGAATAATTTCCGGGCGGAGCGGCACAAGCTCCTGCTGATTCCGGGGCCGCAAGGCCGACCGGTCGGTGTCGCACTCGGATTGGGACGGCAGCAGGCGGGCGAGCCATTCAGCGTCTGGCACGGCGCCTCTTTAGCGGACCGCCTGCCGGACGGCGATTACCATCTCGCAAAGTCTTTGCCCGCGGAAGCAGCAGCTCATTTCGCGTTCGGATGGGCATACGGCCTCTATCGCTTCGACCGCTATCGGCAGGCGAGTGCAGCTCGACATCCGCAGTTGCGACTCCCCGCGGGCGTCGATGCCGCCGAGATCGAGCGCCTGCGAAGCGCGACGAGCTTGACGCGCGACCTGATCAATACGCCGGCCAGTGATCTGTCCCCGGAGGGACTCGCCCAGGCGGCACTCGACCTCGGTCGTCGGCATGGGTGCCGATCTCGGAGCATCGTCGGCGACGATCTCCTTGCACAGCGCTTTCCGGCAATTCACGCGGTGGGCCGGGCGGCCGCGGTTCCGCCGCGGCTCGTCGACCTCGAATGGGGAAATCCTTCGCACCCGAAAGTGACGATTGTCGGCAAAGGGGTTTGCTTCGACTCCGGCGGGCTCGACATCAAGCCGAGCGCAGCGATGCTCCTGATGAAGAAAGACATGGGGGGCGCCGCCGTGACGCTCGGGCTCGCGCACCTCATCATGGACGCAAACCTGCCGATTCGCTTGAGAGTCCTGATTCCGGCGGTCGAGAACGCGATTTCCGCGCAGGCATATCGGCCCGGCGATGTCATCGGCACGCGCAAGGGATTGAGCGTCGAGGTCGGCAACACGGATGCGGAAGGACGCTTGATTCTGTGCGACGCGCTCGCGCTCGCCGATGAGGATAGTCCCGATCTCATCGTGGACATGGCGACGCTCACAGGCGCTGCCCGCGTTGCGCTTGGCCCCGAGCTGCCTGCGTTGTTCTGCGCTGACGAGAATCTCGCCGCGAAGATTCTCGAGATCAGTCATCGCGAGTCCGATCCGCTCTGGCGTCTGCCGCTCTGGGCCGCGTACGACGAAGACCTCTCGAGCAAGATCGCCGACCTCAACAATGTTTCGAGCTCCAGTTTTTCCGGCGCGATCTTCGGCGCGTTGTTCCTCAAGCGTTTCGTGACGGAGACGCGCGGTTGGGTGCACCTGGATCTCTATGCGTGGAACGGTAAGGAGCGGCCGGGACGGCCGATCGGAGCAGAACCGCAGTGCGTGAGGGCGCTCTACGCCTACTTGAAGCAACGCTACGCTCGGTGACGCTCGCCGCATGTCAGTGACACCGAGTGCCGCCGAGGAACCGGCGACGATCGCCGGCAAGCACCTCGTCTTCCTGATCCTCATCAATCTGATCTGGGGCCTCAATCTCATTGCGTCGAAGATCGGCGTCGAGACCTTTCCCCCGATTTTCTTCACTGCGATGCGATTTCTCTCGATCGTGGTCTGCTTGCTGCCGATGCTCAAGGTCCACCGCGGGCAGATGCGCTATCTGGTCGCGGGCACTGCGCTCATCGGGCCCGTCGCGTTCGCGTTCTTGTTCGTCGGCTTGCGCAAAGCAGAGGACGCCTCGACGGTCGCGATTGCGACGCAAATGGGCGTGCCATTCTCGACGCTACTTTCTGTCTGGCTCCTCGGCGAAACGATTCGCTGGAAGCGCCGGCTCGGCATCGCGCTCGCATTCGGCGGAATCGTCATCATCGGTTTCGATCCGCGCGTGATCGAATACTGGGAAGGTCTCGCGCTCGTCGTGATCTCCACGTTCTTCGCGTCGCTCGGCCTCATCTACATCAAGCGGCTGCGCGGTATTCGGCCTCTCGAGCTGCAAGTGTGGACCGCCATCATCGGCGGGCCGGTACTGTTGCTCGTCAGCTTCATTCTGGAAACCGGTCAGTGGAGCGCGGTGCGCACAGCGGGCTTGGATGCCTGGGGTGCGCTCGCATTCACCGTGGTGATGTCGAGCCTCGTAGCGCACACGGGTTGGTATTACCTCATCAGCCGTTACCCCGTAACGAGCCTCTCGCCGGTCACGCTGCTATCGCCGCTGTTCGGCATTCTCTTCGGTGTGACGCTCCTGCACGATCAACTCACGCCTCGGATGCTCATCGGGGGCGCAATCACGCTGATCGGCGTCCTTATCGTCGTCGTGCGGGAGAAGAAATTGGTGGATACGGGCACGTGAGCCCTACGGGCTCTTTTCTAGGCTGTAGGCTGTAGGCTGTAGGTCAGAGCGCTCCCGCGCGGAACTTCCCTCCCCCGCGGAGCGGGGGAGGTTAGGGAGGGGCAAGAGCACAAGAAGAAGCGATCACGAAGACGAAGTGCGTTCGCGCATGAACGCAGCGAGCTCTCTCTCATCCACCTCTCTATATTGCGCGGGCGGCAGCCCCTCGATCGTCCACGGCCCCACGCTCCATCGCATGAGGCGCAGGGTTGGGAATCCCACGGCTGCGGTCATCCTTCGCACCTGACGATTCCTCCCTTCTCGAATCGCAAGTCGAATCCACGAGGTCGGGATCGCTTTGCGAAACCTGATCGGCGGATCGCGGGGCCAGAGCCAGTCGGGCTCATCGATGCGCTCTGCGCGCGCGGGCAAGGTCGGGCCATCATTCAGCTCCACGCCTTTTCGCAATCGTTCCAGCGCCGCGTCCGTGACTTCGCCTTCGACCTGAGCGAAATAAACCTTCTCGACCTTCCACTTCGGATCGGCAAGGCGGCTTTGAATCGCTCCGGAATCGGTGAGCAAGAGCAATCCTTCGCTGTCGTAGTCGAGCCGTCCCGCGGTACGCATTCCCGGCGCCCGCAGAAAATCACGCAAGCTCTTCTTGCCATCCGTGCTCGTGAATTGCGAGAGGACTTGGAAGGGTTTGTTGAAGAGGAGGAGATTCACTGCAAAGGCGGTTGACAGTTGACGGTTGACAATTGGCGGTCAGAGCGAGCGTGCCGCGTCTCGCACTGTCGATCGCCGATTGCCGACCGTCAACTGACGCCGGCAACGTGCTGCGGACTGATAAACTTGTACCATGGCTACCGTTCCTGCTCGCCGCATCAAGTCGCGGCGATTATCGAGTGTCCGTGCGCACTCCGCCGCCGACGGCTTGTGGCCTTCCGATGGCGTCGTCTTCGATCGCTCGTGCACGGATTGTCCGCGGCTCGCGGCCTTTCTAGCGAAGGGCAGGGAAGAGCACCCCGATTACTACTGCGCCCCCGTCGCTCCGTTCGGCGATCCGAACGCGAGGCTGATCGTCGTCGGGCTCGCGCCCGGCTTTCATGGCGCCAACGCGACGGGACGGCCTTTTACCGGCGATTTTGCGGGGCTGCTCCTCTATCGCACACTGCATCGATACGGATTCGCCACGAAGCCGGAATCGCATCACCGCCACGATGGGCTCGAGCTGATCGATTGTCGCATCACGAACTCCGTGAAATGCGTGCCGCCGGAGAACAAACCGACGCCGGCCGAAATCCGGACCTGTAATCGCTATCTCGCAGCAGAGCTCGGCCGCGAGCCGCCGGGCCGACTCTTGATCGCGCTCGGCACGATTGCCCACAACGCGACACTGCGAGCACTGAAGCTCAAACCCGCCGACTACGTGTTCGCACACGCCGCCGAGCACACGCTGCCGAACCAACACGTTCTGATCGACTCTTATCATTGCAGCCGCTACAACACCCAAACGGGGCGGCTGACGGAGCAAATGTTCGC
>JBDZVE010000098.1:0-2521 GCA_040255535.1 Lysobacterales bacterium | reverse complement strand
AACCGGTTGACGAGCTACTTCGTCGGGAAAGCGCAGACGGCGAAGACGATGGCGATGGTCTCGCAGATCGAGAACATCGAGGTGACGGTGACCGGTTCCGAGACGGAGGCGCTGCTGCTCGAGTACAACCTCATCAAGCGCCACCGGCCGCGCTACAACGTCACGTTGCGCGACGACAAGAGCTTTCCGTATCTCTACATTTCGACGCACCACGAATATCCCCGCATCAGCTTCTATCGCGGCAGCCGCAAGCTTCCGGGCCGCTTCTTCGGCCCGTACCCGAACGCGCGCGCGACACGTGAGACCTTGCTTTTGCTTCAGAAGCTCTTCCTGCTGCGACCGTGCAGCGACAGCTTCTTCTCGAATCGCTCGCGGCCGTGCCTGCAGTATCAAATCAAGCGCTGCTCGGGCCCATGCGTGCGCTTGATTTCGCCGGAGGACTATCGCCAGGACGTCAACGACGCAATCAAAGTGCTCGAAGGACGTGGGGCCGAGCTCATCGATGAGCTCGCCGCGCGCATGGAAGAGGCGTCGCAGAATCTCGAATTCGAGCGCGCCGCCCGCCTGCGCGATCAAATCAACGGCATCAAAGCCATTCACTCGAGGCAATCCGTCACGCGAAATGCGTCCGAGGACATCGATGCCGTCGCGCTCGTCTCGCATGGGAGCGATCATTGCGTGTCGATCGTGTTCGTGCGCGGCGGGCGCAACCTCGGCAGCACGAACTTCTTCCCGCGACCTGGGCTTGCCGAAGCAGGCGAGCTCTTGAGCGGCTTTCTCGCGCAGTACTATCTCGGGCGCGATGCGCCCAGCGAGATTCTGATCGACCAGCCGATCGAGGATGCCGATCTGCTCGAGGCGACGCTGTCGCAGAAAATGGAACGATCCGTTCGGATCCGCTCCGGCGTGCGCGGCGTGCGTGCGCGCTGGCTCGAAATGGCGCGGGAGAATGCGGAGCTCGGGCTCAAGATGCGCCGCGCGACCGAAGCGACCAGTACGGAGCAATTGGAGGCGCTCGCGCAGACGTTTGAGCTCGCCCAGCCGCCTCAGCGAATCGAGTGTTTCGATGTGAGCCACACGATGGGCGAGCGGACCGTTGCATCGTGCGTCGTGTTCGGGCCCGAAGGTGCGATCAAGAGCGATTATCGCCGCTTCAACATCGAGGGTTTGGCGCCGGGCGACGACTATGGCGCGCTCAGGCAGGCGCTTTCGCGCCGCTACGCGCGCATCAAGAAGGGAGAGGCGCCGATGCCGGATTTGCTGCTGATCGACGGCGGCCCCGGCCAGCTTGCCGAGGCCGTCAAGGTCTTGCAGGAGCTCGAAATCGAAGGCGTTCGTGTGGCCGGCGTCGCAAAAGGAGCCGACCGCCGTCCGGGACAAGAACGCCTCTTCGTACCCGAACGAGACACGCCGATCGTCCTGCCGCCCGATTCCCCGGCGCTGCTGCTCATTCAGCGCGTGCGCGACGAAGCCCATCGATTCGCGATCACTGGTCATCGCCAGCGCCGAGCCAAGGCTCGTACACAATCGATACTCGAGACGGTGCCCGGCCTCGGTCCCCGCCGTCGCCGCGAGCTGCTGAAGCAGTTCGGCGGCCTACAAGGCGTCGCGCGCGCGGGTGTGGACGATCTTGCGAAGGTCCGCGGCATCAGCCGCAAGCTCGCACAGGCGATCTACGAGACATTGCACGCATAACTGCGCGCAACCAGGTGAGAGACGAGCGCCGGAGCGTCGGCTCGCGCGATACACCTTCACCTTCCGTCTTCGGGAAGTCACAATTGAAGCGGCGCGTGCGAGCGATTCCTCGCGCGCTTGCGAATAGTCTCAACCGTCGACCGCGTCGTGCACGGCGCTAAGCTACAATCAACACGTGAGCTTTCCGATTGCAAATGTCTTGACCGTCGCGCGGATCATCATGATCCCGCTCGTCGTCGTGCTCTTCTATTTACCCTCCGACTGGTCGAATCCGGCCGCTGCGATCGTGTTCATCCTCGCGGCGCTCACCGATTCGCTCGACGGTTACTTGGCTCGCAAGCTCGGTCAAACCTCCGCGCTCGGCGCGTTCCTCGATCCGGTCGCCGACAAGTTGATGGTCGCCACCGCGCTGATCCTGCTCGTGAGCTACGACCCACCGATGCTTGAGTTCTATGTCTTCGACCCCCACATCCTCATCACGCTCACCGCAGCGGTGATCGTCGGGCGCGAAATCACGATTTCCGCTTTGAGAGAATGGATGGCGGAAATCGGCGCTCGCGGCAAAGTCGCAGTCTCCTGGATCGGCAAGTGGAAAACGGGGCTGCAGATGACGGGCCTTTCCATGATGCTCTTCCGCAGCGACGTCTGGATCCTCCCGGCGTTCGAAGTCGGTCTCTACTGCCTCGTTGCCGCCGCAGCCCTCACGCTGTGGTCGATGGTGATGTACGTCAAAGCGTCGTGGGCGGAGCTCACGAGAAGCTGAGCTCGCGACTGCGCCGAGCTGACCACCTTCCAGTGCGGCGTCGGCACGGTCTTCATGCCGTGC
>JBDZVE010000097.1:7907-14444 GCA_040255535.1 Lysobacterales bacterium | reverse complement strand
CGCTTCACGCCCGAACCCGGCGCAGGAACTGCTGCGTGCGTTCCTCGCGTGGGCTGTCGAACAGCGCTTCCGGCGGGCCTTCTTCGACGACTCTGCCGCCGTCCATGAACACGACGCGGTCCGCGAACTGCCGCGCGAACGCCATCTCGTGCGTGACGAGCAGCATGCTCATCGACGTCGTCGCGCCGAGCTCGCGCAGCACGTCCAGCACTTCGCCCACCATCTCTGGATCGAGCGCCGAGGTGACTTCGTCGAACAACATGATGTCCGGCTGCATCGCGAGCGCGCGCGCAATTGCGACACGCTGCTTTTGACCGCCCGACAGTTGATCGGGCCACGCGTCCGCTTTGTCCTCGAGCCCGACTCGGCGCAGCAGCGTCAGCGCTTCATCCCGCGCCGAGTCCGGCGCTCTCTTGTTCACGAGACGCGGCGCCAGCGTCAGATTGTCCAGCACCGACAGGTGCGGAAACAGATGGAAGTGCTGAAACACCATCCCGAGATGCGCCCGCGCACGGCGCGTCTGCGCCCGATCCGCGGCCCTACCGTCCTGCCAGAGCGAGAGGCCATGAACGCGCACGGTTCCCTCTTGGATATCCTCGAGCGTCATCGCGATGCGCAGCACCGTCGATTTGCCGGAGCCCGACGGGCCGATGAGCGCGACCTTCTCGCTCGGCGCGAGCGTGAAATCGAAATTCTCGAGCACGGTGGTCGAGCCGTAGCGCTTCACAACGCCGTGAAACTCCAGCGCCGGTTCAGCGGTGGATTGCATATCGGACCTCCAAACGTCGCACCGCGTGCGAGGCGAGCAAGCTCACCAGCAGGAACACGGCGCCTGTGATCGTGAGCGGCTCGAGATAGCGAAACGACTCCGCCCCGATGAGCTTTGCCGTCTGCAGCATCTCCATCACCGTGATCGCCGCGAGCAGCGGCGTCTCCTTGAACATCGCGATCAGATAGTTCCCGAGCATCGGGAACGTCGGCGGAATCGCTTGCGGCAGGATCACCCGCAGCCACGTCGCGGACGAAGACAGATTGAGGGCACGCGCCGCCTCCCACTGTCCTTTCGAGACGGCTTCGATTCCCGCGCGGTACACCTCGGCGGTATAGCAGGAGTAGTGCAAGCCGAGCGCGAGGATGCCGATCGCGAACGGCGACAGCGACACGCCGTACTCGGGCAACACGTAGTAGAGAAAATAGAGCTGGATCAGCAAAGGCGTCGAGCGCACGAACTCCACGACCCAATATGCGCTCTTCGACAGCGCCTTGATCGGCGACATGCGCACGGTCGCCCACACCAATCCGAGCAGCACGGCCAGCAGAAATCCGGCGATCGTCGCTTCGAGCGTGACGACGAAGGCGCGGAGCATCGCCGGCAGCACGCTGAGGGCGTATTCCCAGTTCCAGATCATGCGCGCTTCTCACGATGCCGAGTGACGTTGCGCTCGAGACGTCGCATGCCCATGAGCAAGACCTGCGCGAGCAGGAAATAGATCAGCAAGGTGAGCGCGAACAGCGGTACGGTCTCGAGCGTCGCAGCCCGCTGCACCTGTGCCGTGAACGTGAGCTCGGAGAGTGTAATGAGCGAGACGAGCGCGGTGTTCTTCATGAGCTCGATGAGCAGATTGCCGGCCGGCGGCAGCATCATCGGCAACGCCTGCGGGAGGACGATGCGGAACAAGATGCGCGTTTCGCCCAGATTGAGCGCTCTGCCGGCCTCCCATTGGCCGCGCGGCACATTCGCGATTGCGCTGCGCACGACTTCCGCGCCGTACGCGCCGCTGTTCAACCCGAGCACGATGATGCCTGTAACGAGCGCCGGCAGGCTCACGCCGAAAAACGGCAGCGCGAAGTAAAACCAGAAGAGCTGCACCATCGCCGAGGTGCCGCGGAAGATTTCGACATACGTCGTCGCGGGCCAGCGCAGCCACGCTCGTCTCGAGCGCCGCCCGAGCCCGGCCACGATCGCAAGCGCGAGCGCGCAGATCGCGCCGCCGACCGTGAGCTGCAAAGTCACGCGCAAGCCCTCGAGCAACGGCGGGCCATGCATCTGCAGGAATTCGATCACGGCGCTGCCCCCTCGCAGAGCGCAGCGGCCGTGGCCTGCCCCGGCAACATATCGGGCGTGAAACCGAACGGTGCGACGAGCTTCGAGTGGACCGGTGTTCCGATCGTGCTGCTCAACACGGCATTGAACGCATCGCGCAATGCTTCGTCGCGCTTACGAAAGCCGAACGCACCGTAGCCTTTGACGACCTTGCCATCGATGACGAGATCTTCGAACGGCATCGCGCGCTCGAGCGGCGCCGACGTCTTGCTGAGCAGATCGTTCACGGTCAGCGCCGTCGCACCGTAGGCCGACGCGCGCCCGGCGGCCACACCATCGACGGCGGACGGCGCACCCGGAAAGATAACGACGCGCTCATCCGGAATGCCGACCGCGCGCGCGTACTGAAGCTGGATCGCGCCCGTGACGACACCGAGCGTGGCCCCGGGCGTATCGCGCAGATCCTCGTAGCCGTGCAGATCGAGCGGGTTGCCCGCGGGGACGATGAACGCCTCTCCGATCGCATACGTCGGATTCGAAAATAAAATCTCTTGGCAGCGCTGCGGCGTGATGTACATACCCGCGGCGATCACATCGAACCGTCCTGCTTTGAGCGCCGGAATCAGCGAGCCGAACTCGGTCAACACGCCTTGGATCTCCGGCACGCCGAGTTGGCGAAAGACCAGCCGCGCGAGCTCGGGCGACTCGCCGGTCAATCGGCCGGTCTTCGTATCGACGTACGCGTACGGCGCTTCGTTTGCGAAGCCGACGCGCACGACGCCTGCGGCGCGGATACGCTGCAACGTATCGCCTTCGCGGGCGCCGCCGCCGTCCAACTCACCCGCACGCGGCCACAGCCAGATTCCGAGCAGCACGGCGACGAGTACGCCGGCAGATCGATTGAGCACTCGCCGTACGTTAATGCCACGCACGCTTCACCGTCGATCAGCCCATGTGCAGATTCGGCGCATTGCGCTCGGCTCCCTTGTTCTACTTTTTCTACACGAGCCCATCAGTGGCCTTCTTGTCGTTCAGGCGCTAGGCGATCGCGCCGCCCGTCGGCTTGAGCTGTTTGAACGACGTGCGCGTCGCCACGAACTCGGGACGCGGCGGCTTCCCGCCGTATGGCTCGACGAGTCGATTCGAGACGCTGTTATAGACGAGAAACACGTTCGAGCGCGGCAACGGAGAGATGTTGCTGTTCGATCCGTGCATGGCGTTGCAGTCGAACAAGACGATTTTGCCCGCAGGCCCTTTCGCCGTTGCGATCCCGCCTTCGTCGAATAACGACTGCAGGCAGGTCGGATCCGGCACGCCGTACTCCTGCTTACGGAGCGACTGCTTGTAGTGATCGTCCGGCGTCTCGCCGACACAGCGGACGTAGCGCCGGTGAGAGCCCGGGATGATCATGAGCGGACCGTTGTACTCGGTGTTCTCCGTCAGCGAGATCGACATGCTGAGCGCGCGCATGCGCGGCATTCCGTCTTCGATGTGCCAGGTCTCGAAATCGGAGTGCCAGTAGAACTCCTTGCCGAAGAACCCCGGCTTGTAGTTCAGGCGCGATTGATGGATGTAGACCTCGTCTCCGAGGAGATAGCGAGCGATTCCGACGAGGCGCTCATCGCTCGCCAGACGCGCGAACAGCGCGCTTTGCGCGTGGATCGCAAAGATCGATCGCAGCTCCAAGCCGCCGGGCTCGAGGATCAGCGTGTCGCGGTCGATGCCTTCGGGCGCCGCGCGGAGCCGGTTGAGCTCGGCAACCAGCGTGCGGATTTCGGCGGCGCTGAACAAACCGTCGAGCTCGAGAAATCCTTCGTGATCGTATCGCGTCACCTGCTCGCGCGTGAGCGGACCCAACTTGCCGGCGTTCGAATACACGACCGGATCGACTCGATCTGCGATTTGCGGCTTGCTGCCGACGCGCGACTCGTATGGATCGCGTTCGGTGCGTCCGAGAACAGCAGACATCTTCAGGCCTCCACAGCTTCGGCTTCGAGCGGATAGGCGCCGCTCTCGTCATGAACTTCCCGCCCGTTCAGGGCCGGGTTGAATACGCACGCGAGCGTCAACTCGGTTTCGGCGCGCAAGACGTGCTCATCGTGCTTATCGAGGATGTAGATCGTGCCCGGCTCGATCGGGTACCGCTTGCCCGTCGCGCTGTCTTCGACTTCGCCGGTGCCGCTGATGCAGTACACGGACTCCAGGTGATTGCGATAGCACATCGGCGTCGACGTGCCGGCGTACATCGTCGTGATGTGAAACGAGAAGCCCATGTTGTCGCCCTTCAGCAGCAACCGAGTGCTCTCCCACGTCTTGCTCACGACACGCCGATTGGTCTTGCGTGCATCCTTCAGATTTCGAACGATCATGTTGATGAAGCTCCCTCGATCCTCAAACCGCTGCGCGCGGCAGCGATTGGCGGCTGCTCAGTACGGCGGCGACGCTCTGCTCGAGCACGGTCAGGCCGCGCTCCAGGTCGGCATCGCTGATCGTGAGCGGACACAAGCACTTGAGCACTTCGTCATTCGGGCCGCCGGTTTCGATGATCATGCCGCGGCGGAACGCCTCGCGGCTCACGGCCGACGCCTGCTCCGGATCGGCGAACGAGAGCCCTTGCATCAGCCCGCGTCCCTTGACGCTCAAGCGTGCGGGTGCAGTCGCGGCAATCTGTGAGAGGCGCGAGGTGACGTATTGACCCTTGCGGCGCACCTCTGCGGCGAACTTATCGTCGGACCAGAAATGCTCGAGCGCCGCGGCCGCCGTGACGAACGCATGGTTGTTGCCGCGGAACGTGCCGTTGTGCTCGCCCGGCTTCCACACGTCGAGATCGCGGCGAAAAAGCGTGATCGCAAACGGCAGCCCGAGACCGCTCAGCGATTTCGAGAGCGTCACGATGTCGGGCGTGAGGCCCGCTTCCTCGAAGCTGAAGAACGTACCGGTCCGTCCGCAGCCCGCTTGAATGTCATCGACGATGAGCAGCATGTCGTGCTTGCGGCAAAGCGCCTGTAAGTGGCGCAGCCACTCGACGCTCGCGGTGTTGAGACCGCCCTCGCCTTGCACGGTTTCGACGATTACCGCCGCCGGATGATCGATGCCGCTGCTCGAATCGTTCAGCGTCTTCTCGAGGTACTCGAGCGTGTCGACGCCCTCACCGAGATAGCCGTCGAACGGCATTCGAATGACGCCGCTCAATTCCTGGCCGGCCGCGCCGCGATGATGCGAGTTGCCGGTCATCGCCAAGGCGCCGAGCGTGACGCCATGAAAGCCGTTCGTGAACGCGACGATACTGCGCCTGCCGGTGTACTTGCGCGCGAGCTTGAGCGCGGCTTCGACCGCGTTCGCGCCGGTCGGCCCGGTGAACTGCACGAGGTAAGGCAAGCCGCGCGGCTTCAAGATCAGCTCGTCGAATTTCTGGAGGAACTCCGCCTTCGCGGTCGTGTGCAGATCCAGGCTGTGGGCGACGCCGCTCTCGTTGATGTAGCGCACGAGCGCTTCGCGCAGCAGCTTGTGATTGTGGCCGTAGTTGAGGCTGCCCGCGCCGCTCAAGAAGTCGAGGTAGCCTTTGCCCTGCTCATCGAAGAGGTACGCACCTTCCGCGCGCGAGAAGAGCGAAGGAAAGTTGCGCGCGTAGCTGCGCACCTTCGACTCGTGTTTATGAAAGAGTGACTTACCGGAGGTCAAAGATCGGAGCTCGGGTGGATTCATGTAATAGATCTCCTTGATCGGTTCGCGGACGCGCCGCGCGGTTCGAAGGGTCCGATCGTGACGAGCACTTCGGACTCGTGGACCCCATCGAGATGCGCATTGCGGTCGAACAAGACTCGATCCTCGAGAGGACAGTTGAGCGATCGAGCTAACGAACGAAACAGCGCCCAGGAAGCACCGTTCGATTCGGTGATGGTCGTCTCGATCCGGTCCACGCCGCTGCACGCGGGCCGGTCGAGCAGGTTGAACAACATTGAGGTCGCGAGGCCGTAGCCGCGCTCGGTGCTTGCGATCGCGACTTGCCAGATGAACAAGGTCGTCGGCCGACTCGGAAGCAGATACCCTGAGACGAATCCCGCAAGCGAGGAAGGCGCGTCCGCACGCTCAGCCAACACACACGTATCGGCGAAGTGCGTGCACTGAAGCAGGTTCAGATAAAGTGAGTTCGTGTCGAGCGGCGCGCACGCGGCGATGAGGGCATGCACCGACCTGCCGTCGGATGCACGCGGGCTGCGCAGTTGATAGCGCTCCGACACGTTGGCCCTGAGCGCGCTGTTCGCGGCAGGTAATGACATACAAATTGCTTAGATGATCTAATTAATTGGCTGTGCATGATTAGCGACAAGGCATGAATGGTCAACGCTTTTTTTTCGATAATTCAGTAATATCAGAGACTTGTACGTATTTCAGGCGAATCTAAATCAATTAGATTTGCGAAGAATTTCACACCGCATGAGCCCCGTGAAGAATTCGATCGAAGAGCAGGTTCTCATCGAGCTGCGACGCAT
>JBDZVE010000097.1:0-7807 GCA_040255535.1 Lysobacterales bacterium | reverse complement strand
GTCCGCCGGAATGGCCGCGCGCCGGAGCTTTCGCCATATCGCGTACACGATCAAGCTGCCGACCATGCCGGCAAGGCTGAAGAAGTACGCCGATGGGCCGTAGTACTTCATCATCAATGAAACGATCAAAGGCCCGGCGATCGAGCCGAGCCCATTCAAGGTCACGATGGACGAGCTCGCCGAGACGATCTGATCGGGCGCGAGATGGTCGTTGATGTGCGAGACGCTGAGCGAATACAGCGTCAACGCGATGCCGCCGAATGCCGCCGCAAGCATGAATAAGATCGCCTTCGAGTGCGTGCCGATCATTCCGGCGGCGATCGCGGCGACCAGTGCGACCAGACAGATGGCGATCAACACGGTCCGTCTGTCCGTACGATCCGACCAGCGGCCGATCGGAAGCTGCGTGATGACGGCGGCGAGGATGCTCACGCCCATGAACGTCGCGATGTCGCTCGCACCGAGCCCGATCAATTTCGCATACACCGGGCCGATCGAGAATAACGCGCTGGTGACGACGCCGGAGACGACGACCGCGACGAGACCCATCGGCGACAACCGATAGAGCTCGCGAAAGCGAATCTTGCTCGGAATCTCGAACTCGGGCGCCCGTTGCACACTGAGCGACATCGGCACGACCGCGAGCGAGATCATGACGGAGATCAGCACGAACAGCATCGGCCCGCGCGGGTCCGCCGCCGTGAGCAGGTATTGTCCGCCGCCCAAGCCGCCGTAGAGCGTCAGCATGTAGAGCGCGAGCAGCGTACCGCGGCTTTCGTTCGTCGCGCGACCGTTGAGCCAACTTTCCGCGACGACGTAGATCCCGGCGAAGCACACGCCCGAGACGAGTCGCAGCATCCCCCACGCTAGCGGCGTCACGTACACCGCTTGCAGCAGAATCGCCACCGAAGCGACCGCTGTCAGCGCGGCGAATACGCGAATATGACCGACACGCTGCATCAGCCGCGGCGTGCCGACCGAGCCGAAGATATAGCCCACGTAGTAGCACGACATCACGACGCCGGTGACGAACGGCAGGAATCCTTCGAGCGTCGCGCGCAAGCCGATCAACGTGCCTTGCAGTCCGGCCCCGAGCATGAGCATGCCCATGCCAAGCAGCAGCGGCCACGTTGAAATGACCTGTCGAGCGGGCGTCGCCATCCGCGCAGTCTACAGAGGACGCGCCGCCGTGCCGTAACGGTTTGTATGGAGGTCGAGCGATTCCGGACCCGAACGATCCGCGCGCCTCACTTCTTCTTCGGTTTGCGCGACTTCTTCCGTGGCGTCTTCCTTGCCTTCGCGCGCGTCTCCTCCTCCGCCGCCTCCTTCGCGACGCGCTTCGTTTTCGGCAAGGACTTCAACAACTTCTGTATCGCGTCCTGCTCGCGTACGGAGAGACTCGACTTTTCGCGATACGGCTCGAGCGCCCAGCGAATCTCGTACGCGGCGGCATGCCACGCTCGACTCGAGCGCGCTCGCTTTTCGATATCGGCAAGATCCGCGAGCACCGTATCGGCCGCGGCCGCTACGCTCCCGCGCGACAGCGCTTCATAGATCGCAAGCTCGATTGGGATGAGCACGGACGAGACGTCCGGATCGATCTCGTTCTTTCGCAGCGCACTCTCACGAATGCGCTCGAGCTCGGCGGGCTCGAGGTTCACACCGCCGGCCGAGCCGCCCTGCTGTCTCACGTCGATCCGCATGCGCTCGATCGCCGGCGAATAGGAGTCAGCGGATTGGTGCTCGCGAGCGAGCGACACCGCCGAGTCATAGTGCGCTCGCGCCTGATTCAACGCTTCTCGCTGAGCCGTCGCGCTCCGCTCCGCACCCGCGAGCGCCTTGTACGCCGCGCCGAGCAGCGCCTTGCGCTCGGCAGTCGCGCCGAGCTCGAAGACGCGCTCGAGCAATTCGATCGCGGCGAGGATCTCCTCGCGATCATCTCGCTCGGCGCCGCGTCGAACGCGCAGATGCCCGAGCTGCTCGAGCGCGCTGAGACCGGCACCTGCATCGGGCGCTTCGAGCGCACGCGAATACCACTCGATCGCGCGCTCGAGATCGTCGATTTCGCCGTACGCCGCACCGAATGCCGCGGCGAGCGCGCCTTGTCGATCCCAGCGTCCCTTGCATACGTTCGCAAGCCCATCGAGGCGCTCGCGCATCTCGTCATCCGCCAGACCATCGAATCTGTGCTGCATCACGAGCGTCTGAAGCTGCAGCTCGAGCGTACTCGGCGAAGGGATCTCCGGCGTATAGAAGCGCTTCGCCGCGCGCGCCGCCGCGCCTTGGTAAGTCCAATCGGGATCGCCATAGCACTGATACGCGGCCCATGTGTTGCTGCGCGGGTAACGCGCATAGGTGAGGGCACGCGCGTTGGCAACGGCATCGATGAATCGCTGGCCATTCACGAGCTGCTGATAAAACGTTCGGGCGAACAGCTTTGCGGGATCGTCTTCGACGGCCCATCCGGCGGCGACGACGCATCGAACGCCGATCCGGATGAGCTGCTCCGCCACGTTGGCAGCGAATTGCGGCCTCGCTTCCAAGCGCTTCGCCCCGTTCGCGGGATCGATGAAGCTGCCGAGGTAACAGCAATTGATGAATGCGAGCTGCGGCACGACGCGCATGGACTTCACTTCACGAGAGCCGAACATCATGCCGTCCGACAACACGACGCCGCCGATGCCGTCCACGATATCGCCGTGTCCCGACACGTGCAGGATCGCAAACGAACCGTTGAGCACCGACTTCGTGATCGCGAGCGCGCTCTCGTGCAGGATCGGGGTGACGCCGAACACCGAGGCGACTTCGCGCGCCTCGGCGACGGCGCCAGGAAGTCGCGGATATCGATCGGGCGGACATTGCGGCTCGCCGATGACGAGCACGCCCGTGCTCGATTCCGCCGTACGCGGACTCTCGCGGAATGTCTTCGTTCTGAGCTTGCGCAAGAGCCGCGTCTGAATGCCCCACGGCTGCGCGACGCGGGCCTGTTCCGCATCGCTTCGATCGATATCGAGCAGCTCCCATGGATAAGCAGCCGTCGCCGCGTCGAGCTGCAGCAACAAAGACGTCGAGCCGGCTAGAAAGGGCTCGATTTCGAGCGGTACGAGCAGCTTGAACAACGCTCGCCCGATGTTCGGATCCTCGTTCTCGTCGGTCGCGCCCTTCTCGACCAGATGCGCGACGAGCTTCGACTGGGCGATCGTGCCTCGCACTTCATCGCGCGCTCTGCGCGTCGACAACGTGAACACGAGCTCGCTGCCGTCCGCCGTGGGCTGCTCGTAGATCGAGATGAAGTCGCTGTTGACGCCGCGGTAGCCGACCTCGACGGGACGCGGTAAGCCGCCCTCGCCCATCGCGATGAACGGCTCGACCTCGATCGCTTGCGTCGCCGTGTCGGCAAAGGCTTTGAGCGCGTTGAGCGCTTCGGTCGCGCGATCGAGGTAGAGCTCGATGAGCTGCAGGCGAGATACGAGCGGCCACTGCACTCGACTCAACAGCACATTCGCTTCGGCGACGCCGAGCGCAACCGCTTGCGCGGACGTCGCGGGCGAAATCGCAGTGCCGCCGCTGCCGATCAGCGTCGCGGCAATCTCGAAGGTCGTCGGCACGAGGCCTTCGCCTTCGACGAGCCGCTGCGCGTAGGCGAGCGTTCCCTGCCGAATCGTCTCGATCAGCTCCGACATGCGCAACGACCCTTCTTCGCCGAGGCCGACGACGATCGCCGCCGCGGGGCGCGGCGCCGCGAACGGATTCTGCGGATTGGGGTGCGAGTTCGCGAAGACCTGATTCGAGCCGACTTCTGCCGGGTACAGGCCGCTGCGCAAAGACTCCGACATCGTGTTGCCGACGAGCGCATCGATCACCCATTCGCTGCCGGTGAGCTTGAGGGAGCTGTAGTGCCCGACGAGGAGCGGCTCGCGCACGAACTTCAAATTGCCGTTCACGACACGAACGTTGAGCCGACTACCGCCGCCTGCGCGTCTCGAGGCGCGCTCCGGTTCCGAGACGAAGACATCGCGCATCTCCGCGGGCGGCCTCGCTGCGCGCATCGTGCGCGACGGTCGGCTCGGAATCAGCGCTTCGGGACCGCGCGCACGACGGGCGCGCAGCGCTTCCGGCGCGACGCGCGGAAGCTTCGTCGTCTCGCCCGTCTCGAGCAGCTCGACGTAAGCGTCGAACGCCTTCTTCGCATCCGCGAGCTCGCCGTGCACGACGTCGACTTGCCAAGTCGGCACGCCGGGCAGCATTGCGTTCTCCAACGTGACGCGCCCATCGCCGTCGCTGGTGTCGAGATAGACGACGTTTTCTTCGTTGACGACCTGGATCGCGGCAGGCGTCGCTTTCGCCTTGCCGACGACCAACAGCGTGCTCGCGGCATCGGCGCTCATTTGCTCACGCTGCTCATCGAGCCGTTTGCGCAGGCGCACGGCACGATCGAGCACGTGCTGCGGCGGAATGCCCCACGACATCTCGCGTTGTTGGATGGGATCTCGATGCCAGAACGCGCGCTGCGCGATGCGCCTGCGCATCTCCTTCAAATCCGCTTCTTGCAGCGCTTCCCAAGTCGCTTGACGCCCGAGATCGAACGCACCCTCGATGAGGTCGGCTTGAAGCTGCAGCAGGCCCGGCATTCCCGCGACCAAAGAACGCTGCCCCGCGCCGTCGAACAAACCGCCCCAGCTCGTGAACAGATTGCCGAACGCATCGTCGCCGCTCAGCACTTGCATCGGCGCATAGGATCCGCCGTTCGGCGTGCCGAGCATCAAAAAGCGCGCGCCGGGCCGCTCGAGATAGCGCTTCCACGTCGCGGGACCCTCCAAGCACATCGTTCGCATGACGAGCCCGCCCATCGAATGCGCGACGAAGCGCACGGGCTGCTGCGTGGCATCGCGTACCGTCAGCGCTTTATCGACTTCGCCTGCAAGCCGCTTCGCTTCATCTTCGATCGGCCGGCGCCAGTCGAAGCTGAATGGGATCACCTCGTGCGTGTCGGCGAGATGATCGATGAGATCGTCGTATGACATGCCGATCGGACCATCGGCGACGACCCGATCCGCTTTCGCCGGATCCCAGCGCAGCCGCTCGAGGCCGCTGATGAATCGCAGGCTCAGCCAGATGCGCTTGCCGTCGACTTTGAGGTGCGAACCAAGAATGCCGGGCAGGACGAACACTGCCGGGCGTTCGGCGACATTGCCGATTCGCGAGCGCGCCGCGGCGCGCGCAGCGCGTGTGCCGCTCGGATCCTCGCCCGTCCACGAGAGCGGCCCGATGGGGCGAAAGTGCTCCGGGCGCTCTTCGAGCAGCGCGCTCGTGAGAAAGCCGGCCGTGCGTTCGTTCGCGAAGTAGTTGAAGTGCGAGACCTTGCCGCCGCGATCGAGCACGAAGCTCGCGGCACCATCGCCGCGCAGCGTTCCGCCGTACATCGAGCGCGTTTGCACGACGAGATCGTTGTCGGTCCAGTAAAACGCATCCGAAAGAAGCGTCTTGACCCACGTGAGCAGCGAGTCGCCTTCGAGATCGCCCGCGATGACGCGCAATTGACCGTCGACGGGTTCGGCCGGCGCACTCAGCCATTTCGTCATGGGGCGCTCCGGCATCATCGCTTCGAGTCCGGGCAGCTCCGCCGGATCCGTGCGCCGCCGCGCGACCTCCGCGAGGAAATCGACGAGCTGCGGGAGGATCACGGCGCCCGCCAGCTCCATGCTCCACTTCAGAACGGATAAATAAGCATCGAGCCGGCGCGATGCGAGCAGCGTCCCGCGCGCGGGACACGCGACTCGGATGACGCGGTCGATCTTGATTCGGCGCGCGCGAATCTCGCGCGCGAGCGCTTCGAGCTCCGCGCGGTGTTGCTGATAGTCCTTGCCGGCGAAGAGCGCGAAGTCCTCGTCTTGCACGCCACGCCCGCCGCAGATGCGCGCGAGCACTTCGGCGACGATGCCGCCGCGGGAATGCGTCAGCAAGTGCAGGCGTGCGCCTTTGGGCAGCGCTCGCACGAGCGTGAGGGCGTTGCCGAAAGGACTGACGCGCAGCGTCTCGTGATCGAGCGCATACACGCGCCCGCCATAGCGATCGAAGATCGCCGCTACGCGACCGGGATGCTGAGTCCACAAGTTGCCGAACGTTCCGGCCGTGTTCGAGAACGTGCCGTGGATCAGCACGAGCATCGGATCGTCGGCGCTCGGCGGTGCCGGCACCTTCGCGAGCTTCTTCCCCGATCCTTTGAGCGGCAGCAGCTCGGATTTTGCAAGCTGATAGACACCGGGATCGACCTGCTCGTCGACATGCTTCGTAACGGCTGCCGCCGCGATGCGAGCAGCTTTGTCCTTCGCCCGCCCGGTGATGATCTCGATGGCATCGAGCACGGCATTGCCGATCCAATCCGTGACCTTGCCGCGCGTGGTCGCGCCGGCTTCGAGATCGCCCAATCCGCGCCAGGACAATTGCGGGGGGACGATGACTTCGCCGTCGGCCGGCGCGTCCGCTGCCCCTCGCTCGAGTGACGTCGTCTGCTGCGCCTGTAGCAGCTCGCGGGCCTCTTCCGGATGAAGGAACAGCGTAGGGCCGTTCGCGATGTGCAGCAGGACGATGTCTTCGCCCGGCGTTGCCTCCATGCGGACCGTCTCGCCGGCCGCGCGGCGCGCACTCAATCGAACGGAGGCTTTGACCTGCCCCACGCCGGCGGCGGACTGCGACCTCGTGAGCGTCGGTTGACCGGAAACGACGAACGTGACGGGTTCAGATTCCTTGGCCATGAGCTCGCCTTGTCATCGTGGGCCGGTGCAGCTTTATCTAGCTGACACATCGAGTCTAGCGAGACTGACGTTGTACAAGCAGATTCGACAACTGTCCATTGGACCGCTTGACGGACGAAGGAACCGCCGGAGATAGGCAAACACGTTCGCGGCGAAGGTGACGGAAGGTGGGGATCAGGAAGGCGAAAGGACCCTGCAGAGGTCGGGCAGAGTGCGCTCGAGCCCCGGGAAGAGGCTCGAGACTGACTTGAAGATACCTATTCCTCCCCGGCTGCAGGGAGGAGAACCGGCCAGAGCGGCCGCGCTCAGCGCGAAGCCATTCGCTCGCGCGCGCGCTCGAGGAGGATCTGGGCGACTTGCTGGCGCGCCTCCTCTTCAGTCAGGCCGGGCTCGAGCTCGAACACCTCGGACGGATCGAATGGATTTGCGAACAACGTCGGTTGGGGAGCCGCTTCCTCCTCCGCCTCGGCGACGGCGATGTCGGCGCGTTCAGGCAAGGGGGTCCACGCAATCGTCGTCACTCGTTCCGAGGGCGGCTTCGAGGTCGCGACTTGATGCGCCACCACCGCAGCGCTCGTGATGAGAACGAGGCCGAACACGCCAAGGGCTCGGTTGCCTAAGAGTCTCCGCTTTCGCTGAGGCAGCACGGATTCCATGCCTTCGTTCGGCATCGGCATACCGAGCGCGGCAATTTCCTCGTCGAACGAGGCCTGCAGCGGCGCGTACGGCTCGGTTTGCGGTGCCGATCGAGCTGCCTTATCCGTGTGGGCTGGGGTCAAGCCGACCAGATCGACCGCGTCGAGCTCGACTTCCGTCATTGCGTGCTTCGAGTGCTTGTCCTGTTTCATACGACACCTCGTCCCGACCTCGCACGCTAGACGATTGGCTGCCGCCCGCCAATGGAGTTATGTCATGAACGCAGGCCCTCATCGGCGTAGCGTGAGACACATCACGCGCCGCGCAGGAACGGCTTGCACGCACACGAGTGCGGTTCCGGATCCAAAACGGGAAACCTAAGGGAAAGGATGTTTTGCGAGGACCAACTCGTCGCG
>JBDZVE010000096.1:0-14559 GCA_040255535.1 Lysobacterales bacterium | reverse complement strand
GAAGTGCAAGAAGGCAGAGCTCAGAGCACTGTCGAAAGAATATGGGCCTACGCGACCTTCCCACGCGGTTGTGTTGCGGCAGACTCCTTGAGCCACTCGTCGAATCGCTTCGCGCCGGTGCGAGCTCCAGGACCTGCCACGAGACTCTCGTCGTCGAGCTCGGCGCCGAAGTAGCGCGCTCGAGGATCTGCGATCACCTCGCGCTTGTCGCCGTTTGCCTGGAGAACGCGCCGAACCAGGTCATCCATCCGAAAGCGTTCTGGCCCACCGATCTCCACCGTGCCGTTGAGCGGCAGACCCAGTGTGATGTCTGCGAGTGCGGCAACGACGTCGGCCGATAGAATCGGCTGGAAGAGGGCGCTCGAGATGCGAACGGACTTGCCGTCCTCTCCCGACTGTGCGATCCGGCCAATGAACTCGAAGAACTGCGTCGAGCGCAGGATCGAATAAGGGACTCCCGATTTCTTGATCAGATTCTCCTGCGCGACCTTCGCGCGCAGGTAGCCGCTGTCCGGCAGGCGATCGGTGCCGACGATTGACAGGGCGACATGATGCTTGACGCCCGCGCGTGCTTCGGCCGCCAGCAAATTCGTGCCTGAGGTCTCGAAGAACTTCAGAACGGCTGCATCCTCGAAGGACGGCGAATTGGCGACGTCGACGACGACCTCTGCGCCAATGAGCGCTGTGTCCAGGCCCTCGCCCGTGATCGTGTCGACTCCCGAAGCCGGAGACGCGGCGAGCACCTCATGACCCTTGTCGCGAAGAATGCTGACCAACCTGGACCCGATGAGGCCGCTGCCACCGATTACGACAATCTTCATTTCGTGCTCCTACTCTGTGACGATGGAAAAGAAGCGGCAATGCGCGCTCCGTGTAGAAGCTTTTACCGGAACAGGGGTGCGCGTCTTGGCGCGTGATGCGGCAATTTGGACGCGTCATGCGAGAAGGGTGAACATGCTTATCGAGCAAGTGTCAGCCGGGGCAGCCCCTTCACGAAGGTCGCGTCGACGAAACACCAGCTCCAAACTTCGCCGGGCTCCATCGAGGTGATGATGGGATGCGCTGTGGCATGGAAGTGCTTTCGAGCATGGCGGTTCTTCGAGTCATCGCAGCAACCCACGTGCCCGCACGTCCGGCACACACGCAAATGCACCCAGGTGTCGCCGAGTCGCAGGCACTCCTCGCAGCCGCGGGAGGTGGGCACATTGGTTCGCACGGCAACAAGGTGTGTGCATCGCGTGTTCATCGGTGCCTCGGTAGCCGAACCGTGAACGTACTTCCAAGATCCGGCCCTGCACTGAAAGCCTGTACGGTGCCTTGGTGCAATTCCACGATGCGCTTGACGACGTTGAGCCCGATGCCTACTCCGCGGTTGGGGCGCATTCGTGCCGAATCGGCCTGAACGAACGGATCGAAAATGCGCGAAAGCGCGTGGGCGGGAATGCCTATGCCGTGATCGACGACCCGCAGACTGACCACCCCGGGAGTGTCCTCGATGCTGACGGCAATCATCCCGTACGGCTCGCTGAACTTCGCGGCATTGTCGAGAAGATTGATGAGTACCTGAGTGATACGCAACGCGTCGACTTCAATCATCACCGGCCGCGGTGGCAACGGCACGACCAGCGTGAGATGGCCTGCCTCCAGTTGAGGGCGACAGGTCTCGGTTGCAGAAGTGACGAGGTCCCTGAGGTCGATGAGCTCCTTTCGCAGCTCCGGTTTCCCGGAAGTTAGATAGCCCACATCGAGGAGGTCGTCAGAGATGCGAGCAATCCGCAATACCTGGCGATCGATCAATGCCCGTGCCTCTTTGCGTCTGGCTGAAGCAGGTTCATGGCTGTCGAGAACGCGAACGGCCGCCTGGATTGCCGCCAGCGGGTTTCGCAACTCGTGGGCGACGGTGGCGAGAAGATCGACGCGTGTTGGTTCGTGAGAAATCGTTTCCATGGGCTGCAAGTCTCGCTGAGAGTTGTTGTTGGGAGCGTCTCGTGTGCAGGATTGCCCGCCCTGCGCGTCGTCGTGTGACCGTCCGGCTCAAGAGGTCTTGAGACCTCAGGGGAAGCTCCGCGCATGAACGGGCGGAAAATGCGCGCTCCCGGATCAGCCCCTCGACGAACTGACATCCCGTCTTCTTCGTGGCGAGGGCGGGCAGTGACCATCTTCATCTGTGCGAACGAACAAGTTACGTTTCAGTCGGGACCTTCATAGGCCGTTGCGGCGCATGTTCGGTCCAACCTTTCCTACGTTCTTGAGCAAGCTGTTCGTGGTTTGGACGCACGCGGCATCGCAGTGGATCGCGACGCTGGTCGACAACGCGAGTCACGTCGTCGCCGACACTCGGCGAGCCTTCTCTCAGATTTTCTAGTGTGCGTACGAGGTATTCATTCGGGCGCGCTGAAGCGGGCCCGGTGCTTCATCGAGCGGTGCTCGGCGCGTTGCGAGCATCACTGTTCGCGCCGAGCGTGGTCCCTTGATCAAGCTCAGCGAGCAGCCGTTTGGCAGCCTTGAGATCTCGAGTGTCGAGGCCCTCGGTGAACTGGGCGTATAAATTCGCCAGCATCTCTCGAGCCTCGGTTTCGCGTCGCTGCCGTGCGCGAAGCCGCGCCAACGTCATTGTCGTGCGCAGCTCCCATCCCTTCGCTCCTTGACGCCGTGCGAGCGCGAGCGAGCGGAGGAGCTCACGCTCAGCTTCGCCTTCGTCCGGCTGCGGCATTGCCAGGAGAATGTCCGCCCTGACGCGCAGCAACTCCGGTGCTTCCCAGGTTTCCGCGTTGCCCGGCGGATGAGCGAGCGTGTCGGTGATGACCGCCAGCGCTTCTTCGAGGTGTCCCGCTGCGGCGAGCCCTTCTGCGAGAGCGCATGACGTGACGGTCAGCATGAGATTCTTCTGATTCTTCGTCTTCATGTCGTTCAGCGCCGTGCGCAAGAGCTCGATGGCCTCTGCGAGGTCGCCGCGACGGAGCAGCACTTCACCTTTCAAGGCAAGTGCCTCGGTGTGGAACCACACGAGGCGGCCCTGCCAGTGCGGCTGTGCCATCACCTTGTCGATGATCTCTTGTGCGGCATGCAGGTCCCCGCGCCACAGGAAGACATGGCAAACGATCAGCAGCGTGTAGCTCCGATTGACCGACACGGTTTCCGCCGATTCCGCGAGCGCCTGATTCGCAGTCTGCAACGCTCGTTCAGCGTAGCCGCATAGCCATTGAACGCGAGCGAGCCCGACTAATCCCCGCGAACGGTAGTAGATCCCGAGCTGTTGGGCATTGGCGGCGTAGTGATCGCCGCCATGCGTGAAGCCGCGTTCGAAGAGCTGCAGCGCGGCCACCTGATTGCCGAGGCAATATTGAGACGAACCCTGGAGCCAGTCCGCAATGGCCCATGAGATCACATCGTCCGTCGCTCTCGCGACTGCGCTGATCTCTTCGCCGATGGCGAGCGACGACTGATAGTGCGTTACGCGATGCGAATAGAAATGCAGCGAGGCGAGTAAACGCAACTGAGTGGATGTTTCGGATAATCGGCGCGCGATCTCGATGCCTTGGAGGATTGCTGGCCGAACATCGCCTGCGCCGGTGTACATCGAGGAGATCGCGAGCGCTTCCTGCAATACGAGCTCACGCCTGTCCGTGCCTGTCGAATTCGTCAGCCGCGCCAAGGCAGCCTTGCTCCAGGCGAGGCATTCGGTCCAGAGCGAGAAGTGCAGCAGGGTAGGGGCGGTGGCGGCGGCCAGCTCGATGCCGAGCTCGGATCTGGCTTGGTGCAAAGTTCCGTCGCGATTCTCGAGACACCATGCGAGTGCCGCACGCAGATTGCCCAAGTGCTCATGATGGGAAGGGGCTGTGCCGGACGTCTTGCTCAGCAATCTCGCAAAGTAACGGGCATGTCGCTCGGCAGTCAGGTCCATTTCGCCGGTTTCTTCCAACTGCTCGAGGGCATAGATACGCGTCGTCTCGAGCAACCGGTAGCTCGTCTCGTGTTCACGCGTTTGGTGCGTCGAGACAAGTGACTTGGCGATCAATGAGTCGAGTGCGCTCGCGTGGCTGACTTCATCCAGATCGTCGGCAGACGTACTTCCAGATGCGACCGCGTGCGCTGCTTCGAGTGTGAACGGGCCGACAAGAACGCCGAGCCTTCGCAGCACTCGCTGCTCCGATTCCGGCAACAGTCCGTAACTCCAGTCCAGCAGCGCATGAAGCGTCTTATGCCTCGGCAATGCCGTACGACGTCCTTGCCAGTGCATTCCGAGTCGCTTGTCTAAGAGATCCGCCGTTCCCTGCAGGCCATAAATGCCGACGCGGCCCGCAACGAACTCGATCGCGAGTGCGATCCCATCGAGCCGGCGGCAGAGATCCGCCACAATCGGCGCATTTGCGTCAGTCAGCTCGAAGCGCTTGTCGCCAGCGACCGCGCGCTCGACGAACAGCTTGATCGCGGGAAATGTGAGAGCCGATTGCGCATCCACCTTAGTATCGGTTGGTGCGTTCGCGAGAGGCCGCAACCAATGTGCGTGCTCGCCCTCGACGCGAAGCGCTTCACGACTGGTCGCGAGAATGTGGACGTCGGGTGCCTGGCTGAAGATCAACTCGGCAAGCGATGCGGCCGCATCGATGACGTGCTCGCAATTGTCGAGGATCAACAGCAGACGTTCGGACTGCAGCGACGACATCAGGGCTGCAAGGGTGTCGGGGCTTTGATGGGTGAGGCCCAGGGTCGACGCAATCGTCGCGGCGAGCAGCCGTGGATCCGTGATGGCGCCGATGTCGACGAAGCACACGTTGCCGGAAAGCTCTTCGAGCATCGCGTGCGCGACGGATACGGCGACGGTCGTCTTGCCCACTCCGCCCGGACCGACGATCGTCACGAAACGATCGGTGCGCAGGTCGGCAACGATCGTGCGAACGGTCTCGTCGCGGCCGACCATGCGTGAAAGCGCGGGCGGCAATGTTCGCGGTTTCGCAGTAAGGGATGTAGCGGATGGCAGGGGTGGCGTAAACCTCGTTGCCATCGTCGTGCGGCTGACCGGCGCCACGAAGCAATAGCCCTGACCGACGACGTTCTCGATGTAGGAAATCTCTCCGTTTCCATCACCGAGCGCCTTACGCAGTGCGGTGATGTGGACTCGCAGGTTTCCGGGCGTCACGACGAGTCCGCGCCAGACACTGGCGATCAGGTCGCGATGGCTCACGATTTCGCCGGCGTGTGCGACGAGCACGATCAGAATGTCCAGCGCGCGATCTCCAAGCGCGATCGGCACACCATCGCGTTCGAGCTGGCGAGTCGCTGGCGAGAGTCGGAACGGTCCGAAGGATGCGATACCGCTGTCTGGGCCGTTCATGGCATCCCGCTTGGAGGCGTTGGAAGATTGGACGGGCTCCGAACATTCGAAGCCGAAGCACAAGAATAGCTCCATCCGCGGCGGAAATGGGGATGCACTGCGGGCGAAGTCGCCAGTGCACAGCCACCACGAACGAAAAGCAGCGCGTCGTGGACAGCAAGAGCCGGTCGAGCGTCGAAGGCGCTCGATGATTACGAGTTTCGCGTGCGCTTCGCTTAACGCGGATTAACACCGCTGAACTTGGGCTTGCCGCGATGGAGTGGGACAGTTGCTCCACACATCGATCGGATGATTCGCCCAAGGAGAAGCTTGATGAACGCACCTTTCTCTTCCCTCACCACAAGTCGGCGTGAAGTGCTCGCGGCCGGCATCTTCGTCACGGCAGCGGGCGGCCTGTCCGCGGCCGCCGTGGCGAATGCATCGAATCGAGAGCTCGCATCTTCCTCCCTGCCCAAAGGAAACCGAACAGTGAACACGATTACCAGCAAAGACGGCACACAGATCTACTACAAGGACTGGGGCCGTGGCCCAGCCGTAACGTTCTCGCACGGTTGGCCGCTCAATGCCGATGCGTGGGACGGGCAGATGCACTTCCTCGCCCAGCAAGGCTTCCGCGTGATCGCGCATGATCGTCGCGGTCACGGTCGCTCTGAGCAAGCTTCGTCCAACAACGATATGGACGGGTATGCGGACGATCTCGCGGCCGTCATCGAAACGCTCGATCTGAAGAACGTCACGCTCGTCGGACATTCGACCGGTGGCGGAGAGGTCGTGCGCTACCTCGCGCGCCATGGATCGAAGCGGGCCGCGAAGGCTGTACTGATCGGTGCGGTGCCGCCGGTCATGGTGAAGACTGCCGCGAATCCCGAGGGAATCGAGCTCAAAGTCTTCGATGGACTGCGGGCATCCGTCGCGAAAGATCGTTCGCAGTTTTATCGCGAGTTCGCAATCCCGTTCTTCGGCGCAAACCGTGAAGGCGCGAAAGTCTCGCAGGGCACACTCGATCAGTTTTGGTTGTGGAGCATGCAGGTCGGCCTGAAGAATGCCTATGACTGCATCAAGGCATTTTCCGAAACCGATTTCACGGAGGACTTGAAGAAGATCGACGTCCCGACATTGCTCATGCACGGCGAAGACGACCAGATCGTGCCTATCCATGACTCTGCAAAGAAGGCAGAGCGAATTCTCAAGAACGTCAAGACCATCTACTACCCCGGCGCTCCGCACGGTTTGACCGTGACACATCAGGATCAGATCAACGCGGATCTCTTGGCATTCCTTCGCAGCTGACTCGAAACGGCCTCTCCAGGGTTGGAGAGGCCGTAGTCACCAAGGCACACACGGCACCTTTATACATCGACATTCTTTTCGGAGTGATCCATGGACAATCTATCCCTTCCAGTCGCGCTTTCAGGGTTGGTCCCACCGGCCTGCGATGCCGAGGCCGGTCATCAACGACAACACAGCAGATCTTCTATAGCCGATGATTCAGCCGGTGACTCGTGGAGTGCAATTCAGAGAGCAGAGGAACGTCGCGAGCAGGCGGATCCGCTGGCGAGGCACGGGTTTTCGCTGCGGACCGTCAGAACGGCGATGTTTGAGCTGTGTAGTGCCGTCAGGAGTGCATTGGACAATGAGCACAACACGGCAGAGGACAGTCTGCGTCGTGCAGCGGAAATCTTGCGCGGAATGGCTGAGGCAGCGCCCCCCGACAAAGACCAGGCGCGTGGCGGCCTGGCCCCCTGGCAGATCCGCAAGGTTGCCAACTACGTCGATGCACATCTCGATCGAACGATCAGGAACGAGGATCTCGCTGCGATCGCGCGCTTGAACCCGTCGCACTTTGGCCGCGCCTTTCGCAACAGTTTCGACGAACCGCCTCACGAGTACGTGATTCGTCGGCGGATCGAGCGAGCGCAAGGGCTCATGCTCTCGACAGACGCGCCCCTGAGTGCGATCGCACTCGACTGCGGGCTCGCGGACCAAGCACATCTGAGCAGATTGTTTCGCAGGGTCGTCGGCGAGAGTCCGAGAGCCTGGCGGCGCGCTCGCATCGGCGAGCCTGTCGAGAGCGCCTAATGCTTCCAGACGCGCATTGCGAACGAATGGCCCTTCACACGAACAGCCGGCGAGGAGACGTAGATGAACCAAGGCATTTCCCATGAAAGAACAGAGCAGATCGTGCAACCGTTTGGTCATCTGCTTCCCGTCGATATCGGCTTGAGCGCCGAAGTCCGGCACAAGAGTGTCGCTGCCCTGAACCGCTTGCTGGCACATACGCTGGCACTGCGCGACCTGTACAAGAAGGCGCATTGGCAGACGCACGGCGTCACCTTCTACCAACTGCATCTGCTCTACGACAAGCACGCACAAGAGCAGGCGGAGATCGCCGATGAGCTTGCGGAGCGTATCCAGATGCTCGGGGGAGTCTGCTTGGCGCTCGCTGCCGATGTCGTTCAAGAGTCGCGAATCGCGCGTGCACCGCGCGGACGGGAGTCGGTCGCGCGTCAATTGGAACGATTGGTCGAGGGCCACAGCACCCTTCTAGGTGAGGCGCGTGAGCTCGCGCACGCGGCCGCGGAAATCAATGACGACGGTACGAACGACCTGATCGTCGGCAGCGTTGTGCGGGGTAACGAACAACAAAGCTGGTTCGTTGCTGAGCACCTCGAGCATCAACGCGCGAACCGCTGATCCGCGCGCGGACGCTCGTGCCTGGCAGGCTGCGCCTATTCGACCGTGAGTATGGGCGCACCGGCGTTCTTCACGAGCACGACGAGGAACTTTGCCGGTGCCGTCTTGCTCGCGTTCCTGCCGACGATGTGCAGATCGTCGGGCCCTTCATAGAAGGTCTCTCCCGTGGACAGAGTGATCTCCTTACCGCCCCTGACCTGCATGACGATGGAACCTTCGAGTACATAGACAAAGGCGTTGGCATCGTGGCGATGCACTGGGTCGGCAGCGCCCGGCGCATAGGTCACTGCGATCATCATCACCTCCTTTCCCGGAAACTCCTTGAGCGGCTTCGTCATGAGCTCGTCGATCGAAACGTTCTCGGAAGCGTGCCCAGAAGCAGGGATTGCGGCAGTCAAGGCGATAGCGGCAGCAGCGGCGATGCTTTTACGAAACGACATGGGGGAGTCCTCAATAAAATAGGGGTCAAGCAATCCACGATTCGCGCCAATCGATTTCCGCAAGCATGACTGCGTCGCCGGTGACGTAAGAGGGCGGTAGACCGTCCGATGCAACGAAGCGCAATTGCACTTCGCGCGGAATGATCGATTGCAGATCGCTCATCCACTCGTGACTCATCGCGAGCCAGATCGGCAAGCAATCGTCGCCGTCCGACGTGGGCTCGAGAGAGACACACACGGTCAGAAGGCGAGCAGTCTCGATTGCCCACAGATGGCGTACGGATGCATGCGCGTCGTACCATGCGGCGAGCCTCGTCGAGATCGACCGGGCTTCCTGGTCTTCGTTGACGAACTGATGTGCAGCAAGAGTCATGTGCGTTCCCGATGTAGCGAGGAGCATTGTTCGACGAAATGACGGAGACGGATTGCTGGATTCGCGCGAGACTTGAACGCAACGGTCCCGTTTCCAGGTCGCAGAGTCGTTCAGAGGTAAGCGAGCGCTGCGCTCGCGGTGCGCTGAAGAGACTTCGTGGAGTCAGAGCCGCCCGGCCAGCCACAACGCCACATTTCGCATGTAGCAATGCACGGAGGCCATCGCCTCGGGCGTCGCGGCAAGGTTGCCACCCGGTGCTTCAGTGACGAAATCTGGGCTGCCACGACGCGTGTCCCAGTTGTAGTCGGCGAAGTGATGGAACGTCGACTGCGTCACTGCGCGGCCGTGCTCGTTCGACTGCTCGAAAGCCACGGCGATGTTGAATCGCTGTCCGGTTGCCAGGCTGCTTCCAGTGGCAATGACGCGTGCATTCGGCTGTGAAGCGGGCGGCACTACTGCGCCTTCGTGCGGGTGCGCGGGCAAGTACATCACCATGCCGCTCTGGGAGTTGGAGTCGCGCATGATGGGATGCACGGGGGGATCAGCGAAGACGCGCTGAAAATCTCCGTTGGCGCCGGAGTGGAAGTTCGGCCAAAGAATATACGGGGTGCCGCGATCGTCCGGAGGCGGAGGCGGGCTCGTTGCATTGTGCGTGTGAAAGATATTCGCAGCGCCCACCGAACCGAGTGCACAGATGGAACAGCCAAGGTCCATATGATCACGGGCAATCATGAGGCCGCCGCCTCGCTCCCAGAACCGCATGATCCCGGCACGGTCCTCTGCGTGGAGACCATTGCCTGTGTCGACGGCGAACAACCAGAGCTCGTCGAAAACCGATCGATCGAGCGTAGACAAGATTGAGTCTGCGGCGCCAATCGGGTCGCGATCGCGCGCAGCAACTCGAAAGAGCGGCCCGCCGTCCTCGTTCTCAAGCGACCTCAAGTAATCGCGCAGCATCGAGAAACGTCCGATGTGCCAATCGTTCGCAGCGTGCTCGATAGTGGTTTGCAGCAGGATGTGGATTGGCCGGCTCATGATGTCGTCTCGCTCGGCTCCTTCCATGTAGCGCAGTAGTCGTAGCACGCATGCAGTTCGCGGATGACGGCGAGAATCTCTGCGGCGGAGAACAAGACGACGGAACCCTGCGGCTGCTCGATCACGGCGCGGCCATCTGTGGTCGCATAGATCTTCGTCGGAATGGGATGTCCGGCCTCGGCGCTCATGGTGCCTCCGTTAGAGCACAGGAATGGGAGACATGCTCCTGGAAACCCACAGCCATCTCTTGACGGTTCGACGCGAAAGTTGAATGCGAAGGCCTGTCGAGGTCGACGCGGGTGAGTGCTGCTGCGGGCTGTCTTCGCTGCAAACCCAGGGCGCACATTCAAGATTCGCGTGATGTCGACAAGATATCGGTGTTCGCGTGCTTGATGATGCCTGCAAGACTGCACAGCTGGCTTTTCAGGAGCAGAAGATGGACGCCATTCCCGTGACAAGTCGAGTTGTCGATGAGACTCGCGTTCTTGCTGGCGTAACCGTGCCGAACACACCGCTGGTAGCGAGGGCGATCGAGTTGGCGCGCGAGAGCTCGACGCCTTACCTGTTCAACCATTCAATGAGATCGTGGCTGTTCGCAGAGGCAATAGCGCAAGCGAAAAATGCGGCGCATGACGCAGAGGTGCTCGCGGTCGCGACTCTGCTGCACGATTTGGGGCTCATGCCGGCCTTCAGTGGGCCTCTCAGATTCGAAGTCGAAGGGGCGAACGCGGCGCGCAATTTCGCTCGTAAGGAAGGCATGTCGGAGTCCCGCGCGCAGTTGATCTGGGATGGTGTCGCTTTGAATTCCACTCCCTCCATCGGTCTTCACAAGGAACCGGAGGTCGCGCTCTGCACGAACGGCATCGGACTGGATTGGGGTGGATGGGGCTACGAGACCTTGCCCAAGACGCAGATCGAGGAGATCGTGGATGCCTTTCCCCGTCTTCGGATGAAAAGACAGTTTACGCGCGACGTGTGCAGCATCGTGCAAGCGCGAAGCGCTACGACCTATGACAATTTCGCGCGCGACTTCGGGGAACGGTTCGTACCCGGATACAAACGGCCGTCCGCAGTCGATCTGCTGTTCGACTCACCGTTTGCGGAGTAGGCGGGAGCCATTCTCAGCGAGAAAGTTTCGCGGCATGCCGGATGTGGCTTCGCGTCAACGTGCGGGGTAGGGGATATAGGCGACACCGAATTGAAAGCCGACGTCCGGCGTATTGTTGACGTTCTGCACGTTTTCAGTGAGACCGAACGTGAGCAGAACTTGATCGGCGCGATGACGTAGTCCGATGCTGTATTGATACTTCTCTCCGGTCAACTCATCGAGGTTTGTCTGGTCTTCGGAGTAGACGCTTTCGCTCACGTATGCCTGTACATTCACATTGGTACGCTCCGTCAAACGATATTCATATCCGATGATCAGCGTGGGAAGAACCTGCGAGTCCTGCGGTATTGGAAACTCTGCGCCGCTGTAATATACGGCGGCAACGTCCAGATACAGCGCGTGATGCGCGCCGCGACGCTGCAACGAGGCCTGCAAGCCATAATCGGCTTTGCCAGTAGAAAGAAGCTTTCGTGCGCCAGAGATGGGCGTCTTGACCGCCGCCTCAACCGACAAGGCCCAGTGCTCTGGTAATTGGAACCCCGCATAGCGAGCTCCAATCGTCGGATCCATGAACCCGCCGCGGGTTGGCGTACCAAAGCTGGTCACTTGAGATGACTTCAGGTCGCAGATGAGATTCACATCGTTCTTGCTTACCGCGGGACGTCCGAACGAACTGAATCCGAACATGTCGTGGAAGCCTTCGATCGTGCCGTCGAGGAAGCCGCCGTGATACGAGACGGCGCCGAGGATCAGATAGCCCGTCCAGTCGTCGGACAACTTGTAGTGGAACGTCACATCGAGCAACGCCGATTCGAGGTCCAATAGATAATTCTCACCCGGAAGATCGCGAATGGCTTGCACGTCGGCCGGACCTAAGACGCGCCGTCCGGCCGATTCGAGCGACGTCAAATAGTTCTCCACCTCCTCGCTCAGTGCCCACGTGTTCTGGTAACCGAGCTCTACCTCGATCGCCCATGTGCCTTCTTCAATGGACACCGCGTAAGCAGGACGCATGTCGAGACGCAGAAAGCCGAACGGGGTGAGGTCGCGAGATCGAAGTAGACCGTAGAACTGAGCGTCAGCAGCGTGAGCGCTGCTTGCCTGACACGTCATGCAGGCCAGTACCGCAGCACCAGCCAGAGATCTCATCTTCATACGCGCTCACCACGGTGGGTCTATCGCCTGAGTGTGAGCGAGCGGGTTACCAAAGACTTGAAGCACTCTACGCAAACTAGAATGCCTTGGGCACCGCGGCGTTCCGCCGGTCAACGGTCGCGTCCCTCCTTGCTGCCCTCCCGTAAAACCAATTGCCCGACAACCTCGCTCAGTTTCCCTTGGACATCATTCCCGCCGTCTGGCCAACGCGCTGCCACGAAGCCGTCCGGGCGCACGAGCACAGCGCCGCTCGATCCGATGCCATATGCAGCCGGCCACCTGCCTTCGGGATCGCGCAAGTCACCGTCAGTACCGATGATATGACAGGCCAACGGAATGCCTCGTCTTTCGCTGACGGCCGCTGCCGCTCGGCACCATGCAGCCTCTCCCGCAAGCAGAACAAAGCAGCGACCGAACAGGTCAAGTATCGAGATTCGCTCTGCGCCGCGCTCGACCATCAGGTGCGGCGCACGCGTACCGGGCCGGCCTGACAATTCGGCGAACGACTCGAAGGGCTGCGGCGGCGTTCCTTCAAACACGAAAGCGCCGGTGTCGTAGCGCTGTCCGAACACGACGTCATAGTCGTCAACGATGGCAACAGCCGGCGGCAATCGCCCCGCGGGGTCCTTGAACCACTGCTGCAAGCGGGCAAGCGCTTGCGCCAATGTTGCGGCGATCACCGGACGACGCTCCGCGTCGTAACTATCGAGCAGGCGCGCATCCGCTTCGCCACGGACGACCATCGCAAGTTTCCAGATCAAGTTGTGTGCGTCGTGGATTCCCGAATTGCCTCCGAACGCTCCCGTCGGCGGCATGAGATGCGCGGCGTCGCCGATCAAAAAGCAGCGGCCCGAGTGGAAACGCTCAGCAACGAATGCCGCCATCTCCCACGACCGCGCGTCGACCAACTCCGCCTTGACGCCGGATCGGCCGGCCGCCTTCTCGACCAGATCCCGGCATCGGTCGCGGCCGAAATCTTCCGGTCGCTCGCCCTTCTCCGGAAAGTATTGCAGCGCCAGCAGCCAGCGTCCGCCAGGACGCGGCGTGATGGTGGCATTAAGGTCGGTGACGAAGCAGGAGGTGAATCGCTTGCCCGCGATCTCGGGAGACAGGTCCGTGTCGAAGATGAGGTTCATCCAGTGCTGCAAGACGCCTGGGCCGCTTCGGTCAATGCCGAGCATCTCGCGGAGCGTACCGCTGGCGCCGTCGGCGGCGATCAAATAGTCGGCAACGATCGTTTCCTCTTTACCGGTTTCGCGATTTCGGATGAGCGCGCGAACACCGGCGGCGTCCTGCTCGAAGGACAAGAACTCGGTGCTGAAGCGAATGTCCGCGCCCAGCCTCTCCGCGCAATGCCGAAGGATCGGTTCCAGAACGTGCTGGTCGCAGGTCGCAGGCTGTGTGGGACTGTAGGGACTGGCATCGGGCCAGGCCGGCCCACCCCATTGAATATTGGGATCGGCGAGGTTTTTTCCTCGCGCAATGTCGCCAGCTTGCTGATCGCCCGTGCGCTTGGCGCGGATTTCGTTTTCCAGCCCGAGGCTACGGAATATCTCCATACTGCGCGGCGAGATGCCGGCGAATTTGTACTGGACCGATGTGTCAGCATGGCGCTCCACCACCATGCAGTCGATGCCTTGATGAGCGATAAGCGCGGCGGCCGAAAGGCCGTTCAGGCCGCCGCCGACGATCAGAATGGGGACGTGGTTGTCCATAGGCTTCCCCTTACAAAATGGCATTTCCCGCAAGGGCGGGCGCTAAATAATGTCATGGACAAAAATATTGGAGCAATCAAAATATGTCAAGACAGCAAAACAGCTACGGAAAACGAAGCATGAAGACACTCCGTCGCGAGGCGCCGGACCTTGCCAGCGAGGCATGGCGCTTGATGTTCGACTTGCTGATGCGCTCGGCGCCGCAGCGTCTGGCGGCGCAGCAACGCTATGGCCTGACACCCAACGATTCTCGCGCGCTGTTCTCGCTCGACGCGGACGGCAAGCCGATCGGAGCGTTGGCGCGTGAATGGGGCAGCGATCCTTCGACCGCGACATGGCTCGTGGATCGGCTGGAGCGATCCGGCCTGGCCGAGCGCATCGCGTCACCCAGCGATCGACGCGTGAAGCTCGTGCGGGCCACTAAGAAGGGGATAGCAGCGAAGAATGATTTGGAGGCGGCGTATCATCGTCCTCCGGCGGAGATCGCGGGATTGTCGTCCAGCGATCTCAATGCGCTCATTCGCATTTTCCGGAAGCTGCAAGAGGGTTGACAGCGCAACGATGTCGCCGCGGTCAACTGGGGCCGCAGGCTATTCATGAGGCCTTCTGCCCATACGCGGTGTACTTCGTGCGTAGAGCGCCACATTCGATAGTGATGGGACTTAGCCTGTTCTATGGTCGCTCCTCGTTCCGAGCGCACGATC
>JBDZVE010000095.1:0-14586 GCA_040255535.1 Lysobacterales bacterium | reverse complement strand
TCACGATGCGTGATCGATTCGCAGCAACGCGCGGCGGAATCTCATGCCTCAGAGATCCCCGTCTCCGGGCGAGTGACGCTCGGGAGAAGGCTGACCTGAGTGCCGACGGCAGCTCGCAGCGTCTGGTCAAATGGCCAATTTGTCAATCGCGGCGCCGTACTCCCCGATCAGACGATGAGGCTTCCTTTCTAAAGCGGTTCGATGATGCGGAGCGATGCGGATAGTTCATCCGTTTCGCGGGGCCAGTCGCCTTCTGAGACGGTCTTCTTCAGCCAGTGTCTGAAAAGAACGATGGCTGGTGATTGCCAGCGATCCGCGCGAGCAGTGAACACATAGGCGCCGAGTGCCACGGATTTTCCGCTGCCGGCGAGGGGATTCACCAATCGTCCGGCGCTCAGATCATCGCCAAGCAGAAAGGGGTTGGCCAAAGCGATACCTTGTCCGCTCCTTGCGGCTTCCACCGCCAGATGAGCGTGCCATAAGCGAGGTCCCACTAGCTGCGCAGGTGCAGCTACGCCGTGCACCGAAAGCCAGTAGCGCCATTGGTTGTGACTCTCCTCATGCAATAGCGGTGCGTTCAATAGATCGCTCGGCTGCGAGATCTCCGGTAATGCCGCTAGACAGTCTGGACTTGCGACGGGCCACACGGGTGGTCTTGCGATTTCGAACCGGCGCACGCCGCCGCTCGTCGTTGCGGCGGATATGGGTTGTGGTCCGCTCACGTACCGAATGTCGACGTCTGCTTCATATCGCATGAAGTCAGGGCTCTGATCGGTCGGGCGCAGCTCGAGCTCGAGATCCGGATTTTCGCTCTGGAACTCGGAGAGTCTGTGTACCAGCCAAGTGTTTGCGAAACCCGGTACGCAACAGATGCTCAGGCGTCGATCGCTATTGCGGCAAATGAGCTCGTTGCTTGCATCGCAAAGCTCTGCCAGCGCGGCCGTCACTCGTGCGTGATAGCGAAGTCCTTCAGGCGTCAGCACTGCGCTGCCTTGAGTGCGATCGACCAAGCGGGTTCCCGCCCAATCCTCGAGTGCTCGCAGGTGGCGACTTATCACTGCATGATCCAATCCAAGAGTCTGAGCGGCGCGTCGAATACCTGACAGCCGGCCTACCGCTTCGAATGCGCGCAATGCTGCAAAGGGCGGCAGCGTCTTTCGAGTATCTGAGAAATTCGACACTTCCGACATTTCCCCCTTCTTTTATCTCTCGAGCTGCTACGCCTACTTATAGCAGGCTCTGCGTTCGTTGTGCTCGCGTCGAGTGCATCGGCGTGTCGCTCGCCGAAGTTATTTTTTGTGTGCGCTACTCGTTGGTGACCGTTCTGCACCGCTTGCATCCACAAACGCATCTCCCCGCCATCGAGCACGCGTGAAAGACTGACGTTCGAATGCGATTCGTAACTCCACGTAGAACAGGAAGCAAGCAGCGAGGTCCACGTTGAAGCGTTTTTCCCATATTGCTGTTCAGCTATCAGCCTATCTTTCGCACAGCCCAATGCAAGACCGGATGCGTCGCTCGGTCGAGCGCGCTTGCGCACATGCTGAATGAGGACATGGACATCCATTCGACCAATCGGATGACTGCGGTAGCGCAGCCTGAACTCCGTAAGCGAAACACTGATATGAGTATGATGGCCGAACGAAAGAAGTTGGCGCTTGCGCGTCCCGATCTCTTACAGGAAGGCGCGTTCATCGACGGGGAATGGACGGGCGCGGCTTCCTCCATCGACGTGTACAACCCGGCGACTGGTCGACTCTTGGGTCAAGTGCCGGCGCTCGGGAAAGCGGAAACGACTCGGGCGATCGGAGTCGCAGAGAAGGCATTCGCCGGCTGGCGTGCGAGGAGTGCAGGGGAGCGCTCGAGGATCTTACGCCGCTGGTACGAGTTGATCGTGGAGAACGCCGAGGACCTCGCGAGACTGATGACAGCGGAGCAAGGAAAGCCGTTGGCAGAGGCGCGCGGAGAAGTGAGCTATGCGGCCTCGTTCGTCGAGTGGTTCGCAGAAGAGGCGCGTCGCGCCTATGGCGACATCATTCCTGGGCATCAGTCCGGCAAGCGGCTGCTCGTGCTGAAGCAACCCGTCGGTGTCGTGGCCGCGGTGACTCCTTGGAACTTTCCTGCGGCGATGATCACGCGAAAGGTGGCGCCCGCCATTGCGGTCGGCTGCACCGTTGTGCTGAAGCCATCGGAGCTCACACCCTTCTCGGCCCTCGCCTTGGCGCTGCTCGGCAGCGAAGCTGGCTTGCCTCCTGGTGTGTTCAATGTCGTCACAGGCGAGCCCGAACCGATTGGCGAGGTGTTGACGTCGGATCCACGCGTGCGCAAGTTCACTTTCACTGGGTCGACTCGCGTTGGAAAGATGTTGGCAGCACGCTGCATGAACACGGTCAAGCGCGTTTCGCTCGAGCTCGGTGGCAATGCGCCTTTCATTGTTTTCGATGATGCCGATATCGATGAGGCAGTGGAGGGTGCGTTGGCATCGAAGTTCCGCAACACGGGGCAAACCTGCGTCTGTGCCAACCGTTTTTTCGTCCAAAGTGGCATCTATGACGAGTTCGCGAAGCGCCTGGCTCAGCGAGTATCCGAAATGGTGATAGGCGATGGGCTCGAAGGTGTGACGCATCAAGGGCCGCTGATCGATCGACATGCGCTCGAAAAGGTCGAGCGTCATATCCAGGATGCGCTCAGCAAGGGAAGCCGGGTACTGACCGGTGGCGCTCGCCTGTACGACAACTTCCACGAGCCGACCGTACTGGTAGACGTCTCGCCGCATACGGCATTGTTCCGCGAAGAGACGTTCGGGCCGGTTGCGGGATTGCTGCGATTCGAAACGGAAGCGGACGTCATCAAGCTCGCGAACGACACGAATGCAGGCCTCGCCGCCTATGTCTTCACGCGCGATCTAAGCCGCTCGTGGCGAGTTTCCGAAGCGCTTCAGTTCGGCATGATCGGTTTGAACACGGGGATGATCTCCTCGGCAGTCGCGCCGTTCGGCGGGATGAAGGAATCCGGCCTCGGGCGGGAAGGCTCCGCATACGGTATTCAGGACTACTTGGACATCAAGCTTGTCTGTACCGAGGTCTTGACGGAGCTTCGAGGATTGGCGTTACACACCTCTTAGAGCGATAAACAGAACCAGGGGCGATACGAGATATGGCAACAGCCGAAGAGAAGCCGATGGCGCCCACCAGCGGCCACGTTGTGGGCAAGGAAAACTTCAAAGTCATTTCCGCCTCTTCGGTCGCTTCGGTATTCGAGTGGTTCGATTTCTTTTTGTACGGCGCCTTGGCCGTCGTAATCAGTCGAAACTTCTTCTCCAACGTCAACGACACGACGGCCTTCGTTCTCGCGCTGCTCGCGTTCGCTGCCGGCTTCGCAGTAAGGCCATTCGGCGCGATCGTCTTCGGATTCTTCGGCGACCTGCTCGGAAGAAAAAACACCTTTCTCGTCACGCTCGCTTTGATGGGCTTCTCGACGTTCTGTGTCGGGCTGCTACCTACCTACGATCAGATTGGCGCTGCCGCACCGTGGATTCTCGTGGGGCTGCGCATGCTGCAGGGCTTGTCGGTCGGCGGCGTTTACGGCGGAGCTGCCGTCTATGTCGCGGAGCACGTAGATCGAAATCGCCGCGGCTTCTTCACGAGCTGGATTCAGATAACCGCGACAGTCGGTATGGCTTTAAGCCTCGGCGTAATCTTCGTCACCCGCATTCTGGTTGGCGAAGAGAGTTTCAACGCTTGGGGTTGGCGTATTCCGTTTCTCCTCTCGATCGTCTTACTAGGCGTCACGATCTGGATCCAGCTCAAGTTGTCGGAGAGCCCCGTCTATCTCGAGATGAAGGCGGCGGGCAGGGTTTCGAAGCACCCCCTCAAAGAGGCGTTCGGGAACTGGACTAATCTACGCTTGATCCTGATTGCGTTGTTCGGTGCCATGGTGGGACAGGCCGTGATTTGGTATGCGGCTCAGTTCTACGTCTTCTTCTTCATGGAGCGCATTCTCAAAGTAGATGCCGCACTCGCAAACCTGTTGGTCGCGACCGCACTCATCATCTCGACGCCGCTATATGTGGTCTTCGGTTGGCTCTCCGACAAAGTCGGTCGGCGCCCCGTGATCTTGGGCGCGTGCTTGCTTGCGGCGTTGACCTACTTCCCACTATTCAAGGCGCTGACGTTGGCAGCCAACCCGTTGATGGCGCACGCAGTCGCAAGCGCGCCAGTGACGGTCTGGGCGGATAAGAAAGAGTGTACGTTTCAGTTCGATCCCATCGGTACTGCGACGTTCAGCAGCTCTTGCGATATCGCGCGCTCCTATTTGGCGCGCGCAGGGGTGAGCTACGACACCGAGGCCGCGCCTGCGGGTTCGATCGCTCGGCTTCAGGTCGGTGAGAGAACGCTGGAGTCATTTCGCGGTGAGGCGATGACAACGCAAGAGCTGAAGCAGCAGCGCAGCATGTGGGAGAAGCAAGCAGCGATGATCGTTGCTGAAGCGGGCTATCCGCTCTCCGCCGATAGAGCGCAAATCAATATTCCCATGGTGCTTCTCATCTTAGTGACCATCATGAGTCTCTCAGCGATGGTCTACGGTCCGATGGCGGCGCTGCTTACGGAGCTGTTCCCCGCCAATGTACGCTACACATCGATGAGTCTTCCCTATCATCTCGGCACCGGATGGTTTGGCGGGTTCTTGCCGCCCGTGGCCTTCGCTATCGTCGCGGCGACCGGCAACATCTATTCGGGGCTCTGGTATCCCTTGATCGGTGCCGCGCTCACGCTGATCGTCGGCGTGCTGCTCTTGCCGGAGACGAAAGGCAGAGATCTGAGACACCGGTAGAACGGGCGCGCGCGACTCCGCTTGCGCACATAAGCTGTGCTCGACGCCGCGGGCATCAAGGCTCTGCGCATCGGTGTCGTGTTGTCGTGCGTATCCGAAACGAATTGATCAGCGCCGACAGCGATCGCGGGAGCTCGTGTGCAGAAGTCACCGCGGTGCTCGGGCAACACCATCTGTGATCGCTTTGGCATCTCCCTTTTGCCGCATGCAACGCGCTAACTTCAATCCCGGTTTCGTCTTGCTTTGGACAGAGCTTTTGGAGCGAGTCCTTTGCGAGTGACTAATCAACATAGAAGCGAAGTGCGCGGCATCGCCGCTAAGGACTACCGGCTTGGAAGTCGCTTGGCCTCATAAGGATCGATTCCGCGAACGCTACTTTCGTCCTGTAATAGGTGGGGGAATTTCTGATGACTGGCGCAAATCGTCTCAACAAAGCAGGCGCTCGGGCACTGCCTGTACGGCTCGCGATCCTCAGCATTCTCGGAACGCATGCGTACGTACCGGCCTATGCACAGGAAGCGGACGTATCGAGCGATGCCGATACCACTTCCGCCCAAGCCACTCAGAACCGGATCAGCGAAATCACCGTCACCTCGAGACGCTTCACAGAAGCAGTCAGCGACGTTCCGATCAGCATCTCTGCCTTCGACACCGAAGCCCTGGACGTTGCCGGCGTGAAAGACTTCTCTGGCATCGCGCAGTTCACGCCCGGCGTGACCTTCAATAGCGGCAACAACCTGATCGCGATACGCGGTATCTCATCCACGGCAGGCGCAGCGACGACCGGCGTCTATATCGACGACACGCCTGTTCATATTCGTCAGTTCGGCACCGCTCCTTCGGCAGGCCTGCCCGCGGTATTCGATCTCGAGCGCGTCGAAGTGCTGAGAGGCCCGCAAGGAACTCTCTATGGCGCCGGGTCGCAGGGCGGAACGGTTCGTTTCATTACACCGCAGCCCGATCTTTACAATTACAGCGCCTATGGAAGAGGAGAGGTCGCGTACACGAAGGGAGGAGAGCCTACGTATGAAAGCGGCGTCGCGATCGGTGGGCCTATCGTCCAAGGGAAGCTCGGCTTTCGTGCGAGTGCGTTCAATCGCCGCGATGGCGGCTGGGTCGATTGGGTCGACTACAACAGCGGAGATCTCCGAGGAGAGAACGTCAATCCAACTGAGGTCTCTGCATTCCGCGGCGCATTGTCTTGGATGCCGATCGACGGGCTGACGTTGACGCCGAGCGTCTTCTACCAGGATCTAAAGTCGCGCGGCACAGCAACCGTGACGGAAGCTTGGTCGGATTTCGGAGAAGGCGAGTTCAACTATTCACACAACCTACTGCCGTCGAATCACGATAGCTTCACGCTGCCCAGCCTCAAGGCGGAGTACGCCTTCGGCGACTATCTCGCGGTTTCGAATACCGCGATCTACAAGCGTGACCAGTTTTCGACAAACGACGCCGGTGTGTGGCGACTGTCGAACATCCAGCTCAACTTCGGGTTTCCGTTGCTGACGCCGTTCGGGCCGAACGACGAAGCAGGCGTGCCGGATTTCCGCGCGCCGGGACATATCATCAACGAGCAGGAGAACTTCACTCAGGAACTGCGCTTGCAGTCGGATAACCGGGATTCCCGCCTTACGTGGGTCGCCGGGCTCTACTACAGCAAGGCCAAGCAGCGCAACGTGGAGCAAGGCACGTCGGGACGCAACGCCCATACCAACATCTCCGACTACGATCGGTTGTATCAGCGGCTTTGGGGCCAGAGCGTTGAGGAGCGAGACGGATTTCCTCTGTTCCAAGGTAAGTACAGCTATGTCACGGATACATCGATAGAGGAGGAGCAGATCGCGGCTTTCGTCGATGCGTCTTGGCAGCTCACCGACAAACTCTCTGTGAGCGCGGGCGTGCGCGTCTCTGAAGTGGAGTTCTCCTTTGTCGCCGCGCGAGGCAGTAGCACTCAGCCCGATTGGACCTACAACGGTGGAGGCTCGGACGAGCGCGCTACGACGCCGAGATTCAATGTTACCTACGAGCTCGCGGACGATATGATGGTTTACGCGAATGCGGCCAAGGGATTTCGCGGCGGCGGTGCGAACAGCTCCTCGATCATCAACCGATGCGCCCAGTACATTCAAGAGCTCGGATTGGGCGACGTCAGCAAATACGATTCCGATTTCGTCTGGAGCTACGACGTCGGCGCCAAAGGCGACGCATTCGACGGGCGCCTCGCGTACGACGTAGGCGTTTACAGCATAGAATGGACGGGGATTCAGCAATCGAATTCCCTCGTCGGCTGCGGTCTTTCGTATATCGGCAACTTCGGAAACGCCACGAGCCAGGGTTTCGATTTATCGATGCAGGCTGCGCCGACGGACAACCTGCTCGTCGATTTGTCTCTTGGTTACATGAACTCCGAGTACGACGAGCTTATCCGTTCATCGTCCGCGCCGAACGCCACGATCGTGATAAACGAAGGTAACTCGCTGCCGAACGTGATTCCCTGGAAGGCCTCGCTTGCTGCCACTTACAACTTCTATGCGTTCGGCAGAGAAGGGTTCGTTCGAGCCTCGTATGAGCACGGCAGTCGCCAAGACAATACGCTTCCGTCACAGGATCCGATCACGAGTCAATACAATCCGGCCATTCCGATCTTGCCCGCTACGAACATGGTACGGTTTAGGACCGGCATGAGCTTCAATTCGCTCGATGTCTCGTTGTTCGCGGACAACTTGCTCGACTCGGCGCCGCTGCTCAGCAGAAGCTCCTCGAGTCGAAGCGAGTACTACCAAGTGTCCACGTGGCGTCCGCGTACCGTCGGTATGACGATCATCTACCGATACTAGGATTACTTCCTTATAGCGCGCTGTTGGCCTCTGTGAAGGATGCTCTCAGGCGGGCTTCGATGCATGCCGGTTGAAGCTCGCCTCATTCTTCGGGTGCAGAGATCGGAGCGCTCGTCATCGATCAGACGTTGCAAGGAATGAGCGGCGGGCTTGAACAGAATTGCATCAGTCGACTAAGCCAGAGTTGGGGAGACGCTATGAAGATTCGGACCGTAGCCAAAGTCACTGCAGCCTCTTTATTGACGGCGCTCTTTAGCAGTCCAGCCGGGTCTGCCGATACTCACATGGCCGGGAACGTGACGCAGGCACGCGTGCTTGCCGAAGCGGCGGCGGGGGGCAATTGGCTGGTGAACGGCCACGACTTCACTGCGAAACGTTTCAGTCCGCTCAAGGAGATTACCGATAAGAACGTCGCCAAGCTAGGACTCGCCTGGTCCCTGGATATCGACAGCCCGATGGGTTTGGCAGTCGAGCCGATCGTCGTCGACGGCACAATCTACATCGCAGCTTCTCTCGACCGCGTCTATGCCGTAGATGCAGTGTCCGGGAAGCTCCTCTGGATGGTGGATCCGCAAACCAACTTGAGCGCGATGCGCAATTCCTGGGCAGCGCGTACCAACCGGGGTGTTGCTGTTTGGGAAGGTAAGGTGTTCGTCGGTACAGGTGATTGCCGGATGATCGCGCTCGATGCCGCTACCGGAAAGCAGCTATGGCAATCGCCTGTCTGCGTCGACTCGTCGCAAACTGGCATCACGGGCGCTCCCATCGTCGGCGGCGGAAAAGTATTCATCGGATACAACGGATCTGATTCCGGCGTGCGCGGTTCAGTCGTCGCTTTCGACGTGGACACGGGCAAGCTGGCATGGCGCTTCTGGAACACGCCCGGCGATCCATCCAAGGGTTTCGACAACAAGGCGCTCGAAATGGCCGCCAAAACCTGGTCGGGCGACAAGTGGTGGGAGGCAGGCGGCGGCTCGGTGTGGAACACCATTACTTACGATGCCGAGACCGGCTATTTGCTTTACGGCACGGCGACGCCGGGCCATGGCCCTGATTTCGCGGTGAAGACGTCGGGCGATCGCTTGTTTTCGGGTTCGATCGTCGCCGTGAAGGCCGATACGGGCGAGTATGTGTGGCACTACCACACCGCAAAGCATACGAAAGGATATTCGCCGGACGCGGCGAACTATCCGGGCAACCCCGACAATCACAATATCGTTCTTGCGAATCTCAAGATCAAAGGCAAGCAGCGCCGTGTGGTTCTGACGGCTCCGCGCTCCGGCATCTTCTTCGTGCTCGACGCCAAGTCAGGCGAGCTCATTTCGCATCAATCGACCGCGAATCGACCAAAGGATCAGCTCAGTCCTCCTGATGAGAGCGGCGCTCCCAGGACGGCAACGGGCCGTAACTGGTGGCCGATGAGCTTCAGTGTCGACACGGGTCTCGCGTACATCCCAATGTACGACTATGTCGAAGGGGGTTATGGCCGTTCTGCCGTCGGTCGGCTCGTTGCGTGGGATCCAGTCAAGCAGACATCGCGCTGGTCGGTTCCGCTGCCGCTGTCCGCGAACGGCGGTGTGCTCTCTACCCACGGCAATCTCGTCTTTCACGGCGATGCGACCGGTGAGTTCTCTGCCTATGCGGCGAATGACGGCCGCAAGCTCTGGTCGATCGATACTCGTTCAGCGATTCAGTCCGTGCCGGTCAGCTACGAGGCAAGCGGCGAGCAGTATGTGTTGATGCCGGTCGGATTCGGCTCGAGCTCGCGGCTGTTCGGCGCAGGGAGCTCGCTAGGCACACCCGAATCGAAGCGTGGCCCAGCGCGTCTGTTGGCCTTCAAGCTCGGAGCAAAGACGCCGTTCCCGGAGACGAAAATCGTCGTGCCGCCAGTGCCGAAACCGCCGGTGCAAACCGCAAGTGCAGAAGTGATTCAACGCGGAGCCAAGGCAGCCAACGTGTTCCGGTGCACGAACTGTCACGGCAGCCACCTCGACGGATCGGGCGCATGGATCCTGGATGGTGCGATTCCCGACTTGCGCTACATGCCGAAGGAAACACACGACAGATTCATTCCGATCGTGATGGCTGGGATCAAGCGTAGGAATGGGATGCCGGGCTTCGCAGATGGCGGTGAGAACTATCCGCTCGTGAACACGAAAATGACCCTCGACGATGCGAACGCGATTCACGCCTACATCATCGATGTTCAGTGGAAAGCGTACGAGGCGGAGCAGAAGGAGCGGGCTCAGAAGCAAGACGCGACAGCCAGTCAGTAGTGGCAGGGGCTATATCAGGTTGGCGTTCAAATGGAGATGAACGCCTCAGAGACTGTGTGTGGGCAATCGTTCCTGCTGAATCAAAGCGACGGGGGAGTAACTGTGTTGAACTTTAGGGCGGGCTTTCCGGTCTTGCTTCTCTCGATCTCGGTATGCGCCTTCGCTGAAGAGCCCGCGGTGATCAAGCTAGGCGCGTCGCCGGCAGAGCTCGAGGCATTCCTGATCTCGCCAGCGGCCGTGAAGAGAACCACGGAAGTGAGGACGACGACGGCCGTTTCGGTTTTCAAATCGAGCGATCAAAAGTATTCGTCGGGCGTGTTCTCGTCCACGGCCGGTCATGCGGAGTTCGATTCCTATCGCGCGGATGAGTTTTGCTACATCGTCGCCGGCGAGGCCACGTTGACCTCCGCTGACGGAACAGTGACGAAGCTCGAGGCCGGAGACGCAGTGCAGATTCCGAAAGGATGGAAGGGAAAATGGACAACGCCGGGCTACACGAAGTTTTTCGTGAGCTATAGCTCGGATTGAAGGTGCTGCGCATTGCATCGTGCGTGCTCGCTCTGGCGTTGGTCGCCGACGCGGCAAGAAGCCAGGTCAACACGAGCGTCGTGAGCCAAGCAGAGGACGCGTTCGGCGAGCGAGTCGGCACTGAACAACTTGGCCTATACAGCGAGTCGCAGGTGCGCGGCTTCAGCTTACAGAGTGCGGGTAACTATCGCATCGACGGTCACTATTTTGTTCGTGCGGCGCAGTTGCCCGACAGCATCCTCGACGGCGTTTCGATTCACGTTGGGACGAGCGCCCTACGTACCGACTTCCCATCGCCGTCGGGCGTCGTCGGGCTGCGCCTGAAGCGGGCGCCTGAAGGCGCGACCGGAACCGCCGTCGAAACCGGACTGCGACGCTACGAGACTCCGTTCATCAAGGTGGATGCATGGCATAGCAGCGAAACGGGCGCGTTGAGCTGGACAGGCGGCGCGTATGCAAGCGCCGATACGAAGTACGGCGACGGAACGCGGGGCGATGAGTACAGCGTTGGGACTGTCCCGCATTGGCGCGCGGGCAACCTCACGCTGACAGGATTGGCGAGTTGGACGAAGCGCAGCTACAGCGGCGATTATAAATATGCCACTACGCATGACGCGTTGCCGCCGCGGCTTCGAGGAGCGGACTTGTTCGGCCCGCCCTGGGCGCGAGCCGAGTCAAAGACGATCAATGCTGGCTTAGCGGCAGATTGGTACTCGGTCGACGGATGGCGCGTGCGCGGGTCGGTGTTTCTATCCGACTACGATCAACCGTGGGCGGACTTCGCGATTCTGGAAACGGACGCATCGCTGCACGCGAGGGCCACGGCTTTTCTGGTTGAAGCGCAATCATCGCGTGCGGTCTCGAGCGAGCTCTCTGTTGCTCGGCAGTTCTCAATGTGGCACAGCACCCATCGCATCTACGGTGCCGTTCGTCACCGCGCATCCGATTCACTGTCCACGGGCGGAGAGAAGTTCGACTTAGGTTCGGTGGATCTTCGTCGGCCTCGTTACTGTGCTCGCCCCGCGTTAGAGGGAGTCGCGACGTACCGAGATACGGACGTCGAACAGATGACGGCTGCGATCGGCTGGGAGCTGAATGCTGCGGATCGGGTGCAGATGCGTGCGGGCATTCAGCGATCGAACTATCGCAAGATCGTGGCATCCGCGGGAACCTCGAATAGCACGGAAGAGATGCCATGGCTCTACGATGCGGCAGTGATCGTACCGATGAGCAAGGCTTGGCTGGCCTATGCGAGCTACGCGCGCGGGCTCGAAGAGCAGGGCGTTGCGCCCGGCAATGCGGTCAATCGCAATGAAGTCTTGCCCGTCATCGAAGCCGAGCAGATCGAACTCGGCTTCAAGGGGCAAATTGCTGCGGGCGTTTCAATCGTGGGGGCGCTCTTCGAAATCGCGAAGCCGATCTCAGGATTCGATGACGCCGGCCGATTCCGTGTCGTCGGCGATGTGCGTCATCGCGGCGTCGAGTTGTCGCTGACAGGCGAGCCCGCCAAGAATCTTTCCTTGGCTGCCGGCGTCATGGTATTCGAACCAAAGATGTCCACGGCTGCGGTTGCGGCGGGACAAGTCTCCTCGCGCCCTATCGGCGTTCAGAAGCTCGCTGCACAAGTGACCGCCGACTACAGCGTCGCATCCATCCATGGCCTGTCGGTCGACACGCAGGTGAACCACGCAGGCGATCGGTTGGCGCGAGGCGACGGATCGCTCCGTACACCTGCGCGCACCACGATCGATGTCGGCGCTCGGTATCGGTTCGAGATCGGGCGAACGCCGGCCGTGTTGAGGGTGCGCATCCACAATCTCACTGATGCGAACGATTGGATTGTCGACTCGTCCGGCCTGCTTTCACGTGAGCAGGCAAGGACCTATATGCTGAGTCTCGGCTTCACCTTCGATCGGGATTCCGCGTCCTAGCGTTCGCGTTGTCCGCACGGGCGGCTTCGAGCTCGACACGATCGGTGTCCGGACAACACCACTCGTGATCTCTCGCGCATCTCCCATCGCCGCATTTATGGCGATAGGGTTTCGGCACGACTCGATAGCAGAGATCGGCGGGCCACCGTCGTTCTCTCTCGAATCGTGTTCCTGATTGCAGTTGAGGTGACGGCGACAATGGCATCAGACAGCTTCTTCCTTCCGACGTTCAGCAGGAGGCAGAACAAACCAAATGTATGGTCGCGGGAGGATTTGAGTCGCCTTCGCGAGCTGGCAGAGAGCGGCGCGTCGTTGCGCCTGATATCGGCTACGTTGCGGCGCTCGGAATCCGCCATTCGGAATAAGGCTGGACTACACGGCATCTCGTTGCAGCGTCGAGCCTAGTCGAATCGTGGCGACGTCGAATCGAACTTTGCGGGCGTGGGTCGATCACGCTGCTCGTCTGCTGAGGCCGGATGCGGTGCATTGGTGCACGGGCTCGGAAGGAGAGCGCCGTGCATTGATCGAGCAGATGGTGGCGCGCGGGGATTTAATCGAGCTGAATCAGTCGACCCATCCGAACTGCTACTTGCACCGCTCGGATCCGAGCGACGTTGCGCGAGTGGAGCATCTGACGTTTGTATGCGCGCGCTCGCGAGAGGATGCAGGTCCGAACAACAATTGGATGGATCCGGCCGCTGCCCATCGCAAGATCGACGGGTTGTTCGAGGGGGCGATGCGCGGGCGCACGTTGTACGTCGTGCCGTACTGCATGGGACCGGTCGATTCGCCGCACGCACGCTGCGGTGTTCAGTTGACGGATAGCCCGTATGTGGTGCTGAACATGCAGATCATGACGCGCATGGGCGAGCAGGCTTTGCGCCGTATCGAGGACGGCGAAGTCTTCGTCAAAGGACTTCACTCCACAGGTGACCTGAGCCCGGACAGACGCTTCATCATGCACTTTCCGGAGGAGCTTTTGATCAAGAGCTTCGGTTCTGGATACGGCGGCAATGCGCTGCTCGGTAAGAAGTGCCATGCGCTGCGAATAGCGAGTTGGCAGGCTCGCCAAGAGGGGTGGCTTGCCGAGCACATGTTGATCATGGGCATCCAGAACCCGCAAGGTCGCACTCATTATATAGCGGCTGCATTTCCCTCGGCCTGCGGCAAGACGAATCTGGCGATGCTCGTGCCGCCGGCGTCGATGCCAGGCTGGAAGGTATGGACGCTCGGGGATGATATTTGCTGGATGCACGTCGGTGCGGACGGGCAGTTGCGTGCGATCAATCCGGAAGCCGGGTACTTCGGCGTCGTACCGGGCACCAATGCGAGAACTAATCCGAACGCGTATGAAATGATTCAGCGTGACACGATCTTCACGAACGTAGCGATGACGGAGAATCGCGAGCCGTGGTGGGAAGGTCTCGACGTCGGAATCCCCAAAGTGGATTGGCAAGGGAGAGCGTACACACCACAAGCCGGCCCTGCAGCTCATCCCAACGCGCGCTTCACAGTGTCCGCCAAGAACAATCCCGTGTACTCGATTGCAGCAGAAGATCCAAACGGCGTGCCGATCTCGGCGATTCTGTTCGGCGGTCGGCGTCGGGAAGTGGCGCCGTTAGTCTATGAAGCGCGCAGTTGGGCGCATGGGGTCCTGATGGGTGCGGGGATGGCTTCGGAGACGACTGCCGCGGCGGTTGGCGCAACGGGGGTCGTGCGACGCGATCCGATGGCGATGAAGCCGTTCTGCGGCTACAACTTCGGCGACTACTGGAATCACTGGCTTTCGTTCGAAGCACGCTCGTCGAGATTGCCGCGCGTCTTTCATGTGAACTGGTTTCGACAGGACTCGGCAGGCTGCTACCTGTGGCCCGGCTTCGGCGACAACTTGCGCGTTCTGCAATGGATTCTCGAACGCTGCGAGGACCGGGTCGGTGCACGGGAGACGCCGATCGGTTTCGTGCCGCGCGAGCAGGATCTCTCGCTGCAAGAGTTGAGCATAGGCACCGAGCACCTTGAAACGCTGCTTTCGGTCGATCTGATGGCATGGCAGCGAGAGATGATTTCTGTCCACATCCATCTGGATGAGTACGGCGCGCGCACTCCTGAGCGTTTGAGCGTGGAAGTACGAGAGCAGCTGCAGCGGCTGCGCAGCGAAGAGTCGAGATCGGAATCGCG
>JBDZVE010000213.1:0-2689 GCA_040255535.1 Lysobacterales bacterium | reverse complement strand
GCGAATCACAGTTTGAACTCGTCTCGCGCGGGATTTTCCCCGGACAGCAGTGCGCTTTCGCAGGACGTCGCCGTGGCGGCTTCAGCTTGGCGTGCTTTGCGAGAGTCGATCGAGCTTCCGGACTGAGCGCGTAAGGCTCGTGGGATTGGGCGGACGGACCTACCGATCGGCGGGGCGGAGGCCGGTCCAAAGCAACAGGCCAATCATCCAGAACTCGCCGACCGTCGCCGCCATCGGGAGCAGCGCGATCGAGACGCCTGCGTTCGGCGCGAGCACGGCAACGTAGGGGAGCAGCACGTAACCGACTCCGCCTACGATCAAGAACCATCCGAGTGCGCGGTGGCCGAAGCTTGCCTTCCAGACGAGCCGGCCCATCGGAATCAGCCATAGACCGAAGAAGATGTTGCAGACGTCCCAAAGGCGGGAGCTGATCAGAATCAAGACGTGGCTCGCCTCCGGATCGACGCCGGTCGCGCCGACGGCGATGTCGAGCGCGGCGCGCAGCAGCGCTGCGCTGACGAGCAGCATGATCGCGTTGACCATTCCGAAGAGCGCAAGCACGCCTGCGGTGAAGGCATCCGTGTCGCGAAACAACTTTGCGAACCAAACTGCGGCCAGCGCCTGGAAGGTCGCGACGCCAAGCTCGAGTGCGACGCCAATGCGGCTTAAGGATTCGCGCTCGACCAGGTTCGCCAACGTTTGCGCCGGATCGCCTGCCGCGAAGAGCGCGGGCCGGATCACCAGGAATCCGAGGCCTCCCGTGATGGCAAGGCCCAGATAAAAGAGGCCGGAGAGGCGGCAGTCAAGGCGAAACGAGGCGGGTCGGGACATCCAAAGCTCCTCACAGGCGTGCACCTTACGCTGTAAGTTAACCATACGGTGTAAGATGCGCGCAAGCGTTCGCGGCAACGAGACCGCAATTAGGAAAGGACGTTGGTTTGACGCAAAAGATTCGCCGGCCGCTCACGCGTGCGCGCGTGCTCAAGGCGGCCATGAAGATCGCCGATCGCGAGGGGCTGCAAGCGCTGAGCATGCGGCGACTCGGCAAGGAGCTGAGCGTCGAAGCGATGTCGCTCTATCACCATCTGCCCGGCAAAGATGGCTTGCTCGACGGCCTTGCAGAGGCGCTGATCGGTGAGATCACCGAGGCAATTGCAGAGCGATCACCCGAGCTGACGGCTGATTGGAAGATTGATTTGCGCAGCCGTTGCCTAGCCGCACGCGAAGTGGTGCTACGTCATCCGTGGGCTCCTGCACTCTTTGCTTCGCAGCGGACGATTCCGATCAGTCTCTATCGCTATGCAGATCGAGTGGTGGGGCTGCTCGTCGAAGCCGGATTCAGCTATCAGATCGCGCATCGTGCGCTGCATGCATTGGGCAGCATGATGTTCGGGTTCGTGCAGGAGTTATTCAGCCCGCCATCTTCAGGCGGGCAGTTGAACAGTGCTGATACGGAGAAGATGTTCGCTCAGATGGCGGAATCGCTGCCGCATCTGACTGCGATGATCATGTCTGAAGTTCATCACGCCTCAGACCCTACAGTTGGCTGGTGCGACAGCCAGACCGAGTTCGAATTTACGCTCGACCTGCTGCTCGACGGACTCGAGCGGATACGCGGCGGCGGCAGGGCGGGCCAGAAAGTACGTAAGTAGACGGGCTCCTCGAATCGAGGCTAGCTGCGACACTGATTAGCCAGACGGGGGTGTGCCTTCCGACGGCTTCTCGTGAGGATGCACGTGCACGATGCGTTTTTGTCTCGCATCGTCCTCGAGCGCTTCTCGCGCAAGCATCCCCGCCGCCGTTTCCTGCTTGCAGCCCTCGAGCCGCACTAAGCTCAACACACGGCCTGCCGCGAGCGAGACGACCCAAACGCCGGCATCCGGGTATAGACGGACCGAAAAGTCAGCGGAGCTCGTACCGGGCGTGATCTGCTCGTACTGCTCGATTACCTGCATGGCGAGCGCCTCGGGTTCCGACGATGTTCCGCACAGTACGAGGCTTCCGTTCTCGAACAGCACCCAGCTCGATTCGACCGTAGCAAGAAGCCGCTGCCAAATCTCGACATCATCGTCGAGGGCAGGCGTGAAAGACGTTTCGAGCAGCATCGCCCGACGCTCTGCTTTGGAGCGTCGCAGTCTACGTTGCACACGGAATTGGTGCGCCACGTGCGCGACGCCCAGCAAGCCGAACGCCAAGCCAGCCCACCCGAAGCGATTGCCTCCAGACAGCAGCCAAGCGCTGACGCCGACAAGCAGGAGGCTCGTGAGCAAGTGGAAAAAATCGATACCGGATTTTTCCTTGTAATTCTCCATCGCATCAGGGCCCGACGTACCAGCTCACTCATGCTCGGAAAACGTGCGCGCGTGGCTCAGAAGGAATGGATGCGCCACTATGCCTGCAGGCCGATGACATCAGTGGGCTCGTCGAGCTCGATTCGTTGCAGCTCGAGATCGAGCGACCAGGCGCTCGTGAGGTCGTAGCCGACCCCGATACCCCACAGCAGGTCGACGCCGGAGTCATCATCCGTATCGACCGGCTCGCCGCCAGTTCGCGTCGTGTAATCGGCACTCCAGATTGCAGGGTCGAGCCGGAGCGCGGTAGCCCGGATATGAAATGCATCCTAGACATTGTCGTTTGTTCTTCCCAGTTCCTTGCGACGACGTCAGACGTCGTAGTCCGACGACGGCAG
>JBDZVE010000011.1:41219-65419 GCA_040255535.1 Lysobacterales bacterium | reverse complement strand
TGACGCGATGGCGACGAAGAGCAAGACGGCGAAGCGCAAGCGCGCGCCGGCGCGGCGGAAGACGCCGAAGAAGGCCGCGCCTCGTACGCGCGGCATTCAACCGGAAGAATGCCGGTTGGACTCGCTGCCTCCGCAAGCCGCTCAAGTCGCCGAACGCATCGAGCGCGAGGGAGGGCTGCTGATCGGCAGCTACTGCGAGCCGCTCGGGAAGAACCCTTTGTTGCTCGCAGTGCTACCCATCGATCGTGTCGAGCCGACGCCATTTCAACGCGATCTCTCGGACGCCCACTACAAGAAGCTGTCCGGCGTGATCGACCGTACGGGTTTGTTTCTCGATCCAGTCATCGCGATCACGGCGCCCGAGGAGGGCTTCTGGACGCCGAACGGGCGTCATCGCTTGGAGGCGATGCGAAGGCTCGGGGCGAAGTCGATCGTCGCGATCGTCGTCCCGAAACGGGAGATCGCATGGCAGATCCTCGCGTTGAACACGGAGAAGGCGCACAACCTTCGCGAGCGGGCGCTCGAGGTGATCCGCATCTACAAGGGCCTATTGGATGAAGACGCGAGCCGACCGGAGAAGGACTTCGCGTTCTACCTGGAGGAAGCGGCACTCGTGACGCTCGGGCTCTGCTATGAGCGCAAAGGCAACTTTGCGGGCGGCTCGTACCACCCGATTCTGCGCCGCCTCCAGGAGTTCTCGGCGGAGCCCTTGCGCAAGATGCTGCCGCAGCACGAGGGCATCGCGGACGAGCTGTTCGATCTCGACCAGCGCGTGAGCGAGGTCGTAGACAAACTCAAGGAGCGAGGACTCGTCAGCCCATATCTACGTTCGTTCGTCGTGGCCCGCATCAATCCACTCAGGTGGATTCAAGACGAACCGCCCCCGCTCGCGGACGTTCTGAAGACGATGCGCGAACGAGCATCGCGCTTCAACGTAGACAAAGTGAAGCCGCAAGATCTCGCGCGCAGCGGCGGCCCGCCTGACGAGGCTTCATAGCCGAGAGAATCTCGCGAGGCACGCAAAGCTCGCCAAGGTAAGAGTACGAAGATTATCTTCCAGAGACGCGGAGGCGCAGAGATCAGGAAAGAATTTTCTTCCTACCTACGCGTCGCCGCGTCTCTGCGAGCGTATTTCCCAGTTCTTACTTCGCGAGCTTTGCGTGCTTCGCGAGAGTCTTCTTTTAACATCCTACGGATAGGCAGAACCTGGGTTTTGGCATAGAGCAGGCCGAAGCGGGCCGGCCCTTCGAAGGGAATTTCTTGCTCTGAGGCGGCGCGCCCGTTATGTTCCGCCTCCTTGAGAACGGAACTTACGCCCCTATGGCCATGAATTTCCTGGATTTCGAGCAGCCGATCGCGGAGCTCGAAGCGAAGATCGATGAGCTGAAGTTCGTCTCCAGCGATGCGGAGGTGAACATCGGCGAGGAGATCGCGCGTCTGCGTGCAAAGAGCCGCGCGCTTACGACGAGCATTTTCTCGAACCTGAGTCAGTGGCAGATCGCGCAGCTCGCTCGGCATCCGCAGCGGCCGTATACGCTCGACTACATCAGCTCGATCTTCACCGACTTCCAGGAGCTGCACGGCGATCGCATGTATGCGGACGATTACGCAATCGTCGGCGGGCCGGCACGCCTTGAAGGCAAGCCGGTGATGATCATCGGTCATCAGAAGGGCCGCGATACGAAGGAGCGTGTTCGCCGGAATTACGGCATGCCAAAGCCGGAAGGCTACCGCAAGGCGCTGCGGCTCATGAAAATGGCCGAGCGCTTTCGCATGCCGCTCATCACGTTCATTGACACCGCGGGTGCCTATCCCGGCGTCGGTGCAGAGGAGCGCGGGCAGAGCGAGGCGATCGCGCGCAACTTGTTCGAAATGGCGCGCTTGCAGACGCCCGTTATCAGCGTCGTGATCGGAGAGGGCGGTTCGGGCGGTGCGCTCGCAATCGGCGTCTGCGATCGTTTGCTCATGCTCCAATACAGCATCTACTCGGTCATCTCTCCAGAAGGCTGCGCAGGCATCCTGTGGCGAAGCGCGGACAAGAAGGATCTCGCCGCGGAGGCGATGGGCGTCAGTGCCGAGCGCATCGCGAAGCTCGGCGTCGTCGATGAAGTGATCCGCGAGCCGCTCGGCGGTGCGCATCGCGATCCGCAGGCGATGGCGGAGGCGGTGCGGGACTCGGTGCTCCGCCATTTGCAGGATCTGCAGTCCAAGCCGCTGGAGCAGGTCATGAGCGCGCGCGCGCAGCGTTTGCGCAGCTACGGTGTCTACAGCGAAGGCTGAAGGCTCGAGGCCCGCGATTTCGCTCGCGATTGTGCAGAGCGACGAGCGTTGAGGTGGCCAGCTTCACTCCAGAGTATCTGCACGACGTTCTTCGCCGACTTCTCCCAGCCGGCGTGAGTCGGCTCTCGATTGCCTATAGCGGCGGTCTCGATTCCACGGTGCTTCTCTTTGCCCTCGCGCGCATTCGCAATGCGCTCGGGAAGGATCTGCGCGTTCTGCATATCGATCATCAGCTTCAGAGCGCGTCTGCGCAGTGGGCGGAGCGCTGTGAGCGGACGGCGGCAGGGCTGCGGATTCCGTTCAGTCATGTGCGCGTCGACGTGGATTCCAGAGACCAGGGTCTGGAAGCCGGGGCGAGAGCGGCGAGGTATGCCGCGCTTCGGCGCGAGCTGCACGAGGGCGAAGCCTTGCTCACGGCGCATCACGCGGACGATCAGCTCGAGACCGTGCTTCTCGCGCTCATGCGTGGTGCCGGGCCGCGAGGGCTCGGTGCATCGCCCGCGCTCCAGCGGTTCGGTCCCGGGTGGCTCGCGCGTCCGTTGCTCGAGCTCACACGTCGGGATCTCGAGCGCTGGGCCGCTCAAGAGCAGCTCACGTGGATCGCCGATCCGAGCAACGAGAACATTTCGATCGACCGCAATTACCTACGTCATGAGATCGTCCCCAGGCTGCGCGCTCGATGGCCTGCGGCGGCGATGAGCGTCGTGCGCGCGGCGGCGCATCTTCAGGAATCCGCACGACTGCTGGAAGAGCTTGCCGAGATCGACCTGCGTTCGCTCGAACGCGGCGGTTGCCTCGAAGTCGATCGCCTCCGCCGATTGAGCAGCCCCCGAAGGCGCAATGTGCTCCGGCAGTGGCTGCGTTCCTTCGGTGTGCGTGCGCCTTCCGCGCGTCGGCTCGCTGCGATCGAGCGTGACATGCTCATCGCGCAAGAGGATCGCGTGCCGTGCTCGAAGGTGGAGGGCGCCGAAATTCGGCGGCACCGAACCCTGCTCTATTGCGTGCGCGATTTGCCGCCGGTGCCGCAAGCAGCGCTCGCATGGGAGACCGCCGCGCCGCTTGCTTTACCGCCAGGGCTCGGCGTGCTTCGGCTCGAGCCTACAGCCGGCGCAGGCATTTCTGCCGCGAAGCTCCCGCGCACAGTGCACGTCGCCTTCCGACGTGGAGGAGAAACGCTGAAGGCCGCGGGCGAAGCACATGGGCGATCGCTCAAGAAGCGTCTTCAGAATGCGAACGTGTTGCCATGGTGGCGTGGACGCCTGCCGCTCGTGTATGCGGGAGATCGACTTGTCGCCGTCGGCGATCTCTGGGTCAACGCAGAATTTGCCGCGTACGCGCATGAGCCGGGCATGCGCATCATCTGGAGTGAGAAGCCGCAGATTCACGCGCTCGTGAGCGACTAGCGCGTAGCAGGCTCAAGACTCGCGCGACGACGCTCGCCGGTGCGGCAGCGTGAAAAGAATTCGCGTTTCGGCCTCTTCTCACTTTCATCGTCACCTGCTCTCGGTTAGACTGCACTCCCGTCGTAAATGACGGCGATGCGCAGGCGCGCATTACCGTTCGAACCTCTTTTCCTCTCTCGCGACGGTGCCAAGATGACTCGTTATATTTGTGTGACCGGCGGTGTTGTGTCCTCGCTGGGTAAGGGCATCGCGGCAGCCTCCTTGGGCGCGATCCTCGAAGCTCGGGGTCTCAAGGTCAGCATGGTCAAGCTGGATCCGTACATCAACGTCGATCCAGGCACGATGAGTCCTTTTCAGCATGGCGAGGTGTTCGTTACGACGGATGGCACCGAAACCGATCTGGATCTCGGCCATTACGAGCGCTTCGTGCGCACGACGACGTCGCGCAACAGCAATTTCACGACCGGCCGCATCTACGAGCGCGTGATTGCCAAGGAGCGGCGCGGCGACTATCTGGGTGCAACCGTCCAAGTCATTCCGCACATTACGGATGAGATCAAGCACTGCATCCGCCTCGGCGCCGGCGATGCCGACGTCTGTATGGTCGAGATCGGCGGCACGGTCGGCGACATCGAATCGCTCCCGTTCCTGGAGGCGATCCGCCAGCTCGGCGTCGAGCTCGGCCGGAACAACGTCATCTACATGCATTTGACACTGATCCCCTACATCCCGAGCTCGGGGGAGATCAAGACGAAGCCAACGCAGCACTCGGTCAAGGAGTTGCGCTCGATCGGTATCCAGCCGGACATCCTGCTTTGTCGCGCGCGCGAGCCGTTGCCCGAAGAGCAGCGCAGGAAGATCGCGCTTTTCACGAACGTCGAGGAGCGCGCCGTCATCTCCGCGATCGACGCGGACGATCTGTACAAGATTCCGCTGCTGCTCCACGAGGAAGGCCTCGATGAGATCGTCGTCGACAAGCTGCGCCTGAATGTGCCGCCCGCGGAACTGACCGAATGGAAGCAGGTCGTGAATGCGAAGGCGAATCCCGACATGGAAGTCACGATTGCGATGGTCGGCAAGTATGTAAACCTCCGTGACTCGTACATCTCGCTTACGGAAGCTTTGATCCACGCGGGCGTGCGTACCCGCACGCGGGTCAACATCCAGTTCATCGAAGCGACCGATGTCGAGAAGCACGGCACCTCATGTCTCGAAGGCGTCGATGCGATCTTGGTGCCGGGCGGATTCGGCGAACGCGGTATCGACGGCAAGATTGCCGCGATTCGTTACGCACGCGAGCAGCAGATTCCCTATCTCGGCATCTGTCTCGGCATGCAGCTTGCGATCGTCGAGTACGCCCGCCACGTCGCGGGGCTCGAAGGTGCCAATTCGACCGAATTCGAGCGCTCCGCGGCGCACCCCGTGATCGCGCTCATCACCGAGTGGCAGGACCAGAAAGGGACGGTCGAGCAGCGCAGCGAAGAATCGAAGCTCGGCGGCACGATGCGGCTCGGGGCGCAGGAAGTGCGCCTGTCGCACGGCTCGCGCGCCCATCAGATCTACGGTGCGGATGTCATCATGGAGCGTCATCGGCACCGATTCGAGTTCAACAACCGCTACTTGCAGAAGCTGATGAACGCGGGGTTGCGGTTCCCAGGCTTCTCCCGAGATGGGCTCGTCGAGATGATCGAGCTGCCGAATCATCCGTTCTTCATTGCAAGCCAGTTCCATCCCGAGTTCCGCTCCACTCCACGCGACGGTCATCCGCTCTTCACCGGGTTCATGAAGGCCGCGCGCGCACGCAAGCAGCAGCAGATGCCGGTGGCGGTGAATGCGTGAGCCGGGCTGCAGACTACAGGCTTCAGACTCCAGCCAGAGACCTTTGCCGCTCTTCTGGCTGTAGGCTGCAGCCTGTAGCCTGAGTGCCTCACGAGTACAAGTCATGCGCCTATCCGACTTTATCGTCGACAACGATCGACCGTTCTTTCTCATCGCCGGTCCATGCGTCGTCGAGAGCGAGGGGCTCGTGCTCGACACGGCGGGCAAGCTCAAGGAGCTGACGAGCCGGTTGGATGTGCCGTTCATCTTCAAGTCCTCCTTCGACAAGGCGAACCGCTCGTCGAAGTCGAGCTTTCGAGGCCCGGGGATGGAGGAGGGGCTTCGCATTCTCGGCGAGGTGAAGCGTCAGCTGCGCGTGCCGGTATTGACCGACGTGCACGAAGACACTCCGCTCGCGGAAGTCGCCGCGGTCGTGGATGTTCTACAGACGCCGGCATTCCTGTGCCGGCAGACGAATTTCATCATCAACGTGTGCTCGCAGAAGCGCCCCGTGAACATCAAGAAGGGCCAGTTCCTGTCTCCATGGGAAATGCAGAACGTCGTGGACAAGGCGCGCTCCACGGGCAACGACCAGATCATGGTTTGCGAGCGCGGCTTCAGCTTCGGCTACAACAATCTCGTTTCGGATATGCGCTCGCTGTCGGTCATGCGATCGACGGGCTGTCCGGTCGTGTTCGACGCGACGCATTCAGTCCAACTCCCGGGCGGGAAAGGCAGTGCTTCGGGCGGTCAGCGCGAGTTCGTGCCCGTGCTGGCGCGCGCCGCGATTGGCGCTGGCGTCGCGGGCCTGTTCATGGAGACGCACCCGGATCCGGACAAAGCGTTGTCCGACGGTCCGAACGCGTGGCCGCTCGACCGCATGGAATCGCTGCTTGCGACACTCAAAGAATTAGATCGCATCGTCAAATCCAAGCCCTATGAGGAAAGTTCGTTATGAGTAAGATCGTCGACATCCGCGGCCGCGAAATCATCGACTCTCGCGGCAATCCAACCGTGGAGGCCGATGTCGTTCTGGAATCGGGCGCCGTCGGTCGTGCCGCTGTGCCCTCCGGTGCTTCGACCGGCACGCGCGAAGCCGTGGAGCTGCGCGACGGCGACAAGAGCCGCTACCTCGGCAAGGGCGTAACGAAAGCGGTCGCGAACGTCAACGGCGAGCTCAAGAAGGCGCTCATCGGGCGCGATGCGGGCAATCAGGCCGAGATCGACAAGATCATGATCGATCTCGACGGCACCGAGACGAAAGCACGTCTCGGCGCGAACGCGCTCTTGTCGATTTCCCTCGCGACGGCGCACGCGATGGCCCGCGAGACCAAGATGTCGCTGTTCCGCCGTTTGGGCGGGCCGGGGCCGAAGACGCTCCCCGTTCCGATGATGAACATCATCAACGGCGGCGCGCACGCGGACAACAGCGTCGACATTCAGGAGTTCATGGTGCTGCCGGTAGGCGCGCCTTCGCTGTCGGAAGCGGTTCGCTACGGCGCCGAGATCTTTCACACGCTGAAGAAAGTGCTGCACGAGCGCAAGCTCGCGACGTCAGTCGGCGATGAAGGCGGCTTTGCCCCGAACCTGCCGTCGAACGAGGCGGCGCTCGAGACGATTCTGGAAGCGATCGAGCGCGCAGGCTATAAGGCAGGCAAGCAGGTCTTCCTCGGCCTCGACGTGGCAAGCTCGGAATTCTTCAACGATGGCGTGTACGACCTCGAATCCGAGAACCGGAAGTTCACGTCCTCGCAGTTCGTCGATTACCTCGAAGGTCTCGCGAATCGTTTCCCGATCGTTTCGATCGAGGACGGCATGAGCGAGGGCGATTGGGAAGGTTGGGCACTACTGACTCAGCGCTTGGGCAAGCGCGTGCAACTCGTCGGCGACGACTTGTTCGTGACGAACACGAAGATCCTCCGGGAAGGCATTCAGAAGAAGATCGCGAACTCGATCCTCATCAAGCCCAACCAGATCGGCACGCTCACGGAAACGCTGGCGGCGATCGATCTGGCGGCCGACGCCGGTTATTCCGCGGTCGTATCGCATCGATCGGGCGAAACGGAAGACTCGACGATTGCCGATATCGCGGTCGCGACGCGCGCCACGCAGATCAAGACCGGCTCGATGTCGCGTTCGGATCGTATTGCCAAGTACAACCAACTTTTGCGCATCGAAGCCGAGCTCGGCAGCGAAGCCCGATACGCGGGCGTCGAAGCCTTCCCAGTGCCGCTTCCGGGCATTTCGTGATAAGAAGCCTCCATCCCTGGCCCTTCCCCTGCTGTTGCAGGGGGAGGAGCTTAGGCTGAAGGCGTTCTCAAGCTATGAAATATCTCGCGGCCGCCCTCCTGCTCGTACTGGCACTGTTGCAGTACCGGCTTTGGTTCAGCGACGGCGGCATGCGAGAGGTCAGCGAGCTGCGCGCGGAGATCGCCGCGCAGCGCAAGGAAAACGAATCGCTGCGCGAGCGTAATCGCACGCTCGCCGCCGAAGTACAGGATCTGAAAAAGGGCACCGTCGCGATCGAAGAGCGAGCGCGAACCGATCTCGGCATGATCGGGAAGGGCGAAACCTTCTATCAAGTCGTGAAAGGCTCCAGCGCCGGCGAAGGCGTGTCTGAGGACGCTTCGGAAGATGACGATGCGGCGTCCGCGCCGCCTTGAGTGCACGGGCGTGCGAGGATGATGCGTGAGTCGTGAACCCCGCTTCTGGGGCGTGATTCCGGCAGCGGGGAGCGGGCGCCGGATGGGCTCGTCCGACCGGCCTAAGCAGTACATCGAGCTCGCGGGGCGCACACTCCTCGAGTGGGCGGTCGCGCCGCTCCTCGGCCACCCGGCGCTCGAGCGCATCGTCGTCGTGCTTTCCTCGGACGATCCTCACTGGCTGCAAACCAAGCTCGCCTCCGAGCCGCGTATCGCGCGCGCCCTGGGAGGCACAGAGCGGGCGAACTCAGTGAGATCGGGTCTGACGGCGCTTTCTCGCGACGCTCACGCAGACGATTGGGTGCTCGTTCATGATGCGGCTCGCCCATGCTTGACGCTTGCGGATCTGAAGCATCTGATCGGTTCGCTCGCCGATGACGCTGTGGGAGGGTTGTTGGCGACACCCGTGGTCGACACGCTCAAGCGTGCCGACGAACAAGGCTTCGTCGCGCAGACCGTACCGCGAGCTGGGTTGTGGCGCGCACTCACGCCGCAGATGTTCCGCTTCGGCGTGTTGGAGCGTGCACTCGCTGCCGCCGCCGAGCGCGGGATCGTCGTGACGGATGAGGCGCAAGCGGTCGAGATGTTGGGCTTGCGTGCGAAGCTGATCGAGGGCGATTCGGATAATCTCAAGATCACGACGGCGCCCGATCTCGAGCAGGCCGCTCGCATCTTGGCAGCACGAGGACATCGATGAGCGAGCTTCGCATCGGGCAGGGCTTCGACGTGCATGCGTTCACGAGCGGAGATTTCGTGATGCTGGGCGGCGTCCGGATTCCCCATACGAAGGGCCTCCTCGCGCATTCCGACGGGGACGTCTTGTTGCATGCGGTGTGCGATGCGCTGCTCGGGGCCGCTGCGCTGGGCGACATTGGCATGCATTTTCCGGATCGCGACGAGCGCTGGCGCGGGGCGGACAGCCGCGCGTTCGTGCGTCACGTGCGCGCGCTCTTGCGGGAGCGCGGCTACCGCGTCGTGAATGTCGATTCGACCGTCATTGGCGAAGCGCCGCGGCTCGGCAAGTATCGAGACGCCATGCGCGCCAATCTGGCGTCCGATCTCGAGCTCGAGCTCGACCGAGTGAACGTCAAAGCAACGACGACCGAAAAGCTCGGATTTATCGGCCGCTCGGAAGGTCTTGCCTGCCAGGCGATCGCGCTGATCGAAAAGACGCTTTGAGCGCGAGTCCATCGTCATTTCTCGATGTCCCGAGCGCGCTCGGCGCGCCGCTCGGGCGCGCGGTGCTGCGACGTGAGCCCGAGGATTTCTTGGTCCGCGAGTGGCTCGGTTTCGATGCGGACGGAGAGGGCGATCATGTGCTGCTGCGCGTTCGCAAACGCGGCGCCAATACCTTCTGGGTCGCAAAGCAGCTCGCGCGCATCGCGAAGGTGCCGCCGCGCGACATCGGCTACGCGGGGCTCAAGGATCGGGACGCCGTGGCCGAGCAGTCCTTCACTGTGCCGCTCCGATCGGCCGTCGGCCTCAACTGGAGCGATGTGCGCGGCGAGGGTTTCGAGGTGCTCGAGGCCGCACGCCACAAACGCAAGCTCAAGCGCGGCGCGCTGCGCGGCAACGCATTCGTGATCGTGCTGAGAGAGTTCACTGGAACACCCGCCGCGCTCGAAGAGCGGCTCAGCGCGATCGCGGCGAGGGGTGTCCCCAACTATTTCGGACCGCAGCGCTTCGGGCGCGACGGAAACAATCTTCAAGTTGCCTCTCGGTGGTTCGAAGGCGGCGCCGCGCCGGCCGATCGATTGCAGCGCGGCTTTGCGATCTCGGCTGCACGTTCCGCGATCTTCAACGCCGTGCTCGCCGAGCGCATTCGCGCGCAGACGTGGGATCGCTTGCTCGTCGGCGACCTTGCCAATCTGGATGGCACCGGGAGCATCTTCGCGGTCGAGGCCGTCGATGCAACGCTCGGCGAACGCTGCGCAAGGCTCGACATCCATCCGACCGGTCCGCTATGGCACGGAGATTCGTCCGCGTCAGGTGACGTTCGCGCGCTCGAGTGTACGATTGCAGAAACGTTTTCCGGCCTTGGACAAGGACTCGCAGGCATCGGCGTCGAGCCAGAGCGGCGCGCGCTTCGGGTGCGCGTTGCAGAGCTGCGCTCGACGATCGATGGAAACGATGTGACGCTCTCGTTTCGACTGCCGAAAGGCGCTTTCGCAACGGCCGTCCTTCACGAGATCCTCGATAACGCGTTCGCAACCGACGTGCCGGATGGGGAGTAGATCGGGGGTTGACGGCTGGAGGCAGACGACGGCGGGGCGCTCATGTGCGCAGCAGAACGTAGATCGCGCCGCTGCCCCCGTCGACGGCGCGCGCGGACCCGAACGCGAGCACTGCATTCGCGCGCTGCAGCCAATGATTCACGACATTCTTGAGCACGGGGCCGCGCGGACCGGACCGACGTCCCTTGCCGTGAATGACGCGCACGCAGGTCATGTGGCGATCGATCGCTTCGGCAATGAACTCGCGCAGTGCGCCTTTCGCCTCGCGTGCCGTCAAGCCATGCAGGTCGATTTCGGCATCGACGGCATAGTGGCCGCGGCGAAGCTTCGTCAAGATGGCTTCGGGCACGTGCGGGCGGCGAAAGCTCAGCTCATCGCCGGTGCTGAGCGCGGCTTCGTCTGCCGGCAGCGTCAGGCTTTCCCGCAAGACTTCCTGTTGATCCGCGCGCGTGAAGCGTGCGGTCGGCGCGGGTTTCGGTCGCGCGACGTGGCGTGCCTTGATCTCGAGGCGCTTGACGTCGCGCATGTGCTCTCGAAAGAGATCTCGCTCGTCTGAGTCGCCCATGCGTACCTCCTCGCCCGACGTCGCTGCGTGTTGCCGCTCACGCTCTTCACGAACCTTTTGCAGTATAGTGCGCACAGCCGGCCCGCGGCTCGCAAGAGGAGCGGGCTCAAGACGCGCTTCCTGGCCGAGGCGCATCGCGGTAGGCGATAGAATTCTGCATAGAAGCTGGCAGCTCTTGGATTCGGGCATCCTTGAAGATTCTCATCAGTAACGACGACGGTTACCGCGCCGAGGGACTGCGCGCGTTGAGCGGAGCATTGAGCGAGATCGCGGAGACGACGGTCGTCGCGCCGGATCGCAATCGCAGCGGCGCGAGCAACTCACTCACGCTCGATGTGCCGCTGCGAGTGATGGAGTACGAAGCTCGCAAGTATCTCGTCGTCAACGGCACGCCGACCGACTGTGTGCATCTCGCGATCTCGGGCCTTTTCGACTACGAGCATGACATGGTCGTCTCCGGCATCAATGACGGCGCCAATCTCGGCGACGACGTGCTCTATTCGGGCACGGTCGCGGCCGCGATCGAGGGACGGTTCCTCGGCTTGCCGGCGATTGCGATATCGCTCGTGATCGAGCCGAATTCAGAGCAGCACTTCGCTACGGCGGCGCGCGTCGCGGCCGAGCTCGTCATGCGCGTTCAACGCACGCATCTGCATCAAGCGACGATCTTGAACGTGAACGTGCCCGATCTCCCGTACGATGCGCTCAAGGGCTATCAAGCGACGAGGCTCGGCTTCAGGCATCGCTCGGAGCGCATCGTGCGCTCGTCGGATCCGCGCGGCCGGCCGGTTTATTGGGTCGGCGCGGCGGGCGTCGGTCACGATGCCGGGCCGGGAACGGATTTTCATGCAGTGGCGAACGGTTATGTCTCGGTGACGCCGCTGCAGATCGATCTTACGCGTCACGCGGTGCTCGAGGATATTCGCGAATGGTTGCAAGGGCGACTGACATGAAGAGCGGCAATCGCGCCGGGATCGGAATGACTTCGGCGCGCACTCGCGAGCGGCTCGTGCAGCGCTTGCGCGATCAAGGCATCGCGAATGCCGCCGTGCTCGATCAGATTCGCAATGTGCCGCGACACCTGTTCGTCGATGAGGCGCTCGCGACGCGCGCCTACGAAGACACGGCGCTGCCGATCGGTCACGGGCAGACGATCTCGCAGCCCTACGTCGTTGCACGCATGACGGAAGCGTTGCTCGAGACCGGCTCGCCACGCAAAGTTCTCGAGATCGGTACCGGTTGCGGTTATCAGACTGCGGTGCTCTCGCCGTTGGTCGGCTTCATCTACAGCGTCGAGCGCATCAACGTGCTGCTCGATCGGGCGCGCGCGCGTTTCAGAGAGCTGCGGATCCCGAACGTGCACGTGCGGCACGGCGACGGATTTCAGGGCTGGCCCGCGCATGCGCCGTACGACGCCATCTTGATGGCAGCGGCGCCGCTCGCGATCCCGCGCGTACTCTTCGATCAGCTCGCGCCGGGCGGGCGCCTCATCGCGCCCGTAGGGCCCGAGGGCCGCCAGCAGCTCGTGCGAATCACGAAGAGAGGGGACGATATGCACACAGAAACGCTCGGTTATGTGAGCTTCGTGCCTCTCTTGCAGGGGCTTGGGTGAGCTCGCCTTCGGCCGTTGCGAGCTCACCGGGCGGCCAGCCGGCCCCGCACGCTGCGCGCGCGAGTGAACTAATCGGCGTGTTGCGGAACGAACCCTCCGGGATTCAGGTTCACTACAGAGTGCGAGTCATAGACTACGGGTCAGAGTGCGACGAATATCTATCGACCTGACATACGGCGCGTCCTTCGGTCTCGTGCGCTGTTTCCTAGTGGCGCTCACGCTGGCGCTGCTCGTCGCGTGCGGCTCGACGCCTCGAGAGCGACCGACGACCTACACGGTCAAGCGCGGCGACACCCTCTATGCAATCGCTTGGCGCCATGGTCTCAACTACAAAGACATCGCCCGCTGGAATGGGATCGGTCGGGATTACGTCATCTACCCGGGGCAGAAGCTGAGACTCTACCCGAGCGGAAAGCAGGCAAGGGTCGCATCTACGCGCTCGCACTCGTCGAAGGTGCGCCATGAGCAGAATACGAGACGCGCGCCCACGACGCCGCCGAGCGTGCCGGCCTCGGACGCTGTGCGCTGGAGCTGGCCCGTCAGCGGCGGCACGGCGACGTTGACGTCGCGACCGAACGGCGGCTACGGGCTCACGATCGGCGGGCAATTCGGCGATGCTGTGCGCGCGGCGGCGGACGGCAGCGTCGTTTATACCGGCTCGGGATTGCTGGGGTACGGACAGCTCGTCATCCTCAAGCACAACGACACGTATCTGAGCGCGTATGGGCACACGCAGGCAGTCGTCGTTAAAGAAGGCGATCGCGTCAAAGCAGGCCAGCGCGTCGCAACGATGGGCGCGGGTCCTCACGGCGCACCGCTTCTGTACTTCGAGATCCGAGTAAACGGCACGCCGCAGAATCCGCTCGCCATGCTGCCTCCGCGGTAGCGAGGTTGATGCGTCAAGCGACGATGTGTTCAGGAGTCAACGCTGCGCTCGAACTCGTCAACACGCCGTAGATCCAGTCTGGCGCGAAGATTGCAACGTGAAAAACTTGCTCGTAAGTAGTTGCACTTCAGTCTGTCGTGTGGCTAACATCCGCCCCCAGTCGCAAGGCCGCGAGCTCAATTCGATCAGGGTGACCGGTAGGAGACGCGTGGGCGGAGGGGGATTCGAGGAAACAGCGCCAAGAAGAAAAAAATCAAAACAAAAAGAATAGTTCGTCGTGAAGATGTTCCTTGTGAGCACGCACGATGAGTTGGTCGAACGAACTTCAGTCCCTCGCGTCTCCTCCCGGTCGCCTTGATCGTCGCCGGAGCCTTCCGGCACAAAGCGTCTCACCATTTCAAGCAGCTCGCCCGCGTCTGTCGATTTCTGAGGCCGGCACAAGCAGGGCGAATAGCCACGCGCGGCTACTCGGTTCCCACGTCTTCGGAACGCCAATTCCCCGAGCGCTCGCCGGGTCGAATCGCCTAGTGAACGAGTAGGGCCGCGACGACGCGCCGATCTTCGCTGACGAGCACGTTGAAGGTGCGGCATGCGGCGCCTGTCACCATCACTTCACAACCGATTCCGCGCGCGAGCAGCGCCGCGGTCCATTCGGGGCGCGGGAAGCGCTGCCGCTCGCCGACACCCAGCACGACGATTTCCGGTTCGAGCGCAAGAATCGCATCGAGGTCCGTCAACTCGAGCGCGTCAATCGATTGCGGGCGCCAGTCGGGCACGATCTGTGTCGCGCTCACGAGGCAGCTGCGACGCAGGACGACTTCGCCGATGCGAACTTCGCCCGGCGCATAGCTGCGTACGGTGTTGGCACCTGGAGTGCGTTCGTCGGTGAGTTTCATGTCCACACGATAGCGCACTCGCGGCGAGATCGCAGCGCCTCTAACATGCGCGCATGTCGCCGCACGAAATACGCTCTCCCGCGCTTGCACTCGTTATCTGCGCTGCGCCGCAGGACACGCCATTCAGCGCATCGATCGACGCGCGCTCGACGCTCGCACGCATCGCATCGCTCGGGCAGCTCGCTCTCCTCCCTCATGCACGAGAGCGCAGTGCCGCCGCGCTTTCGACGTGGGAAACGGGCCTCCTCGATGCGCTCGGCTTGAGCGATCGGCGCCATGATCTGCCGAGCGCGGCCGTCTGCTATTGCGGAGACTCGCAGACGATTCCCGACGCGAGCGAGTATTGGGCGCATCTTGCGTGCGTTCATTTTGCGGCAGGGATGAACGATGTCGCTGGATCGATACTCGCGGGAGATTCGACACTCGACGAGCAAGACCGGGCCGAGTTGGCCGCGACGCTCGCTGCGCATCTCGCTGCAGACGGATACGAGCTTCACGCCGCAAGCGGCGGCCAATGGCATGTGCGCTGTCCACGCGCGCTCGAGGTTCAAACGTTGCCGCCCGACATTGCATTCGAGGCGCCGCTCAAAGCGGCGTTGCCGTCCGGCGCGGATGCGGCAGAATTACGCCGCCTCATGACGGAGATGCAGATGCTGCTGCACGAGCATCCCGTGAATGTGCGCCGAGCTCGCGCTCAGCAACTGCCTGCGAACGCGTGCTGGATGTGGAGCGTCGCAAATTTGCGCGCAGCGCCGAGCGCGGCGCTGCCGGCGGCGTTCGGCGGTGAATCGTACTTGAAGGGTCTATATCGCTTGCACTCGCAAACTGTCCGAGCGGAAAGCTTCGATGCGGCAACGTTGCGCGACGCGGCGCGTGCCTCGCCATACACGATCGCGGTCGTGCGCCCCAACTCCGCGGCAGCGCTCGAGACGGACTGGCTGAGACCGCTGTTCGACGCGGTGCGCGCGGGGAGCTTCGCGCAGCTCGTCGTCTACTATGATCGTTGGCGGCTTGCGTTGCGTCGACGGGATCTGCTGCGGTTTTGGCGGGCGCCGCTTCCGCTCAGCGCCTGGCCGGTATGACACTGCGAACGATCCGCCGCCGCGTCGCAGTCGAGGACGCGGCGCTGCCGCCCGACTTGCATCCGCTCTTGAAACGCATCTATGCGGCGCGCGGCGTCCGGGAAGCGGCCGAGCTTCAGCTCGGGCTGGATCAGCTCATTCCAGTGAGTCGACTCGGCGGGATCGGCGCCGCGGTCGAGTTGCTGTGCGATCACTATCGACGCGGGAGCCGCATCGTCATCGTGGGCGATTTCGATGCGGACGGTGCGACGAGCACCGCGCTCGTCGTGCGCCAGCTTCGGCGGCTCGGTTTTCCGAGCGTGGAGTTCATCGTGCCGAACCGCTTTCAGTACGGCTATGGACTCACGCCGGAGATCGTGCGACTCGCTGCCGCGCATCGCCCCGAGCTGATCGTGACGGTCGACAACGGCATCTCGAGCTTGGCCGGCGTGGAAGAGGCGGGGCGGCTCGGTATTCAGACGCTGATCACGGACCATCATCTGCCTGGGGCCGTGCTGCCTGCCGCGGCAGCGATCGTGAATCCCAATGCGCCGGGCGAGACCTTCCCGAGCAAAGCCTTGGCGGGGGTCGGCGTTGCCTTCTACGTCATGGCAGCGCTCACGCGCGAGATGCAGCAGCGGCAGCTCGGCGCCGCGCGAGCCCCGGTCGCCGATTTGCTCGATCTCGTCGCACTTGGAACGGTTGCGGATCTCGTGCCGCTCGATCGTAACAATCGCATTCTCGTGCACGAGGGTCTGCGGCGCATCCGCGCAGGGCGCTGCGTGCCAGGTATCCGTGCGCTGCTCGAGTGCTCGACATGCTTGCTGAGCGAAACGGTCGCGAGCGATCTCGGCTACCAGATCGGTCCGCGTCTCAATGCGGCGGGTCGTTTGGATGATATGACGATCGGCATTCAGTGCCTGCTGACCGACGATCTGGGGACGGCGCGCATGCTCGCGGCGCGCCTCGCGCAACTCAATCAGGATCGTCGCGAGCTGGAATTGCAGATGCAGCAGGAAGCGATGGCGGCGATCGCCGAGATGCGCGCGGAGGACCCAGCTCTGCCGCTCGGGTTGTGCTTGTACGACGACTCATGGCACCAGGGCGTCATAGGCCTCGTCGCGTCGCGGATGAAAGAACGTGTGCACCGCCCCGTGATCGCGTTCGCACGCGCCGATGAGCGCACCTTGAAGGGCTCGGCGCGTTCGGTGCCGGGCGTGCACATCCGCGATGTGCTCGATGCGGTCGCGAAGAGCCATCCGGGCGTCATCGAGAAGTTCGGCGGACACGCGATGGCGGCGGGCTTGAGCTTGCCTACCGACCGGTTCGAAGCGTTCCAAGCGGCCTTCGATGCGGAAGTGAAGCGCTGGATGTCGACTGACGATGCAATCGGGGTCGTGTACTCGGACGGTGTCTTGACGCGCCAGGAGATCACGCTCGATGTCGCACGTCTGCTGCGCGCATCCGGGCCGTGGGGGCAAGCATTCCCAGAGCCGATTTTCGATGGCGCGTTCAACGTGCGTGGGGTTCGCGTGCTCGGGGAGCGGCACTTGAAGCTCGATGTTCGCGACGGCGATGCGCCCGCCTGCGAAGCAATTGCGTTCCGCCACTTCGACGATGCCGACGCCCCGGTCGTGCGGGCGAATGACCGCGTCGAGCTCGCCTACCGCTTGGATGTGAATCAATTCAACGGCACGGAAAAGGTGCAGATGGTCGTGGAGTACCTGCGAGTCATCGGACAATGAAGTGAGGATCGATCGGGGCCGTCCGGGTGTGGTCGACTCATCGCAGCATCGGCACATTACTTCGGACGCTCGCTGCACGTGCTACCATTCGCGCCTTTCTCCCACCCGATTCTCGTCCATGGAAATCAACCAACTTCGTCGTTCTCTCGAAGACCTCACCGAGCGCAGCGAGGCGCTGAGGAGGTTTCTTTGAGTACGATCTCAAGAGCGAACGGCTGGCGGAGGTCAGCCGCGAGCTAGAGGATCCCGCGATCTGGAATACGCCCGAGAAGGCGCAGGAGCTCGGAAGAGAGCGCGCACGGCTCGAGCAAGTCGTCGGTACGCTCGATCGCATCGCGACGAGTCTCAAGGATGCGGACGAGCTGCTGACGCTCGCCGTCGAGGAGAATGACGAGTCGACGGCGCGTGAAGTCGAGCGAGACGTTGTCGCGGTCGAGAAGGACGTCGAGAAGCTCGAGTTCCAGCGTATGTTCCCCGGCGAGATGGACGCGAATGCGTGCTTTCTCGACATTCAGGCGGGCGCGGGCGGAACCGAAGCGCAGGACTGGGCGCAAATGCTCATGCGGATGTATCTGCGCTGGGCCGATCAGCGCGGGTATAAGACCGAGGTCGTCGACGTGAGCGAGGGCGAAGTGGCGGGCATCAAGGGAGCGACGATCCACATCATCGGCGACTATGCCTACGGTTGGCTTCGAACCGAGACGGGCGTTCATCGGCTGGTGCGCAAATCTCCGTTCGACTCGAACGCGCGTCGGCACACGTCATTCGCGTCCGTCTTCGTCTCGCCCGAGATCGACGATGACATTCAGATCGACGTCAATCCGGCGGATTTGCGCGTCGATGTCTATCGCTCGAGCGGAGCGGGCGGTCAGCACGTGAATAAGACGGAATCTGCAGTGCGCATTACGCACGTGCCGACGGGCATCGTCGTCGCGTGCCAGAACGAGCGCAGTCAGCACAAGAATCGCGACAAGGCGATGAAGCAGCTCAAGGCGAAGCTCTATGAGCTCGAAGTCAACAAGCGCAATGCCGCGGCTAAGGTGCTCGAGGATTCGAAGTCCGATGTGAGCTGGGGTAATCAGATCCGCTCGTACGTGCTCGATCAATCCCGTATCAAGGATCTACGCACGAACGTCGAGGTCGGCAATACGGCCGCAGTGCTCGATGGCGACTTGGACGGCTTCCTGGAAGCGAGCCTGAAGCATGGACTCTAACGGCTCGCGCGGCCGTCTTGCTCGGTCGCCTTGCCCAACGTGAATGCGAAACATCATGAGCGACGACACCATTCCGACTGACGAGAACAAGCTGATCGCCGAACGCCGTGCGAAGCTCGAGCGGCTGCGCGAGCAGGGTGCTGCATTTCCGAACGATTTCAGGCGCGACGCGTTGGCCGATCAGCTTTTGACCGCGTATGGCGATCGAGCGCCGGAGTGGTTCGATCAGCACACGATTCGCGTGAGGGTCGGCGGCCGCATGATGGTGAAGCGCGTGATGGGCAAGGCGAGCTTCGCAAAGCTCATGGATCGCACAGGGCAGATCCAGCTCTTTCTCCAGGCCGAAACGCTCGGCCAGGTGTATGAGGAGTTCAAGCATTGGGACGTCGGCGACATTCTCGGCGCGGAGGGTGTGCTGTTCAAGACGAAGAAGGGCGAGCTGTCGGTGCGCGTCGATAAGCTGCGGATGCTCACGAAGTCGCTCCGGCCCCTGCCCGACAAGTGGCACGGACTTTCGGACCAAGAAGTTCGCTATCGGCAGCGTTACGTCGACCTTATTGTGAACCCGGAGAGCCGGCGCGTATTCGAAACGCGCACGCGCATCATCAAGTACCTGCGCGACTTCCTGGATGCGCTCGATTTTCTCGAGGTCGAGACGCCGATGATGCAGGCGATCGCCGGCGGTGCGGTCGCACGGCCGTTCGTGACGCATCACAACGCGCTCGATATGAAGCTTTATCTGCGCATCGCGCCCGAGCTTTACTTGAAGCGCCTCGTCGTGGGCGGCTTCGAGCGCGTCTACGAGATCAACCGCAACTTCAGGAACGAGGGCGTTTCGACTCGTCACAATCCCGAGTTCACGATGCTCGAGCTGTATCAGGCATACGCGGACTACACGGATCTCATGAATCTCGTCGAGCGCATGTGCCAAGGGATCTGCGACACGATCTACGGCTCGCGGCGCGTCGAGTACCAAGGAGAGATATTCGATTTCGGTCAGCCGTTCCGCCGAGTGACCGTCGAGGATCTCATCGTGCACTTCAATCCCGGGATCGAGCGGGCGAAGCTGCGAGATGTCGCTTACTTGCGCTCGCACTGCGATCGGTTGGGGATCACGTACGGCGAGAGCGACGGCGCCGGCAAGCTGCAGATCGAGATTTTCGAAAAGACGGCGGAGCATCGAGTGATTGCGCCGACGTTTGTCTATGCCTATCCCGCCGAAGTATCGCCGCTCGCACGACGCAACGATGCCGATCCGTTCCTGACCGATCGCTTCGAGCTGTTCGTCGGCGGACGGGAAATCGCGAATGGGTTTTCGGAGTTGAACGATCCTGAAGATCAGGCCGCGCGGTTCAGGGAGCAGTTGGCGCGCAAGGATGCGGGCGACGACGAGGCGATGCAGTACGACGCGGACTACGTGCGTGCGCTCGAGTACGGCTTGCCGCCGACGGCCGGGCTCGGCGTCGGCATCGATCGGCTCGTCATGTTGTTTACGAACTCGCCATCGATTCGGGACGTGCTGCTGTTTCCGTACATGAGACCGGAAGGCCAGTGATCAGATAGGGATGATTACTGCTGCTCGTGCATTGCGGACAGGGCAGCTTCATAGGGAAGCGCAAGTCGTTCGAGGGCCGTGTTCTCTGTCGCATCGATCGTGAGCGGCCCGTGCAGGGAGGGGAGGCTGACGACCGCGAGCAACTCGCAGCCTTCGGCGGTCGGTACGGCGTCGACTACGTCGCCGGCGTGTTGATCTCCTGCGAGAAGGCGAGTACCCGGTGCGGGCGGTGCGCACGCGGCTCGGAACCGGAACATGCGTCGCTTGACGGCGCCGCGGTAGTGGGCGCGCGCAACGATCTCCTGTCCGGTATAGCAGCCCTTCGTGAAGCTGATTCCGTCGAGCACATCGAGGTTCAGCATCTGAGCGACGAACCGCTCGTAAGTCTCCGCGTACACCTGCGGAAGCCCCGCGCGTAAGTAGTCGCTCCTCCAGCGCAACTCGCGTGCGGCGTCGTGTGCCATTTCTACATTGGGCGTCAGCACGAGCGGGTGCTGAAGACCCGACCAACGCAGCTTGCTCAGCTCGCCGATCAGCTCGTGTGAACGATCGCCGGCATTTGCGTCCGCCGCAATCGATTCCTCCAGCACTCCAGCCCACAGACGATCCCGCTCGATCGTGAGCTTGGCGCGCAAGACGTACCGGCGCAGCCGCGGCTCGATCGCTTCTACGACGGAGCGGCTCATGAGGAGTGCGATGCCCTCGGGACGCTCCACGATCCACACGACGGCCTGCACGCGTCCCTGCGGTGAGTTGCAGGACGCGAGAACGATGTTCTCGCGGGCGAGCGCCTGCACGTCTGCGCTGAGCTGGCCCTGCAGGAAGTTCTTGGCGTCGGGACCCGACACGAGGAGCACACTCAAGTGCTCGAGTCTGGTAGCTTTCATGGTCATACGAGAGAAAGAGCTGCGTTCGCGAAAGCCGAATTCAACCCTCGCCACATACGGCGGCATGCGGGTACCGGCAAAAAACCGCTTCTGGCAGACTATGCCGAGAACTCGAACCTTGATCGGTTCGCGACTCGCTTCGACGGCATGATAGACGAAGTTCCCGACCGCAGCAGTGCTCGACCGCCGTCGCCCGATGCATCGGCGACGCCTCCTCCGGCCCCGCAATCTCCGCCGCGAGAAATCGGCGGGCGCGACGGCCCGGAGCCGACTCGCTTCGGCGACTGGGAAAAGGCGGGTCGCTGCATCGATTTCTGAGCCTCGTTCTTGTAAACAGGTTCTCGTCGATACCGAACCGATCGCCGCACCAATACCGAGAGACGTTTCATGCAGAGTCAGCCTCGCTCGGCACGACCGTTATCGCCACATCTGCAGATTTATCGCTGGCAGTACACGATGACGCTGTCGATCCTGCACCGGATCACGGGCCTCGCGTTGTCCGTCGGCTTGCTGCTCTTCGTCTACTGGCTCGTTGCGATCGCAGGCGGGCGCGAATCGTACGAGCGCGCGCTCGTCGTGTTTGCGCATCCGCTCACGCGTCTCGCGCTGGTCGGTTTTTCGTTCGCGTTCTTCTATCACCTCTTGAACGGCATTCGGCATCTCGTCTGGGATACCGGCCGTGCCCTCGAGCGCGGGCCCGCGCGCCTGACCGGCTGGATCGCATTTCTGGCCGCCGTGGTTTGCACGGCCTCGTTCTGGCTCGCGGTCGCGAGCCGCGCGGCGGGAGGCTTGTCATGAGCTTGCGAACGCCGCTCGGCAGAGTGCTCGGGCTCGGTAGCGCGAAGGAGGGCGTCGAGCATTGGTGGATGCAGCGCGTGAGCGCGGCCGCGCTCGTGTTGCTCACGCTCTGGTTCGTTTTCTCGCTCTTTTGGATCGGCGCGTTGGACTACGACGCGATCCAAGCATGGATCGAGCGGCCTGCAAACGCGGCGTTGCTCGCACTGCTCGTCGTCGCGCTCATGTATCACTCGCACATGGGCGTTCAAGTCGTGATCGAGGACTACGTGGCCCATAAGTCGACGAAAGTCGCCGCCCTCGTCGCGAGCCAATTCATCCATTTCGCGCTCGGTGCGATCGGGCTTTTCGCCGTGCTTCGCACGGCGTTCGGGAGCGCCGCATGAGTGCATATCAGTTCATCGATCACAGCTTCGATGTCGTTGTCGTCGGCGCGGGCGGTGCCGGGCTGCGCGCGACGTTCGGCCTCGCGCACTCCGGCCTATCGACCGCGTGCATCACGAAGGTCTTTCCGACCCGAAGTCACACCGTTGCCGCCCAAGGCGGCATCAGCGCCGCGCTCGGCAATATGGGCGAGGACGACTGGCGGTGGCACATGTACGACACCGTCAAGGGTTCCGATTGGCTCGGCGACCAAGACGCAATCGAATTCATGTGCAAGGAGGCGCCGAATGCCGTGATCGAGCTCGAGCACTACGGCTTGCCATTTTCGCGCACCGAGGACGGGCGCATTTACCAGCGTCCGTTCGGCGGCATGACGACGCATTTCGGCAAGGGAACCGCGCAGCGCACCTGCGCAGCCGCCGATCGTACCGGCCACGCGATGCTGCACACGCTGTATCAGCAGGCGTTGCGACACGAGGCCCAGTTCTTCGTCGAGTACTTTGCGATCGACCTCATCATGGAGAACGGCGAATGCCGCGGTGTGGTCGCGCTCGACATGTCCGACGGCACGCTGCATCGCTTCCGAGCGCACAAGACGATTTTGGCGACGGGCGGATACGGCCGCGCTTACTTCTCGTGTACATCGGCGCACACTTGTACCGGCGACGGCAACGGGATGGTGCTTCGCGCCGGGCTGCCGCTCCAGGACATGGAGTTCGTGCAGTTTCATCCGACCGGGATTTACGGCGCCGGGTGTCTCATCACCGAAGGTGTGCGCGGCGAAGGGGGTATTTTGCGCAATTCGGAAGGCGAACGCTTCATGGAGCGCTACGCCCCGAATGCGAAGGATCTGGCGTCGCGAGACGTCGTGAGCCGCGCGATGACGATCGAAATACGCGAAGGCCGCGGTGTCGGCGCGCACAAGGATCACATTTATCTACATCTCGAGCATCTCGGTGCCGAGGTCATTCATGAGCGCCTGCCGGGCATTGCGGAAACCGCACGGATCTTTGCAGGCGTCGATGTCACGAAGCAGCCGATCCCCGTGCTCCCGACGGTGCACTACAACATGGGCGGCGTACCCGCGAACTACCACGGCGAAGTCGTGACGGCTCGCGATGGTCAGCCGGACACGGTCGTACCCGGATTGATGGCGGTCGGCGAGGCGGCATGCGTCTCCGTGCACGGCGCCAATCGACTCGGCTCGAACTCATTGCTCGATCTCGTCGTGTTCGGTCGCGAGGCCGCGCGCTACTGCGCGGAAACCGTGCAGCCCAACACGAAGCATCGTCCGCTCAGCAAAGATGCCGGCGAGCTCGCGATCGCGCGGCTCGATCGCCTGCGGAATGCCAGAGGCAAGCTCAGAACCGCGGAGATCCGTCTCAATATGCAACGGGTCATGCAGGCGCACGCGGCGGTGTTCAGAACCGGCGAGTCGCTCGAGGAGGGCGTGCGCAAGCTCGCCGAAGTCCGCGACTCGTTCGCCGAGGTGTCGGTGAGCGATCGATCGCTCATCTGGAACACGGACCTGATCGAGACGCTCGAGCTCGAGAACCTGCTTGCGCAGGCGACCGTCACGCTGCGCTCGGCGGTCAATCGCCAGGAGAGTCGCGGCGCACATGCACGCGAGGATTATCCGGATCGCGACGATGCGAATTGGATGAAGCACACCCTCTGTTGGCTGGACGACCGAGGGAATATCCGCTTCGATTATCGGCCCGTGCACTTGAACACGCTCACGAGCGAAGTCGATGCAGTGCCGCCGAGAGCTAGAACGTACTGAAGCAAGGAGTTGACGGTTGACAGTTGACCGTTGACAGCCAGAAAAGAGGAAGCATCGTCTCAACCGTCAACCATCAACCTTCAACCGTCCGATATGGCCCAATTTCGCCTTCCCTCGAATTCGAAGATCGTCGCCGGCAAGACGTACAAGGCGCCTGCAGGCGCGAAGGACGTGCGCGCGTTCAAGATCTATCGCTTCGACCCCGAATCGGGTGAGAACCCGCGCATCGACACGTACGAAGTCGATATGTCTACGTGCGGACCGATGGTTCTCGATGCGCTCATCAAAATCAAGAACGAAGTCGATTCCACGCTGACGTTCCGCCGCTCGTGTCGCGAGGGGATCTGCGGCTCGTGCGCGATGAACATCGACGGCTTGAA
>JBDZVE010000011.1:18261-41119 GCA_040255535.1 Lysobacterales bacterium | reverse complement strand
GCACTGCTCGCCGCGTACCGGTGGATCATCGATAGCCGCGATGAGGCGACGGGCGAGCGGCTCGATGCGCTCGAAGACCCGTTCCGTCTCTATCGCTGCCACACGATCATGAATTGCACCGAGGCCTGTCCGAAGGATCTGAACCCAGCCCTGACGATCGCCGAGATCAAGAAGAAGATTGCCGAGCGGCGCCACTGAGGCGCGCGGGCCGCGTGCGCGGCGGCGCGCTGCGGACGGCGGATGGCGGACGGTGAAAGAGAAGCGCGCATGAAGAAAGACCCGCCGGACCCAGCTTCCGAGTCCCTTTCTTCACCGCCCGCCATCCCCCGTCCGCCGTTCACCAAACTCCGATGGCGGTGCCGTCGGGGCATGCGCGAATTGGACGTCGTTCTCGAACGCTACCTGGAACAACGCTATGCTTACGCCCCGATCGCAGAGCAACAGGCGTTCGAGGCACTACTCGACTTGCCGGATCCGCAGTTGTTCGCGTATCTAATGCGCCGCGAAGAGCCGACCGATTCGGAATGGGTTGATGTCATCGCCAAGCTCGCCCCCGTTGATCGTTGATGTGACAAACCGTCCCGTGGAACGCCGGCTGGCGTATGGGACGGCTATGGCCGCTGCGGGCCTACCCTTTGGAGCCCTTGTATTCGAGACTCATTCCATACTGATCTTGGCTGGGCTGCTGTCGGCGCTTGTGCTGCTGGGCTTGCGCACGTGCGGATGGTTTGGGGGCCCTCGCCGGATAGTCCAACTCGCGTGGCTTACCGACGGGCGCTGGATCGCGCGTCGGGCAAACGGCGACTGCGCAGAGTGTGACCTATGTCTCAACTCCCGCGTCGGGCGGCAAGCGCTCTGGCTACGGCTGCGGCCCGTCGATCCCCCCGCCCAAGTGTTCTCGGTGTTGTTGAGCCGTGCACATGAATCGAACGACCAGCTACGGCGGCTCATCGTTCGTCTGCGGCTCGATGTTCCGCGTAGCGGTGCGGCGGCCGGGCTCGGCTGACGGCCTCGACGACATGACGATTCCCTACCGAGCACCGGCGCATCCGTGTCTTCCCGCACCCATGCAAATCGTGCGGCTCGCGACATGAGCATCGGTTGCACGGGTGCCCCGCGCGCTCAGAAAGTGAACGTAATCTGGCCGAACTTTCGGGGCGAGCGTCAGTCTATGGTTGCAGCGTTCGCCGGCCAGCGACGCCTCGAGCCGTCTCGCAGGGATGCCGGTCGATGACGCAGGATGACAACGACCAGGAGATCGTGAGGCGCGTCCAGGCCGGCGACCAGTCGGCGTTCAACGCGCTCGTGCTCAAGTATCAGCACCGTGTCTTGAAGCTCGTGAGCCGTTTCGTGAACGATGCGACGGAGGCGGAGGATGTTGCGCAAGAGGCTTTTTTAAAGGCCTATCGAGCGCTCCCTTCGTTTCGCGGCGATAGCGCTTTTTACACGTGGTTGTATCGCATCGCGATCAACACGGCGAAAAACGCACTCGTTGCGCACAAGCGGCGACCGGTCGACTTCGATCTGGATCTTCAGGATCCCGAGCAGTTCGAACGGCAGGCCAGACTGAAGGAAGCGGACACGCCGGAAGGCGTGCTGCTGACGGACGAGATTCGCAACGTCGTGGAGAAAGCCATGGAGCAGCTTCCCGACGACCTGCGAACCGCGATCGTCTTGCGGGAGCTCGAAGGTTTGTCGTACGAGGAGATTGCGGAGGCGATGGATTGTCCTGTCGGTACCGTCCGCTCGCGCATCTTCCGCGCGCGCGAGGCGATCGACAAGAAGCTAAAGCCCCTGCTGGATGAGTGAGCGATGGAATTTGACCCCCATGCTTACGGCGAGCCGCGGATATGCCCCCGGAACGTTCTTAGGGCACCAGGGGTTCTCCTCCCCCAGACTGGGATTGAACTTCGGATTTAATTGCAGACAATGTCGTTGCACGGTAAGGACCCCATGACGGATTCGATCAAAGAACAGCTATCAGCGTGCTTGGACGGCGAGTTGCCGGACCGAGAGCTCGCGTTGTTGCTGAAGCGAATCGGTCAGGATGAAGAGCTGCGTGCCACAATGACACGCTACGGTACGATCTCCGAGACGCTCCGCACCGGGAAAGCGGCAGCGATCTCGCCGGACTTCGCCGCGCGCGTGATGGCACAAGTTGCGTCAGAGCCGGCGATTGCCGCACCCAGAATCTCGCCTCTCATGTGGCGCCGCGTGCGCCCTGTCGCGGGTCTCGCCGTCGCCGCGAGCGTCGCGGCGCTCGCACTCTTCTCCGTGCAGCGCGCCGGCATGTTCCCGGCCCAAGACGTAGTGACGACGGCTGCGGAGAGCACCGCGCTCCCCGAGATCCAGGAGGCGCCCGATCGTTATGTCGTGCCGATGAACACCTCCAACACGAGCGTGTTCATCCCCGCGACGCGGCTCACGAACTACGTCGTGGCGCATAGCGAGTACTCGTCTCCGCTCGGCCGCCGCAGTGTGTTGAGCGGCGTGCTTGCCGAAGGCGAAGCGGAGCTTCTGAACGACGTCTCGGATGACGAGACAGCTACGGCACCCCAGGACGCGCAACGCTGATGTTCGCCGCCAGACTGTCTCTCGGAGCGTTGCTGCTGTCTTTGGCGGCAGTCGTACATGCCGGGGATCGGGAAGCTCGACAATGGCTGGAACGGATGTCCGAGTCGCTCGCGACCCGCAACTACGAAGCGCGCTTCTTCAGAGTGCGCGACGAGCGTTCCGATGCATGGCGGATCATCCACCGCGTGGAAAGAGGCAAAGCGACAGAGCGCCTGGTCTCGCTCGACGGCAGCGGTCGGGAATACATCCGCAACGAATCCGAGGTCATCTGCTATCTGCCCGATCGGCGTACGGTGCTCGTCGAGAAGCGCGCCGAAGAGAGCACTCTCTTGAGCACGGTGCCGGTGTACAGCGAGCGCCTGGAAGCCAACTACAGCATCGAGCGGGGCGGAGCGACGAAAACGCTGGGCCGGCGCACTCAGCTCATTCTCGTCAAACCGCGCGATCAGTTCCGCTACGGCTATCGATTGTGGCTCGATCAAGAAACCGCGATGCCGCTCAAATCGCAGCTCTGCGATCGCAACGGCAACGTCATCGAGCAGCTCTTGTTTGCCGAGCTGCATTTCCGCGACCGCATTTCGGCCGATAGCCTCAAACCCGCTGTCTCTGCCGATGGGTTCAAATGGCTGTATCAGGATGCCCAGCAACCGATGGTCAGAGGCGCGAGCCTTCAATGGGTGATCCGTCCACCGGCCGGCTTCCACCTGACGACCTGGCGCATTCAAGCGATCGCGGGCTCGAGCGCGCCGGTGCAGCATCTCGTGTATTCCGATGGGCTCGCCTCGGTCTCCGTGTTCATCGAGCCGCGTAATCCGCAGACGGAGGCCATTCGGGGCCTCGCGAAAGTGGGGGCCGCCTTCGCGTATTCGCGAGACTTGGATGGGCATCAAGTTACGGCGGTCGGCGAAGTGCCTGCTGCGACGGTTCAGGCCATCGCGGCAGGCGTCATGAAGGAAAGCGACGCGGCAGCTTCTGCGCTTGCGCCCCAGCCCGTCATCCCTCCGACCCGCTAGATTTCCTTCAGAAGCTTTCCCTGGAGTCGGTCGGACCACCGCCGCGCCCACTATGTCTATTACGGATTGGACTCTTCTCACGCGTGACGGCTGTACGCTCTGCGAGGAGTTCAGTGCAGACCTTGCGACCGTCCTCGGCGCCCACGAAGCGGCGCGCGTTCATGTCGTCGACGTTGACTCGGATCCCGAGCTCCGGCGCAAGTACGGCACAAGAATCCCCGTGCTGCTCGCCGATGGTGAGTTCGTTTGCAACTATCGGGTGGACCGCGAACGGCTGGCGCCGTACCTGGACGGTGCGGGGTAGGTCATCCAGCGGCGTGGCCCGCCCTCCGCTATAATCCGCCACCGATTTTGGCCCCCGAGGGGGCACTCGTCTGTTGCGCATCAGGTTCCTCCGGTCCGGGCCCTCGGTGTCGCCCTTTTTGCGGCGTCCGGAAAACGGAAGGATCAGAGAATCCCTACGCGGATGTGCTTCGCGAATACGTCGTGTGCACAAGTCGGGGTCCCAGAGAATGCTGCGGCTTGGGCCGATCGAGAGCTCGAGCCGGTGAGAACTGATGAAGCTGATTCGCAACTTTTCCATCATCGCCCACGTCGATCACGGTAAGTCCACGCTCGCCGATCGTTTCATTCAGCTCTGCGGCGGGTTGCAGGACCGCGAGATGGAAGCGCAGGTGCTCGATTCCATGGCGCTCGAGCGCGAGCGCGGCATTACGATCAAAGCGCAAAGCGTTTCGCTCAAGTACCGCGCGCGAGACGGCGAGATCTACCAACTCAACTTGATCGACACTCCAGGCCACGTCGACTTCTCATACGAAGTGTCGCGGTCGCTTGCCGCGTGCGAGGGCGCGCTGCTGGTCGTCGATGCGGCGCAAGGCGTCGAAGCGCAGAGCGTCGCCAATTGCTACACGGCGATAGAGCAGGGACTCGAAGTCGTGCCGGTGTTGAACAAGGTCGATTTGCCGTCGGCCGATCCGGCGCGGGTGATCAACGAAATCGAGGAGATCATCGGCATCGAAGCGCAGGATGCACTGCGCGTGAGCGCGAAGACGGGCGAGAACGTGCCCGAGCTCTTGGAAGAGCTCGTCCGGCGGATTCCACCGCCCAAAGGCGATCCCGAAGCGCCGCTGCAGGCGCTCATCATCGATTCGTGGTTCGACAACTATGTGGGCGTCGTATCGCTCGTGCGGGTCATGAATGGATCCTTGCGCACGGGCGCCAAGATCCGTGTGTGGTCGACGGGCCGGGCGCACACGGTCGACAAGCTCGGCCGGTTCACGCCCAAGTCGATCGCGAGCGAGTCGCTCGAGACCGGCGAAGTCGGGTTCGTCATTGCAGGAATCAAGGACATCGACGGCGCACCCGTCGGCGACACGATCACGCTCGATGCACGGCCTGCGAGCGCGCCGCTCGCCGGATTCAAGCAGGTCCAGCCGCGCGTGTTTGCAGGGCTGTTTCCGGTGCAATCGGATGACTACGAATCGTTCAGAGACGCGCTTGCGAAGCTCAAGCTGAACGACTCGGCATTGCACTACGAGCCCGAGGTCTCGACCGCCCTTGGATTCGGATTCCGCTGTGGGTTTCTCGGCCTCCTGCACATGGACATCGTGCAGGAACGCCTCGAGCGCGAATACAACCTCGATCTCGTGACGAGCGCGCCGACCGTCGTGTACGAAGTCGCGCGGACGGATGGCACGACCGTTTACGTGGACAATCCGTCGAAGTTGCCGCCCTCGAATGAAATCGAGGATCTCAGAGAGCCGATCATTACCGCGAACATTCTGTTGCCGCCCGAGTACGTCGGTTCCGTCATCAAGCTGTGCACGGAGAAGCGGGGTCGACAGACCAAGATGCAGTACTTGGGTGCGCAGGTCTCGTTGCAGTACGAGATGCCGCTCGCGGAAGTCGTGCTCGACTTCTTCGATCGCTTGAAGTCCGTCAGTCGCGGATACGCTTCCTTCGATTACGAATTCAACCGCTTCGAGTCCGCGCCGCTCGTGAAGCTCGACATACTGATCAATGGCGACCGTGTCGATGCGCTTTCGATCATCGTTCACCGGGACAATGCGTACCAGCGCGGACGCGAGCTCGTCGATAAGATGCAGGAGCTGATCCCGCGGCAGATGTTCGAGGTGGCCGTCCAAGCCGCAATCGGCAGCCATGTGGTCGCCCGCGCGACGGTCAAGGCGCTGCGCAAGAACGTCACTGCGAAATGCTACGGCGGCGACATCTCCCGCAAGCGCAAGTTGCTAGAAAAGCAAAAAGAGGGCAAAAAGCGTATGAAGCAAGTAGGCTCGGTGGAGATTCCGCAGGAAGCGTTCCTGGCCGTACTACAGGTGGGCAAGGATCGGGGCTCCTGAGCGCTCGGGTGCTCGGAGGACACATGGCTATGGCGGACAAGTGTTCCGTGGTACGAAGCTGATCGCGCTGGCGGCGCATCCAATAACACGAGCGAAAAATTTTGGACGCAACGACTTTCTGGATTGTCGCAGTTACCTTAGGTCTCGGTCTGTATCTGCTCGTCGACGACCTGTTCGTCTCGACGGGACGCAAGGCGAGATCGATTCCGCCTCATCTCGCGCCGAAGAGCATTCGGGCCCTGCGATGGGTACTGCTCGTGCTCTGTGTGATCGCAGTGCGCACGCTCGCAAAGCGCAACGCGCTCGACTTCAGTCTCGTGCTCGTGCTCGCGACGGCAGTCACGGGGCTCATTTGGTTGATCGACTCGCTTTGGCTCAAGGCGAGGCGTCGGGCCTTGGCAGCCTCGCTCGGGAGGGCGGATTCGGACGACGCGGCGTTCGCTCAGCCGCTCAGCGCCGAGTATGCGAAGTCGTTCTTTCCGGTGATCCTGATCGTGCTGCTCATTCGCTCGTTCCTCTTCGAGCCGTTTCGCATTCCGTCCGATTCGATGATGCCGACGCTGCTCGACGGAGATTTCATCTTCGTCAACAAGTTTGCCTATGGGCTGCGGCTGCCGGTCGTGCACACGAAGATCCTGTCGACGGGGGAGCCTCACCGGGGCGATGTAATCGTCTTTCGCCTGCCGTCCGATCCTGCGACGAACTACATCAAGCGGCTCGTCGGACTCCCTGGAGATCACATCGAGGTGAAGGGGCGTCAGCTATTCGTGAACGGCTCGCTCGTTCCGCTGCAGATGAACGGCCCCTATGAGGGTCCTCGAAACGACGGACCGCACACGAACGCAGTGATCGGCAGGGAATTCCTCGGAGGCGTCGAGCATGAGGTCCTCTATATTCCGAGTCGAAGAACCGAGGACTTCGAGGCCATCGTGCCGGCGGGCAAGTACTTCTTCATGGGCGACAATCGAGACAACAGCCGCGACAGCCGATACCCGCAGGTCGGATTCGTGCCAGAGCGCAATCTGGTGGGGAAGGCGGTCAGGATTTGGCTGAATTGGGACCTGCCGTCTGCGCCAATTTGGGACCGAATCGGCGATCCGATCAAGTGAAGGCGGTAGACTGTAGGGCGAAGGCTGGCACGGCGACAGGGTGGAATTGGGCGGCCAGAGCCGCGGCACCGATTGCGACCGATCGCCGAGCGGCCTCTTGCTGCGGTCCCAGGTCCCTTGCAGACACAGGAGCTTTCGATGCGTGCTCGCCAGCGTGGCGCCACTTTCCTCGGCATGGTCGTAATCGTCGCGATCCTGGGCCTCGGCCTTTATGCGGGCATACGGTTGACGCCCTTGTATTTGGAATACATGGAGGTCGTACGAGCGCTCGAACAGACCGCGAACGAGTTCAAGGGCACTCCGGTCAGCCCGCACCTGCTGCGAACCTCGTTGGACCGCAGGTGGACGATCGAGGACATCACGAGCATCCAGCCCAAGAACATCGAAATGAAAAAGACGAAAAACGGCTACTCCATGCGCGCTGCGTACGAAGCCCGGGCTCCCTTCATCGCGAACATCTCTTTAGTGGTCGCGTTCGACAAGTCGGTGGTCGTATCGCAGTGATTGCTTGGATTCCCGCTTTGGCCGAGATCCCGGAGTGAAGACTGCTGTCGAGTGGCAACGCGATGCGCTCGGGTACGAGTGTCGCGACCCTGCGCTTTTGGAAGCGGCTCTGACACACCGCAGCGCCGGCGGGCCTCATAACGAGCGGCTCGAATTCCTCGGCGATGCGGTGCTCAACTGTGTCGTCGCGATGCTCGTGTTCAGAGAGTTCGGTGCGGCGGATGAAGGGGATCTGTCGCGCTTCCGCTCGAGTCTCGTAAGCGGGGAGGCGCTCGCCGTGATCGCTGCGGAGATCGGTCTCGGCGACCAGCTGCGCCTCGGGTCAGGCGAGCTCAAGTCGGGCGGCTTTCGGCGCAAATCGATTCTTGCCGACACGCTCGAAGCACTATTCGGTGCGATCTACTTGGATGGCGGCTTCGACGCGGCGGCCGCCGTCATCGAACGGCTCTTCATCCCTAGGCTCGATCGTTTGCCGAGCGCAGCCGAACTCAAGGACCCGAAAACGCGTTTACAGGAGATGCTCCAGGCGCGCGGCTTGCCGCTGCCGAGTTACCTCGTCGAGTCGGTCTCGGGCGAGGCGCACAGCCAGGTGTTTCAAGTGAGCTGCTCGGTCGACGCACTCGGACTCAAGACCCACGCGACCGGCGCCAGCCGAAGACGCGCGGAGCAGGGCGCGGCCCAGCGTATGCTCGAGCACCTTCAGCCCCCATCGGATCCTGTGACACAGTGAGCCATTCAGCGGACTCGGACGAGTCCACCTTTCGCTGTGGATTCGCGGCCATCGTCGGTCGACCCAACGTGGGAAAGTCGACGCTGCTCAACGCCTTGTTGGGGCGCAAGATCAGCATCGTCACGCCGAAGCCGCAGACGACACGGCACCGCATCCTAGGCATCTTGACGCGGCCCACTGCGCAGATCGTGTTCGTGGATACGCCCGGCCTGCATGCAGGAGGGCGCCGTGCCATGAATCGGCACATGAATCGCGCGGCGCTCACCTCGCTGCAAGATGCGGACGTGAATTTGTTCGTCGTCGAGGCGCTGCGCTGGACGGATGAGGATCAGCGCGTGCTCGAGGAGCTCACGAAGCAGGGCCGCCCCATCATTCTCATCCTCAACAAAGTCGACAAAGTCTTTCCCAAGGAGCGGTTGCTGCCGTTCATCGATGAGCTATCGAAGCGGGCGAAGTTCGAGGAAATGGTCCCCGTGTCCGCGCTGAAAGGCGCTCAGCTCGAGCAGCTTCCCGAACTGATCGCGCGCTTCTTGCCGGCCTCGCCGCCGCATTACCCTCAAGATCAGCTCACGGATCGAAGCCAGGAGTTCCAGGCGGCCGAGATCGTGCGGGAGAAGCTCACGCTCCGGCTGCGGCAGGAGCTTCCGTACGGCCTTACGGTCGGCATCGAACAATTCAAGGAAGAAGACGGGCGGTTGTTGATCAACGCGGTCATCTGGGTCGAGCGCAACGGCCAGAAGGCGATCGTCATCGGCCATGGGGGCGAGCAGCTCAAGGAGGTCGGTCGCGCCGCGCGCATCGAAATGTCCGAGCGCTTTGGCCTACCCGTGCATCTCGAGCTCTGGGTGAAGGTCAAGGAGAATTGGTCGGATAACGAAACCGCGCTCAGGCAACTCGGCTATGAGGTTTGAGAAAAGGCTGAGCGGGACGTGTAAGGTGTAAGGTCAGAGCCGAGCGCGCGCTACACGCGACACTCGATACTTTGTTCATGCGAACTCATCTTGAGCCCGCCTACGTGCTGCACCACCGGCCGTACCGCGATACGAGCCGGATTCTCGAGCTCTTTACGCGTGCGCATGGACGCATTTCCGTGTTTGCACGCGGAGCCCGCGCCCGGCGCAAATCCGCAGCCTCTTTGTCCTCCATGCTGCAGCCATTCAATCGCCTGCTCGTCTCTTGGAGCGGCCGCGGCGAGGCGGGCCAGCTTACGGCCGCCGAGTTCGATGGTGCGGTTCGAGCGCTGCCGTCCGCGCAGCTCGTGAGCGGCTTCTATCTCAACGAGCTGTTGCTGAAGCTGTTCACGCGGCACGATCCCCATCCGGAAGCGTTCGATCTCTATGCGCATACCGTCGAGTCGCTGAAGAGCGGAGCGAATCCGGCGGGTCACCTGCGGCTCTTCGAGAAGCGCCTCCTCGAGTTGCTCGGATACGGTCTCGCACTCGAGCGGGAGAGCGCGACCGGCGCGCCCATCGAGCCGGATGCGATGTATCACTATCGGATGGAGCACGGTCTCGTGCGCGCGCTCGATGTGGCGGAAGGTGCCATGATTTTCTCGGGGTCCACGCTTCGGGCGCTTGCGCGCGAGGACTTCGAGGATCCCCTCGTTTGTGCGGAAGCTCGACGTCTCTTCCGAGCCGCCTTGGACCGCGTTTTGGACGGCCAAGCGCTCAATACGCGCGAAGTGATGTTGGCGCTGCGCCGTACGCGTGACCGGCCCACGACGTGAGTGCGCGCCGGCGGAGGCGCGAGTTAACCAGGCAAGAGTAGCCTGTTACCATTCTGCTCCAGTCCGCCGGTATTCGTCAGCTCTCACCTACGCGCACCCATGTCCTCCATCCATCTCGGCGTCAATGTCGATCATGTCGCGACACTGCGGCAGGCACGCGGCACCCGCTATCCCGATCCTTTGTTTGCGGCGTTGATTGCAGAGAAGGCGGGTGCGGACAGCATTACGGTGCACCTGCGCGAGGATCGTCGACACATCCAGGACCGCGATGTGCGCATGTGCAAGGAAGCCTTGCAGACGCGCGTCAATCTCGAGATGGCGGCAACCCAAGAAATGGTTCGCATCGCCTGCGAGGTGCTGCCGTCGGATTGCTGTCTCGTCCCTGAGCGGCGCGCCGAGATTACGACCGAAGGTGGGCTCGACGTCGTCGCGCAACGGGCTGGGCTGAAGGAGATGATCGGCGCGCTCGCGAACGCAGGCATCCGGGTCTCGCTGTTCATCGACCCAGACGAGCGACAGATCGACGCTTCCGTCGCAGTCGGCGCGCCGGTCGTCGAGCTTCACACGGGCGCTTACGCGGACGCACACGGTACCGGGCAGGCGCGCGAGCTCGACCGCGTCGCGCGCACGGCGCGCTATGCGGCATCGAAGGGGCTCACCGTCCATGCCGGACACGGTCTCAACTACCACAACGTCGGGCCGATCGCGCGCATTCCGGAGATCGTCGAGTTGAACATCGGCCATGCAATCGTCGCGCGCGCGGTGATCGATGGAATGGCCGCAGCGGTTGCCGACATGAAGCGCCTGATGCTGGAAGCGCGCAGCGCCATCGAGAGCACATGATCTTCGGCATCGGTACCGATGTCGTTCAAGTCGAACGCATCAAACAGGTCTATGAACGCCACGGCGAGCGCTTCGTGGAGCGGTTGCTGCTGCCATCGGAGGAGCAGGCGTTCCGTCGTTATACGCGGCCGGTGCGCTTTCTCGCGATGCGCTTCGCGGCAAAGGAAGCGATCGTCAAGGCGATGGGAACCGGTTTCGCGCATGGCATGTGGATTCGCGATTCGGGTTTCATGCCGAACGCCTGGGGTCGCCCCGAGATCATCTGGTCAACTCGTGGTCAGGCGATGTGCGACAAGCTCGGCATCGGCGAGGGGCACATCACGTTGACCGATGAGGCAGGCTTGATCGTCGCCGTCGCCGTATTGATGAGGAGGGGATAGTGACTAGGGGGTGGGGGATAGTCAGAGTTACCGTCACTATCGCACTCAACCCGATCGTCTTTTCCTTCGTTACTCTTTCCATCACCTGTTCACGACTCTCGAGGCTATGACGCTTTTTGTCTTCGATATCGAAACGATTCCCGACGTCGAGCTCGGGCGCCGACTGTATGGGCTCGAAGATCTGAGCGACAAGCAGGTCGGCTACGTGATGCAGGCAAAACGGCGCGAGGAGTCCGGCACGGAGTTTCTCTCGTACGAGCAGCAACGGGTCGTCGCGATTTCCGTTGCGTTGCGCTCGCGCGATACGTTTCGCGTGTGGTCCCTCGGGGATCCGACCGCTTCCGAAGCCGAGATCATTCAACGGTTCTTCGACGGCATCGAGAAATACACGCCGGATCTGGTCTCGTGGAACGGCGGAGGATTCGATCTGCCGGTGCTGCACTATCGTGCAATGCGTTACGGCATCGCCGCACCGCGTTATTGGGAGTCCGGCGATGAGGACCAGGCGTTTCGCTTCAACAACTATTTGAATCGCTATCACTCGAGGCACTTGGATCTCATGGACGTGCTCTCGAGCTATCAGGCGCGCGCTCGCGTCGGGCTGCAGGCGATGGCGACGCTCTTGGGGTTCCCCGGCAAGCTCGGCATGAGCGGCGACAAAGTGTGGGAGTCTTACCTCGACGGCCAGATCGAGCAGATCAGGAACTATTGCGAAACGGATGTGCTCAACACCTTTCTGGTGTTTTGTCGTTTCGAGTTGATTCGGGGACGGATGAGCCGGGAAGAGTATTTCCTCGAGCTCGCGCGCGTGCGAGACGTACTGCGTGCGCAGCCGAAGCCGCATTTCCAAGAGTTCCTGGCAGCCTGGCGGGAGCCGAACTGTTGAGGGCACGGAACAGAGTCGCGGCTCAGCTCGCGAGCGAGGCAGCGGAGATCACGGACCTCGATCACGAGGGTAGAGGCGTCGCGCACGTCGAGGGCAAAGTCGTGTTCATCGACGATGCTTTGCCCGGAGAACGGGTCGAGTGGCAGCGCTCGAAGTCGACGCGCACGTTCGACGAGGGTCGGGTTCTTAAGGTGCTCACGCCCTCGCCGCATCGCGTCGAGCCCGGCTGTCCTCACTTTGGCGTCTGCGGCGGGTGCGTGTTGCAACACCTCTCCTCAGATCAGCAGCTCGAGTTCAAGCAGCGCCAACTGCTCGATGCGCTCGCACGCATCGGACAGGTCGCCCCGGCGTCGATCTTGCCGCCCTTGCGCGGGCCCGAGTGGCACTATCGGCGCCGCGCACGACTCGCGGCGCGGTGGGTGCCAAAAAAGCAGAAGACGGTCGTCGGCTTTCGCGAGCGCAGCTCAACGTTCATCGCGAACTTAGAACAGTGCCCGATCCTGGCGGAACCGGTCGCACAACTCATCGAGCCGTTGTCGGCGCTCATCAGCGCGCTCAGTCTTCGTGCGCGGGTGCCGCAAATCGAAGTGGCTGTCGGCGATCGGGCAACGGCGCTCGTGATCAGAGTGCTCGATGAGCCCACCCTCGAGGACCGCGCGCGAATGGAAGCATTTCAGCGTGCGCATGGCATCGAGATTTATCTACAGCCCGGCGGCTACGAAACCGTCGTGCCGCTCGTCGGCGAGCCGAGTCCGTTGGAGTACCGCCTGCCCACATTCGATGTGACCGTGCGCTTCATGCCCACTGACTTCATTCAGATCAACGGGGTCGTGAATGCCCTCATGATCGAGCAGGCGCTCGAGTGGCTTGCGCCGACGGCGCAAGACCGCGTGCTGGATCTCTTCTGCGGTCTCGGCAACTTCTCGTTGCCGATCGCAAGAAGCGGTGCGCACGTGACCGCGGTAGAAGGCGAGGCCGGACTTGTCGAGCGCGCCCGTGAGAATGCTGTGCTCAACGGCCTCGCGAATGTGGAGTTTCACGTCGCCGATCTCTTCGCCTCGGATTTCGCGCACGCTGTCTGGGCTGGACGATCGTACGATAAGATCCTGCTCGATCCGCCGCGGGCCGGGGCGCGGGAAGTCCTGCCGCTGCTTGCCGCCGCCGGCTCGAGCCGCGTCGTTTATGTTTCTTGTCATCCCGGCACGCTCGCGCGCGATGCGGGCGTGCTAGTCAATGAGCACGGCTTCAAGCTCGAGGCCGCCGGCGTGATGGATATGTTTCCACACACGGCTCACGTGGAATCGATGGCTATCTTTACGCGCTGACGACGGCTCATTTCTATGACGCTCGGACCGCTGATGATCGATGTGCAGGGGACGGCGCTCACGGCGGAAGACCGCGAGCTCTTGAGGCATCCGCTCGTCGGCGCGGTCATCCTGTTCACGCGCAACTTCGAAAGCATCGAGCAGCTCACGACTCTCGTTGCCGATATCCGCGCGATCCGCACGCCGCCGCTGCTCGTAACCGTCGATCACGAGGGAGGACGCGTTCAGCGCTTTCGCAGCGGCTTCACGGTCTTGCCTGCGATGCGCCTCATCGGACGGGAATACGATCGCGATCCTGCGGCGGGCCGGCAACTCGCTCGGCAGTGCGGATGGCTGATGGCGGCCGAGCTGCGCTCGGTGGAGATCGACCTGAGCTTCGCGCCTTGTGTCGATCTCGACTATGGGGTGAGCTCGGTCATTGGCGATCGCGCTTTTCACCGCGATCCGCGCATCGTCGCGGAGCTCGCGGTCGCGTTCATGGGGGGCATGCGGCAGGCCGGCATGGCTGCCACGGCAAAGCATTTCCCGGGACATGGCGCCGTCGCGCCCGACTCCCACATCGCCATCCCGGTGGACCGGCGTCCCCTCTCGGACCTGGATGAGGATATCTATCCCTACCGCCGTCTGATAGACAACGGGCTCGCTTCGGTCATGGCGGCGCACGTCATTTTCTCGGAAGTTGATGGAATGCCTGCCGGGTTCTCGCGGCTTTGGATGCAGCGCGAGTTGCGAGGTCGCCTCGCTTTCAATGGAGCCATCTTCACGGACGACCTCTCGATGGCCGGGGCGGGGGTCGTCGGCGGGCCCCTCGAGCGGGCCGAGAAGGCCCTGGAAGCGGGCTGCGACGTACTTTCGCTGTGCAACGATCGCAAAGGTGTGCTGCAAGTCATCGATTCTTTGCGAGGGAGCGGGGATCCTCTGAGTCAAGTGCGCATGGCCAGACTGCATGGCAAGCCGGGACGGACCCGAGAAGCCCTGTACGCCTCGGCGGATTGGCAGGCCTGCGACACGGCCATCAAGGCTTGTATGGAGCGCCCACGGCTGCAATTGGATTCCTGAGCGGATGAATGTCAAACCCTTCAATCTCGGTGCTGCGCGGAGCGACAGCCCGGACCCGCGCTTGCTCGGAACGCTGGTCGAGCATGCGCCGGAGGGGGTCGTCATCTGCGAACGGGACGGCAAAGTCATCTATGCGAACGCGGCCATGGAGCGCCTGACCGGGTACGGCCGGACGCAGCTCTGCGGGCGCAATCTCCGGTTCCTGCAAGCGGACGATCATGAGCAGGATGGGGTCGCGAAAATTCGCGAGGCGATGCGCGAGGGCGGCGGATGCCAGACCGTGCTTCGCAATTATCGGCAAGACGGGACGATGTTTTGGAACGAGGTGTCCATCGTGCCGCTTCGAGACGCGAGCGGCGCTGTGACGCACTTTGCGGGCTTTCACCGCGACGCGACGGAGCGATTGCGCACCGAAACACGTGGCGAGGCGCGGGATCCGGCGATGAGCACGCAGACGATGCTCGCTTATCTGCGCGACGACAAGCTGACCGGGCTGCTCCGTCGTCCGTATTTCGAAGAGCTCGTACGGCGCGATTGGGCGTTGGCACAGCGCGAGTCGCGCCGCTTGAGCTTCATCATTTTCGATCTCGACTGCTTCACGCAGTATCGAGATGTCTTCGGGCGCCAAGGCGCGGAGCAGGCATTCCGCCGCATTGCTCGAGTGATCGGCGGCTGTTTCCGCCGCGCGAGCGATCTATGCGGCCGGTTCGATGACGATCAAATCGCGGCACTGACGACAGGCCTGGACCTCGAGCAAGCGGCCAAGCTCGCGGATGCCGTTCTCGCGCGCGTTCGCGATCTCGCGGTTCACCATCCGCGCTCGATCGTGTCGCGCTATATGACGACGAGTGCGGGCGTCGTTTCGCTCGTGCCGTCTCACGACACGACCGTCGAGCGCGTCTATGAAGATGCGCTCAAGGCGCTGAGAGATGCGAAGGACCTGGGCCGCAATCGCGTCGTCAGTCGGGAGTGTGAGTGAGTGCGGAGAGTGTAAGGTGTGAGGTGTAGAGTGTAAGGTCAGAAAGTGACCGCTATGCCATTCTTGACCCTACACTTACACATTACACGCTACACGGCGATTGCGCGGCAGCGCAATCAGCCCGAATTCGGCGTGATCACGGCGATCACCCCAAACTTCGGATGATCGATGTAGTGGCGTTCGTTGCTGCGCATTCTGCGCGACTGCCGCAGCACGTAGTGCTCATCGGGCGCATCGGGCGGCGTGAACGTCAGGTCGAGCGTCAGATGCAGATAGCGGCCGAGCGACAGGGCGATTTCGCCGCTCAGTCCTGAATCCGCCGGCACCAATCCATCGATGGACATCGCAGGCGCCGTGTATCGCGGGTAGCCCGGTTGAGTCCAACCGAAATGCGCAAGCGGTCGATAGTTGCGGCTGCGTCGCAACGAATCTTCGATTGCACCCAGCTTCATCTTGGAAGGCGCGAGCGCGGGGAACGTCTGCATCGCGAGCTCCTGAGAGGCGGGCGCAGGCGCATCGAAGGGCGTCGCATCCTCGGCTGGAATCTCCAATCCTTTGTTCTTCGAGAGATCGAGGTTCCACACCTCTTCCGTCGCATCCGAGGACAGATGGCGAAAGATGACGAGCTCGACATCGTACAAGGGCAGATTGCTCGTCGTCGGCTGTTGAGCGCTCGCGGAGCCAAGGAGCGTCGCGAGCGCGAGAAGGCTGACGAGTGCTCCGCGCTTCGCCAGCTTGGTCATTCGTGCGTACATACTGCGTCACTGTCCTCGAGGTAAGCGAAGTTTGACATAGCGAGCGCCGGAATGTGGAACGCTCGAAGACCGGCGTCCTTACTTTCGGCGTTGCTTGTGCTCGCTGCGCGCGTGTGGGACCGCCAGGCTTCGACCGCTCAATGCATCGAGCAGCGACTGCACGGCGTCGAAGCGTTCTTCGTCCTTTTCCAGCTTGAGCGTGAAGCGCAGTTTGGTGCCGCCTTCAAGCCGGTGCGTACGGGAGTGTTGCTGCACGTACTTGATCAGCACTGCAGGTTCCACCTGCGTGTCGCGCTCGAACGTCACCGAGCCGCCGCCAGGTCCGACGTCGATCTTGCGCAGGCCGAGCGCGCGTGCCGCTTGCTTGAATTCGGCAATCTTGAACAGGTTTTTCGCCGGGGGAGGCAACAAGCCGAACCGGTCGATCATCTCGACCTGAAGCTCGCGAAGCTCTTCCGGATTCGCTGCCGCGGCGATTCGCTTGTACAGCACGAGCCGCAGATGGATATCGGGTAGATATTGGTCCGGAAGGAGCGCGGGAACGTGGAGATCGACCTCAGGACCCTGGTGGAGCGGCTCAGCGAGCTCCGGCACCTTACCGGATTTAAGCGCGTTCACGGCACGCTCGAGCATCTCCATGTAGAGCGCATAGCCGATTTCCTGAATCTGACCGCTTTGCTCTTCGCCCAAGATCTCGCCGGCGCCGCGGATCTCGAGATCGTGCGTCGCCAGCGTGAATCCCGCGCCGAGATCCTCGAGCGATTCGATCGCCTCGAGGCGCTTGGCCGCATCTGCGGTCATGGCGTTGCGAGGCGGCGTCAGCAGGTAAGCGTAGGCTTGATGATGCGAGCGCCCGACGCGCCCACGAAGCTGATGGAGCTGGGCGAGACCGAGCTTGTCGGCGCGATCGATGATGATCGTGTTTGCGGAAGGGATGTCGATGCCGCTCTCGACGATCGTCGTACAGACGAGCACGTTGCAGCGTTGATGATAGAAGTCGAGCATCACCTGTTCGAGCTCGCGCTCGCGCATCTGTCCGTGCCCGACGCCGATGCGCGCCTCCGGGACGAGCTCCTGCAGCGCTCGTGCGGCTTTCTCGATCGTCTCGACGCTGTTGTGGACATAGTAGATCTGGCCGCCGCGGCGAATTTCGCGGAGACACGCTTCGCGTATCGTGGCGCCATCCCATTGGCTGACGAACGTCTTGATCGACAGGCGCGCGGCAGGCGGCGTCGTGATCAGCGACAGCTCGCGCAGTCCGCCCATCGCCATGTTCAACGTGCGCGGGATCGGTGTCGCCGTCAGAGTGAGGACATCGACTTCCGCGCGCAGCTCCTTGAGACGCTCTTTATCCTTCACGCCGAAGCGGTGTTCCTCGTCGATGATCAGGAGGCCCAAGCGACTGAACCTGACCCCGCTCTGAAGCAGGCGATGCGTGCCGATGACGATATCGACTTGGCCGGATTCGAGGCCGTGCACGACCTGATTGAGCTCTTTGGATGTGCGAAAGCGCGAAAGCGATTCGACGCGCACCGGCCAATCCGCAAAGCGATCGGCGAATGTTTGATAGTGCTGTTGAGCGAGTAGCGTCGTCGGCACGAGCACGGCGACTTGCTTGCCGGCTTGGACCGCGACGAACGCAGCGCGCAGGGCCACTTCCGTCTTGCCGAAGCCCACGTCGCCGCAGACGACTCGGTCCATCGGGCGACCGCTCGCGAGATCGGCGAGCACCTGCTCGATCGCTTGAGCCTGATCCGGTGTTTCCTCGAACGGGAACTGCGACTCGAAACCGCGGAGCTCCAATTCGTTTGCCTGCAGTTGCTCACCCTGCCGCGCTGCGCGCCGCGAATAGAGATCCAGCAGCTCGGCGGCGGTGTCACGGATCTTTTGCGCCGCCTTTTTCTTCGCCTTCTGCCACGCGTCGCCGCCAAGCTTGTGGAGCGGTGCGGTCTCCGCTGGCGCGCCCGTGTAGCGGCTGACGAGATCGAGGGCATGCACCGGAACGTAGAGCTTGTCTCCGTCTGCGTACTCGAGCACGAGAAACTCGTTCGTCAAGCCGCCGACGTCCAGTGTGCTGAGGCCGATGAAGCGTCCGACGCCGTACGCTTCATGCACGACCGGCGACCCGGGACGAAGATCGGTCAAGTCCCTGATGATCTTCTCGGGATCGCGCTCCGGACGGCGCCGACGCCGTTCCTGGCGGGCGCGTTCGCCGAAGAGCTGTTCTTCCGCAATCAGCGCGACTGCGGGCTCCCGCAAGACGAGCCCGGTCGAGATCGGAGATACGGTGATCGCAATCGGCGCGCTCGATTCGTTGAAGACGCTCCAGCTCTCGACGAGCTGGGGCTCCACGTGCCTACGTTTCAGCAGGTCGAGCAGCATCTCGCGGCGGCCGGCGGACTCAGCGGCGATCAACACTCGGCCGGAGAACTCGGCGAGGAAGGACGCGAGCTCGCGTGCGGGATCCTCGCTGCGCGCATCGACGCGCAGTGACGGCGGGCGGCGCGTTTCGAAGTTGTGAAACGGCAAGGTTTCGGTGAGCGGATCGAGCTCGACGCGCGAGAGCTCGATGCGGCGAAACGTCGCGAGCCGCTCGAGCAGCTCTTGCGGCGGCATGAAGACTTCAGCCGGCGAAAGAATCGGGCGCGCGGCATCGTGGCTGCGCTGCTCGTAGCGATGCTCGATCTCTCCGAACGCGCGCTGCGCGCTGCCTCCAAGCTCCATCTCCATCGCAAGCGTCGTGTTCGCCGGCAGATAGTCGAACAATGTCGCGGTGGCCTCGAAGAAGAGCGGCAGGTAGTACTCGATGCCGGCAGGCGGAGCGCCTTCCGCGATGTCCTTGTAGATCGACATCTTCGTGAGATCGCCCTCGAACCTCGTGCGGAATCGCCGCTTGAACTGCTGAATGCCTTCGGCGGTAAGCGGAAACTCGCGCGCCGGCAACAAGCGAAGCGCCTGCGTGCGCTCGCCGGAGCGTTGAGTCTCCGCATCGAAGAGGCGAATCGACTCGACTTCGTCATCGAAGAGGTCGATGCGATAGGGGGCTGCGCTCCCCATCGGAAACAGATCGATGAGCGAGCCGCGCACGGCGAACTCGCCCGGCGCCATGACCTGTGAGGTGGATACGTAGCCCGCGCCCGTCAGCCGCTCGCGGAACGCACCGAGATCGAGGCGCTCGCCGACGGAAAGGTCGAACGCATGCGCATCGATGTAGCTCTGCGGAGGCAGCCGCTGCAGCAGCGTTTCCAGATCGATGACGACGATTCCCTTCGTGAGCCTCGGCAAGGTCGACAGCATCCGCAGTCGCTGCGAGACGATGTCGGGATGCGGCGAGAACAAGTCGTAGGGCAGGGTTTCCCAGTCGGGAAACGTTTCGATGTACGTCCCTGCCGGCGAGAAGAAGCGAAGCTCATCTTCGATGCGCACGGCCTGCCGCGCGTCCGCTGCAACGACGAGCAAGGGTCCGGACGCGCGTCGCGCCGCATTGGCAAGCCAAAGCGAAGGCGCGGACCCATAGAGCTGTCCCCAGCGCACATGCATCTGTGCTTTGCTGGGGAGTAGAGGATGTTCGGGGTCAGCCATTTAAACCTGAAACGGAATAGAAAACACTCGGGTCGATGCGACGAGGCATCCCCGAAGAGCGGCGCAGGTTAGCAGGGCGTGCGTTCCGGCTCCAGGCCCGATCGCAAGCGTGCTGACGCACGTCAGCCGTATTGAGGCTCTTTGGCGTCAGACAAGAACGCGTGGAGACGTGAAAATGTGTACGTGTGGATATTGGAGGGCGGTTGGGGCGTCCTTCGACGCCCACACGGCTACACGTTCACAATCCTGCTCGCGAGCCGTCAGCTGACGGCGACCGCGTGAATGACGCGGTTATATTCGAAATACACGACGAAGCCCGGGTACTCCCAGCGGGTGATCGGCGGTTCGCCGACGGCGGGTATGCGCCGCGAGGGGGCGCCGTAGGTCGCCTCGACCTTATCCATCGACATGCCGCGGACGGGACGGTCGCGGCTCGCCTCGGGTGCCGGTGTCATCGTCAGCTCGTCGGCCATGGCGGGGCCAGTCAGTGCGATGGTCGCAAGGGCTGAGAGTATCCAGCGAGAGGAGCGCATGAGAAGACCTCCAATAAAGCACGCTCGACTGTAAAACAGGGCTTACATAAGCACCAAGCTTCATGCCTCAATTTGTTGTCGTAGTTCACATTTTGAGGCCCGGCAGGTAGCCTTGCGACGAGTGAATGGCGGATGGCGGGACGGCGGACGGTGAGAAAAACCTTGTATCGGCGCATACGAGCGCACTCGCGAACGGGTCCGCGCTCGCCGCTGTCTACCTCGTCGCAGCCGGGCTCCTTTATTCACCGTCCGCCGTCCGCCGTCCGCTAGTCACTATCTTCCATGTTTCATCCTCTGCCGATCTACATCGGCCTACGATACGTGCGCAGCCGCAGCCGCGGCTTCTTCGTGTCCTTCATCAGCTGGATCTCGATGCTCGGCATCTGCGTCGGCGTTGCCGCATTGATCGTCGTGATCTCCGTGATGAACGGGCTCGAAGGGGAGCTCCGGACGCGTCTTCTGAGCGCGGCCTCGCATGCAACGATCTCCGCCGATCCCGAGTTGATGCGCGACTGGCAGAGAATGGCGGCCGAGCTGCGTACGCAGCCGAACGTTATCGGCGTCGCACCGTACGTGCAGCTCCAAGGCATGATCGGTCGCGGCGATGAGCTGCGCGCCGCGACGATTCGCGGCGTCGATCCCGAGCTCGAGCCCCAGGTTTCGGAGATCTCCACACACATGCTGAGGGGAGAGTTGTCGGCGCTCCAACCCGGAGCACGATACATCGTGCTTGGCGTCGGGCTGGCCTATGCGATCGATGCGCGGATCGGCGATGAGATCACGGTGCTCGTCCCTACGGAGGTGCGAGGCGAACAAGCAATCGCCGGCATCGGAGTGCGCCCTCGGATCCAGAGTTTCATCGTGAGCGGCATTTTCGAAGTCGGCGCGCAGGAGCACGACAACGTGCTCGCGCTCATCAACTTGCAAGATGCGGCATCGCTCGCGGGCACCGGGGGCGTCCCAGGCGGCCTTCGCCTCAAATTCGACGACATCTACATCGCACCGGCGCGCGCTCGCGCGCTCGGAGCCGCGCTGGGCGACGGTTACGAGGTCAGCGATTGGTCGATAGAGCACGCGAGCTACTTCAGGGCGATCCGCATCGAGAAGACGATGATGACGCTCATCCTGATGCTGATCGTTGCGGTCGCTGCATTCAATATCATCGCCGCGCTCGTCATGGTCGTAAACGAGAAACGCAACGACATCGCGATACTGCGCACGGTGGGCATCAGTCCACGGTCGGTCGTCGCCATCTTCATCACGCAAGGCATCGTGATCGGGTGGCTCGGCGCGCTGCTCGGCCTTGCGGTCGGGCTCGCTCTCGCACTGAACGTCGGATCGATCGTGCCCTTCCTCGAGAACCTGTTCGGGATGCATGTGTTCGATCCGACCGTTTTCGTCATCTCTGAGGTTCCGTCGGACGTCCAGTGGCCGCAGGTCGCCGGCATCACGTTGACTGCACTGATCCTCACCGTGCTCGCGACGATCTATCCGGCGCTGCGCGGCGCCGCGACGGAACCGGCAGAGGCACTTCGATACGAGTGAATGGCGGATAGCGGACGGCGGACAGTGATCAGAACGCAAGAAGGTGAAGGTCGATTCGCGGATCACCGTCCGCCGTCCGCCGTCCGCCGTTCACTCGAGGAGCGGGTCGCATGACCTCGCGCTACGAGCTCTTCATCGGCCGCCGCTACCTGCGATCGACTCGCGGCAACCGCTTCATTTCGTTCATCTCGACGATATCCATGGTCGGCGTTGCGATCGGGGTCGCGGTATTGATCGTCGTGCTGTCCGTGATGAATGGATTCGAGAGCGAGCTCCGCCATCGGATTCTGAGCCTCACATCGCATGCGACGATCAGTGCGTTCGGCTCGGGATTGTCCGATTGGCGAGAGACTGCGGCTCGGATTTCGAGCAGCCCCGAAGTGGTGGCAAGCGCTCCCTATATCGAGGAGCAAGGCTTGCTGATCGGCGCAGGCAAAAGCAGCGGTGCGATGGTGATGGGCGTGCTGCCTATCGAAGAGAGGAAAGTCTCTTCGATCGCCGAGAAGATGGTGAGTGGCTCGTTCGACAATCTGGCGCCTGGCGAGTACGGCATCGTGCTCGGGGCGGAGCTTGCGCGAGCGCTCGAAGTCAATGTGGGCGAACGCGTCGTGCTCGTGACATCGATGCGCAGCACGACGCCCGCCGGCGTGATGCCACGCTGGCGTTCATTCAAGGTCGTGGGCACGTTCAGCGCAGGCATGTACGAGTACGACCGCAATCTGGCCTACGTGCATCTCGAAGATGCGGCGCGGCTCTATCGCATGGGCGAGAAGGTTACGGGGCTGCGCTTGCAGCTCGAAGACATGTTCGAAGCACCGCGCGTCGTACGCTCGCTCGCGCTATCGCTCGGCGGGGAGGGTTATTACATCGACGACTGGACGCGCAAGCACGAGAACTTCTTTCGCTCGATCGAGCTCACGAAGAGGGTGATGTTCATCATCCTGCTGCTCGTCGT
>JBDZVE010000011.1:0-18161 GCA_040255535.1 Lysobacterales bacterium | reverse complement strand
GTCGTCGAATGGTCCGACGTGGCCAAAATCAGCCTGACCGCATTCGGCCTTTGTTGTTTGTCTACGCTGTACCCCGCCTGGCGCGCGGCGCGGACTCAACCGGCCCGCGCGTTGAGGCATGATTGAGCGCACGCGCTTCACCTGTTTGATGATCGAAAACGCACGCAGCTATACCGGTCGCGAATAATCAATGCCCGCAAATTCACCCGTTCTCTCCGCCGAGGCACTCAGCAAACACTTCGTGCAAGGCGATACGCGCGTCGACGTTCTGAATGGGGTGGACCTTGCCGTCTATCCCGGAGAGCGCGTCGCGATCGTCGGCGCGTCCGGCTCGGGCAAGACGACGCTGCTTCAGCTTCTTGGTGGGCTCGATTTGCCGACTTCGGGCACCGTCAAGATCGCAGGCCAGGCGATCAACGAGCTGTCCGATGCCGCACGAGGCGACTTGCGCAACCGTGCGCTCGGATTCGTCTATCAGTTTCATCACCTCCTGCCCGAGTTCACCGCGCTCGAGAACGTGGCGATGCCGCTGCTCATCAGGAGAGTGCCGGTCGATGAGGCGCGTTCACGAGCGCGCGAGCTGCTCGATCGTGTCGGCTTGAGCGCACGCGTCGAGCACCGACCCGGTCAGCTTTCGGGCGGCGAGCGTCAGCGTGCGGCAGTGGCGCGTGCACTCGTCACGAAACCGCCGGTCGTGCTTGCCGATGAGCCGACGGGGAACCTCGACGGCGCGAACGCGAGACAGGTCTTCGATCTCATGCTCGAGCTCAATCGAGAGCTCGACACCGCGCTCGTGATCGTGACTCACGCGACGGAGCTTGCCGCGAAAATGCAGCGCACGCTGATCTTGCGCGAAGGCAAGCTATGGGCTTCGCCAGTGTAATGTGTCAGGTGTAAGGTGTATGGTCAGAGGCGTAGCGGAGTTTCTGACCTTACACCCTACACTTTGCACGTCACACTCTATTTCCTATTTCTCCGCACTTGCCGACTCTTTGTCGATTCCGGTGTTCTTGCGCTTGTGGTATTTCATGACCAAGGTCACGTGCCACAGGCCGCCGACGATGGCGTAACCCGCCATTGCGCTCAGCAGCCCCATCACGGCACATCCGAGCAAGAAGGGTTTCCAGATCGGTAGCAGTCCCGTCATCAGCCAATCCCAGCTCATTTCGAACGCGACTGGACGTTCCGGCACGCCAAGAATCTGCGTGCCGATCCAGTACGCAGAGAGATAGAGCGGCACCATCGTGAAGGGATTCGTGAAGAATGTTCCTGCGACCGCCGCGGGGACATTCAGACGCAGGATGAGTGCGAGCCCCGCGGCGAGCAGGAAATGAATCGGGAGCGGCACGAACGAGATGAACAGCCCCATCGCGAACGCACGGGTCACGTTGCGCCGATTGAGCGTCCAATAGACGGGATGCTCCAACAGCACGCGAAAGGGCTGCATGAACCAGCGCGCCTTCCATAGGTGGCGCTGGCGGCTCAAGGATTTGAAGAGGCGTCTGGGCATAAGAAGACGCGCAAGTATCGCAGGTCGCCGCACCGATTTGTTGGGTGCAGCTCACCGCGCAGGGAGGCGCAATGGGACGAATCGCGCTTGCATTCTTGGCAGGCCATTGCTGCGTGCATGTGCTGCCGCGGCTGCCGGACGCTTCTTTTGTCGTCGTTCTGCTGATCGTCGTCGCGCTCGCGGCGTTTCTGCGCGCGAAGCTGCTCGTCATATTTGCGCTCGGGATCGCATGGTGCTGGGCGCACGCGAGCGCGCGCCTTGCGAACGATCTTCCGGAGGAGCTCGAAGGTCACGACCTGCTCGTCACGGGCTTTATCGCATCCCTACCGGACGTCGGCGAGCAGCAGATGCGCTTCGATCTGGACGTTACGCGCGCCGATGCGCACGTTCCGAGGCGAATCCAGCTCGCGTGGTATGAGTCGGAAGCGTTGCCTCGTCCGGGAGAGACATGGCAGCTCCTCGTGCGCTTGAAGCGACGGAACGGCTTTGCGAATCCGGGCGGATTCGACTACGAGGCGCACCTTTTTCGAAGGGGCATCGGCGCGACCGGGTATGTACGTGCGGACGAACGCAATCGCCGTCTTGCGAGCGGCGGCGGCCACTATCCGATCGATCAGGCCCGCGCGTGGATTGCAGATCGAATGGCCGCCGCGGTTGCCGCTGATGCCCGGATGCTCGGCGTCTTACAGGGACTCGCCATCGGCGACACACGCCAGATGACGACGGAGCAGTGGCGTGTCTTTGCGGCTACGGGCACGACACATCTCATGGCGATTTCCGGCTTGCATATCAGCATGCTCGCCGCAATCGCGGCGTGGCTCGGCGGCGCAATCGTCCGGTGGCGGGGCGCGCAAGCCCGCGGTTGGTGTGCGGTCCATGGGCAGGCGATTGCCGGGTCCCTGGCGGCGATCGGCTATGCGTTCATGGCGGGCCTGTCGATACCCACGCAACGCACCGCGCTCATGTTGTGCATTTACTTTGCTGCGCGATGGTGCCGGCGCGACATGCAAGTCGGCCATGCGCTCGGTTTGGCGCTCGTCGGCGTCCTGCTCATCGATCCGTTCGCGCCGCTCGCGGTAGGTGCTTGGTTGTCCTTTGGTGCGGTCGCGATCCTGGTCCTGGCGCTCTCCGGTCGACTTCGCCCTCAGGGCGCAGGGCCATCCTTTGCACGCGTCCAGCTCGCGATGACCGTCGGGTTGCTGCCGCTGCTGCTGGTTGCCTTCGGTTCGATGTCGCTCGTCAGCCCTATCGCGAACGCGGTGGCGATCCCGGTGTTTACGTTCCTCGCTGTGCCCCTCGTGCTCCTGGGCGCGGCTCTCGCCGTTGTGAGCCCCGTGCTCGGCGCGCTTCCGCTCGATCTGGCGACAGACGTGCTCATGCTGCTCTGGCGGCTGCTCGAGTGGCTCGCGGCGCAGCCGTTCGCGCTCTGGTACTTCCCGATCGAGCACCCGATTTCGCTGCTCGCGCTCGGCTTGGGTGCGCTTGCATGCGTGCTGCCCGCCATTTGGCCGATACGCCTGCTCGGCCTCGTGTTCTGCGTGCATGTCTTTCTGATCCCGAGCCCCGCGCCGGCACGGGGCGATTTCGAGATCGACGTGCTCGACGTGGGCCAAGGACTGTCGGTCGTCGTGCGCACGGCGCAACACGCGCTCGTGTACGACACCGGGCCGGCGTTTCGCAGCGGACGGGACGCAGCGACGTTGGCGGTGCTGCCGTATCTGAGGGCACGCGGCATCGATGAAATCGATACGTTGATGGTGAGTCATGGCGATCTCGATCATCGCGGCGGGCTCGAGTCGCTGTTGCGGGGCAGGCGCGTCGGCCGCCTCGTCCTTGGCCGCTCAGTCGAGTTCGATGGCGCACAAGCCGACGTCTGCACGCGGGGAGATGCATGGACGTGGGATGAGGTGGAATTCGAAGTCTTGCATCCCGGGGCCGAGCGCTTCGTGAGCGACAACGACTCGAGCTGTGTCTTGAGGATTGCGAGCGCTGCCGGGACCGCACTTTTGACCGGTGACATCGAGGCGAGCGGGGAGGCGGCGTTGCTCGAAGGAGAGCTAACCGAGACAGATGTCGTGGTCGTTCCCCACCACGGCAGCCGCACGTCGTCCTCTCAGGCATTCGTCGCCGCGCTCACCCCGAAGATCGCAATCGTGTCCGCTGGCTATCGAAACCGCTGGGGTTTGCCCAAGGCGGATGTGGTTCGGCGCTGGCGTGAGCGCGGCGCGCGCGTCTATACGACCGTGCAGAGCGGGGCTGTGGAAGTCACTGTTGCGCAAGGAAGGCCGCTCGCCACTCGCGAGCATCGTGTCGCGAGCCGACGCTACTGGTCGCGCACGGCGGACGACGAGCGCTCGGGAGGAATCACGTAAGGCGGCTTCAGGAGTCGCGCCATTATCCGCTCGGGGAAAGCTGGTAGTATGCGCAGCCATTCAAAACAGGCGGTTGCAGGCGACCATGCTCGAAATCGTGAAAGCCGGCGGCATCATGATGGGCCCGATCATCCTGGCCTCCATCATCGCTGCTGCCATCATCTTGGAACGACTTTGGACGCTTCAACAGAAGCGAGTGCTGCCGGCTGAGCTCACGGAAAAAGTCTGGCGATGGGTCGAGCAGCGTCAGATCCAAGATAAGCACATCGCGGCGCTCCAGCAGAACTCGCCACTCGGCAAGATCCTTGCGGCGGGGCTTGCGAATCGCCATCGCCCGCGCGATGTCATCAAAGAAAGCATCGAGTCGACCGGCCGTCACGTCGTTCACGAGCTCGACCGCTTCATCGGCGCGCTCGGCACGATTGCATCGCTGTCGCCGCTCCTGGGGTTGCTCGGCACGGTCATTGGCATGATTCGCACTTTCAATGCGATCACGACGGAAGGTATCGGCAATCCCGCCGCGCTTGCGGGCGGTATCGCCGAGGCCCTCATTACGACAGCCGCAGGTCTGACCGTCGCGATCCCGGCGTTGATCGCCTATCGGTACCTGCGGGGACGAGTGGAAGGCTTAGTCGTGCAAATGGAGAAAGAGGCGATCAAGCTCGTGCAGGCAATGGAATCGCAAGCGGGAGCGACGCAATGAATTTGTCGCGGCGCAATCATGAAGAACCCGAGCTCAACCTGATCTCGCTCGTCGACGTCGTACTGCTGCTGCTGATCTTCTTCATGGTCTCGACGACGTTCGTCGATGAGTCGCGCATCAAGCTGCAGCTCCCGCAGGCAAGCGCCAAGCCCGCAGCGGAGCCGCAGAAGGATCCCATCGAAGTCGCGGTGACCGCCTCGGGTGAATATCGCGTCAACGGCCAAACGCTCATCAACACGAGCCCGGCAACGCTCTCGGCTGCCGTAGCGAAGATCGCGGGCGAGAAGCGCGATATTCCGATCACATTGCGTGCCGATGGACGCGCCACGCATCAGTCGGTCGTCACCGCAATGGACGTACTGGGAAGGCTCGGATTTCGCACGATCAGCATCGCAACCGTGAACGAAGAGCAAGACGGCAACGCGCCGAACTGAGCTCATGATTTCCTTGGAGCGCGCCCCGACTCTGTCGACCGCACCCGCCGCTTGGCCGGATGCCTGGCAGACGTACCGTCGCCTGCTCGCGTACGTGCGGCCCCATCGCGGCATGTTTGCGCTCGGCATTCTCGGGGCGATGCTCTTTTCGTTGAGCATGGTGAGCTTTGCCGGATTCGCGAAGGTCTTTGGCGACGGCACCTTCGAGAACCAGGATCCGCGAACGATCTTGTGGTTGCCGGTCGCGCTCGTCGCCTTGTTTCTGCTCCGAGGCGTCGGCGATTTCACGCAGACCTATTGCATGGGCTACGTGGGCCGGCGCGTCGTGAAGCTGCTGCGCGCGCAAGTGTTCGAGCGCATCGTGAATCTCCCGATTGGCTACTACGATCGCAGCTCCGCGGCCGCGCTCCTCTCCCGCCTGACGTACAACACCGAGCAGATCGGGCAGGCAACGACCGATTCCGTCGTCGTTACGGTGCGTGAGCTGCTGACGATCTTCGGCTCGCTCATCTGGCTGTTCGTGATGAATACGCGCCTGACGCTCATCGCACTGATGATGGGACCTCTGGTCGCATGGCTCGTCAACCTGATCAATCGCAAGTTCAGGCGCTACAGTCGGCGGATTCAGGACTCGATGGGCGACATCACGCGCGTCGCGAAAGAGACGCTCGAAGCGCCGCGCATCGTCAAGGTCTACAACGCGCAGAATCACCAGCTCGAGCAATTCGAGATCGTGAACGAGCACAATCGCCGTTCATACATGCGTCTCGTGCTGACGAAGGGACTCTCCAATCCAGTCGTGCAGATGGTGACCGCGGTCGGCTCGGCATTCGTCTTGTCGATTGCCATCTCCGATGCGATCAACGAGCGGATGAGCATGGGCGACCTGCTCGCGTTCCTCGTTGCCCTCGTGAACATCGCCCAACCGTTGCGAAGCCTCGTCGGCGTATCGGGCCCGCTGCAGCAAGGAATCGCCGCCGGCCAGAGCCTCTTCGAGCTCTTGGATGAGCCGACCGAACCGACGGGTGGGATGCGCATCGCGGAGCGCGTGCGCGGAGAGATCGAGTTCGAACATGCGTCATTCTCGTATCCGACGGGTAAAGGGCCGGCGCTCGAAGACATCACGCTCAGGGTCGAAGCAGGGGAGATGGTCGCCATCGTCGGACGCTCCGGCAGCGGCAAGTCGACGCTCGTGAATCTGTTGCCGCGCTTCTATGATGTCGATGAAGGCGTGGTTCGCGTGGATGGTCACGATGTGCGCGAGTACGAGCTCAAGAGCCTGCGCGAACAGATCGCGCTCGTGAGTCAGGAAGTCGTGCTCTTCAACGACACGATTCGCTCGAATATCGCATTTGGTCGAGATGCATCTCCGGCTGCGATCGAGGAGGCGGCGCGTGCCGCGCACGTGCTCGAATTCGCGAGAGACTTGCCGGCGGGACTCGATACGATGGTCGGCGATCGCGGCGTGCTGCTCTCGGGTGGGCAGCGTCAGCGCATCTCGATCGCTCGCGCCCTGCTCAAGAATGCGCCGATCCTGATTCTCGACGAGGCGACCTCTGCGCTCGATACGGAATCCGAGCGCATCATTCAAACGGCGCTGGAGCGCTTGATGGAGAATCGCACGACGCTCGTGATCGCCCATCGCCTCTCGACGGTCGAGCAAGCCGACCGCATCGTCGTGCTCGACGGCGGGCGTATCGCCGAGAGCGGCACGCATGCGGAGTTGCTCGAAGCCGAAGGGCAGTACGCATCTCTCTATAGAATGCAGTTCAAGGCGTAGAGACCGTGCGAAGCGAGCCGAAAGATGCTGCAGCCGTAAGAGACGAGTGGTGTTCTTGAACCATCTCACGGGCACTCATGTCGCTTGACCGACGTCTGCAGCGGCTCTGGTACGGCGCTTTTCGCCCGTCGCTGATTCCTCTTCTTCCGCTGTCGTGGCTGTTCGGGGCTGTCACTGCGCTTCGGCGTGTATTGTTTCGGGCAGGCGTGCTCCGCAGCGACCGGATCGATGTGCCCGTCATCGTGGTTGGCAACATCACCGTCGGCGGAACCGGCAAGACACCCTTCACGATCTGGCTCGCCGATCGGCTCGTGGCGGACGGCCGCAAGGTCGGAATCGTGCTGCGCGGTTATGGAGGAACCTCGACGACCTGGCCGCGACACGTGACACGCGAGACTCCCTGGGAGGAGGTTGGCGATGAAGCGGCCTTGCTGGCAAGACGTACGGCCGCCATCGTCGTAGCAGGACCGGATCGCGTTGCCGCCGCGCGCTTAGCCAAAGCGCTCGGGGCGGAAATCATTCTCGCGGACGATGGCTTGCAGCACTATCGATTACGGCGCGATCTCGAAGTCGTCGTGCTCGATCATCATCGGGCGCTCGGCAATGGTCGTCTGCTGCCCGCGGGTCCGCTGCGTGAGCCGCAGTCGCGCCTAGCCACCGTAGATTTGCACGTCATGACTCATCGGGGCGAGGGATCGTCTGTCTCCGCTGATACGAATGAGATTCCGAGCGTTACCGCAATTTCTCGGGTGGCGATGGCCGTGAACATGACGAACGGCGAAAGTTGCCCTCTCGCGAGCTTCGCGGGAGCTCCCGTGCACGGAGTCGCCGCAATCGGTCATCCCGAAGCATTCTTCGAGGCGCTGCGGCGAGAGGGGCTCATCGTGCAGGCCCATCCTTACCCGGACCATGCGCGGCTTACACGCGAGCACATCGTTTTTCCGGACGGTGCCCCGGTGCTGATGACGGAGAAGGATGCAGTAAAATGTAGTGCAATCGCAGACCGCCGCCACTTTGCCGTGCCGCTCGAGGTGACGCTCTGCGATGAAGATGTGAAAGTCGTGATGGCATTGATCGAACGCGCGATCGATCGGCACTCGAGGTGAAATCGATGGATACGAAGCTCCTGGACATTCTTGCGTGCCCGCTCTGCAAGGGTCCGCTTCAGTACTCGAAATCGCAGCAAGTGCTCGTGTGCCGCGCGGATCGACTCGCCTATCCGATCCGAGACGGCATTCCCGTCATGCTCGAAGAGGAAGCGCGGAATCTGCAGCCCACCGATCCTCTTTTGATGGAACGCTGATGTCGTTCAAAGTCGTCATTCCCGCGCGATATGCCTCCGCGCGGCTGCCGGGCAAGCCGCTGCTCGACATTGCTGGACGCACGATGATCGAGTGGGTCGTTGCGTCCGCCGCGAAGAGTAGGGCGGAGGAAGTGCTCGTCGCGACCGACGATGCGCGCATTGCCGAACGTGTGGGTGCGCAAGCCGTGATGACGCAGACGACGCATCAATCTGGCACGGACCGAATTGCGGAAGTGGCACGGCTGCGCGGCTGGGACGAGCGCACGATCGTCGTCAACGTGCAGGGCGATGAGCCGCAACTTCCGCCGACGCTCATCGATCAAGTGGCTTCGCTTCTCGAGCAGCACGACGACGCCGATATCGCTACGCTGTGCACGCCGATCGCGAGCTTGCGAGAATTCTTGGATCCGAGCGCGGTGAAAGTCGTCATGGCCGCGAACGGACTCGCTCTGTACTTCAGCCGGGCGCCGATCCCGTTCGATCGGGATGCCGCACCCAAGGGCCTCGGGAGTCAGGCTCGCTTTACTGGCGCGCATCGTCATCTCGGACTCTATGCATATCGCGTCGAGGCTCTGAAGCGCCTGAGTACGCTACCGCCCTCGGAGCTGGAGCGTATCGAGAAACTCGAGCAGCTTCGGGCTCTGCAGGCCGGGATGAAAATGATTGTTGCCGTTGCGCGAACTCCGCCGCCTGCCGGTGTCGACACGCCCGAGGACTTGGAGCGCGTGAGAAGTGCGCTGGTGGGCGTGTGAAGTGCAAGTCACGAAGGAGCGATTCGAGGAAGCGTTTTGCGCTTCGAGTTGTCCAAATCTGAGCTAGATCTATCGAGACCGACTTTCGATGCGACTTCTCTTCGTTTGCATGGGCAATATCTGTCGTTCACCGAGCGCCGAAGGTGTATTTCGCCGAGTGCTCGCGGAGCGCGCACCCGATCTCTCGGTCGAGATCGACTCTGCCGGTACGCACGACTACCACGTGGGCAATCCGCCGGATCGCCGCGCGATCGAGGCCGCACGACGACGCGGGATCGACCTTTCGACGCTGCGCGCACGGCAGGTGAGCACTCGAGACTTCGAGTGGTTCGATTTGATCCTCGCGATGGATGACGAGAATGTGGACGAGCTCAAGCGGCGCGCGCCGCGCGAGTATCACAGCCGCATTCGACTGCTCATGGAGTTCGCGCCGAATGCGTCGCTGCGACACGTGCCGGATCCGTATTACGGACGCGCGCAGGGATTCGAGCAGGTGTTGGACCTCCTGGAAGAGGCGGCGGAAGGGCTCTTGGAAGAAGTATTGAGGCGACAGCGCCGGATTTAAGGCCGCCTCGTCTTAGAGGAGATTGGGAAGACTCGCGCTCGCGAGCCTTCCCATCCGATTCGGTTCGGATCTACTCGTCCTTTGGTGGGGCTCCACTTCCCCAGGAGCCGCCCGTCGTCGGGCTGGAGCTCCATACCGTATATGTCTTGGGCTCGGAGGCACTCTGTGCAGGCGCTTCGGTGCGGGGACGTTCTGGCTCGGATGGCGGGTCGCGCCGAGCCTCTTCTCGCGGCTCGCTCCGCTCGTGCGCGTCATGCGTGCGAGGTTCCACCGCTCGCGGGGTCAAGTCCATATTCGCCGGCTCGCTCCGAGATTCACTTTCGCGTGCCGGCGCGCCGTTCTCGACATGTTGAGCTTCGGCGCTCGAGGGCCCTGCAGCGCGATGCGCCGCATTGTCGTTGGCGCCAGATGCGGCGCCAGCTTCCTCGGCGCCCCGGCCTCGACCTCGGCGGCGACGGCCGCGGCGATTGCGACCCGTGCGCTCACCGCGCGCGCTGCCGTCCTGTGAGGCGCCGGCGCCTTCCGGTCGGGCGTGTGCACCGCCAGCCGCATGGGGCGCCTTTTGCGGCTGCTGATGCTTCCGTGGCTCGGCTTCGCTACGTGACTGCCCGTCTGCGCCTTGCTCGCGCGGCTTGCGCTCGTGGCGCTGAGTATCCCGTGCGGCATGCTGGGCACTCTGTCGATCGCGCTCTCCTTTCGTCCGAGTCCGATCGCGATCGCGTGCCGAACGTGTGCCATGACGGTCGCGGTCGCGGTCGCGGCCGCGACGGCTTTCGTGACGATCGCGGCGGCTGCCTTCATGTTTGGGGCGCGGCCTCGCCGCTTCAGTCGAAGTCTTCTTGCCGGCACCGCCGAAGAAGAAGCGCCACAGGCGGACGAAAATTCCGATTTGCTCCGGTTCGGCCACGACGTGACGCACGGGTTCGAGCGCGACCGAGGGCGGGGGAGGAATGCTGGGGATCGACGAGGAGACCACCGCGGCCGTGGCGGTCGGTGCATCTCGCTTCGTCGATTCGTCGATCGGCGGCGTCGGCTTCACCGGGATCTGGTGGCTGACGGCGTTGTTCTCGGGCAATTGTGCCTCATCGTCGCGCACGCGCCGGATCTCGTAGGCCGGCGTCTCCATGTACCGATTCGGCACGAGCACGACTTGCGTGTCGCTCTTCGCCTCGATGCTGTTCAGCCACTCGCGCTTCTCGTTCATGAGATACGTGGCCACTTCGACCGGGAGCTGCGCGATGACTTTCACGGTTCTTTCTTTGCGAGCTTCCTCGCCGATCAGCCGGAGCAGGGCAAGCGCGAGGGATTCGACGCTGCGGATCGACCCCATGCCATTGCAGCGCGAGCAGACGACGCTCGCGGACTCGCCGATCGAGGGACGAAGCCTCTGGCGCGATAGCTCGAGCAGACCAAACCGCGAGATGCGCCCGATTTGGATCCGAGCCCGATCCTGCTTCACGGCATCGCGCAGGCGGTCTTCCACCGCGCGCTGATTCTTCTGCGACTCCATGTCGATGAAATCGATGACGATGAGCCCGCCGAGATCGCGCAGCCGCAACTGACGCGCGATCTCTTCGGCTGCTTCGAGATTCGTGTTGAGCGCCGTCGTCTCGATATCGTTGCCGCGCGTCGCGCGCGCCGAGTTGATGTCGATCGAGACGAGCGCTTCCGTCGGATCGATGACGATCGAGCCGCCGGACGGCAAGTTGACTTTGTGCGAATGCGCCGACTCGATCTGGTTCTCGATTTGAAAGCGCGTGAAGAGGGGAACGGGATCCTCGTAGAGCTTCAGCTTGCGCAGCGTCGCCGGCATGAAGCGCTGCATGTACTGCTGCGCCTCCTCGAAAACCTCACGATCGTCGATGAGGATTTCGCCGATGTCGTCCGCCAAGTAGTCGCGCAACGCGCGAATGATCGCTTTCGACTCTTGATAGATGAGGAACGGGGCAGGGCGGCCTTGGGCCGCCTCGGCGACCGCATTCCAAACTTCTTTGAGATTGTCCAAATCCCACTGGAGCTCTTCGGCCGAGCGGCCGACGCCGGCCGTGCGCACGATCGCACCCATGCCGTCCGGAATTTGAACCTGATCGAGGGCCTCGCGCAGTTGTTCGCGGTCTTCTCCCTCGATGCGCCGCGAGACGCCGCCTGCGCGCGCGTTGTTCGGCATCAGCACGAGGAATCGCCCTGCGAGGCTGATGAAGGTCGTCAACGCGGCACCCTTGTTGCCGCGCTCTTCTTTCTCGACCTGAACGATCAGCTCTTGGCCTTCCTCGAGCAGCTCGCGAATGTTGAGCCGCCCCCCGCCGTTGGGCGAGGTCTTGAAATACTCCTTGGAGACTTCCTTGAGCGGCAGGAAGCCGTGCCGTTCGGCGCCGTAATCCACGAAGCACGCTTCGAGGCTTGGCTCGACGCGCGTTATGCGGCCTTTGTAGACGTTCGCTTTCTTTTGTTCGCGTGAAGGTATTTCGACATCGAGATCGTAAATTCTTTGTCCATCAACCAGAGCGACGCGCAACTCCTCTTCTTGAGTTGCGTTGACGAGCATTCGCTTCATGAGACCCTTCTGAGCATTCGTAAAGGGCCGCGAGATCACGCACGGCGGGCGCGAGCGATGGATGGAAGGAGCGATCGGGAAGTGAATTCATCCGAGATTGCCTGCGCGGCATCGAGCCGGCGCGCCTTTTTATATCCAGTCACGTCGTCGGGTAGCGAACTGGTTGAGTTCGAAAGCAGCACACAGGGCTCGCAACCAGACTGTTGCGACGATGTCCGCCCTCGGCTTCGACTTCGAAACTCGACCCAGCATGTACCTTTGGCCCGCTCGCAGCGCTTCGCGTCGACCCGGATCCCGAGTTGCAGGTCCGGCATCGCCGTACGCGCGGCCGAGCGATGGTTCGCGGCAAGCGTAGTCTCGGGGGCGGGAGGATGACGTTGCCACCGCAATCGTCGCGCACTCCGGAGCTGAACAGGCTCTAACCTGCTACGGGGCGCTCGTCGACCCTAACCCAGTACCACACACTCGCACGGAACCAACTAAGATGCAGAGCCCTCGACTGGGAGCATTCGCCGATCGATCTGTTCGCCCGAGGGCGCGCAAGCGGCGCTCTGGTGTGCACGGACGCTGTGCGTCTGCTGCACGCGGAGAACACGCTGGATCAGGATGCTCTGCTTCGAAAGACTCTGCGCGTGAGCTCCAGTGCGCGAGTCAAAAGAGGTTTGAACCCGTGAGCTGGAGCCAGGAAATCCGGGCGGAATATAACAGAGCACAGTAGCTCAATCAATGGCTTACGCGTGACTATGGAGCAAGCGTCCACTACGCCTCGTCAGCGCGCGGCCGTCTCTTACATCGAGGCGGCTTCCGGCGATGCGGGCCAGCGTATCGACAACTTTCTTGCGCGGCACCTCAAGGATGTGCCGCGTAGTCTCATCTACCGCATCCTTCGCACCGGCGAGGTGCGCGTGAACGGGCGCAGGGCACGGCCCGAGTACCGCGTGAGCGCAGGGGACCGCATCCGCTTGCCGCCGCTCCAGCGGGCGGAGCGCGCGGGCACGAAGCAGCCTTCGAAGTCTCTCCGCGATTTCATCGCGGATGCGATCATCCATGAGGATCGAGAGCTTATCGTCGTCAACAAACCGGCCGGCGTCGCGGTGCACGGAGGCAGCGGACTCAGCTTCGGCGTGATCGAAGCCCTACGCGCGCTGCATCCCGAGCTCAAGGAGCTGGATCTCGTTCACCGCTTGGATCGAGAAACGAGCGGATGCCTGCTCGTGGCAAAACGGCGCTCGGCGCTTCGCGAGTTGCACACGCTGCTGCGCGAACGTCAGATGGAAAAGACCTATCTGGCGCTCGTCGTCGGACGGTGGCCTTTCGGGGTGAAGACGATCGATCTGCCGGTCAAGACGAATTTGAAGCAGGGCGGCGAGCGAGTCGTGCGCGTTCACGCCGAAGGGCAGGAGGCGATCAGCACCTTCACGCCGGTCCAACATTTTCGAAAGCTCGCAAGCCTGATGTCCGTGTCGATCGGGACCGGCCGCACGCACCAGATACGCGTGCATGCCGCACATGCGGGTTATCCCATCGCGGGTGACGAGAAGTACGGCGATCACGAGAAGGACGCAAAGCTGAAGGAGTATGGCTTGCAGCGGATGTTCCTACATGCTCACTCGCTGAGTTTCCCGCGCGCAGGAGTGCGCGAGCCGTTCACGATCACCGCTCCGCTTCCCGCCGAGCTGCAGGAGGTGGTCGATCGGCTTTCGGCTAGCGAGCGGCGTCTCAAGGCACGTTGAATCCATTTCTTCTGAGCGCGCCCGCGAGCCAGATGAGCGGTAGCCCGATGAGCGCGGTCGGATCCTGCGACTCGACGCGAGTGAACAGAGCAACGCCAAGCGCCTCGATCTTGAAGCCGCCGGCGCAGTGATAGGGTTTGTCGCGGGCGACGTATCTTTGAATCTCATCATTCGAGAGCGAGCGGAAGTGCACCGTCGTGACGTCCAGGTGTCCCTCGTTCGCGCGAGACTCCGAATTGACGACGCTCACAGCGGTGTAGAACGTGACCCGCTGCCCGCTGAGCTGCCGCAGTTGTGCGATCGCGCGCTCACCCGAACCCGGTTTGCCGAGTACCTCGCGCCCGCACACGGCGAGCTGGTCCGAGCCGATCACGAGGCTCTTCGTGTGCCGTTCAGCGACCGATTCTGCTTTTGCACGCGCGAGGCGGTGTACGAGGTCGATTGGGGCTTCGGACGGGAGCGGCGTTTCATCCGGATTTGGCGCCGCCGTCGTGAAGGGCACGCCAAGGCGCTCCAGCAGCGCTCGCCGGTACGCGGACGTGGAGCCGAGCACGAGGCGAAGCCCCTGCGGCGCGCTCATGCGATCCACCGGCATGTCAGCCGATCCCTTAGAAAAACAAGCATTTAACGGCCTTTTTATTTTGACAGTGGTGGGGGTCGCGGCTAGTATACGCGCCCCATGCCGCGCCCCCAGGACGCTAGAAACGACAGCCTCGTGGATGCTGCCGCGTTGGCGGTGGCGGGGAGTAGCGTAGAGCGAACCTTTGCTACGTCTGACTTGTCTCGCCTCAGGGAGGCGGGCGTCGTAGACGTGTCCGAGCTGCGCGCGAGCTTTCAGTTCTCAGTGTACGACGGCAGGCCTGCTGTGAACGGCACGCTCGCCGGTCGACTCGTGCTGACCTGCCAGCGCTGCCTGGAAACTGTCGCGGTAGAACTCGACGAGCGATATCAAGTCATCATCGTCGATGATGAGCGCGCGGACGAGCCCGGAGGCTATGAGCCCGTGATTGCACCGGCGGCGCGTTTGGACCTGCGCTGGTTGGCAGAGGATCAGGCGCTGCTCGCATTGCCGCTCGTGGCGATGCACGCAGCAGAAGAGTGTAACGAGCGAACGAGCGATCCGGCGGACACCGAAGCATCGGAATCGGACGAGACCGCGCAAAGACCGTTTCAGAATCTGCGGGACATGATGCGCAAGCGCTGAACCGCAATGTTGGAGTAGCGACTCATGGCAGTTCAAAAGAGCAGAAAGACCCCTTCGAAGCGCGGCATGCATCGTTCCCACGATGGCCTGGGCCGTCCCGCACTTTCCGTCGACCCCACCTCGGGCGAAACGCACACGCGCCACCGGATCACACCGGACGGTTTTTATCGGGGCAAGAAAATCCTGACGACGCGCGACAAGGCCGACGCCGAATAAGGCGCTTTGCATACGGACCAGCGCTTCGCCGCGGACTCATCCGCGTAGCGTTTGACAGGAAGAACAGCGTGACCTTGCAACTGCATATAGCAGGCGACGGCCGTGCGCACGCGGCCTGCCGGCGGTTCAGGGCCGATCGCTGAGATGGGCAGCGCCCCGATCACGATTGCCGTCGATGCGATGGGAGGCGATCACGGCCCCTCCGTGACCGTTCCTGCCTCCCTGGCGGCGTTGCAGAGCGAAAGCTCGCTCAAGATCATTCTCGTCGGTCTTCCGGAAAGGATCGAGCCGCTGCTCGCCAATGCGGCGCCTGCGCTGCGCGCGCGCATGCGCATCCATCCTGCATCTCAGATCGTCGGCATGGATGAGAAGCCTCAGGATGCGCTGCGCAAGAAGAAGGAATCCTCAATGCGCCGCGCGATCGATCTCGTGAAATCCGCCGAAGCGGATGCCTGCGTCAGCGCCGGCAACACGGGCGCGCTGATGGCGACCGCGCGCTTCGTCTTGAAGACGATCGAAGGCGTGGATCGCCCGGCGATCATCTCGAGAATCCCTGCCCGGCACGGGTATACGCACATGCTCGACCTCGGTGCGAACGCCGAGTGCACGGCGGACCATCTGTTTCAGTTTGCGATCATGGGATCGGTCGTCGCCGCGGACATGCATGGCATCGCGAAGCCGCGGGTGGGCATTCTCAATATCGGCGAGGAAGAAATGAAAGGCGACGGCGTCGTACAGGAGGCCGCTCGTCGTATCGCCGCCAGCACGCTCAATTACATCGGCTTCGTGGAAGGGGACGATATCTTCTCCGGCGATGTCGATGTAGTCGTCACCGACGGCTTCACGGGCAATGTTGCCTTGAAGACGATGGAAGGTCTCGTGACGATGCTCGTGGGCGCGATCAAGGCCGAATACACGCGCAATCCGCTGCGCTATCTCGCTGCGGCGGCGTCCTGGCCGGTGTATCGATCCATTCGGCGGGAATTCGATCCTCGCTCGTATAACGGCGCGAGCATGGTCGGGCTCTCCGGGGTCGTCATCAAGAGCCACGGCAGCGCTGATGTCGTTTCGTTCGCGAATGCGCTGCGGATTGCCTCGATCGAAGCGCGCAAAGGCGTACCGACACAGATCGCAAATCTGCTGAGCACGCAGCAGGAAGGGAGCGCAGCCTAAGAACTCGTGCTGGATACGGCAGTCCAAGCGTGCGTAGACTGCTTAGAGGATGAATGTGCGCATTAAATCTCTATTGATCGCGACGCTCGGGGCCGCAGCGCTGTGCGTGTCCACGGTGGTGGGAGCGGCCACGTACCTGCTGCCCGAAGGTTCCGATACGGTCGTCGGCGAGCTGCAGTACGTCACTGCGCACCACGAAGATACGCTGCTCGATATCGGTCGGCGCTACGGTGTCGGATACGAGGAAATCGTTGCTGCCAATCCGGGCGTCGACCCGTGGCTGCCGGGCGAGGGCACGCAGGTATTGATTCCCTCGCAGTACATCTTGCCGAGCGCGCCTCGCGAGGGCGTCGTCGTGAGCCTCGCCGAGCATCGTCTTTATTACTTCCCGAAATCGAAGCCCGGCGAGCCGCTCGTCGTTAAGACGTATCCCATCAGCATCGGCAAGATGGATTGGAAGACCCCGCTCGGCTCGACGCGCATCGTCAATAAGCGCACGCGACCGACTTGGTACCCGCCGGAATCCGTGCGCAAAGAGCACGAGCTCGAAGGGCGGCCGCTTCCGCGAGCCGTGCCGCCGGGGCCGGACAATCCGCTAGGGGAGTACGCGATGCGATTGGATATTCCCGGCGGTGCTTATTTGATTCACGGCACGAATCGGCCCGCCGGCGTGGGCATGCAGGTCACGCATGGATGCATTCGCATGTTTCCTGAGGACATCGAAGAATTCTTCCATCTCGTACCGGTGAACACGCGGGTGCGACTGATCGATGAGCCCTACAAGATGGGCTGGCACAAGGGCGAGCTGTATATCGAGATCCACTCGCCGCTCGAAGGGCAAACGGACGAAAGCGTCCACAGTCTCACGAACATCACGCGGTTGCTGGTTTCTGCGACGCAGGACGAGAGCGCGGTGCCGATCGACTGGTCGCGCGCGGAGCGCGCCTTCATCCGTGCGACGGGCGTTCCCGAGCCTGTTCTGCTTGGTTCGACGGCCACGGCAGATGCGATGGGTGCTCGTCAAGGCCGCCCTTAGCCGTCATTCACACCCCGTTTGTGATCCGAGCCCCGGCTCGTGCTCGCGCTGCTGTTACACTGCAGGCGCGGACCCTGCGGCCGAGGCCTATCTATCCACCGAGTTAGTCCGCGGCTGAGGCTGTGGGGTCCGCCTCTTCCGAGGGCGACAGGCGAAGGGCTTCGGGCCGGGGGCGGAAGGCGGCCTTGCTGGCTTCGACGGTCCTGACTCTCTACGAGCCGCTCCGCCAACTGCGCACGAGTCGTCGCCAGTTGATTATTCGCAGTCGAAGCGTTTCTCTTGGTGCAAAAAAAAACGCCGCGGATTTCTCCGCGGCGTTTTTCGTTCATCGAACGAGTCGGGATTACTTGGAGACCGACTTCTTGAACATGCGGTCCATCTTCTCGTTCGTAGCGTCGCAGCACGCCTGGCTCGCCTGAGCGGCCTGCAGCGCCTGATTCGCAGCGCTCTGGGCACTGTCGGCTGCCGAGCGGGCAGACTGAGCGGCGCTCGCCGCAGAGTCGGCCGCAGCCTTGGCGGCAGCAGCATCCTGCACAGCCTTGTCGGCCGTGGCGCGGATCTCATCGACGGTCGCTTGAGAGACGCAACCACTCGCTGCGACGAGCGCAAGAGCGGCAAGGCTTGCCTTCACGGTGGTGGAGATCGTTTTCTTCATGACTTCTTTCCCCTTCTGGGTCGGAAAATAAATGACCAGAGCGACAAAATTTCACGGCCTCTTAAATCCACAGGAGTTATGGCTTGTTCCCGTAGATATCGCCTCAGAAGTCCCTTTTTTGTAAAAGCTCCCGGGCACGACCGAGCGCGGAGGATACAAGATTGGCGCGGG
>JBDZVE010000094.1:0-14664 GCA_040255535.1 Lysobacterales bacterium | reverse complement strand
CGGTCTTCTTTACTCTGGATCCCGATTTTCATCGGGACACGACAAAGACCTTCGGTCTTCTTTACTCTGGATCCCGATTTTCATCGGGACACGACAAAGACCTTCGGTCTTCTTTACTCTGGATCCCGATTTTCATCGGGACACGACAAAGACCTTCGGTCTTTGTCTAGCTTTTGGAGTGGGTGGCTTCGCGGGCGGGAAGGGGTTCGACTTCGTCGTCCTCTGCGATCGTCGCGGCGTGGCCGCGGTCTCCTTGCACGGCCTCGTTGAGGAGCGGCACGGCGTCATCTTCGACGTCGCTCGTCGGTACGCGCGTACGCGCCATCCGTTCGTCGAAGTACATGATCTCGTGCTGCCCGATCTGCACGACGTCGCCGTCATTCAGCATGCGTCTGCGCACGCGCTTCGCGCGCACGTAGATGCCGTTCGTGCTGTTCAAATCTTCGAGCACGGAGGTATGAAGTGAGGTGATGATCTGCGCGTGATGACGGCTGATGTACTTGCTGTCGATCTGCAGATCGTTGTCGGGCGTGCGCCCGATGATGAAGCGTCCGGGCGTGAGCTCGCGCTCCGCGATGGTCTGGCCATTGAACCCGACCAGGATGCGGCCGAGCACGATGCGCCGGTCGGCCGAGCGCTCGCCCGGCGGCTCTGCACCCGCATTACCGTGCAGCGTCTGTAATCGTACCGAGCGTTCCGTGTACTCCACCCATTGCAGCTCTTCGATCGCCGCACGCAGATCCTCCGTGGTCACGGTGTCGTGATCGCGCGCGTATGCGGACATCATCGCAGTGTCGCAGAGGGTATTGACGAGGCGCGGAATCCCGCCCGTGTAGCGATAGATGATCGGTAGCGTATCGGGCTGGAAAATCGTGCGACCTTGCGATCCCGCGACCTCGAGCCGGTGGTGGATGTAGGAGGCGGTGTCCGTCTTTGACAACGGCGTCAAGTGAAAGCGCAGACGTATACGTTGCGCGAGCTGCACGAGGCTCGGCGAGTTCAGCTTGTCGTTGAGCTCGGGCTGGCCGGCGAGAATGATGCGCAGCACCTTCTCCTTCGTCGTCTCGACGCCGGAGAGGAGCCGAATCTCTTCGAGCACCTTGTTCGAGAGATTCTGCGCTTCATCGACGATCAACAGCACACGCCGGCCGTTTGCGTACTGCTCGATCAAGAACTCGTTCAAGGTCGCGAGCAGCTCGGCCTTCTTCATTCGAAACGGCTGGAAGCCGAACTGCACGAGCAGTGTCTGCAAGAACTCGGTTGCGGAAACCTGCGTCTGGTTGATCTGTGCGACGACGACGTCCTTTTCGAGCTCCTTGAGGAACGTCTCGATCAGCGTCGTCTTGCCCGAACCGATCTCGCCCGTGATGACGACGAACCCGTCCGTAAACCAGATCGTCGATTCCATGTACGCCTTTGCGCGCGCATGGTGCTTCGAGAGATACAGGAAAGCTGGATCCGGCGTCAGCCGGAACGGCAGCTCTTGCAGTTTGAACAAGTCGAGGTACATGCAGTTGTCGGCGATGCCAAGGACCCTGTGCTAAACGATCGGAATCGACAAACTTAAACGAGGAGACGCTCGGTAGGCACGTGCAGGATGCTCACTTTGGGAGCAGGCGGCCGGCGCCAGTTTACGAGCAACGCGTCAGGTATTCAAAAGCGCGGAATCAGCCACGTCTGGCGCCGGTCTTGTCGTATAAAGACACCAATTTTCGGGCCATTTCGATAGTCCTTCGGACCGTTGACATCGGTTCGCTCCTCGCGTCGTCGAGAGCATACATGTCGCGGCAGGCTAGCCTCGACGGCCATCGGCTCAGGCGAGCTTGAGCCGCAACAGTTGTCTTAATGCGCGATCGCGACTTGCGCTCGAGGCGGCATTGATCGTGCAGTGCCCGAGTTTCCGATTAGGCCTAGGTTCTTTGCCGTAGCTGTGAAAGTGTACGCCCGGCACGCGCAGAATGTTCCCGAGCGTCGGGATCCGACCGATGAAGTTCACCATCGCCGAATGGCCTATCGGTCGTGTGCTCCCGAGCGGTAGTCCGAGTATGGCGCGAAGGTGGTTCTCGAACTGGCTAGTCTCGGCGCCCTCGATCGTCCAATGTCCGGAATTGTGTACGCGCGGGGCCATTTCGTTCGCGATGAGCTGCCCGCGTTTGACAAAGAATTCGACAGTGAGGACCCCTGCATAGTCGAAGTGCTTCAGCAAGCGCGTGAGGTGCCGCTCTGCTTGCTTTTGCAACAATGCGTTGCGGTAGGGTGCGATCGAGTGCCGCAAGATGCCGGCTTCGTGCGTGTTCCACGTCAGCGGATAGAAGCGGATCTCGCCCGTCGTGCTGCGCACGCTGATGAGGGAAACTTCCCGGCTGAAAGGAACGAAAGCTTCGTAGATCAGCGGAACGGAGCCGAGCGTTTGCCATGCGGTCTCGAGCTCGCCCGCTGCCCGTATGAAGTACTGACCGCGTCCGTCATAGCCGAGCCGGCGTGTTTTCAACACGCCGGGAATACCTATCTTTTCCGCAGCCCTTTTCAGGTCCTGAAGAGTGTCGACCGCGGCGAAGGACGGGGTCGGGATCTTGAGCTTCGTGAAAAGCGTCTTCTCGTGAAGGCGGTCCTGCGATGCGCCGAGCGCACTCACAGGGGGCAAGAAGGGTCTGTGCGCGGCGATGTCGCGTACCGCATCCTCAGGCACGTTTTCTACGTCGAAGGTGACGACGTCCACGGCATCTGCGAGCTGCGCGAGGCGGCTCGCATCGCCGAACGCTCCGCAGATGATGCGTCCGACTTGGGCGCCGGGCGCGTGCTCGCTCTGATCCAGGAACACGAACTGGAGGCCGAGCGGATACCCCGCCAAGGCCAGCATCCTTCCGAGCTGGCCTGCGCCGATGATGCCGATCCTCATGAACGCTTCGCGGGAGCGGATTCGCTCGGGTCTGGGTGGGCTAGAACCGCTTCGGTCTGCGTTGCTCGGAACTGATCGAGCGCCACGCGAATGCGCTCGTACTTGTTGCCGAGTATCGCAGCGGCGAGCAGGGCAGCGTTCGTCGCCCCGGCCGTGCCGATTGCGAGCGTTCCGACCGGAATGCCCGCAGGCATTTGCACGATCGAGAGCAGCGAGTCCATGCCGTTGAGCGCTTTCGATTGCACAGGTACGCCCAAGACCGGAAGAGAGGTTTTCGCAGCGACCATCCCTGGCAAATGGGCGGCACCGCCCGCACCCGCGATGATGACCTCGAGCCCGCGTTGTCTCGCGGTCGAGGCATATTCGAACAGCAAATCCGGCGTCCGGTGGGCGGAAACGACGCGTGTCTCGTGCGGGACGCCCAGGCGGGCGAGCGTGTCCGCAGCCGGTTGGAGCGTATCCCAATCCGACTTCGAACCCATGATGATGCCGACGAGAGCGTTCATCCGGGAATTGTAGCGTAGATGTGCGCGCGAGGGGCGGAGCCGCTTATGTCCCGGACAGCCGCGTCTATGTCGATTCCGAGCTCGATTCCGGCGGCTCACTCAGCGCATCGCGCAGCACGCGGAACAGCTCTCGTGCCGCATGCGGCGGCGCGTTTCGTGCTCGCTCGCTGCGGGCGCGCTCGAGCAGTTGGCTGACCGCCTGTTTATCGATCGAGCCGGGAGCTTCCGTAGAGAGCACCTCCAGCGCAGGCGCCCCCTCGCGTAGGAGTCGCTCGCGCCACTGCTCGATGCGGCGAAAACGCAGCGCCTCCGTACGCTCGCGATCTCGTTTCGCGCTCAAGGCGGCACGAATGGGCTCAGCATCGATCTTGCGCATGAGCTTGCCGATGTATTGCTTCTGTCGATAAAGCCCGCCGTGCGCCGTAATGCGGCGCGCCAGCATGACGGCATCGCGCAGTGCTTCCGGAAGGGGGAGCTCGTCGAGCTCCGCTTGCGGTAGATCGATCAGCTCTTCGCCGAGCACTTGTAACGCGTCGCTTTGACGTTTGCGCTCGCTTTTGCTCGGGCGTTCGTATTCATCGTCGCTCATGCGAGCGATTGTAGCCGGCGGCGACGCGCAGGAGCGATGAACCGCGGAGTTAGCGCGAGAAGTCGGAGAAAGCACCGCTTGCTTTGTCATTTCCGCTCGGTCGCGCCCGGCTCGGCAGGGGTTAGAATGCGCGGATGCAAACCCCAACGCGTAGCTCCGGCCAGAATCAACTCAGTCATTCGCAGCGCGACCTCGAGAACCTCGTGACCTTCGCCATCGATGAGGCGAAGCGCTTGGGGGCGACGGACGCCGAAGTCGGTGTCAGCGTCGAGACCGGCTTGTCGGTGACGGCGCGCCTCGGTGAGGTGGAAACGCTGGAATATCATCGCGACCGCGGCATGGGTGTCACGGTCTATCGCGGCAAACGCAAGGGATCCGCGAGCACTGCGGACTTGAGCGAGCGCGCGCTCAAGGAGACGGTCGCGAAGGCATATAGCATCGCAGGCTTCACGGCCGAGGATGAGTGTGCCGGATTGCCTGATCCCGACACGATTGCGCGCGACCCGCCCGATCTCGATCTGTGTCACCCCTGGGCGATCGAGCCGGACGATGCACGCGACCTCGCAGTCGCATGCGAGGCCGAGGCGTTGAACTTGGATAAGCGCATCGGCAATTCCGAAGGCGCGACGCTCTCGACACATCAGGGCCTGCGTGTATTCGGCAATTCGATCGGCTTTCTCGGCGGCTACGCGAGCAGCTTGCACAGCCTGAGCTGCGTCGTTGTCGCGCAAGAGAACGGCGAGATGCAGCGCGATTACTGGTACAGCTCCGTTCGCGACTGGCGGGAGCTCGAGAGTGCGCAGAGCATCGGCCGGCGCGCTGCGGAGAGAGCGCTGCGGCGTTTGAATGCGCGCAAGCTTGCGACGGTTTCGGCGCCCGTCCTGTTCGTGCCGGAGTTGGCGCGCGGTCTGTTCGGCCATTTGCTCGGCGCGATTCGCGGCAGCAGCCAATATCGGCGGGCCTCGTTCTTGCTGGATGCGGCGGGAGATCAGATCTTTCCCAGTTGGATGCAGATCTCGGAGCGGCCTCACCTGCCCAAAGCCTTGGGCAGCGCGCCGTTCGACAGCGAAGGTGTCGCGACGAAGGACCGCGAGCTCGTCGATGCAGGCGTCCTGACGGGCTACGTGTTGAGCACGTATTCGGCGCGCAAGCTCGGCTTGAAGACGACCGGCAACGCGGGCGGCGTGCACAACCTCATCGTCGCGCCAGGCGACGACGGCTTCGAGTCGCTCGTGCGCAGAATGGATCGCGGGCTCATCGTGACGGCGCTCATGGGCCAAGGCGTCAACGGCGTGACGGGCGATTATTCTCGGGGCGCCGCCGGCTTCTGGGTCGAGAATGGCGCGATTGCGTATCCGGTGCACGAGATCACGATCGCGGGCAATCTCAAAGAGATGTTTCGGCAGATCGTCGCCGTCGGCAATGACGTCGATGCGAGAGGCGGCATCAGGACAGGCTCGGTGTTGATCGAGAAGATGACGATTGCCGGAGAATAGGGCCCCCGTTTAGCGGTGTGCCATTCGCCGAAAAGAGGAGTCTCTCGCGGCGGCGCGGCGGCGCGACGAAATCAAGACTGACCGGCGGTGCTTTTTGCGCTGCGTCTACCCAAGCATCCTAGGCTGACAAGAAATGACTCCCGCGGAGTGCACAGGCGAATGGAGATCGATCCAGCGTTTCTTCGCCGCGCCGCGGCGCCGCCGCGAGAAATTTTCCTGCTTCGCGTGGCACGTCGATCGAAGCGTGCATGGGCAGGGGCTCGTATCGCGAGCGTCGATTGGCGTGAGCAGCGCTATGCTTGCTCATCGCCGATCACTTTGATTCCTCCGCCAACGCTTTCACGGTCTTGCCCTTCAACGCTTCTTTCAGCGCGCACTCGGCCGAGCGCGCGGCGGCTACTGCCGGAGCGATATCGCGAATCTTGCCGAGCCGCGGGCCGGTCTTTTCGTTGCGAACCGCGTCGAGAACGTCGGCGAGCTCGATCGTGTCGGGGTCGCGGGCGGGTACCCAAGTGTCGTCGTCGGCAAGCAAGAGCAGCCCCTTGCGTTCGAGCGCGGTGACGATCGGGCCGAGCGCCGCGCCGGGCAAGTCGAGGTGATCGGCCAAGGCGTTGATCGTCCAACGATGCTGCGCGTCTCGGTAGTTGCACACGATCAGGTACATGATCGACAGCGCAACCCGTTCGCGAAGACTCGCATTCAGTTGAATCGCCTCTCGACCGGGACGCAGATACTGCGGGTTCTGTACGTAAAACGAGAGCTGGGCGCCGAGCAGCAGCACGAGCCAGGAGATGTAGACCCAGATGAGCGCCACGATCGCGATCGCAAAGCCCGCGTAGATCACGATCGTGCGCGTCGAGCCCGCAACGAACGAAGTGAAGAGCATTCCCGCCGCCGCCCAGAGCGCACCCGCGAACAGCCCGCCGGTCAGAGCCGCGCGGAAGCGGACGGCGCAATTCGGGATGAACGCGTACATGAAGGTGAAGACGGCAGTCACGAGCAGATAGGGCGTGAGCGCGCCGACGACGACGAGCATCGTGCCGAACGGCTCGAGACTCTCGATGCGCTGCATGAGCGAGGTGTTGCGGAACGCCGCAATCAGACCGAAAGCGGCGACCGTCGCGACCGGGCCGATGACGATTACGCTCAAGTACTCGCTGAAGCGGCGCGTGAAGCTTCTCGGCTGCTCGACCCGCCAGATGAAATTGAAGCTCTCCTCGACCTTCTGCACCATCGAGATGACGTTGTAGAGCAGAAAAGCGAAGCCGATCGAGCCCAACACCGTCCCGCGGACGTTGTTGACGAGATCCATTACGCGTGCGGTGAGCTCGTAGGCGCGCTCCGTGCCGAGCGGCTCGAGGAAGCTGAACAGCACGGGCTCGAGGTCCTCGTGGTAGCCGAGCCCCTTCAGCACCGAGAAAGACAATGCGAGCAGCGGGACGGTCGAGAGCAGCGTCGTGTAGACGAGGCTCATTGCTCGAAGAGTGAGCTGCCCCCGCAGAATGTCTCGCACGAGCGCGTACGGATAGCGGAGCAGATGCGCGGCTTTCCAGAGCGGCTTCCCGATCAATGACTCGGGCGGCTCGAACAGCCAGCTTTCCAGGCGCGTGACGAGCGGTTGCAGCATGCCTATGCAGCCTGACACGCGCTGCCTCGCACGGCAAGATGCGTGCGAAGTGCAAATGTGCAAGGTGTAACGTGTAACGTCAGAATCTTCGTCCTGCCATGAACAGCCGCAACGAGCTGTTCTGATCTTTTCTGGCCGTCAACTGTCAACCGTGGCCCGCTGAGTAAGTGCCGTCGCGTTCTGACCGTACACTTGACACTTCACACTCCCGAGACACTTCACCCTTCCGAGAGGGTGAAATAAAACGCCGCGCCCTCATCAGGCTTGGCGTCGACCCAGACGCGCCCGCCGTGTCGCGCGATGATTCTCTGGACGGTTACGAGCCCGATGCCCGTGCCTGGAAATTTCGATTCCGCGTGGAGCCGTTGGAACGGAGCGAAGAGCTTGCCGGCGTATTGCATATCGAAGCCGACCCCATTGTCTCGCACGTAGTAGACGGGTCCCTCGATCGTGTCTTCGAAGCCGACCTCTATGCGGGCGGGGTTCGCATGCGCCGTGTACTTCCATGCGTTGTCGAGCAGATTCTCCATCGCGATGCGCAGCAGGCGAGTGTCGCCGTGCACGCCCATGTCGACCTCGATTGCGAGCTCGACGGCGCGATTCGGATAGCGCTCGCGAACGGCCGCAGCCGCTTCGCTCGCGATCTGAGACAGATTGGCGGGGCGCGTGTTCAGCTCGGCGCGGCTGATGCGCGACAGGCCGAGCAAATCGTCGATCAAGTTCGACATTCGCTGACTCGATTCTTGAATGCGCCGAAGATAATGCAGCGATTTGTCGTCCAGGCCGGCGGGCGCCGACTCGCGCAAGATTTGGCTGAAGCCTGAGAGGCTGCGCAGCGGTGCGCGTAGGTCGTGCGAGACCGCGTAAGCGAAAGATTCGAGCTCGCGATTGGCGGCTTCGAGCTGTTGCGTGCGCTGTGCGACGCGCGCCTCGAGATCGGCGTTCATCCGTTGTACTTCGGTCTGCGACTCGAGGAGCACCTTGACGACTTGCTCATCGCGCCGCTGGTAGCGCCGGAGCAGCATGTAGATCAGCGCGGAGGAGAAGATGACGAACAGCCAGCCCTTCGCCGTCTGGATCCGGCTCATGTGCGCTGCCGTCAGGTCCAGCCAATCGAGGAGGCGATCGCCGAAGAAGATCCAGCAAACACCCACTGCGAGGTAGATGAACGCGATGCGAGCAGGGACGTGCTTGGAAATTTCCACTGTGCTGCCGACCGCGGGCAGCTCCGTTCGCGAGGACGGTGCGTTCATACGTGTAGGCTATAGACTGTAGGCGCTAGGCTGTAGCCAGAGGGAAGAAGAGGAGAACTGCGTCAAGGCCGGCAATAGATTCCGATCCTTTTTGGCTACAGCCTTCAGCCTAACCCGTGAGCCGTTGCAGCGCTTCCGCATACTTGGCCGAGGTTCGCTCGATAATCTCTTGCGGCAGCTTCGGACCGGGCGGCCGCTTATCCCAGGTAAGCGTCTCGAGATAATCGCGCACGAATTGCTTGTCGAAGCTCGGCGGGCTCGAGCCGACGCGGTACGTGTCGACGGGCCAGAAGCGCGAAGAATCGGGTGTCAATGCCTCATCGATGAGCGTGAGGTGGCCGGCTTCATCCAAGCCGAACTCGAATTTCGTGTCCGCGATGATGATTCCGCGCGCGAGCGCATGTTCCGCCGCGAATGTATAGAGGGCGAGGGCGGTTGCGCGTGTTTGCTCGGCGACGCCGCGTCCGACGAGCGCGACGACCCGGTCATAGTCGATATTCTCGTCATGCTCGCCGAGCTCGGCCTTCGTAGCGGGCGTGAACAGCGGCTCAGGCAGCTTCTCCGCCTGACGGAGACCTCGCGGCAACGTGATGCCGCAGACCATTCCCGTACGTTCGTAGTCGCGCCAGCCGGAACCGATGAGGTAGCCGCGAACGACCGCTTCGATAGGCAAAGCGCGCAGGCGCTTCACGACCATGCTGCGATCCGCGATGGCCGCACGCTCTTCGGCGTCGGGTACGGCGCGCTCGAGGGGAAAGTCGGTCGTGTGGTTTGGAACGATGTGACGCGTCTTCTCGAACCAGAACTGCGAGATGCTCGTGAGAATGCGTCCCTTGCCGGGGATCGGATCCGGCAACACGACGTCGAAGGCGCTCAGGCGATCGGTCGTGACGATCAGCATGTGGCGCTCGTCCAGCTCGTAGATGTCTCGAACCTTGCCTCGGTGAATGAGTTTGAGCCCACGCAAGTTCGACTCGAGCATCGGAGGGGAAGTAGCGGTTGCGGGCATGAAGCGGCTCTCTTGGGCGGCGAGCGCTATGCTCGCAAAGCGGCAGGGCGCGGCGCGCGTCGTGCTGCCGGCACTGTTACCATGCGCGGATTGTCGCAGCGGGTGAGATGGGCTTCAAGATCGATGCATTGGCAGGGCAACGCCTTCGGCAGCGTGATCGGCCTCGTCGCAGGCGGTCCGGGAGGCGCAGTGATCGGCTTTCTGCTCGGCTCGCTCGTAGACATCGAGCTCGGCTCGAATCGCGTGCGCCGTGCACCGCGGGCGAGTGCAGCGGTGCGGGAGGCGTTCTTCCGCACGACGTTCCAAACGATGGGCCACCTCGCGAAAGCGGACGGGCGCGTTTCCGAACAAGCGATTCAGGCCGCGCGTGCGATGATGGATGAGCTCGCGCTCGGCGAGCGCGAGATTCAGTCGGCAATGGAGTTCTTTCGCGAAGGCAAGGAGCGCGACTTCCCGCTCGAGTCCGCGCTCGCTCGCCTGTCGGCGCTTTGCCGTGCCCGGTCCGATCTATGTCGAATGTTCGTACAAATCCAACTGCAGACCGCAGTGGACGGCGGCAGCTTGGGCGAGACGGGTCGCGCGGTGCTCGGCCGTATCTGTGCCGCCCTCGATGTCCCCGCGTACGAGGTCATCCAAATGGAGGCTTTATTGCGGATGCAACGCGCCGCCTCTCGACCTCGCTCCGCGCCAGTGGATCGCGTGGCCGAAGCGCATGAGGTCCTCGGAATCGGGCGCACCGCCCCGGATGTCGAAGTCACGAAGGCCTATCGCCGGCTCATGAGCCGCAACCATCCCGACAAGCTCGTCGCGAAAGGCCTACCCGAGTCCATGATGGCCCTGGCGCAGGAGAAAACGCGCCAAATCCGCGCCGCCTACGAGCTGATTCGAGAGGCGAGAAGACTGAAGTAGCCGCAGAGTACGGAGTGTAAAGTGTAGGGTGTATGGTGTAACGTCAGAAACACCGACGCTCACTCTTTGCACTTTACACTTCCACACCTTACACAGCGCGAAGCGCCTCAATCACCATGTCTTCCCCCTGGATCGCCGCTTCGATTCTCTCCGCCAACTTCGCAAAGCTCGGGGAGGAGGTCGACGCTGTCCTCGCCGCGGGCGCGGACACGATTCACTTCGACGTCATGGACAATCATTACGTCCCGAATCTCACGATCGGGCCGCTCGTGTGCGAGGCGTTGCGCAAGCACGGAGTGAAGGCGCCGATCGATGTGCATCTGATGGTGAAGCCCGTTGATCGCTTGATTCCGGATTTCGCGCAAGCGGGCGCCACGTGGATCACGTTCCATCCGGAAGCGACCGAGCACGTCGACCGAACGCTCGGTCTCATTCACGAGCACGGGTGCAAGGCCGGGCTCGTGTTCAATCCCGCGACGCCGCTCGATTGGCTCGATCACGTCATGGACAAGCTCGACATGGTGCTGCTCATGTCGGTCAACCCGGGCTTCGGAGGGCAGAAATTCATTCCCTCTGCGTTGCCGAAGCTGCGCGCCGCGAAGGAGCGCATCGCGGCAAGCGAGCGTGAAATTCGTCTCGAGATCGACGGCGGAGTGAAGGTGGACAACATCGGCGAGCTCGCGCGCGCCGGCGCCGACACGTTCGTGTCAGGCTCGGGTATCTTCGGGACGAAAGATTACGCCGCGACGATCGCGGCGATGAAGCGGGAAATTGATCGCGCGCGAGGCACGATCGTGTAGGCGGAGAAAGTGTAAGGTGTAAAGTGTATGGTGCTGGGTCAGAAGCGAGTCAGCTCTGACCAGACACCTTACACCTGACACGTTACACGCGAGGCGCCGAAGTCGCTGCGCCTACTCCTCGTCATCGTCGAAATCGTCCTCGTCACTGTCGTGACGATTCTGTGGAGCGGCGCGACCCGCGGCTGTAGCGAGCGGCGGCTTCGTCTTCATCTTGGGGCGCGCACCGAAGACGACGATTGTCTTGCCGGTCGCACGCAACAGACCTTGATCTTCGAGCACCTTCAACACGCGGCCGGCCATCTCGCGCGAGCAGCCGACGAGGCGCGAGAGCTCCTGGCGGCTCACTTTGATCTGCATGCCTTCCGGGTGCGTCATCGCATCCGGCTCGCTGCAGAGATCCATGATCGCGTGCGCGACCCGGCCGGTGACGTCGACGAACGCCAGATCGCCGAGCTTGCGATTCGTGCGGTCGAGGCGTGTGGCAAGCTGGGTCGCCAATTCGAATACGAGGCCCGGGCTTTCAGCGGCGAGCTGGCGGAAGCGCGGGTAGGTCATTTCTGCGAGCTCGCATTGCTGACGAGTGCGAACCCAGGCGCTGCGAGTCGGCTGCTCGTAGAACAAGCCCATCTCGCCGAAGAATTGCCCCTTGTTGAGGTAGGCGAGCACCATCTCGTTGCCTTCCTCGTCTTCGATCATGACTTCCACCGAGCCGCTGACGATGTAATACAGAACATCGGGCAGGTCGCCGGCATGGATCACGACCGTCTTGGAAGGCACGGTGCGAATCCGGCAGTAACTCAGGAAGCGATTGATCGCCGGGATGTCGCTCAACGGCCTTGCGCCCTCTTCCATACTCACCTCGTCGTGTCTTTGTGTAATAAGTTGTTACAGTGACTTATGGCCACGGGGTCTCGCGCGCCATTTAATACAGGTAGCGCCTCGATCGCAAGCATTCGGCCGAATCAGAGCCAGTAGGCACTGCGCGTCATCACGCGCGCTGTAGCTTTCATGAGCGCGCGTGCAAGAAACGGCAGCGCTTCGCCGCCTGCCAGCATTGCATTCCTGCCGTGCCGCTCTTCATCGGCCGACATCTGCTCGATGATCGCGCGAGTGCGCGCATCGCTCTTCGCGAGCTGGTCCAAGTGACCTGCGAGGTGTTCGACGACCTGGCGTTCTGTTTCCGCGACGAACCCCAAGCTGGTTCGATCGCCCGCGAGGCCGGCGAGTGCACCGATCGCGAACGAGCCCGCATACCAAAGCGGATTCAGCACGCTCAGGCGACCGCCGAGCTCATTGACGCGTTCTGCACACCAGGCGAGATGATCGGTCTCCTCGCGTGCGGCTTCCATCAGCGATTCCCTGGTCGCGGCGGAGCCTGCCACGAAGGCTTGACCCTGATACAAAGCCTGCGCGGCGACCTCGCCCGAGTGGTTAATGCGCATGAGCGCGGCCGTGTGCCGCCGGTCCTCCTCTCGGTGCACGGATTCGGGAATGCCTTGGGCAGGGTAGGGCCGGGACGCGTGGTGGTCCGCCAAGACGGTCCGAACGGCCTGATCGAGCGCGATCAGCAGGCGATCGCCCGGTCCGAACGACCGCTGCGCGGTGGGGGACGTGGTGCTCATGGGCGTTCATTATATATGTGTCGTATAGGTCGTCCGTTCCTTGCCCGCGGTTCGGCCGGATCCGGAGGCCGGCCCACCGCCCTGGCCCGCAAAGTCAGGGGCGGGCGGGTTTGCAAAGCCGATGCTCGTCCTTTAGACTTGCCGGCCTTTTAGCCCCTCGGCTTAAGAAATTTCCCGGAGAATTCAATGAGAACCGTCTTCGCCAACGCGGCAACGGTGCGGCGCGATTGGTACGTCGTCGATGCGACGAACAAGACCTTGGGCCGGCTCGCGTCCCAGGTCGCTTCGCGTCTGCGCGGCAAGCACAAGGCGTCTTTCACGCCCAACGCCGACGCTGGCGATCACATCGTCATCATCAACGCGGGCAAAGTCCGCGTCACCGGCCGCAAGCTGACGGACAAGTTCTACCATCACCACACGGGTTACCTCGGCAACCTGAAGAGCACCAGCCTCGAGAAGCTGCTCGACAAGCACCCCGAGCGCGCGATTGAATTTGCGGTCAAAGGCATGCTGCCCAAGAACCCGCTCGGTCGCAAAATGTTCAAGAAACTGCACGTGTTCGCGGGCGCCGAGCATCCGCACGCGGCCCAGCAACCGAAACCGCTCGAAATCTGAGTCTTTCCAGCGAATACTGACAGGCATTTCCCACATGGCGACGACTTCCACTAACTACGGGACCGGACGGCGCAAGACTTCGACAGCCCGCGTCTACCTGCGTCCCGGCAACGGCACGATCACGATCAACGAAAAGTCGCTCGATGATTTCTTCGGCCGCAAGACCGCTCGGATGATCGTTCGCCAGCCGCTCGAGCTCGTGAACATGGAGAACAAGTTCGACGTCTCGGTCACCGTGCACGGCGGCGGCATCACGGGGCAGGCCGGCGCGATCCGTCACGGCCTGACGCGCGCGCTGATCGAGTATGACGAGACGCTCCGCAAAGCGTTGCGCGATGCCGGATACGTGACGCGCGATGCGCGCGAGGTCGAGCGCAAGAAGGTCGGCTTCCGCAAGGCACGCCGCGGAACTCAGTTCTCCAAGCGCTAAGCGCGAGGGCGGTGGACCGTCCGCCAACCAACTTGGGGGATCGTCTAGCGGTAGGACTACGGACTCTGACTCCGTCAACCTAGGTTCGAATCCTAGTCCCCCAGCCAAATGAAAAGGGGTCCGCAAGTCGGGCCCCTTTTTCATTTGGCTTAGGGACTAGGATTGAGAACCTAGGAGTCCTAGGTTCGACTAAATTTGGTCGGACCCAAATTTGAACATCGAGCAGCTGGCTGCTCGATGGCCCCGAAGGGGTGGAGTGCATGGATGCACGGAATCATCCTAGTCCCCCAGCAAGAACGCCCGCTCGATGCGGGCGTTGGTGCTTAGAGTCTTTCGCTCTGGCTTAGGGACTAGGATCGAGAACCTAGGGATCCTAGGTTCGACAAATTCGCCGGGAGCGAATTTGAACATCGAAGCGGCAAGTGCCGCTTCGATGGCCCGAAGGGCGGAGCGCAGGGACGGCGCGGAGTACATCCTAGTCCCCCAGCAACAACGCCCGCTCGATGCGGGCGTTGTTGCTTAGAGCCTTTCGCACAGGATCGAGAACCTAGGAGTCCTAGGTTCGACAAATTCGCCGGGAGCGAATTTGAACATCGAAGCGGCAGTGCCGCTTCGATGGCCCGAAGGGCGGAGCGCAGGGACGGCGCGGAGTACATCCTAGTCCCCCAGCAACAACGCTCGCTCGATGCGGGCGTTGTTGCTTAGAGCCTTTCGCATCTTGGCAGTACCGAGAACCGAAGCGCGAAGCGCAGCGACCTGTAGGTCGGATTTTAATCCGACCCCTCTCATCCGACCCTTTTCAATCCGACCAAGGAGAGAGCCTCGACCAAAGACCGGTCGGAATAAATTCCGACCTACAGCCGCCTCTGATCTTTGCTCCGTGCCGACTCACAGCCCTCGGCTTCTGAT
>JBDZVE010000212.1:2440-2702 GCA_040255535.1 Lysobacterales bacterium | reverse complement strand
TTCCGTCGGAACCCCGGCCTCCAGATATCGGATTTTCCCCGGACACTAGTGCGCGTTCGCAAGGGTGACGAAGAATTGGGGAAGCGTACCTCCTACGTCCGTCATCCTTGCGGAAGCGAGGAGCCAAGGGCGCGCGAAGCGCGCGCGGTTGCCTTCAGATGGACCCTCGCGTTCGCAAGGGTGACGAAGAGTTGCAGAGCGCGTATCCCAAAGGTTCCGTCATCCGTGCGGAAGCGAGGTGGCCCGTTTTCAGAACCGCCGT
>JBDZVE010000212.1:0-2340 GCA_040255535.1 Lysobacterales bacterium | reverse complement strand
CATCCTTGCGGACGCGAGGTGGCCCTTCAGCGCCGTCATCCTTGCGGACGCGAGGTGGCCCTTCAGCGCCGTCATCCTTGCGGACGCGAGGAGCCAAGGCGCGCGAAGCGCGCGCAGTTGCTTAAGAGGCCCTCGCGTCCGCAAGGGCGATGAAAGAAGGAATGCGAGGAGCCTAAGCACCGGTAGGGCGCTTACGCACTTGGATAGACGAATAATCCTGTGATTCAATGCTCATTGCGGCGAGTCAGGGGGTAGGCACGCCGGAATTGCGAGCGAGGTCATTGCTTTCTTGCGGTGGCCGCGCACACTCGATACGGCGGTATCCAAGGGACACAAAAACCATGAGGTGGACACCCATTGCGCTCGCTGCTTTGGCGTGCTTTGCAGCGGTGGCCTCGGACGCTCAATCCATCGATGCGCTGAAGAAGCTCTCGATCGAGCAGCTTCTTGATGTCCAAGTCACCTCCGTTTCGAAGCGCACTGAACCCCTGTCGAATGCCCCGGCTGCGATCGTCGTCATTACCGCCGAAGAAATTCGCCGTTCGGGCGCCACCACCTTGCCTGAAGCGCTGCGCCTCGCGCCCTCGCTGCAGGTGGCCCGCATCGACTCCGTTCAATACGCGGTCAGTGCGCGCGGCTTCAACAATGCGATCGGCAACAAGCTGCTCGTCTTGGTCGACGGGCGCACGATCTATACGCCGCTCTTCTCGGGTGTGTTCTGGGATCAGCAGGATCTGATGCTCGAGGATATCGATCGCATCGAGGTCATTACCGGTCCGGGCGCGACGCTTTGGGGTGCAAATGCCGTAAATGGCGTCATCAACGTAATCACGCGGTCCGCCACGGAGACCGTCGGAAAGCTGATGGTCGGAACGCTGGGAGAGAACGAGCGCAGCAGCGCGCTTCGGCTCGGCAACGAAATCGGCAGCGGGGCCGTGCGCTTCTACGGCAAGTATTCCGAGTTCGATCACACGGAACGTGCGAATGGCTCACGCGTACCTGACGAGTGGCGGCGTGCGCAGATCGGATTTCGTGCCGACTGGGGCGACGATGTCGACCGCTTCACGCTTCAGGGCGATGCGTACGATGGCCGCTCGGAGCATCGCGGGTTCGTCGCAGGCATCGAGTTCCCGGAAGTGTCGGTGTCCGGGGCGAACGTGCTCGGACGTTGGCGACGGGCGCTGCGCGAGGGCTCGGAGCTCCAGCTTCAGCTCTATTTCGATCATTCGGAACGCGAGGATTGGTTGTTCTACGAGCCCACTGCGAATATCGCCGACATCGAGCTCCAACACTCCATTCGGGGCGCGAAGCACAAGGTCGTGTGGGGCGGCGGCTATCGCTACGGACGCGATGACGTGGACCCCGGCTTTGCCACCGTGTTCGTGCCGTCGCAGCGCTCGCAGGATTGGGCCAATCTTTTCGTCCAGGACGAAATCGAGCTCCATGAGAATTTCGATGTGACCCTTGGGCTGAAGCTCGAGCACAACGATTACACGGGAACGGAGTACCTACCGAGCATGCGCGTCGCGTGGGAAGCGGCGCAGGGGCACTTCGTGTGGGGCTCACTGTCGCGTGCGGTGAGGGCGCCTGCGAGATACGACCGCGATGTGCGCTTTCCCGGCGAGCCGCCTTATCTGGTCGTCGGCGGCCCGAACTTCGAATCGGAGGTTGCGAAGGTCGCAGAGCTCGGCTATCGCGCGCAGCCCATCGATGCGATGAGCTACTCGATCACAGGTTTCATCCACCGCTGGGACAAGCTGCGCAGCGGCACGGCCATTCCCGTCGAGCTCGAGAACAAGATCGAAGGCGATGTCTATGGCCTCGAAGCGACGCTCGACTATCAACCGCTTCCGTGGTGGCTCGTATCTGCTGGGGCGACCTTGCTGGAAGAAGACTTGGAGCTCAAGCCCGGCAGCACCGATCCTGAGGGCGTCGACAATCCGACGCTACGGAATGATCCTGACTACCATTGGCAGCTGCGCTCGAGCTTCGATCTACCGCACGAGGTGGAGTTGGACCTGCGGCTGTTTCGGGTCGGTGCACTGCCTCGACCGGTTGTGCCGGCGTACACGGAGCTCGATGTTCGCCTGGCGTGGCACGCAAGCGAGAACATCGAGCTTTCGTTAGTGGGACGCAACCTGCTGCACGAATCGCATCCGGAGTACGGCGACCCGATTCCGCGCAGCGAGATCGAGCGCAACGTCTACGGGCAGGTGCGCTGGCGGTTCTGAGACGACGATGTCGTGGCGCGCCGTTCGCGTCGCGCGAACTCTCTTCCCACGCACGCGACTCGTGCGCCGGTGTTCAGATGGGCCCTCGCGTCCGCAAGGGCGACGAAGA
>JBDZVE010000093.1:1641-14724 GCA_040255535.1 Lysobacterales bacterium | reverse complement strand
GCTTCAGCGCCTCTTGCGCGGGATTTTCCCCGGACAGCAGTGCGCGTTCGCAAGGATGACGAGGGTGGGGGGCACGTGCCGAATGTCCGCCGCGCCGCCGCGTCGCCGCGAGAAATTCTCTGTATCTTCGAACACGGAGGCTCAGCTCGTAGTTTGCAGGCGAGCACTAGGCCCGTCGCCGGAACGACGAACCGAATGGGCTGTAGCTCGGCAAGCTCGCAGTCCTCTTTATCCTCTCCGTGGCGAGCTTGGCGGGTTTTGCGAGATTTTTTACGTATGCCGAACATTCATTGCAAACGCCGCATCAGGCTGGCAGCGTAGCGGCGCGCTTCGCGGATGCGGTCGATGTCGGCGTGTTTATAGGCCGAGCAGCGTGCGGTGTCTTCTTCTTGTTCTCGCACGTCCGCGAGGCCGCAGATTTCGTACGTGAAGCGTACGAATAGCATTTCGGGCGCAGGCTCCTCGATCGTGATCGTGAGCGTGCTGCCTGCGAACGCGCCGGCCGCATCGGCGCGGATCTGCATCAGCTCGTTCGGCACGAGCTTCACTTCGTCCCGCGTCGAAATCCGTCCTCTGCGAATTTCGCGCGCCAACGTTCCAGGCATCACCTCGACCACTTGCGCGGAATCGATCGACTGATCGACCGCCTGCGGGGTTTCGACCGTGTAGCGCAGGCCCGCCCACAATTGCTCGCGCGTCAGCCACTCACCCGCGTAGTTGCATGGGTCGTTGATGCGTACGAGGTGCTCGTGATGCAAGGTTTGCGGCATGAACTGGCTGGGTCGATCGATGTTATGGACTCGCGCAGTAACACTCCGGCGCTGACTTCGAGTCAGACGCTCACGCTTGCCTTCGGGGCTGTTCGCGCGCTCGCCTCGTTCTGGCTCGGCAGCGCGAAATAAAACGTTGCCCCTTTCCCGGGCTCGCTTTCGGCCCAAACGCGCCCGCCATGTCGCTCGAGCACGCGCTCGACGATCGCGAGACCGACGCCTGTGCCGGGGAACTCGTCCGAGGCGTGGAGGCGCTCGAAGACGCCGAAGATCTTTTCGTAGTAACGCATGTCAAAGCCGACGCCGTTGTCCTGAACACGATATACGATCTCGTTTTCGCGCTGCCGCGAGTCGACGACGATCCTCGCATTGCGAGTCGCTGCAGTGTACTTCATCGCATTGTCGATGAGGTTGAGCCATACGCGCTGCAGCATCTTTCGATCTCCGCGCGCTGGCAGTAAGCCGCCGATCTCGATGCTGAGCTCGGACGGGCCGCGATCCGCCATCAACTCATCGACTACGCGCTGCACGAGCGGGCGCATATCGATGTCGCTCGTCGTGAGCGTTTGGCGGCCGAGGCGAGAGAACTCGAGTAAGTCGTCGATCAGGCGCGCCATGCGCTCGCTCGCCAAAGAGATTCGGCGCAACGAGAGTCGTGCGGCATCGTCGAGGCGCGGCCCATGGTCGACCTCGAGCATCTGGGCATAGCCATTGATCGCGCGCAGCGGTGCACGCAGATCGTGCGACACCGAATAGCAGAAGCTCTCCAGCTCTTGATTGCTCGATTCGAGCATTGTCGCATGCCGTTTGAGATCGTCGAGTAGCGCGAGGATGCGCTGTTCGTTTTCCTTGCGCTGCGAAATGTCCATCGAGATGCCGAGCAGCAGCATGGGCTCGCCGTTCGCATCGCGTATCGGGACCTTCCGCGTGTGCAGAATGCGCCTGCCCGTGCGAGTGTCGATCTCTTCTTCCGGGATGTCGATGACGTCGCCCTGGCGCAGAACCTCGCGATCCTTGCTCAAAAAGAATTCGACCTGTTCGGGCGGGAAGAAATCGCGATCGCTTTTCCCGATCAATTGCTCGCGGCCGTAGCCGAGCATCTGCTCGCCGGCGCGATTGACGTGAAGGAACCGCAGATCTTTCGCGTCCTTCGCGAAGATCATCGTTGGGATGTTGTCGAGCAGCGTCTCGAGGAACCGATTCACGACTTGAAGCCGCTGCTCCACATCGTGATGGCGCTTCACATCGGCGTACACGTGGCGAAGCAGCGTGGCCGTGAGCAGGATCGCCGCGATCGCGCCGGCCAGCGCGACGCTGACGGTCCAACGAGCGTGCGACTCGCGAGCGAGCAGGAACAGGAGCAGCACGGCCGCGGGAAGCGCGGCCGCGCTGATGATGGCGGCAACGACCTTGCGTTCGATCGACCACTTCTGCACGCGCAACCCCCACAACGGAAGCCCTGACCTTGAGTCCGCGTCGCGGGGTGCCAGTGCCGCGCCGTAAGTTCTCAGGCCGGTTTCGAGTTTTCGAATGGGCCTGCAGGGAGCGTGCCGCGAATGCTCACCTAATTTCAAGCAGCAGCTTGCTTTTCCTTGAACCGTGTCCGTAAGACATGACGCGAAGGACGCTCTTCGGCCAGCCGTTTCCAACCGCTGCATTGCCCCTTCGTACATGTTCCGGCGGAAGGTCGCGGCACTAAGATTTCTTACACGCGCTGGCTTGGTCGGAGCGCCAACAAGGGGGTCGCGACATGGATCGGGGAGTCTTCATCGGAGGCGGTCTGATCTGCGCGAGCTTTCTCCTCGCTGTCCTCTTGAACGAGTCTGCTCACAAGGTGCCGCTCGATCCTGAGCCGCCGAAGGCGACCGAGGTCGAACATGGGACGGTCAAATGCGAACCTTCCTCGCCTCGGGCACCGGCTCCGGAGGGACAGTTGCCTAGGGCGAAGCGGCCCGCGCTGGAAGGTGCCGGCGACGAATCGAAGTGCAAATAGACTGTTGACGGTGGCGCGAGACGCCGCGAGAGTAGCTGCGAGTCGTTTGCATGCTCCAGTCGCTCCCTTGAAGTTTCACACTCTCGCTATCGTCCTTGTGTTCTTGCTGTCCGGCTGCAATGACAGCAGACCCGAGATCGTACTGTCCGGGCCGACGATGGGTACGACTTATACGGTGCGGATCGTCTCCCCAGGGGATCTTAGCCCCCATGACGCGCGCATCCTCATAGAGCAAGAGCTGAGCGCGGTCGATGCGAGCATGTCCGGCTACCGCGAGGATTCCGAGCTGTCTCGGTTCAACGCGAGCGATTCGACCGACTGGTTCGCCGTCTCGAAACCGTTCGCCGACGTCGTGGAGGCCGCACTTGAAGTCGGCGTCGAGTCAGGCGGGGCGTTCGACGTCGCAGTCGCGCCGCTCGTGCGGCTATGGGGATTCGGTCCATCGGAAAAGGAGGGAGCGCCGCTTCCGACGGAACAGGAGTTGGCGGCCGTGGGGAATTTGGTAAACGGCGCGCGGTTGCACGTTCGTGAGGCGCCGTCTGCGCTGCGCAAAGAAGCCGCCGCGATGCAGATCGATCTGAACGGCATTGCACCCGGATATGCAGTCGATCGGATCGCGGGCCGACTCGATGCGCTGGCGCTGAAGAACTACATGATCGATGTCGGCGGCGAAATCCGTGTCCGCGGTCGGAACAAGGAGGGTGAGCGCTGGAGGATCGCCGTCGAGCGTCCACGCGATGCGGATCGCCAGGCTTTCGCGGTGCTTCAACTCGACGGCGAGTCCGTAGCAACCTCCGGTGAGTATCGGCACTTCGTGATCAGGGACGGTAAACGCTACTCGCACACGATCGATCCTCGCACGGGCGCGCCGATCCGGCACTCGCTCGCTTCGGTCGTTGTCGTGCATCCGCAGGCCATGTATGCGGATGCTTGGGCGACCGCGTACAACGTATTAGGGCCTCGGGAGGGGTACGAACTTGCGATGCGGCTTTCCATGCCTGTGATGTTCATCATCGAGGAACACGGCGAACTCAAAGCAACAATGACGCCCGAGTTCTGTAGCCGTATGAAAGAGAGCACGTGCGCGAGATCGAGCGCTGACGTCTCAATGTGAGAGGCGACAGGAGTGACGCCTGCGCCTCTCACCTTCAACTGCGGTACGGTCCCTACAAGCCGCTCACGTGTCGATATTCGAGCTCACGCTCGAGGTCGAGATAAGCGCTCGTCACGTCCGAAAACGCGCGGCGTTCGTCGGACTCGACGTGCTCATCGTCGAGCTCTTCGCGCAGGTCGTGATAGGCCTTCGCAACCGATTCAAAGCTTTCGCGGAGGTCGTCTCGATCGCGATCGTCATCGACATCGCTGTTGAAGTCGTCCGCCGCATCGGCAAGCTGGCGCGCTTCGCGAGTCGCGCCGGAATCAGCGTCACCGTGGCTGAGCTCCTCATAGAGCTCATCGGCCGATCGATCGAGCCGTTCCGCGGCACTGCTCAACTTGCCGGGGCTGGAAACGCAGCCAGCCAACGCGACGAGCGCCGCGGCTGTAAATAATGCCTTCATAGTCATCGCGCCTCATATTTAATCTGGACGCGAGATAAACGGCAGGGGAGGCGAGGAAGTTTCCTATTCGAGTCTGCGCATATCAGCAGTGCGGCTAGGAAGATCTCTCGCAAAGCACGCCAAGCCCGCCAAGAACGAAGAAGATCATCTCGGAGACACGAAGAGGCAGAGACAACAAGGAAAGAATATCTTTTCCTTCTCGCCTTTGCGTCTCTGCGAGCGTATCTCTTGAGAACTTCGGGCTCAGAGTCGACCCGCGAAGATAGGCAAGTCCAGATAAACCCGCCCTGTGTCGATTTCTTACCTTGGCGAGCTTGGCGTGCTTTGCGAGAGTCTCTTGATTCCGAATCAGTTGGAGCGGGACGCCGTCTCTTGTGAGGCCGTGGCGAGCTCCGTTCGAATCGTCGCCTCGAGCCAATCGTTCATCGTGATCATCGTGTTGCTGCGCTGGCCGAGGCGCGTGTGGATGCCGATGATCACGCCCGTGCGCTCATCGATCACGGGCGCGCCAGGTGCGATGTGAAGCGAATCCATATCGTGCATGAACGCGCCGACCGAGCCCTCGCTCGATCCGAGCGCCTCGCCGTACACCCGGCCGCGCTTCTTCTGCTTGAACGTATCCGAATAGGTCATGTCCTTGAAGCCCACCATGACGACCGACGCTGCGTCGCCGGAGAAGCGTCCGAGCGGCATCGTTCGCCGCGCGAAACGCGAAGGCTGCGTGAGGCGTACGACCGCGAGATCCTTCGAAAGCTTGCCGGATGCACTCGGGTCGGCTTCCCATTGTGACTTGATATATGCAACGGGAATGCGCTCGCGGATTTGACCAAGCGCGTCCGTGCTGTTGTAGACGCAGCTTGCAGGCTTGTCCGATTCGGTCTTGAACGTATGCGCAACCGTGACCGCGATATCGAACGCACCGACGAGGAACGCGGTGGACGAACGGGTCTCGCCATCCACTGTGCATACGATCATGCCCACGCCGCTGAAGGAGGACAGCTCCTGATCGGATAGCTCGTTTTGACGAGAACCGCTTGCGGAGTGCATGCCGGGCAGCGCGGTCGAGAGTCGAAGGTAGCGATCGCTCGGGTCTTGCGTCGTTGCGGAACTGCAGCTTCCGCTTGCACAGAGCGCCATGCTTGCATCGGCCCGTCCGGCGAGCAGTGCCAGCGCGAGGAGGCCGCCGCTCGCCCACAATCCGAGTCTCCATTGACTGCGCTCTGCGGCGCGGGCCTCGGCTCTGACGTGGAGGGGACTGAAAGTGCGACGAAGATCTCTCATGCAGTTCACCATCTGCGCAGCGAGTAGCAGTGCGGGCAGCAGCAACTTCGCACGTTGGTCGTTTGTACGCTTTAGGGCGAAACCTGAACGGCTCATTCGCTCCCGCCCGAGCTGCTTTTTGCCGGAGGCGCTCAAGCTCTGCTTGCGGAGCGACGAATTGAGTCAGCCTACGAGCATTGCATCGGTGATTCAGTGATGCGGCTCAAGCTGCTCGCGCGAAGAGTGTGAGGCGGTTCGCGGCTAAGGATCGATTTGTCGAGCGGACATTCGGGCGGCCTCGATGTCGTAGGGAATTTCGGACGTCGAGAGCACAAGCAGGAGAAGACCAAAGAAGAACATGCTCCCCTTCTTTGGGTGCTTATTTTGGAAAGGGCCGAAGCTCACGGAGAACTTCGGCCCTTGTCGATTGAGGTGAGCTTACGACCTATCCGCGCTGAGCGTCGGTCAGTTTGAATGTGATCGCCACTTGCGTCCACGTGCTGATGGGACGTGTGCCGTCGGTCGCGGCAACGAACCGCCAGCGTTTCACGGCATCGATTGCCGCCTGATCCAATCGATCGAATCCGCTGCTGTTGACTACGTCGACGTCTTTGGGGCGACCGCGTTCATCGACGAGTACGCGCAGGCGCACGGTTCCTTCCTCACCCAAGCGTCGCGACGTGGCGGGATAGACGGGCTCAACACGATTCGTCGTCTTCAATTGCCGAGCCGTCGCGCCGGTTTCGCTCGGTGCGGCTGCGATCGCGGAATCGGACGGGGGCATCGCGACCTCCGTCGGCGGCGCAGGGACCTCTGCGATCTCTAGCTCCGGCATCGGCTCATCGATTGGCGCGAGCTCATCGATCTCCGGCTTGACAGGCTCGATCTCGGGTTCGGGCTCACTCACCGGCTGATCGATGAACACGGTCTGCAAAGGCTCGACCAACGACGGCACCTTGATGAATCCTGTGGTGGCGACGATGGCATAGATCAAGGCGACATGCAGCCCGATGACTGCTATGGCCGGGCCGCTGCGCGAGAGCACGTTCGAACTCGTATCGCGAGTCATAGGCATATGTTCTCTCCACCTTACATGACGAGGCAGTTTGCCCTCAGTCATATAAACGGACGGTTTTCCGAAAAGGTTCAGAACATCGCGATGCCCTATGTCGCTCAGAGCGAGCACATTCGCAAAAGTTCCATATAAACTCGACGGTATGAGATCGCCCGATGATCGAAGTGAGCGAGCGCTCACGGAGTCAGCCAAAGAGCGCCTAGCTGCTGCGCGAGAAACCGACGCGCAGACATGGGAGGAACTCCTGCGCGATGAGCGTATGTTGCGGTCCATCCTTCGCGTGTGGACCTGCAGCGAGTACGTCGCGGGCGTGTGCACGCGTCATTCGAACGTGCTCGCGGACCTCGTTCGCGATGGGAGCCTGTTTGAAGTAGCCGATGCGGGATGGATCGATCGCGACGGGGCGAAGCGCTTGCAGGCTCGGGACGAGCAGGAAGCAATGGCGGAGCTTCGGCAGTTCAGGCGCAGGCACATGGTGCGCATCGCGTGGCGCGATATTGCCGGCTGGGCGAATCTCGACGAGACGCTGCAGGATCTATCCACGCTTGCCGATGTTTCGATCCGATACGCATACGAGCTCGCCTATTCGGCTTGCGTCGAGCGATACGGCACGCCTCGAAGCGCAGAGACTCAGGAGCCGCAGCCGCTCATGATCCTTGGCATGGGCAAGCTCGGGGGCGGCGAGCTCAACTACTCCTCGGATGTCGATCTCATTCTGCTGTATCCGGAAGAGGGAGAAACCGACGGGCCACGCCCCATCGATAATGCCGAGTTCTTCCTGCGTGTCGCGCAAAGGCTCGTTCAACTGCTGACGGCACCGACCGTCGATGGCTTCGTCTATCGCGTCGACTTGCGGCTGCGCCCGTTCGGCGACAGTGGCCGTGTTGCGCTCAGCTTCGCTTCCTTCGAGCACTATTTGCAGCAGCATGGGCGCGACTGGGAGAGGTATGCCTACATCAAGGCGCGTCCGATCACGGCGCTCGATCAGTTCGACTCGCTGTACGAGGAAGTCATTCGCCCATTCGTGTACCGCCGCTATCTAGATTTCGGCGTATTCGAGTCTCTGCGCGATATGAAGGCGATGATCGCGCGGGAAGTCAAACGGCGCGAGCTGCGCGATAACATCAAGCTGGGGCCGGGGGGGATCCGCGAGATCGAGTTCATCGTGCAGGCGTTTCAATTGATTCGGGGCGGAAGCGACAAACGCTTGCAGTCACGCTCGTTGCGAGATGTTCTGCCGCTCTTGATCGGCCAACGACTGCTCGGAAAGGAGGCTGTCGCGGAGCTCCAGGATGCATATCGCTTACTGCGGCTCGTCGAGAATCGGTTGCAAGAGTGGAACGACGAGCAAACCCATCAGCTTCCCGACGATCCGGCGGCACGCGCTCGACTCGCCTTCTCGCTGCAGCGACGCGATTGGGAGGACCTCGAGGCCGAGCTGACCGTTCACCGCGGCCATGTCTCGCGGCATTTTTCGCAGACGGTCTTTGGGCCCGTGCCGGATGGGGACGACGCGGCTTCTCATGTGCCGACATTCGATTTGGAAGCTCCGCCCGAGGAGCGCGAGCGTGCACTGGATGCATTTGGTCTCGGCGGCGCAGACGGTGTCGCCGAGCAGCTCGAGCGACTGGCATCGAGCGCGTACTTTCGACGACAGGATGAGACCGGGCGGCGGCGGCTGCGGGAGCTGTTCCCCAAAATGCTGCCGCTCGTCGCGCGCACGGCCGTCCCCTCCGTGACCTTGACTCGAGCCCTCAAGATTCTCGAACGCATCGGCGGGCGCACGGCATATCTCGCCCTGCTCAACGAGAATGCAGCGGCGCTGCGCCGTCTCGTGCAGCTCTGCGGGCAGAGCCAATTCCTGACCGACCAAATCGCGGCGCATCCGCTCTTGCTCGATGAGCTCATCGACGAGCGCGTGATCGAAGAAGAGCCGAGCAGGGAGCAGTTCGCGACCGATCTCGCGGCTCGACGCACGCTCATGCAGACCGAAGAGCCCGAGCGCCAGGTGGAAATTCTGCGGCAGTTCCAAAGCGCTGCGATCTTCCGGGTGGCCGTCGCGGATCTAATCGGCGGCTTGCCCCTGATGAAGGTGAGCGATCGGCTGACCGACATCGCGGAGCTGATCGTGCAGGAGGCACTCTCGCTCGCGTGGTGTCAGATGACGGAGCGGTTTGGGACGCCGAAGTGCGTGGACTCGGCGGGCAATGTCAGAACGCCCAGCATGATCGTAATCGCCTACGGCAAGCTCGGCGGGTTGGAGCTCGGGTACGGGTCGGATCTCGATCTCGTTTTCTTGCACGACTCTTCCGGAGATGCGCAGCGCACCGAGGGCGCGAGCCCGATCGACAACACGGTGTTCTTTCAAAGGCTCGGTCAGCGGCTCGTTCACTTGCTCACCGTGCATACGGCACAGGGGCGCTTGTACGAGGTGGATACGCGGCTCAGGCCGGGGGGCAATCGCGGCATACTCGTACAGTCGCTCGCCGGATTCAGGGACTACGAGCTCCAAGAAGCATGGACGTGGGAGCACCAGTCGCTGCTTCGCGCGCGGGCAATCGCCGGCGACGAGGGGCTGCGCGCGGAGTTCGAATCCGCGCGAATTGAGGTGTTGCGCAAGGCGGTCAAGCGGGATGGCCTCAAAGAGGCGGTTCGCAACATGCGCGCGCGCATGCGAGAGAATCTGTCCAAAGCGAAAGCTGGCCAAGTCGATCTCAAGCAAGATCCGGGCGGCATCGCCGATATCGAATTCCTCGTTCAGTTCTGGATGCTGAGATGGGCCGACCGGTACCCCGAGATCGTGACGTTCTCGGACAACATCCGCCAGCTCGAGAGTCTTGCATCCGGCAATCTCGTCCCCCAATCCACCGTGGATTTCCTCGTCGATACCTATCGAAAATATCGGCACCGGCTGCACCGCCTGTCGCTGGACGGGGAAAAGAACATCGTCGGCGCCGACGAATTCGTCGCGGAGAGGCGAGGAGTCATCGAGCTTTGGGAGCGGGAAATGATGACGGTTGACAGTTGACGGTTGACAGTTGACGGTCAGAAGCCAAGCGGCGGCTTCAACGTCTTACGTTACACAATACACTTCACACCCTACACTTCCACATCTGCAATAATCCGCACGACGCCCTAAATCCGAGCCGACCATGGAAACCAAGGAATCCACCAAGCTCATCCAGCCGAACGCCAAGAACCAGTACACGATCACCGCCGCGGATCTCCCGCTGTCGTGCCCGATGCCGGGCATGCATCTGTGGAATTCGCATCCGCGCGTGTTTTTGCCGATCGAAAAGACCGGCTGGGCGAAATGTCCGTATTGCAGTGCCGAATTCACGCTGAGCAGGTAGGGCGACAGTCGTCGCCGTGTAAAGTGTCTGGTGTAATGTGTAGGTCAGAGGGCTGCGACTCTCGCCCTAGACGCCACACGCTTTCGCTCCACACGTCTATGTACGTTTCGAAGTATTTTGAAGAATCGCGCGTCGAGGTCATGCATGCGCTCATGCGCAGCTATCCGCTCGGCGCGCTCGTCGTGAAGACGGCGAGCGGTCTCGAGGCGAATCACATTCCTTTCGTCACCGATACGAATCCTGCGCCCTGGGGCACGGTGCGGTGTCACGTCGCACGCGCGAACCCAGTGTGGTCTTTACTCGAGCAGGCAAGCGATGTGCTCGTGATCTTCCAAGGCCCGGACGCATACATCTCCCCTTCGGTATACGAAGCGAAGGAGAAGGACGGCAAGGTCGTCCCGACCTGGAACTACGTTGCCGTGCACGCCTACGGGACGGCTCGCGTCATCCAGGAGCGCGAGTGGCTCTTGAATCTGCTCAACGATCTCACAGTGGAACATGAAGCTGGACGCAAGCACCCGTGGCGCGTGGCCGATGCGCCGAGCGACTACATCGACAAGCTGCTGAACGCCATCGTCGGCATCGAGATCAAGGTCGACAAACTCGTCGGCAAATGGAAAATGTCTCAAAACCGCTCGCGCACCGACCGCGCAAGTGTTGCAGATGATCTCCGGGCACGATCCGGAGCCCACGCGAACATGATTGAGTTACTCGAACGCTGAGAGTCTTCTGACTTCCTCCGCGGTGCGGCGTGCTGCTCAGCTCTTGCTCCCGCCTCCAGCCTCCGGCCCAGACAATGCCCACTCTCCTAAGAACCACTCCCGCCGGCGACAACTTTCGAATGCCGGCCGAGTTCGCGCCGCACGCCGGGTGCTGGATGTTGTGGCCCGAGCGGCCGACGAACTGGCGCCTTGGCGGTAAGCCAGCTCAGGCTGCATTCGCGGCTGTCGCCAGCGCCATTGCCACTGGCGAGCCCGTCACGGTGGGTGCCTCGCGCTCGCAGTACGTCAATGCGCGATCGATGTTGCCGGACGCGATTCGGGTCGTGGAAATATCGAGCGATGATGCCTGGATGCGGGACGTGGGTCCGACGTTCGTCACCGACGAGGCGGGTCGGGTGCGCGGCGTCGATTGGCAATTCAACGCCTGGGGTGGCTTGAGCTCGGGTCTCTATTTCCCCTGGGATCAAGACGACCTCGTCGCGCGCAAGGTACTCGAAATCGAGGGCTGCGATCGATATCGCGCGCCGTTCGTGCTCGAAGGCGGCGCTATCCATGTGGACGGACAGGGCACGCTCATCACGACTGAGGAATGCCTGCTCAATCCGAATCGCAACCCGCACCTCGACAAGGGGCAGCTCGAGATCCTGCTGCACGAGTATCTCGGTGTGACGAGCGTCATCTGGCTCACGAAAGGCGTCGTCGACGATGAGACGAGCGGTCACGTCGACAACTTGTGCTGCTTCGTGCGTCCCGGTGAAGTTGTGTTGACGTGGACGGACAATAAGCGCGATCCGCAATATGCGATCTCCCGCGATGCATACGAGCGGTTGAAGAGCGCGCGCGACGCGAAGGGCCGAGCGCTCAAGATCCATAAACTGCCGATGCCCGGCCCGCTCTACCGTACGGCGGAGGAGGCGTACGGGGTGGATGCAGTGGACGGGGATATGCCGGCGCGGGTTGCCGGCGAGCGCCTCGCCGCATCCTATGTGAACTTCTATATCGCGAACTCGACGGTCGTGATGCCGCTCCTCGATCCGAAGAAGGACCGGCTCGCCGCAAATGCGCTCAAGCGCCTGTTTCCGGATCGGCGCGTGATCGGTGTGCAGGCACGCGAGATTCTCCTGGGCGGCGGCAACATCCACTGCATCACGCAGCAGGTGCCAAGCGCGACCACTGCCCGGCCGCGTGCACGGCGCGTGATAAGGGTTGACGGTTGACAGTTGACAGTTGACGGCAAGAAAACTCGCCCCTCTGGCTGTCAACCGCCAACTGACAACTGTCAACTTGGCGCTTACGCGCGTATGCGCCCTACAGCGCCGTCATCTTGGTGATGCCGTCATCTTCATGATGCCGGCGACGAACACGACGTCCGGCGAATGCTCGACCATGATGTCTTCGCTGACGCCCAGCGTGAACGTCCAGCCGGAGCCGAAGGCGATGCGGCCTCCGAGCGTCGCAATGAGCGAGTCGTCGAAGAACTCGAGCTCGCTGTCGAACGCCCGCGTGTGTCCATCCATCTGTACGACGAGAGCGAGCGCGGGCAGGACACGAAACGACAAGCTCGCGCGTCCGCTCCATACGAGCTCGCGCTGCAGGAACGGCAGCAAGTCACCTTCACCGAGCCATGTCGCTGCCAGTTGGCCGCTCAGGTGCCAGCGATCGGTGAGCCGTCGCTCAGCCGCGATGATTGTGGAGACGTCGACAGCATTGCTGCTGTTGAGCCAGTGCGCCTTTCCCGTCGGCACTTTCACCGCCAACGAGACGCTTACTGCGGAACGGTCCGAAGCGTGTGCCGAGTAAGCAAGAGAGAGCGCAGCGTCGGCGAGCCCCTCTGCCGGTGTGTCGAGATCGATGAGGGTTTCACCGGCTCGCCGGTAGTGCAGGCGCAAGCGATCCTGCGGCTGAATCGGACGTGCTCCTTCCGGCAAGCCAAACGCGTCGTGCCAGTTGTCGATGAAGCCGTCGAGATTGCCGCCGCCGGTGTAGCGATAGGGGAGCTCGAGACCCAGTGAAAGACGTTTGGAGAGGCGATGTGAGAACGACAGTCGCAACTCGCGGGTTTCCGCATCGACGATCAGCGACTCGTTCGCCGTGCTTTGCATGAGCGCGGTATTGCCCCAGTTGAGATCGAGCGACCATGCAGATTGCGCAGGCAGCCGAGCATCGACTGCAGTAGGCAACCCGAAACCGGCGAGAAATGGATTTTGATCGCGAGTGGGAAGCGCGTCGGCGGACGCGCTTACGCACGCGCTGAGCGCCGATACGAAGAGAACAACGGATGGGAGGCGGGCAGCGCGGGTTGGTGTCGGAGTACGAGTGTCCTCAGTTGCATTGCCCAACAAGTCCATGAC
>JBDZVE010000093.1:0-1541 GCA_040255535.1 Lysobacterales bacterium | reverse complement strand
TCAGAACCAAATAGACACGAACGCTTGGATCACGTTTGCGCCGAATGCGTACAGCGGTTCTTGGCCCGCTGGTCGGAAATTCTCCGCGGAGGCGTCCATCGAGTAGCGCGCATCGCGGAAGTCGTCGTAATCGTACTCGATGCGATCGTAGAAGAGGCTCGCCGAGCCCTTCTTGATGAAGCCCCAACCCGTGCGTACAAATTCGTAAGTGCCGCCAAGGCGCACGCGGTGGCTCATGAAAGTCGAAAGCTCCTTATCGCGCGCCATGAAATTCTGCTGGTCGCGGCGCTCGAACAAGTCGCTGTAGAAATCGGCATGGGTCTGCGAGTAGTTGCGGTAGCCGATCTCGAACGTCCACGGACCGATCGGGTGCGTGTAGCCGATCTCGAACGTGTCCGCTCGAATTCCCCACGTATCCGTGAAGTAGCGATAACCGCCGTTCACGGCGGCTCGATAGGGCAGAAAGTACTTCGCGTTGATGGCGACCGCGTTGCTCGTGCGCGTGTGCGGATAGATCTCCTGCTGGAGGGCGAATAGTTGATCGTTCGTCGGATCGACGTAGCGGAACGAACGATAGGGATTGTTCAAATAACCCTCGTCCGTGATGACTTCGAGGGCCAGGTTCGCGATGAGCGTCTTCGTCAATATTTGCGAGACGCCGACGCGGTAACTCCAGCGTTCGATTTCCTCTTCGAAGAGGGGGTCGGTCGCATTGCGAACGACGTCCCAACCTTTCGAGAATCCCATCGTGACGGTCGTGAGATCGCCGAACAGATCCTGGCTGATGCCGAAGCTCGCGGTTTCCGCGTCGTAGTCGTTTTCTTCGGAGCTCGTGTAGCTCAAGCTGTATGTCGTCTTGCCTCTCAAGTAATCGAAACCGAGGCTGTACTGATCGCGCTCTTCCTTATATTCGCTTGCGCCGCTGACTTCGACGTCGATGGACGCGCTCGTCACCATGTCCACGTAGTAGTTCGCGCTGACCGAATACTTCTCCGCCATCTTCTTGCGCACGAGCACGGACGGCCCTTGAATCGTGACGCCGCCGCCCTCGTAGCGGTGGTAGAGGATGTCGGCACGGTCGTCCGGCAGAACCGCAGCGGAGGCGCGCTGCGATCCTACGATCGTCGCGCCGACTACAGCCAACAGGCAACAGGCAAGAGCAAGAAGCGCACGCACGCTGTCGCGGTTGCTGCAATCGGAAGTGCGGCCGTGGCCCATCGTCGATGAGTCCTTCTTACCTGTCGCCTGTAGCCTGTGATCTGTGGCCCGATCAACGCGAACGGGTTCGATCAGTTGCACCCGCATCCGCCGCCCGAGCTGCCGAGCGCACCGCGAGCGCCTTCGCGCGCTTCGAATACGTGGTCGATGTACGATGTGGAGACAGGATTCGGATCGAACGACATGATGGGATCGGCGAGCGCTTGCCGCTCGTACGGCTTGACCCAAGGCTCGATGTTGCCGCAGCCGCTGAGCGCCGCCGCAGCGAGAATCGCAAGCGCGATCTTCGCGCCGGCTGCGCGGGCTGTAGCCAGAGAGAAGCT
>JBDZVE010000092.1:0-14726 GCA_040255535.1 Lysobacterales bacterium | reverse complement strand
CTTGCGGAAGCGAGGTGGCCCCTTAAAAAGCGCCGTCATTCTTGCGGAAGCGAGAATCTAAACACGCACAACTTCTGGGCGCCCTACCAACTCTTCGTCGCCCTTGCGGACGCGAGGGCCCATTCTGAAGCCTTGCGAATGCGAGGTGGCCCATACGCGCCGGCATGCGATGAAACGAGCGCGCGCTCAGCGCTTCACCGCCATCACGGAACCCTTCGCGCCCGCGCTCGCGAGCTCGCGTTCGGCTTGCGTGAAGCCGTAGGCGGGAACGATGTCGCCGGTGCGATCCGAGATTTGATCCCATGCTGCGATGACGCGCTCGCCTGCATCGTCGCCCGCGCCGATGTATCGGCCTTCCGAAAGCGTGACGTTCGCGCGCGCGAAGTGGCCGGCGCCCGCGCAGAGAATCGCGCGGGTCGGCGCATCCTCTTCGACGAGCGCGAGCAGCGCGGGGCTGACGAGCGCCGGATCGAGGAAGGCGAGGCTCTCCTCGGAGAGCACGCCCTGCGTCATCTGCGTTGCCGCGGTCGGCGCGAGGCAATTGACGCGGATGTTGTGCTTCTCGCCTTCGATCGCGAGCGTCTGCATGAGGCCGACGAGCGCCATCTTCGCGGCACCGTAGTTTGCCTGCCCGAAGTTTCCATAGAGCCCCGACGATGAAGTCGTCATGACGATGCGTCCATGGCGCTGCTCGCGCATGGTCTCCCACACGGCCTTCGTGCAAATCACCGCGCCCATCAAATGAACCTCCAGCACCGCGCGGAAGTCCTCTAGCGTCATCTTCCCGAAGCTCTTGTCGCGCAGAATGCCGGCGTTGTTCACGAGAATGTCGATGCGCCCCCATTTCCCGATCGCGCGCGCCGCCATCGCCGCCACGGCACTCTCATCCGTCACCGACGCAGCAAACGCCAACGCCTCGCCGCCCGCCTTCTTGATCTCCGCCGCGACCCCATCGGCTGCGCTCTGTGCGAGATCGTTGACGACGACGCGCGCGCCTTTGCGCGCGAGAAACAATGCGTGCTGGCGGCCGAGACCGCTGCCGGCACCGGTAACGATCGCAACGCGACCTTCGATAGACATTTGAAACTTCCTCCGCGTAACGAAAGAGGCGCGCTGCGACGCCTTGAGAATGGTCGGCGGTTCAGCGCGCCTTGCTACCCTTGCAAGGCCCGCAAATCGCCAAGAACCCCGCGGCCATGAACGAAGCCATGCGCTTCTTGACCGCTTCGAAATCCTCGGACTTGCATCGACCCGCCGATAGCTTGTCGATGCGGCCGGTGCGCGCAAGCGTCAGCATCAGCGCGCCGGTGACGAAGTGATAACCCCAGAAAATATCTTCCTCCGGGCAATCGGGCAGCGCCTTCTTCAGTAGATCGATCAAACGCAGCACGACCGGATCGAACAGCTTGTCCATGAGCTCGGCACCCCACTCCGGTGCGTTCGCGACCTGCGCGCCGAGCGCGCCGTAGTTCTTCCACGGCTCGCCGCCTTGGATGTAGAGATCAAGGTCGGTATCGAGGAACGCGCGCAGCGCGCCTTCGACGGTCGGCTTGCCCTTGCTTTCTTCTTCGTAACGATCGAGCGCGTCGATTCGACGCGTGCTCGTGACGACGGCGCGGCGCGCGAACACGGCATCGAACAGCTTCTTCTTGTCCCGAAAGTAATAGTTCAACAGCGTGTGATGCACCCCGACGCTCTTCGCGACGTCCTTGAGCGTCACGCCATACAGCCCGTGCTTCGAGAACAGATACTCGGCCGCATCGAGAATGTGTTCCATCATGTCGGCGCGCTGCTGCGCCTTCGTGGCCCGGCGGCGCGTCTTCCCGTCTCCGGCGCTCGCGCGCGCTTGCTTGCGCGCCTTCGCCGGCACGCCCGCTTTCGATTTCGGTTTAACGACTGTCGCCATGCTCAGCTCTCAAGCGAATCTTGTCGATCTTGCCCGTTGACGACAGAGGCATCTGCGTAACACGAATGACCGAGTCGGGTATCCACCACGCCGCGACGCGATCGCGCAGCGGCGCCAACAGCGCCTCGTCGCTGATCGCCTCCGACCCGCTCATCTGCACCACCAGAACGGGGCGCTCTCCCCATTTCGGATGGGCCCGTCCGATCACGGCCGCCAGCGACACTTCGGGCAGCGCACTGACGATGGCCTCGATCTCGGCGGGATTGATCCATTCGCCTCCTGACTTGATCAGGTCCTTCGTGCGACCGGTGATGATCAAGCTTCCGTCGGCGTCGATTCTCGCAAGATCGCCGGTCGGGAACCATCCGTTCGCATCCGTGGCCAGCCGATCCTCCGCGAAATAGCGCTCGATGACCGAGGCGCCGCGCACGCGCAGATGCCCTTCGACGCCGCGCTGCTCCGGAAGCGGCCGGCCGTCCGCGTCGGTCAGCAACAAATCGATGCCGATCGCGGGCCGCCCGGAACGGGCCGCCGATCGCTCCGGCTCGTGCAGCGACGAGACCGTACCGGTCGGCGAGAGCTCGGTCATGCCCCAGCTCGTTTGGACTTTCACGCCGAGACGCCGCTCGATCCGTTCCATCAGCGCAGGCGGCAACGGCGCGCCGCCGACGATGATGCGCTCGAGGCTCGGCACATCGCCGCCGTTCGCATCGAGGTATTCGACGAGACCGAGCCAAACTGTCGCAATGCCTACACCGACCGTCGCTTGCCCCGTATTGATGAGAGACGTGAGACTCGCGCCGTCGATCGATCTCCCCGGCAGCACGAGCGTCGCACCGGTGGCCGGCGCGGCGAACGGCAAGCCCCAGGCATTGGCGTGAAACATCGGCACGACGACGAGCACGCTGTCTCGCGACGAGATCGCCATGACATCCGTCTGCAGGAGACGCAGCGTGTGCAGGAAGCTCGAGCGGTGCGTATACGTGACGCCCTTCGGCGCGCCGGTCGTGCCCGAAGTGAAGCACAACCCGCACGGCGCGGTCTCTTCGAAATCGCCCCACCGTGCTTCCCCTTCCGTCTCCGCAATCAGGGATTCGAGCGCATGTGTGCGCGGCGAGTCTGTTGCTGAGCTCGAGCCCGCCGCGTCGATCGTGAAGAGGTGCTCAATGGTGTGCGCTCCCTCGGCGATCTGCTGCGCGAGCGGCACAAGATCTGCGCTCGCGACGAGGACGCGTGCCTGCGATTGCCTGACCATGGCGGAAAGCTGCGCTGCGGTCAGGCGCGGATTGAGCGTGTGGCACACGGCGCCCATCCCCATGATCGCGTACCACACCTCGACGTGCGCTTGCGTATTCCACGCCAAGGTGGCGACACGCTCGCCCGCGCGGACGCCGACGTTCTCGAGCACTTTCGAGATGCGCCGGCTGCGCGCATTGAGCTCTGCGTAGCCGATGCGATCGACGCGGCCGTGCTCGCGCGCGGTGATCACTTGCGTATGCGGGTGCCACTTCGCGGCGTGTTCCAGAAACCTATCTAGCGTCAGCGGGAACGACTGCATTGCGCCTTCGATCATCGACATTTCGGCGCCTCGGGCGGAAGCGGCGGCGAAATGATGCCGTAGTTCCAATTCCAGGGAATGCCTCCCTGCACACGGCGCCGGCAGACGACTTCTTCGTTGAGCTCATACATGCCGGGAAACAAATGCGTACCCGCCTGCGGTACCTCGCCAAAGCGCATGTAAGCGCGCTCCGTGCCGTACGGCGACCAGCGCGGCTGTCCCTTCGCGCTCGGCACGCCGTCACGCGCGAAGGCGACCCAATACTCGGTCATCGCGTCGGCGAGCTGCTGCTCGCTCTCCGTCTTGGGGATCTTCGGCCAGAGCGGCGGTGTGTTGTCGGCCGTGCCGAAAATGTATGGGAGCTCGCTCGCATGGAAGGCATGCAAGTTGTTGGCGTCGGCAGCGGGATAGCCGTGATCGAAGAAGTACAGGAACGCCGGCGCACCGGCCGCGGTTTGCTTGGCAACGAGCCGCTCGGCGGTCCATCCATAGAGCCCGTCGCGCGCCGTCGCGAGCACGCTTTCCGCCAGATCGGACGCGGGATAGAGCTCGAGGAACGCATCTGCGAGATCCGCATAGCGTTCGCGAATCGCTGCCTCGTACGCCTCCGCGCTCTCGGGCGGCGGCGGCGCGAGGAACCGCAGCGAGCGAATCTCGCCGCTGTTGAATCCCGCGAGGAGCGGCACCTTCGCCTGCTCGCCGCGATCGAACACATCGACGAGCTGGCGCGGCAGCACGCGGCCGTCGATCGTGAGGAATGGAAAGTACTTCGCTTCCGCGGCCGCGTTCGTGATCGCCTGAGCGTCCATCGAGCGCAGGGCCGCAAGATCGCCCGCACCGACTTGGCCCGCAAGCCAGACGCCGATCGCTTCCGCGGCGACACCGCCGTACGGGTTCTCGCGCAGGTGCGGCGCCGAAACCATGTATGCGCTTTGCGCGATCGCTTTCGCGAACAAGCCGCGCGCATCGGGCGCCGCCATCAGGTACATGACGCTGAGCCCGCCCGCGGATTCGCCCGCAATCGTGACGTTGGCCGGATCGCCGCCGAACGCAGCGATGTTCTCTTGAATCCAGCGCAGCGCGGCGATCTGATCGAGAAGACCGTAGTTGCCGGAGATCTTGCGGCGCGATTCCGCACTGAGCGCCGGATGCGCAAGATAGCCGAGCACCCCCATGCGATAGTTGATGGAGACGAAGACGACGCCGTGGTTTGCGAGCTTCGCGCCGTCATACATCGGCTCGCTGCTTGCGCCGCTCGTGAGCGCGCCGCCGTGAATCCAGACGAAGACGGGCAAATCGCGTGCGCCTGCGGGTGCCCAGATATTGAGGAACAGACAATCTTCGCTCGTCGGCGGCAGCTCGTGCGCGTAGATGCTGACGGAACGCGGGTTCGGCTGCACGCACGGCGCGCCGAACCGCGTCGCGTCGCGAGTCTCTTTCCACGCCGGCATCGGCAACGGCGGTTTCCAGCGGCGCGATCCCGTCGGCGGCAACGCGTACGGAATGCCTTTGAACACATGCAGGTCGCCGAGCACTGCGCCGCGGACCTTGCCTGCCGGCGCATCGACGATCGGATCCGTGTCCGCAGCGGCCGGAAGCGCCAGGCAGAGCGCGACGATGAGAAGCTGAAAACGCGTGCAAATCGTGATCACGGCGAATCTCCGTTGTTTTCCTCTCGCTTCAATGCGCGCACGAGCCATAGGAAGCACCCGACCGCGAGCACGTAGAAGGGAACGAGAGTATAGAAGGCGAGCTGCAGGGAATGCTCCGGATGGCTCGGCAGGAAATAATCGCTGACCGCCCCGAGGTACGTCGGCCCGAGCCCGAGGCCGATGAGATTCATCACGAGCAGCAGTAGTGCGCCGGCCAGCACGCGCTGATTCGGCCGCACTTCTTCCTGGACGAGCGTGACGGCGGGCGAGAGATAAAAGTAGTTGAGTCCGGTCGGCAGCGCGAGAAAAGCGATCGCGAGCGGCCAAGTCGGGGCCCACACGAATCCGATGAAGAGCGGAATCGCGCACACGAGTCCGATCGCGGGAATATAGCCATACGCGGTCTTCGATCGCGGCGCGAACCGATCGATCAGCCGCCCCGAGGCATACATTCCGGCGCTCACGCCGATGCCGATGAGCAGTGCATAGTAGATCGCGATCTCGTTCAGCGTCATGCCCTTCTCGCGCATGAGAAAGAGCGTCGTGAAGTTGAGCGTTGCATAGGTCACGAACTGCGTTGCGCCGCAGGCAAGCGAAACACGAAGCAACACGGGGCGGGCGAAGAACATTCGACATGTAGACCAGAAGCTCTCCTCTTCGGGCTCCGCCTGCGGGCGAGTCGCGGGCTGCACGTCGAGACCGCCTCGCACGGGCTCGCGAACGAACAGCCAGACGATGACCGCAGTGACGAGGCCGACGATGCCGATCGACACGAATGCGGAACGCCAGTTATAGGCGGCCGCAATCGATGCGCCGAACGCGACGCCGAGCGCTGCACCGATCGGCGGTCCGAAGTTGAAGAGACTGAGCGCGGTGCCGCGCGTCCCGGATGGAAAGTAGTCGGAGATGATCGCGTAGGACGGCGGCACGCCGCCGGCCTCCCCGACACCGACCGCCATTCGCGAGAGCGCGAGCTGCGGATAGGTCGACGAAAGACCGCACGCGAGGGTCGCCGCACTCCACAGCGTGCACGCGACCGACAAGACCTTCACGCGATTCGTGCGATCCGCGAGCCAGCCGACGGGAATGGCGAGCACGCAGTAGAACAGTGCGAAATACAATCCGCTGATCAGTCCGAGCTGGCCGTCGGTGACGCCCAGCTCGTCCTGGATCGGTTTCGCGAGGATCGACAAGAGCTGTCGATCCAGGAAGTTCAAGACATAGACGAAGCAGAGGATCGCAAGCGCCGTCCATGCCCGCGCGTCCGGACGCGCGGGCGGGGCGCCCGCACGAGCACTCGAAATCGCGACCGGCGCAAGCGGCCGCAAGGACTCGTTGCGGGCATCCACCTTAGAATGCCTTCAGTACGCGCACACCGAATTGTCGCGGCGGCCCTGCGAAGCGCAGGCCCGAATTGATCGCGCCGACGTAGTGCTGATCGGTGAGGTTCGTCCCGTACAGCGTCGCGATCATGCCCCGATGTCGCCAGGCGACCTGTGCGTTGACGATGTTGCGCGACTCGACTCGATCGCCGAGCGCCTCGTTCTGAAACAGCGTCGCCCACTGCTCGGAGACGTGGCCGTAGTTCACCCGCGGCGTGACGGTATCGCCGCCGCTCAGCATGATCTCGTATTGCATGCCGATGTTGAACGTGAAGTCGGGCGCATAGGTTTGATCGTTGCCCTCGAGCGCGACGCACGATGCGCTTGCGGGTCCGGTTGCCGGATCGCATGCACCGAGGCTCGGAATTCTCGGGTCGACCGCAAAGAAGCGTCCGAGCGAGCTTTGCATCCAACCCATGCCGGCATCGAGCGAGAACGCACCGAACACCGCTTCGACCTGCGCTTCCACACCGTAGATCTCGGTCGCATTCGGATTGTTGAGCTCGAATCCGAAGACCGGAATGTCGGGATAGCCCACTGTGACCTGGAAGTTCTCGTACTCGTTGTAGAACGCATTGAGCTGCGTGCGCAGCGCGCCGTCGAGCCATCCCGCCTTCCAGCCGATCTCGTAGTTCGTGACTTCCTCTTCATCGAACGGATCCGGTATCCCTAAGCCGACCGGAACGTTGAGGCCGCCCGGGCGGAAGCCGGTCGCAACGAATGCATAGAGGAAGTTGTGCGCGTCGATCGTCCAGTTGAGCGCAACCTTGCCGGAGAGATTCGAGTACTCCGCCTTCTGATCCTGTGTGAGCGGCAAGCCGTATTGGTTGACGAAGATGTGATTCGCCGTCGTGCTTTCGGAATAGCGCGCGCCGATCTGCAGCTCGAGGCCGGCGGTCAGATCGATGCCGAGCTGGCCGAATACCGCGACCGTCTCTTTGGGATTCGTGCCCTCGAGCTCGTAGCGCCCGGCAGCCGCGACGATGTAGAACTCGCCGGGCGGGAACTCGTACTCATCGTGCTGATAGTAGGCACCTAGAATCCAGTCGACGCGTCCGGTGTCGGGCGAGATGAGATTGAGCTCCTGGGAGTAGATCGTCTCGTCGACGGCATCGCCGAATAGGCTGTTGCCCGCGCTCGTGCCGTCGAGGTCGGCGCGGTACTCGGTTCTGCCCTGCTGATAGCCGGACACGGAGCGCAAGATCGTGCCGCCGTCGAACTCGTAGTCGATCTTCAGCACCGAGCGTCCGAACCGATCGCGGGCCATCATCTCGCCGTTCGCGGTGATGTCGAACACATCGTTGGGCGATCTCACGGGGTCGGCGGGATAGCCGCTCAGATCGAGATAGCTATAGTCATTCTTCCAGAGCACCGAGAGATTCGAGCTCGGCTCCCACAGCATGCCGAGCCGAAAGCTCCCCGTGCGAACGCCGTCGTCGCCGGTGTATGGACCTTCGATGTCATAGAAGCTGTCTCGATCCAGCGCGTTGAACGCGACGCGCGCGGCGAACGTATCGCTCACCGGTAAGTTGAGCGCACCCTGCGCGCCGAATTCGTCGTAGTTGCCGAGGTGGCCCTGAATGTAGCCGTGCATGCCGCCGTTGATGATCGGATCGTTCGACGTCACGAACACGGCGCCGCCGGTGGCGTTCTGCCCGACGAACGTACCCTGCGGGCCGCGCAGGATCTCGACGCGCGCGATGTCGTAGTACGGCTCCGCGGTGAAGTAGCCGGGAAATGTCGCGACACCGTCGCGATAGGTGATCACGCCGGTCGTCGTTTGCGTGTTGTGCTCGGCCTTGCCGATGCCGCGGATGTTGAAGTCGATGCCTTGGCCGAAGTTGTTGACCGTGGCCGCCGGCGAGACGAACTGCAGTTGATCCACGTTCGTGACGCCGCTTGCCGCCAAGTGCTCTCCGGTCATGACGGTCGCGGCGATCGGCGTGGTCTGCAGATTCGTGCGACGCCGCTCCGCGGTCACGACGATCTCTTCCAGTGCTTGCGCGTCGCTTCCGTTGACGGCCGAATCCCCTTGGTTCTGCTGGCCTGCTGTCTGCGCGTATGCCGCCATCGATGCGGCGAGGTGCGCGGCGCCGCAGGTCATCGCGAAAAGTAGTGCTCTCATCGCTCCCCCTTTGGTTCTTACGGCGTCTGCTTGGTCGACGCTCTGGGGCGGAGTGAGCCATCGAAAGCTCCCGATGTCAATACTCACTCACGTGTGAATGAATAAGATGGCCAGTTGACGGTTGACCGTTGACAGTTGACGGTCAGAAGACGCCGCGCCTGCTGCAGAGCGGCGTAAGTGCCTGTTTGGCTTTAGGTTGCGGCCGCGTTGGAATCGGAGATATCGATATGAAGGGCGAATTTTCTTCGCTTGCTTGACCGGCGCGCACCTTCTACTTTGACATTTGCAGTCTCTCGGGCGATGCAGGAGTGAATCATGAATGCCGACGCGCTGCCGCAGCCTCACCTGCTCAAATTGACCGGTCGATCCGAAGTCGCGCTCGACACTTTGGAGGTTCGCTTCGCGAAGCCGCCTGGGCTGACGTTCAAGGCGGGGCAGTCCATGGACGTGACGCTGATCGATCCGCCCGAGACCGATTCGAAAGGCAATACGCGCGCGCTCTCGATCAATACCGCGCCGGATGACCCCGACCTTGCGTTCACGACGCGGCTGCGGGACAGCGCGTTCAAGCGCGTGCTGCGGACGCTCCCGCTCGGCGCGGAAGTGCGCGCCGAGGGTCCCTTCGGCAATTTCGTTCTTCACAACAACGTACGGCGGCCCGCCGTGCTGCTCGCCGGCGGCATCGGCATCACGCCGTTTCGGAGCATCGTGCACTGGGCGGCGCAGGCGAAGTTGCCGCATCGGATCTATCTTTTCTACGCGAACCACACGCCCGAAACAGCGCCGTTCGTGGACGAGCTGCGCGCGCTCGAGCAGAAAAACCCGAACTTCACGTTCGTTCCGACCGTCACTCGCATGAAGGAGTCGCACGCGAAGTGGAGCGGCGAAACCGGCCGCATCGACGCGGCGATGATCGAGAAGCACATGGCGCAAACGGCCCCGGCCTCGGAGCCGTTTTCGACGCCGATCTACTACATCGCCGGTCCAGCTTCGATGGTCGCGGCGATGCACGCGATGCTGAACCGCACCGGCATCGACGATGACGACATCAAGTCGGAAGAATTTTCCGGCTATTGATGCTCGATGCGCGCCTTACGATTCGAGGCGCGCATTCAGCGTGATCTTCGCCTTCAGCACCTTCGAGACCGGGCAGCCGGCTTTCGCCTTATTCGCGAGCTCGTCGAACTTCGCTTGATCGATGCCGGGGATCTTCGCGACGAGATCCAGCTGACTCGTCGTGATCTCGAAACCCTCGGCCACTTTTTCGATCGTGACCGCGGCACGCGTTTCGATGCGTTCGGCCGTGAATCCGGCTTCGCCCAGGATGAGCGAGAGCGCCATGGAGAAGCAGCCCGCATGGGCGGCGGCAATCAGTTCCTCCGGATTCGTTCCCTTACCGTCTTCGAAGCGCGATTTGAAGCCATAGGGCGTTTCCTTGAGGACGCCCGTCTCGGTGGAGATCACGCCGCCACCTTCTTTGAGGGTACCTTTCCACACGGCTGATGCTTTCTTGATCATGACTGCTCCGTAAGTGTCGTGAGAGTTCGGCGAGGGCCAGTGGAGCCCCGTCCGATCAACTCTCGGTGGGTAGACGATGGTTCCCTAGCGCATTCGGCCTGCCGTCACGCGTGCGCAGCGGACGAGGCGCTGCGCCGGCTCGGTCTTCGCGAAGAACGTTTCTGTTTCGCGGCGCTCTTCTCTTTCGAGAGTCTCTTCTCAAGGAAGTCGCGCAAGACGACAGCGCTATTGCGCTCGACGTCATGGGCGCTGAAGAGCAGCGTCACGGTGCCCTTCCGAGCTGCTTCGAGAATCGGCGACCAGCCCGCCGCGTTCTCGCTCAGCTCCTTTTCATAGCGGCGCCGAAACTCGGGCCAGCGCTCGGGCTCATGTCCGTACCACTGGCGCAACGCGGTACTCGGCGCGACGTCCTTCTGCCAGAAATCCATCTCGAGCGCTTCCTTCTTGACGCCGCGCGGCCAGAGGCGCTCGACGAGAATTCTCTTGCCGTCGGTACGCGCCGCCGGCTCGTAGGTGCGTTTGATGCGAATCATCGAAGTCGCGCCTCTCTTCTCATGTCTTGCCCTGCTCGCGGCTCGCCGCTTCCTCGATCGTATCGAGCGCGAGCGCCGCATGCGCGTACGCGCCGCCGGCGCGCATCTCCGCCGCGACCCAGATCGCTTCCATGATTTCCTCCGGTTTCGCCCCGTGGCGCAGCGCCGCCTTCGTGTGTCCGCGGATGCAGTAGGGACATTGGGTGATGTGAGCCGCCGCGACGGCGATGAGCTGCTTCGTCTTCACCGGCAGTGCGCCCTCGGCGAAGACGCGCGCGCTGAATTCGGTAAACGCCTCATGAATTCCGGGCGCGAGCGCCTTGCGCTTCGATGCGAGCTCTGGTGTCGAGTGCGGGAAAATTTCTCTCGGCATGGTAACCCCCGGCGGCCGCGGGCGATGAGGCGGCTCCTTGTCGAACATCCTCACTCTGGCGACCGCTGTGAACGTTACGGAGAGTATGAGGGGAACTCCTGTGGTTCACATGCGGAAAGACCGCGACGATAGACGAATAAAATTGTCTCGTCGCATCGAGCACGCCGATACGATCGTCTGCTCGTCTTCGACTTGATCTACATCAGGGCGCAGAACCTTTCACGACACCAAAATCGCGACATGCAGCGGACGGCCACTTCCGAAACTTACAACGACGAAATCGTACGTCTCTTCCTACTCGCCGCGGCCGTGTGGGGCGTGGTGGGAATGTCGATCGGCGTCTTCATCGCCGCTCAACTCGCCTGGCCGGCGCTCAACTTCGACATCCCGTGGCTGACGTTCAGCCGCATTCGCGCGAATCACACGTTCGGGGTGATCTTCGCGTTCGGCGGTTCGGCGCTGATGGGCACCTGCTACTACATCGTGCAGCGCACCGGGCACACGCGCCTCGCACTCGGCCGCCTCGCAAAGTTCACGTTCTGGGGTTGGCAGCTCGTGATCGTGCTGGCGATGTCGACGATGCCGTTCGGCGTCACGCAAGCGAAGGAATACGCCGAGCCGGAATGGTTCATCGACCTTCTCATCGCCGTCGTGTGGGTGTCCTTCGGCATCGTGTTCTTCGCGACGCTCAAGAAGCGGCGCATTCAACATATCTATGTCGCGAACTGGTACTACGGCGCGTTCATCATCGCGGTCGGGCTGCTGCACATCGTCAACAATCTCGCCCTGCCCGTCTCGCTGTTGAAGTCCTATCCGATCTACTCGGGCGTCGTCGATGCAATGGTGCAATGGTGGTACGGCCACAACGCGGTCGCGTTCTTTCTGACCGCCGGCTTTCTCGGGATGATGTACTACTTCGTGCCGCGCCAGGCGCAGCAACCGCTCTGGAGCTACCGCTTCTCCATCGTCAACTTCTGGGCGCTGATCTCCGTGTACATGTGGGCGGGCGCGCATCACTTGATGTACAGCGCGCTGCCGGACTGGGTGCAATCGGTCGGCATGGCGTTCTCGCTCGTGCTCTTGATGCCGAGCCTCGGCTCCGCGGCAAACGGGCTCCTGACGTTCAACGGTTCCTGGCACAAGCTCAAGACCGACGCCGCCGCCAAATTCATGGTCGTGGCGCTCATCTTCTATGCCGCCTCGACGTTCGAGGGCTCGATGCTCGCGATCAAATCGGCGAACTCGCTCTCGCATTACACCGACTGGACGATCGCGCACGTTCATTCGGGCTCGATCGGCTGGGTCGCGATGATCACGATCGGCTCGCTCTACGCGATGGCGCCGCGCGCGCTCTCGCGGCCGGCAATGCATTCGCAGCGCGCAATGGAGCTGCATTTCTGGCTGCACACGGGCGGCTTGCTCCTGTATGTCATCGCGATGTGGGCCTCGGGCGTCACCCAAGGGCTCATGTGGCGCGCGACGAACCCGGACGGCTCGCTCACCTACAGCTTCCTCGCGACGCTGATCGCGATCAAACCGTTCTACGTGATCCGTGCGCTCGGCGGTTTGATGGTCCTGAGCGGCATGGTCGTAATGGCTTGGAATCTTTGGCACACGGCGGCTGATGCGCGCGCGAATCTGATCAAGCCGATTCCCGTGCCGGTGCCGACGCCGCTTCCCGCCGCGGCGCACGGGTGAGCTCATGAAACTGCGGTATAAACATTTCGAAGCGATCGAAAAGCACGCCGGTTTGCTCGGCGTGCTGATTGCGGTGATGGTCTCGCTCGGCGGGCTCGCCGAGATCACGCCCCTGTTCGTGAGGGCTTCGACGGCGGAAGCCGCTCCCGGATACGCGCCGTACGATCCGCTGCGCCTCGCGGGCAAGGATATCTATGTGCGCGAAGGATGCTACTTGTGTCACTCGCAGATGGTTCGCGCGCTGCGCTTCGAGACACAGCGCTACGGCGAGCATTCCGTCGCGAGCGAGTCCGCGTACGACAGGCCGTTCCAATGGGGCTCGAAGCGCACGGGACCGGATCTCGCGCGCGTCGGCGGCAAGTACTCCGATGACTGGCATCGGCTGCATCTGATGGAGCCGCGCACGGTCGTGCCCGAATCCAACATGCCGAACTATCCCTGGCTTGCGGAGCGCAACATCGACCCCGAAGTCGTGCAGCAGCGCATGCGTACTTTGCGTCGACTGGGCGATCCCTACAGCGACGAAGACATCGCCGGCGCGCCGGAGGCGCTCGCCGGCAAGAGCGAGCTCGACGCCATCGTCGCGTACCTGCAAGGGCTCGGGATTCGGAACAGACCGCAAGCGCCGAACGCGCCGTCCGACACGGTGAGCACGCCATGAGCAGCGCCTGGGGCCACTTCGCCGGGGTCATCACCGTGCTCCTCATGGTGATCTTCATTGGCATCTGGTTGTGGGCCTGGCGCCCGCGGCATCGACGCGTGTTCGATTCCTTGGCGCGAATTCCAATGGCGGATGTCGATGCGAATGCCGAGCGGGAGGAGCGGCTGCGATGAGCGCCTTCTGGTCCGGGTGGGTCAAGTTTCTCGTGGTGCTGAACTTGGGCATCACGCTCTTCCTGTTCCTGTGGGCGCTGCGCGTGCGAATCCCGACGCAGCAGGACGGCACGACAGGCCATATCTGGGCGCACGGCGTGCTGCGCGAAGGCGTGCGCAATCTGCCTCGCTGGTGGATCGCATTCTCGGCGGCGATGTTCGTGTTTGGATTTACCTACCTCGCGCTGTATCCGGGCTTCGGCAACTTCGAAGGCGCGCTCCGCTGGACTTCGACCGCAGAGCTGCAGCGCGACACCGAATTGAACAATGCCAAGCTCGAAGCGGCGATTCGTCCACTTCGCTCGCTCTCGATCGCAGAGCTTGCCGTCCACCCGACGGCAACCGCGCACGGATCTCGTCTGTTTCAGGACAACTGCGCGGCCTGCCACGGGACGAGCGCGAAAGGCAATCAGTCGTTGGGCGCACCGAATCTCACGGACAAAGACTGGCTGTACGGCGGTAGCGGCGAGACGATCCTGGCGAGCATTCTCGATGGCCGACAGGGCACGATGCCGGCGTGGGGACAGGTGCTCGGCCGCGACGGCGTCAACGAAGTCGTCGCGTACGTGCTCTCGCTCGGCGGCTATTCTGCGCCGGAGGATTGGACGGCCGCGGGCAAGGCGCGCTTCGAGGCGTTGTGCGTCGGATGTCATGGCGTCGATGGCCGCGGCAACACCGCGGTGGGCGCGCCGAACCTGACGGATCGCGTGTGGCTCTATGGCGGCGATTTCGCGAGCATCGCCACGAGCGTGCGCGAGGGACGCCACGGCGTCATGCCCGCGTGGCGCGAGCGTCTGAACGAGGATGAAGCACGGATGGTTGCCGCCTGGGTGTACGCACAAAGTGCGGAGCAGCGTTCAAATGAAAACGAATGAGCGCGTCAGTCCGCACCGCCTACCGATCGTGTGGCTCGCCGCCGCGATCCTGATCCCAGTGATCGTCGGCTGCATCATCACGGTCGTCGTCTCGCAGCGTTACCCGGACGAGCCCTCCTCCGTCAGTCAGGATTCGCTCCTGAACATGCCGCTCCGGTAGAGCTCCTCGCTGCCTCGCGCGAAGAGAAGAAATAATCTCGCAAAGGCGCAAAGCCGACGCCGACACGGCGTCG
>JBDZVE010000211.1:0-2719 GCA_040255535.1 Lysobacterales bacterium | reverse complement strand
CGGAACAGTTGCGTCCAGCGTTCCACGACCTGTTCGCTGCTCAGCTCCCGCGAGCTCGCCTGATCCACGTACACGACGAGGTGATAATGGTTTGACATCACCGCGTACGCGCAGACCTCGATCGTGAAGATCGACGTCAGCTGCGCCAATCGCTCGAGCACCCATCCCTTACGGTGAGAGTAGTCGCGACCGGCGTACTCGTCGAAGCCCCACAGCCACGCGCGTCGAACGCATCGGGCAATGACGTGGTAATACGGCGTGTCGTTTAGGGAGACAAGCGTCTTGCGAGCGTAGGTCACGGTGGCACCTCCTGTGCCCGATCTAGCTTGCTACCTATATAGGTGACCTAGCAGCGCCTTTGAACGCGAATATCTGGTCGTTCGGCTGGAAATCGGTGCGTGTCCCAGTGGGCCCTCGTGCCCTGAGCGAAGCGGCATGCTGAGACATTTCGTCTTCATCAAGTACAAGCAGGGCACGAGCGATGCGCACATCGACGAGTTCATCCGGATGACGCGCGCCCTGCCCGCAAGTATTTCCACGATGCGCGACCTCGAGGTCGGCCGCGACGTGCTACACACTGCGCGCAGCTGGGACGTCATGCTCGCGATGCGTTTCGATTCGCTCGAGGAGCTGCGCGAATACCAGACTCACCCAGCGCATCAGGCCCTGATGGCCTTCAATAATCCCCAAGTGGCGGAAGTGGGCTCGGTGGATTTTTTCGAGAGCTAGAACGCGTCACCGAAGAACGCATCCTGCACCGCGCCGCACGAGACCTGCGGCGATCGACTCAACACGGTCGTTTGAAAATATAGTGCACCGACACGTCCGAGGAGTCGCCACCCCATTTCCATGATGTCGTCGTCGTAAGCTCCCATCCTTGCCGGCCCAACTCATTCAAGATTTCGCCGCTGCCTTTGTCCCCATACTGCTTGTCTTGCCATTTGTACTTGCCATTCACGATGCTGCGAACAAGGACAAGATATTCCCACTTCTGCATCTTTTCTTCTCCCGCTGGTTTAGCGTCTTATAGTCGAATGGTGGGTGGATTCCCAGTCCTGTTCATTCTTGCTCTGACTGTATCGGGGACACGCACCGATTCATACCGGCAAGTCAGTGCGTGTCCTCGCGTCGATCTTCGATGAATCGAATCTTCAGGCGAGCACCGGATAGTCGATGTAGCCACGAGCACCGCCAGCGAAGAACGTCGTCGGATCAGCTGCGTTGAGCGGCGCGCCGGTGCGTAGTCGTTTCACGAAATCGGGATTGGCCAGCGCCCAGCGTGCGACGCTGACCATGTCCGCCAAACCGGATTCGATGTCGGCGCCGATGGCTTCCAAAGCCCGGTTCGGGCGATTGACCAGCAGCGTGCTCGGCCAGAGCCGGCGGATGTCCTTCAAGAGGTTTTCATCCGTGCCTTGAGCGACATGCATATAGGCGAGCTTCAGCGGCGCCAAGCGCGCCACGAGCTCGCGATAAATCGCCGCGGTCTGTGCGCCTTCATCGATGCCCCCCAGCGTCGAGCCGGGCGATAGACGAATAGCGGTACGCTCTGCTCCGATTTCACCGGCAATTGCCTCGGCCACCTCGACGGCGAATCTCGTGCGGTTCTCGATCGAGCCGCCGTATTCATCGGTGCGAACGTTGGCATTTGGCGCGAGGAACTGCTGGATCAAGTAGCCGTTCGCACCGTGAATCTCCACGCCATCCGCGCCGGCTTCGATCGCCCTCGAAGCGGCGCGGCGGAAATCCTGCACGGTGGCCTCGATTTCTTCCTTCGCTAGTGCGCGCGGCGTCGCCATCTCCTGCATGCCTGCGGGCGTGAAGATCTTTTGCCCGGCCGCGATAGCCGACGGCGCTACGGGCTGCCGATGATGCGGCGTATTGTCCGGGTGTGCCATGCGACCCACATGCATGAGCTGGATGAATAGGTAACCGCCCGCCGCATGCACTGCGGAGGCCACTCGTTTCCAACCCTCGACATGCGCATCCGTGTAGATGCCCGGCGTGTTCGTGTAGCCCTGCCCATCATCGGATGGCTGTGTACCCTCGCTGATCAGCAGGCCCATCGAAGCGCGCTGAGAATAGTATTCAGCTGCCAGCGGACTTGGCGTTCCATCCACCTCCGCGCGGCTGCGGGTCATCGGCGCCATGGCTAGCCGATGCTCGAGCTTCATCTGCCCGACCTTGATGGGTTCCCAAATATTCATGGCCGTCTCCTCTCGGTTCGATGGGCGCCGCCTTCCGGTGCCCGCTGACCATGAATCTACGGTGTTCCGCATTACGCTCCTAGATGTTACCTTGTGGACTATCTGTTCCATATTTGGAACCCAGCTCATGGACATCGCCGCGCTCGCAGACTTTCACCTCATTGCCCTACACGGCGGCCTCAACAAGGCGAGCCGCGTCAGCGGCAAACCGAAAGCCACTCTGTCTCGCCACGTGCGGGATCTCGAGGAGAGCATCGGCGTGCGCCTCGTTCATCGCGGCGCACGGGCGCTGCGACTCACTGAGGAAGGCCAGGCTCTCCACGAGCGGACGTACGAGCTGCTTCGGGAAATCATGGCCGCGGCTGATTCAGTGGCGAGTGGTGTTGCAATTCCACGCGGAAATCTGCGTGTGAGTGCGCCTGTGCTCATATCACAGACCGTGCTGGCGAGGCTCGCGCCGCGATTCATCGCCAAGTATCCGGAAGTCACACTCGAGATCGTCGCGGACGATC
>JBDZVE010000091.1:10797-14770 GCA_040255535.1 Lysobacterales bacterium | reverse complement strand
TGCAATCGCGAGTTGGACTACTCACGTATAGACGTCACCGAGTCGTTAGCTGCTCAATCATGCGTGCCGAGCGACTGTCGTCAGTCAAGTAGAGCAGCTAGTTTGGACGGCGGCCGCGTCGCATGACCGCAGGCGAAGCCGGCCGCATGACTGGCATCGCAGCATAGGTAAGCAATCGTGTGTTCCCACCGAGTGAACCGCTGGTCTCGCCGAGGGAACCCACATGCCGAAGCACCTTGCGATGGCGCCGCGATCCTAGCGGTTCGCATTTTTGAGTAGGTGCTGCTGCCCGATTTGTATAGGTGACGTGTAGATTCAGGAAACTGCAATGCTCGCCGTGACGCAAGCTCCACAAGAGCAATCGATAGAGAGCCTGCATCTCTTCCCAGTTCAGGTATTCCGCAGCGTCTTGCATGGTGCGCTGCATCTGAATGACGCGATCGCCGCACACGTCGAACAGATCGCACAGTCGCAGCTCGGCGTCAAAGCTTCGAACCTAGGCGGCTGGCACTCGACGTACGCGCTGCTCGACGCGCCGCAGTGGCCTTTCGATGAATTCAAGCTGCAAGTGCTCGAGCTCTACGCCGCCGTGCGCAAGGCGCTGTACGCGCACAGCGGCCCGCTACCTGACGCTCTGCGCATTCAGGGCTGGGCGAACCTCAACGGACCAGGCGATATCAATCGATCGCACACGCACATGATGGGCGGTTGTCATTGGTCGGGCGTCTACTATGTGCAGATACCCGAGCGTACTCAGGGCGGCCGTCTCATCCTGCAGGATCGCGTACTCGACGAAAACACCGGCCCGCGACCGTTCTGGCGCACGCCGATGCTGCACGACGATCCGTTCGCGTGCGGGCGTGAGGTGGCGATCGATCCGGTGCCAGGCGAAGTCGTGCTGTTTCCTTCATCCATGCACCATCGCGTCGAACCGTTTACAGGCTCCGGTGGACGCATCTCGCTCGCATTCAATATCGCTGACCCGGCGCTACGCTGGCGCGGCAGCGCTGAATCGGCGCAAGCTCCGCTCGCTGACTGGCTGCGCTTTTACTTCTATGGCCCATTCGCGTTGGCGAGCCGTGTGACCCGCGAAGTCTCGCGGCGTCTAGCGCGCCGATGAAGCGCTCCCTATGAAGCGTGTGCCAAGCGTGCGCTGCTTCGTCGTTCTTCTCGACTCGGTCTCCGCTGTGTGTTCTATTTTTCGTCCGTGGCACCGGTACGCGGATGCAACCATCCGTTCGACGTCAGCCACTCCATGATCGTGGACTGCCAGCGGTCGCGCGGCATCAGAAAGAAGCCGTGCTGACCCTTCTCGAACAAGCGCATTTCCACTGGAACGCCCGCGTGCCTGAGTGCTTCGTAGTAGCGAAGACTGTTGCTGACGTCCACGAGCTGGTCATCGGTCGCGTGAAGTATCAACGTCGGCGGCGTTCGCTCGCTGACCTGCAGCTCGCTGGAGAATTGCCGCACCTGCTCCTCGGAAGGAGCGGAGCCCAATAACGCCTCGCGTGAGCCCGCGTGCGTGATGTCGCTCTGCATGCTGATCACCGGATAGACCAGGACCGCGAAGTCGGGCCGCAGATCGATCCGATCGGGATTCGGCACATAGGCCTGACTGAAATGAGTTGCCAGTGTCGACGCCAAGTGCCCGCCGGCGGAGAAGCCGATGACTCCGACGCGTGCCGGATCGAGGTGCCATTCCGTCGCTCGCTGGCGGACGAACCGCATCGCTTGCTGCGCGTCTTGAAGCGGACCGATCGACTTGTCGAGCATCGTCTTGTCGCTCGGGATTCGATACTTCACGACGAAGGCAGCGATCCCATGGTCAATGAAGAATTGAGCCTGCTGCGTGCCTTCGTAGTCGAACGTGAGCCCGGCGTATCCGCCACCAGGCAGAACCACGATGCTTGCGCCCGTGGCCCTCATTTTTGCGGGTAGATAAACGTGAATCTGCGGGCGTGAGACATTCCGCAGAAATCCGCTCTCCGCACCCGACTCTTCATCGGGCGTCGGCTTCGAATTCGGGATCGGGTCATCTCCGTACAACGCAAACACTTGCATCTTCGGCGGAAAGGCAAGGGCTGGATCTATCGGCGCGGCCTTCGTTTTTGCGGCCGGCGCACGTTCCACCGGCGCATCTGCCGCAGCGATCGCCGGCCACACGAAGCTCACTAGCTGGAAAAGGAGAAAGGTGGTCGATAGCTTCAAGGTCTCAGGCCTCTGACTTATTGGAGAACGTGCCCGAGTATAGAGGGTATCCGGCTTGCATTTCGACAGCGCGCCACATTGGACACCCAACCGACAAACTCACAACCGGCGGGTGTCCAATGACGTGCTCTCGAGCACGGAGCTCAGTCAATGCTGCCCTTTTCTCGTGCTCATGAAGATGTCGCCGTCGCGACCGAAGTACAGGCGCTTGCCATCACGCGACAAGGTCGCGCGCTGCTCTGTGCCCGGTGTGTTGACTGCTTTCCCCAGATTCTTTGGCGTCGACCAGCCTTTGGTCGGCCACCACGAGTAGGCGACGTACACGTCTTGTGCGCCGAATGCAGGCTGCTTGCCTCCCCACGTCGGGCGGTTGGAACTGAAGACCATTTCCAGCGAACCGTCCTTACGCACCCGAACATTGGGCATGATGTCCTCGAAGTCCGGCGTACTGAGCGCGGCGCTCTTCTTACCCGGCCCGAATCCCTTGGGACCCAAAGTGCTCACATATATATCTTGGTTGGCGCCGTTGCCGTTCGTCGAATAAAACAGATACGTTCCGTGCCAAGTTTCGACGAGCGAAGGACTGCGCTCGCCGCCTTCGGTATTCGGACCCTCGGGGGCACACTTCAGCATTTCGGGCGTACTCCATCCGCCCGCCGGGCTCTGTCGCGCAAGGTACATGTCCCCGCCACCGCAGGGTGCAGGAACACTGCCGTCGACCAGTCGTTCGGAAACGAAGAACAGCCAACGCCCCATGACAGGCGTCGGACAGAAATCCGCCCACATCGTATTGATCGGCTCTCCCAGGTTTTTGACTTCTCCCCAAGGGGAATCGATGCTGTCGCGATCCGCGGCCCAGATGTCGTTGGCGCCGAATGTGCCCGAACGCGACGATGCGATGAAAACCGACAGTCCGTCTTCCGATTCGATCGGACAACCGTCCGGCGCCGGTGAATTCAGTTCCGCAACAGACACCGCGCTGCTCCATCGAGAAGCATGCTGCTGCCCGCCCGCCTGCACCTGACTGGAGATCAGACTTACGACCATGGTTGCCGCCATCGAATAGCCCGCTCGAGTCATAACCCTTCTCTTGCTGCTCATTGTGGATGCCTCACTAACCGTTGATGTTCGTTGTGAAGCCGGCGCACCGGTGAAAGTCGAAATGGCGGCCCGACTTCACGGCGCTAGAATCCCGGTCGGGCCTCTCAAAACTCGTTGGGTGCAGCTCAAGAGTTCTAAATTGAATGCCCGCGGACATTCGCATGAATCAGCAGCAAGTACGATTCGTGTACGAGTTCGGAGATTTCCGGATCGATCCGCAGCGGCGCGTACTGTTTACACGCAGCGACGGACAATCCCTGCAGGTGACCGGCAAAGTTTTCGACACTTTGCTCTATCTAATCGAGCACGCGGGGGAGTTGCTCGATAAACGAACGCTTATGGAAGCCCTCTGGCCTCAAGTGATCGTCGAGGAGGGCAATCTCACCCAGACCATTCACACGCTGCGACGCACCCTCGGCGAACGGCCCGGCGAACATCGATACATCGTGACAGTGCCAGGCCGCGGTTATCGCTTTGTTGCCGAAGTGACCGCGCGCGACACTCAACAAGAACTGCTGGGAACACGACGTGAATCGCTCACGCCCTCCGTGCTGCGTCGACCCTATTTCGTTGCGGCGGCGCTTGCCCTCGCGGCTCTGGCGAGCGCGGGCGTGTTTCTGCTGTTGAGCACCGTTTCCACCGCACCCAATCTCAGCGCCGCAAC
>JBDZVE010000091.1:6158-10697 GCA_040255535.1 Lysobacterales bacterium | reverse complement strand
CGCGCAATTGGTGGACGCAACCACGAGCGCGCATCTGTGGTCGCGGACCTACGATCGCGATCTGACCGACATATTCAGCGTTCAGGACGAGATCGCAGCGGCCGTCACTCATTCGCTGCATGCCGAATTGGAAAACGGAACAGACGTTCAGCGTGCTGACACGACCAGCGAGCAGGCGTTCGAGCAGTACTTGAACGGCCGCTACTTCCTCAATCGTCGCGGCGAGTCCGACGCGATGCGCGCCAGGAGCTACTTCGAACGGGCGCTCCAGCTAGACCCTTCCTATGCGCGTTCTTGGGCGGGCTTGGCCGCGACCTATGTCGTCGCCCTCGATTCCGGGCAGCCGCCCGATACGCAAGACCACCAAGCGTGGTTGAAAGCAATCGAGCAGGCTCTCTCCTTGGGCCCCGGGATTGCAGAGGCGCACGTCAGGGCAGCTCAGTACTACTGGTGGCACGGCGATTGGCCCAGGTCGGAAGAACATTGCAAGCTCGCCATCGCGCTGAATCCTTCCGACGCGTTGGTGCTCAGCGTGTCCGGGTCGAAGGCGCTCTTGATGGGACAGCTTCATGAAGCTGTCGCCTTGCAGCGGCGCGCCGTCGCGGTCGATCCCTTGTCGCCATCGGGCAGAGCGAATCTCGGGACCTACTTGGCAGCCGCAGGCAAGTTGGAGGAAGCAGAAGCAGAGCTCAGGCATGCGAAAGAACTGAGCCCTACGCTCGCCACAATTGATTCGAACATGGCCAGCGTGCTGGTCCTCCAGCAACGCTTCGCAGAAAGCCTCGAGATTGCGGAGCAGATGCCTGCCGGCGCGCTGCGCGATCAGATCCTCGCACTCGCGCACTACGGAGCGGGCAATGTGGTCGCCGCCGACGCTGCGCTCGCCGATCTGACGCGGCGCGCCCACGCACCGGACGCGGATCCCACCTTCAAGGTCAGAGTCGCGGAAGTTCACGCGTTTCGCGGTGATGAGGAGCAGGCATTGAAAAACATCGAACAGGCGCTCGCGACCGGCGCTTCCGGAAATATGCCGGCTGCGCTACGTGCGAGGGCCGAGATCATGATCTCGCCGTTCTTGGGCTCTCTCAAAGACCGGCTGCACTGGCAGCCATTGCTGGCAACAGCGAACTGAACGACATACTCCATCCGACAGGCGCACACCTCGATCGGCGCCGGTCATTGCGCGTCCAACGATTTGGATAGGCAAATCATGGGTGTCCCGATGTGCTTCCCAAGCAGCACACTTCCGCTCGGCAGGCAAAAGGCGGCAATCCCTTTCCGCTCGATTGCGACGTAAGTCTCATTCTGCCTATCAAGCCGCAAGGCCACGGACCGATACCGAATCAGGTGCCCCCGAAAGGGGGCGCTCTGGGTTATGTGTAGACCGATCAATGGCTCTGACTCTTAACACCAACATTGCCTCGCTGAACGCGCAGCGCAACCTCAGCGCTTCCCAGGGAACATTGGGGAAGACGCTGCAGCGCCTGTCGTCCGGCCTGCGCATCAACAGCGCTGTCGATGACGCGGCCGGGCTCGCTATTTCCGAGCGCATGACCACCCAGGTGCGCGGCCTGAACCAGGCCGTGCGCAATGCGAACGACGGCGTCTCCTTGCTGCAGACCTCGGATGCAGCGCTCGTTTCAGTCACCCAAAGCTTACAGCGCATTCGCGAGCTCGCAGTTCAAGCCGCGAATTCGACGAACAGCGACACCGACCGGGTGGCGATTCAGCAGGAAATCGCACAACTGACGCAGGAGATCGACCGCGTCGGCCGCACGACCTCATTCAATGGGCGAAAGGTATTCGCACAGACGACGGAGAGCGCAGTCGGCAACCCCGATGAGCTTGCGGTGCTCGACGGGCTGCAATCGGGCTGGCTCAGCGCGGCTGAGGACCTGATCCGCGAGCACTTCGGCATCGAAGCGAGCGGACAGTCGATCAAAATCGAGCTAACGTCGTTCACCGATGGTGCGGGCGGGACGCTCGCGCGCGTGACAGGACAAACCGGCAGCAGCGGTCCTGCGAGCAACATCACGCTGCAAGTCGACATGGCAGATTTCGTACCCGCGAATCCGCCAAACGGCGGCACTGCGCCGGTTTACAACGATCGCGTCCTCGCGCACGAGATGACGCACGCAGTCATGTTCGCGACGATGAACGTCGGCCACATGTTCGCAAACAATCAGCAGTTCTTCCTCGAAGGATCTGCAGAGCTGGTTCATGGTGCGGACGAACGACTGTACTCCGATCTGGTGCGTCTCGGCGGCACTGCGGCAGACGGTATCAATGACGTCATGGCGATGGTCGATGATTGGGGGACAAGCTGGGACGGCAGCAGTGAAGCGTATTCGGCAGCTTACGCCGGCATGCGCTACCTCGACACCGAGATCAAGGCGGCGGGCGGCGCGGGCATCAAGGACATCATGACGTATCTCGCGGGCGATACGAGTCGCACGCTGGACCAGGCGCTTGCGAACGCATCGAACGGACGATTCGCGGACGTCGACGAGTTCAAGGCCGATTTCCAAGCCAATGGCGCGGCATTCATCAGCGATCTGTTGAGCTCCGGTGAGTTGACGGACACCGATACCGGCGCGATCGGCGGCGCGAACGCGAGCGGCGGGCCGACCAAGACGCCTGAATCCGTCGTGATGAACGTGGCGACTCGCAGCGGCGAGGATCAACTCTCGGGGTTCGACGAGGCTTGGGAGAAACTCGCGGCGGCGAGCAGCGTTGGTTCTACGCAGTCGCTGCAGATCGGCGCAAATGTGGGACAGACGCTCGACATCGACAGCTTCGCTATGAACGGCGCTGCGCTCGATATCCTGGATGCCGACGTCACCGTGGACCCGAATCGGGTGATCGCGAAAATGGATCGTGCACTCGAGTATGTGAACGCGCGCCGCGCGGACATCGGTGCGCAACTCAATCGGCTCGATTCCGCCGTCGCCAATCTTTCGGCCAGCGCCGAGTCGCTCACTGCAAGCCGTTCACGCATCCAGGACGCGGACTACGCAGCCGAAACTGCGGCGCTCACACGCGCCCAGCTCCTCCAGCAGGCCGGTGTCGCGATGATCGCGCACGCGAATACGACACCGCAGCTCGTGCTGCAACTGCTCCGCTAGTTCCCTGCTCTGTCCACGCACTGGGTGGTTGCGCAGCATCGCGTGCGCGAAAGTGCGATTGCACTCCACACCAATCATTAGTACTTGAGATCTTCAGGAGTTCGCACTCTGTCGGCGTGATCGCCCCCGATCGAAATGGCATTCGCGATTGTAGGCGCACGTGTAAGGCGCAGATAGCTTCCCTCTACCTAACTCGTAGAACCAGCGGTACCAACTGCGCCTGTCGTCGCACACCGGTTTTGTCGAAGACGCGGCGAAGTTGAGAGCGGACTGTTTCGTAGCTCACATGGTTGCGGGACGCATACTCCTTGAGCGTTTCGCCACCGGCTAGTGCCTGAACCAGCTGAGCTTCCCGACTGCTTAGGTTGTAGAGCCTCCTCAGGAGTGCGCCGCGATCCTCGGGCTGTGCATCCGGATCGTTGATGAAGAGAAGTGCCACGGCATCGCATGGTCCGACATACTCGTTGGGCAAGGGTTGCAATGTGAGGACCAGCGGGTATTGCCGCGCTCTTGGCACCATGATCTGAGTTTGTGAAGCGCTGCGAGCACCGCGCGCCGCAAATCGCGCAAGTGCATTCGTTAGGGCCGATCGCGCGTCGCTCGTGCCGAGAATCAAGCGGCCGTCCGCTGCGTTTCTCACGCCATCAGCAGCGCGAAATATGACCTGCGCCGCTCGATTCGCTCGCACTACGCGACCGCTGCGATCCAACAACGCTACGGCTTCGGAGATGTGACTGAGTGCGTCAACTAGGGTTTCTCTTTCACGCTCCCAGCTTCGCAATCGGGTCTCGGCGTCGATCGCATGGCGAATATGCGGCAGTAGCATCCGCACGTGCTCACGCGTCTTGCGCGATTGGGGTTCCCTGCTGCGGAAATGTGGAGTCACATAGACCCAAGGCTCATCTTCGGTCTTGCGCACGCACCCCATGACACATTCGCCGCAACCTACCAGAGGGTGGTAGTACTCCTCGAAAAACATCATCCGTTTGCGTTGTGAGGCGTTCCAGAAGTCTATGTCCGCCACGACTTGGCCCTGATGCATCCTCAACGCTACTGGAACGCGCGGATGTACCTCGGTCCAATTTGCCCCCATATAGACCCTCGTGTACTCCTCGACGGTTCGTGTATCGAGTCGTGCCTGCTCCCAGCGCGTGCGTTGCTGTAGCACCGGGTCGGAGAAGGTGAGATCCGCGCTTTCGGCGCCGAGAAAATCGCAAATGGCCACGAGCGCCGATTCCCAGGTTGCCTCACCGAAAGGCACCTGATAGATGCGCTCAAGCGCCAGCGACAACCGCTGTTCAATAGTACGCGGACGACGGGCCATCTTCATCGGATCCTGTTTTTTTCATATTATCGCCGCGAGGGCTCACCAGGTTCCGCGCTCGATTAGAGCGAGATGAGCGGCCTGGGTCAA
>JBDZVE010000091.1:0-6058 GCA_040255535.1 Lysobacterales bacterium | reverse complement strand
CGAGGGCTCACCAGGTTCCGCGCTCGATTAGAGCGAGATGAGCGGCCTGGGTCAACTTCTCGCAATTGGACACCTATTCATTTCGATAGGCTCCGCATGGACTCAATGAGGGATGCCGTCGAAATTTCGGGAGCCTCGGCACAGGCGTGCAATCCGGACACCGCGACGGAAATGTACGACCGTGTCACAAAGGATCTTTGGCTGCTCATCACCGACGCGCCGCAATTGGGCATTGAAAATCGAGTTGTCGATGCACTTAGGCGCATCTAGGAAAACTGGGAGTTCATAGAACAACAACGGCGATCACGCTGGATGGCCGCGTCCGAGACAAACGGCATTGAGCCACGCGAGTACCGTCTGCGGCCAGGAGCTTTCGCTGACCTACGTCTCCAGATGGACCACGATATTTCGATAGTTCTGAAGAGCGTCATACAAAGTCAAGACATGCTTCGACAGAGCGGAGCTATCGGGCCCCAGTTGCAGATCTAAGCGGAGAGGACGGACGTGCTATCTTCATACTTGATTGCTGATCTACAGATGAGGCGGTCAAGTCCCGCTCGCGACATGATGTATTAGCGGCTATGTCCCGAGGGGTCGTAACATTTCGATTGATAGATCGCACCGAAGACGAAGTCATTTATTCGGTCAGATCTCCTGACTTTGCGAGCGTGCCGGAGGAAGACGAAGCAATTGGAACGCTGATCATCCGTCCGGACGAGAGAAGCTGCTCTTTCTCTCCCGAAGGCGCCCTGGCGGGTCAAGATGTGCTGTCTCCGGACCTCTTCCTGAAGCACAGCAACGAAGAGATCTCCCACCGCCGACAAAGTGGCGATCTTGCCGCCAAGACTGCGGGACCGTGGATGCGGCGGATTGCGATTTACGTAAAGCTCATGCTGGAGGACGGGGAATTTCCCCCGCATTATCCACCTTCAGCAGCGTAGCACTGTCTAGATCCCAACGCCGGTCGTTGGACACCCATCCAACTGGGTAGACCGATCGATGCGTGTCCAATCGCTTCTGGACGCCAGCATAGTGAGTATCATCCAGCGTCAGAGTCGACACTCGAGTGAGCGTGCACACGGCCGCAACAACTCAAGTCCATCTTCGAAAGACCGGGCGTAGAAACCAAAATCAGCCTTTGATCAATCGCGTGGCGACGATCCGTTGAACGTCAGCAATGATTGAACATCCACCCGATCGAACGGGTAAATCGGTGGATGTCCAACCCATGTGAACCCATGTGTACCATCGTCTGCTGCCGCGCTGCGTTCACCGGAACGCGCATTTCCAGTCGCAGTCGCTTCGCGGAGCTGTCGCGTTGGATACACTGGCCGACACCATTTCCACGAGCACCTCATGATCGTTGGATAGCGTGGCATCGCAGCGCAGAACGACGAGCTTCACTGAGTTGCCGTTGTCATTCAGATTGCCGTAAAGCGAGTACTCGCCGTTACTGAGGATGGTCGCGCTTCTCAAGCGCGAGAAGTCGAACTGAGGTGTCGAGCCGTCGGTCGTCTTGCACTTGTTGCCAATGTGACGAATACGAAAGTTCATGTGCAATGCCCATCCGATGTCGAGTTTATTCGTCGCGATTTTCCAGTGACATTCCGTGCCGATTGGGCCGCTGCGAATCCGAAATCCCAGGTTGCCGTTGACGTTGACGATGCCCACCGGAATCGAGCCATGCGCGCCGATTGAACTCCCGTTGCACACGCCCACACCGAAGTCCGCCGGCAGGTACAAATAATTCTTCAGCTTCCACGTGCCGCGCACGGGTATCTTTGCGCGCGGTGGTGGACTAGCGAGATTGACCACGAACGAGGGCGTGATCGAGAGGAATTCTTCTCCCAAAGCGTTTCTCGTTTTGATCGACAACCGCATGTAGCAAGGCGAGGCGGGTTCGAACTCGCCCCGGAGCAGGGTGACCCGTAGCGTGTTCGGTGCGCTCCAACTGGAGTTCCAAACACCACCTTGCCAGTGCGGCTGCGATGGCGCGGCGCGCGGATCTGGACGATAGCGACAATACCTATCGCCGTCGCCCTGGAAACGCGTGACCGATACGACCTCGCTCCCCGGTAGCTCGGACACAGTCATTTGCGGCTGCAGCGGAGTGCTATGGGCGGGATTCGTCGGTGCGAGTGAGGTGATCTTCGGTTCCAGCGCTTGTACCGTGATGGAGATCGCGCTCTCTGGTACGTCCACGGTGCGTGTAGCAGCGCCGCCGAACGGCGCGCCTCGCGGTCGGCTCTGAATCTGCCGCGGATCGGCCGGCAACGAGAGCCGCAATCGATATCGACCCGGCCGTGCGTTTTTCTTCGCGAACAGCTGAAGCGGCAATGTATGGCTGGCGCGCGAAGCCTCGTTGATATGCGCTTCGATCTGAGATTGCTGTGTGCCCGCCGAGTCGACGACTTGAACGGCGCTCACGCTGCCTAGCTGTGATCCTTTGATCGTCGCCGAAACGAGCGGGCCGCCGATTGAGACTGTCGGCGACCGTGGTATTGCGCTGCTGATCGTGGGGTCAATCACTACCGAGTCGAGCGCGCGAGTCGACAATGTTTGCGTGGGCACGCGCGTGGGGCTGGACGGCATCCGAGCTTGAGCCATACAGGCCCCTGATATGAACAGAGCAACCCACCAGGCCCACTGCACGAACGGTCTACGCAAACTCATTGTAGGTCTCCCCTCTTTGGCACCGCTCGGATACGGCGTCTTGGGTGCGCAACCTAGCAAAGGTGGCAGATCGGGAGCCTGAGGTGGGTCTGATGCAGTGCTGAGGAAATCGTGAGGTGGGCTAACGCATTATTTTTATTGAGCCAAAGAGCGCCGCTCATTGGACACCCATCCAGTTGTACAGACCGATCGATGGGTGTCCGATCGCTTCCTCTGGACGATGTGATGAGATCGCGTTGCTTTCCCTCGTGATCTACGGAAGCGAATCCACGAGCCGTTTCGCTTCCTGCTTCTGGGCGGAATCCCCTTCCTCGAGCACCTCGCCGAGCATGTGCCGAGCGCTCTCGGGATCGCCCATATCGATGAATTGGCGAGCCAGATCGAGCTTGATTTGCACTTCGCTCTGCGTCGCCGGCTGGCGCTCCGATGCGGGTCCCGAATCGGGTTGCGACGAAGATCGTCCTTTCTCTGCTGGTCGTTTCATGTCGTCATCTTCCTTCGACTCACGAGATGACCGCATGATCTCACCTTTTCTCGGCTGATTCATTCGTCCGCCGCACGCATCGATCGGGCACCCACAACTTGAGCCGGGTCGGCGACTCGCGCTGGCGATCGAGTCATCAGTTGGACGACAGAGCGACGGCGAGCGAGAACACTAGTGAGCACCACTGCACCACAAGGTGGCCCACCTCCGGTTTGGACACCGCAGCCATCGGGGTCAAACCTCGCACCGATCGTCAACTCTCAGTTCACGACTGTAATGGACATCCACACAATCGTGGGCGTCCAAGGCATGTCACGACCGGTGGGGACTTGGTCTTCCCGCTTTTCGCATGTCCCGCTTAACAAGGCATCTTGCTAGTTTTTCCGGAATCTGGATGGTCACACGTGGACTCCACCGCCATCACTATCACGTGATTCCCATAGCAACTGAAACTCGAGCCGCGTTCTAATCCAAGGACGTACTGCTTGGTTCCTTTGCTACGAACCGACTGCGAGCTGCCAATGAAAGTGAGGGCACAAGGGATGACGCGCGAAACCTCAAGGCGTCGGCTGGACGATGACTGCGTCGCTGCCCGCGATGAAAACAGTGTTGCCATCAGGAGTAATCGTCATCATGACGGCTGCATCCGTATACAGCGCTTCGCGGTCGAGACCGGGTTGCCCCGCCAGCGCGGTGCCGACCCCGATTTCCTGAAACGAGCCTTGGATTGGTGCGCCAACGAGATCATACGTCCGCATCAAGCCGGACTGATCGTAGGTATACGCACGATCACCATCAGGGCTCAGCACTACCGCCAACGTCGTTGCAGGCAGCGCACCCAGGTAGCTGTACTGCCCGTCATAGACGGAAGTTCTGTTAAGCACGATGCGTGAGCCCGTGCGATCGAGCTGGGGCTGCGCTCCTGTGAACATATGTACTCCTGTCGGAGTCAACGTTCCCGTAGACACATCGAGTGACAGCACATCGTCGGTCGAGAACTCCGGAAACTGGTTTGCGATCAGCAATCGAGACCCATCCGATGAGCCTCCGATGTTACCGCGACATGCGGTGTAGTCCGGCTGGGAGAAGATGCGCTTGCGCACGTCGTACAGCATCAACGCGGAGCCGCATCCGTACGTCACGTCACCGAACATCGCCACCTGTCCATCGTTCGCGGTCGCCATTTCCGCAACCCACAGTGTGCCGCTGGGAAATAAAGGTGTGGTCACTGTTGCCACAGTCGTCAGATCGTCCGCATCGATGTGCACAACCGTCTTGTCTGCACCGGCGATCCACTCACTTGCGTCCGTGGAGAGCGCCAGACCGAAGTTGTTGGTGAGCGCTATGGCTGTCGGCTGTTGCCAAGCGCCGTTGCTGGAGGAGAAGTGCACGAGCTCAGTCGGACCGAGCACGTACGTACTCACTGCGATCGAAGCGCGCTCGGCATCATAGATGAGTGCGTTCACAGCTCTTTCTTGACTGCTCGGGTACTGCAGCACTGTCGCCGCGAATGCCGGAGCGTCGACCACGACGAGTTCGGCGAACTCTCGCACGGCATCGAAATCGCTCTGCAGTTGAATTCTGTGTCGTCCCAACGGTATCGACGCCGGATAGGTAGCACGAATCTCAGTCGGACTGACCACGGTGAAGGAGTCAGCTGCGTGAGCGCCGAACCTCACGCCTTGTACCGTCACTTGAGAAAATTCTTCTCCGCGGATGATTACGTTGCCTGAGTCACCTTGATAAGCAACGTAGGGCGATACGTGGTTTATCTGCGTGCGCCGAATCTGCAGCGAGACTGGAATCTGAAGTACGGGACCTGCCGTTTGCGGCTCGATCGTGATCAGGCCTTCGTAGGTGCCGTTTGTGATTGCTTCGACATCCTGCTGCGCGAGCGATGCCGTAATCGTCCCTCCGGTGATTCCGCTCGCTGTGACCGACAGCCACGGCACGTTCGAGGTCGCCTTCCAGCTCTGAGCTGGAACTCCGGAAATCGTGATCTGCTGATCGAGTGCAGATACGGAAGTCCCGTTGTTGACCGAGTACTGCAGCGTTTCCCTCGATGCCTGCAAATCAGCTACATAATAGGTGACGTTGATCGTGCGGGGACTTCCAGACAGGTGACCGCTCCTACATTCGGCGTTCGTGGTGCAAGCGCTCACCGTGATGACGCCCGAGTGTATCCCTACGCCGAGGGCGCTGGGGGGAGGCACGTAGACCATTGCTTGCCCGCTCGTCTCGGTCGTCGTGAATCCCGATATGGATTCGATCGCTGCGCCACTCCCGACGATTCTGAGATACAACGTACTTCCGGAGAATCCGGTGACCGATCCGCTGACGAGTTGAGGCAGTGGCGTCGGTGCGCTCGGACCATCCGCGATGAACGTGAGCTCGGTGACCCCGAGGCTCAACGTTCCACCCGTCCCCCCTCCGCCGGCACCGCCACCGCCACTAGAGGCGCCTCCGCCTCCTCCTCCACCACCGCACGCGACGAGCGATAGTAGGGAAGACACGAGGAACCCTCGAATCACATGCGTCGTGCTCATCCCGCTCACCCGCTGTAATGGTTGTAGTCGCTATTGCTTGAACGAGCAGAGGCAGCATGCACGAATGCACGAAAGTCGTCCATTGCTCCGTGACCGCCGGCCAGTGGGCACCCATTTGATTGGATAGGCAGATCAATGGGTGTCCAATCGCTTGCCTCTCTACTTGACTGTGCAGCAGTAGCTGCGTCTGCACACATTGGAAAGCCATCGATGCTAGGTCAGCTTTACCCGTCAAGTAGCACACATTGGAGGCCGAAGAACGCGACGACACCCACCCTCTGGGTCCGCAGATTCGGTGGGTGCCCAGTAGGAGGCGGTACTACACCTGCGTCGCGACAGACACCGACGCGCTACG
>JBDZVE010000090.1:5212-14874 GCA_040255535.1 Lysobacterales bacterium | reverse complement strand
GCGCCTCTTGCGCGGGATTTTCCCCGGACAGCAGTGCGCTTTCGCAAGGACGACGTTGCACTGGGCGTCGGCTTGGCGTGCTTTGCGAGAGTTCTTCTTATTTGAGCTCGTCGCGCACGACCGCATCCGCAGCGGGTGCCGGCCGAGTCGTGCCCATCAAGCGGTCGAGCATGCGGCTGACGTACTGCGGTGAGCGGGTCTTGCGCGCGATGATCGAGTAGACGGCCGGAACCGCGAAGAGCGTCAGGAACACCGAGACGATCGTGCCATAGAAGACGACGACGCCGATCGGGCGGCGTTGCTCGGCACCGGCGCCCGACGCGAACAACAACGGCAGCGAACCGAAAGCCGTGCAGAGGCTCGTCATCAGCACCGGGCGCAAGCGCGTTTCGGCTGCCTTCGTGATCGCTTCCGAAAACTCGACGCCTCGATCGCGCAGCTGATTCGCGAACTCCACGATCAAGACACCGTTCTTCGCCGCAATGCCGATCAGCATGATTACGGCGATCTGACTGAAGATGTTGATCGTCATCCCATAGAGCTTGAGCCCGAATACCGCGCCCAAGAGCGCGAGCGGCACGGTGACCATGATGATGATCGGATGGATGAAGCTCTCGAACTGCGCCGCCAGCACGAGGAACACGATCGCGAGCGCGAAAAAGAACGTGAAATACATTTGTTGGCCGGTACGCGTGTACTCGCCCGCATCGCCGTCCCACATGAGAGTGGCCTCGGCCGGCAGCTCTCGGGCGACGGTCTCCTCGAACCATTTCACGGCTTCGCCGAGCGTGTAGCCGTCCGCCAAGTCCGCCGACAGCTCGATCGCACGCAGACGATTGAAGCGGGCAAGCTCGATCGCTCCCGCCGTCTCCTCGACGCGCACGATGTTCGAAAGCGGAATGAGGACGTTGCCGCGTGTCGAGCGCACGTGGATGTTCGTAAGATCGGTGATCGTCTCGCGCGCATCGTCGCGTCCCTGCAGAATCACGTTGTATTCACGGCCTCGATCGACATACGTCGTCACGATGCGCGAGCCCAAGATCGTCTCGAGCGTGCGCCCGACGGTTTGCAGCGAGATGCCGAGATCCGCCGCACGATTGCGATCGACGGCGACGCGAATCTGCGGTTTGCGCTCCTTGTAGCTCGTATCCACGCCTTGCAAGCCGGGGTGCGCTCGCGCGAGATCCAAAATCTTGTTCGACCACTTCGCAATCGTGTCGTAATCCGGCCCGCCGATGTTGGCTTGCACCGGCGCGCCGAAGCCGCGACGGCCGAGGCTGCTCGGCTGCCCCGCCGTCGCGCGCACTCCGGGGATCTTTCTGATCTCCGCGAGCAGCTTTTGAGTGACCTCGCGCGCCGAGCGCTCGCGCTCATGCCAGTCCTTCAAGATCACGATCGCCCGCGCCGTATTCACATCCCCCGTGCGCGTGTCGCCGCCGAAAGCAGGAACTCGGACCATGACGCGCTCGATATCGTCGCTCTGGTCCATCTCGGTCATGATGATCTGCTCCATCCGACGCGCCTGACGATCCATGTAGTCGAAGCTCGAGCCTTCCGGCGCTTCGATCGTGATGAACACGCGCCCGACGTCGGCCGCCGGGGCAAACTCCGTGGGCACGGTCATGAACGTGAGCCCGCCGAGCGCGACGAGAATGCCGACCACGCCGATCACGAGCCATGGCCGGCGAATGAGCGAGCGCAGACGCTTGTCGTAGAGCCGCGAAGCACGCTTGAAAAATCCATCTACGACGCGCGCCACTCGATTGCGCTTTGCGGCGCTTTCCGGAAGCTTGGATGCCATCATGGGCGTCAGCGTCAATGCGACGAGCGCGGAAAACAGCACGGCGGCCGCAAGCGTGAAGCCGAACTCACTGAACAGCCGTCCGAGATCTCCGGGCAAGAACGAGATCGGCACGAACACCGCTGCTAAGGTCAGGGTCGTCGCAATCACGGCAAACCCGATCTCGTGCGCGCCCGTCACCGCGGCCACGAGCGGCGGCTCACCGAGCTCCGTCCTTCGATGAATGTTCTCGAGCACGACGATCGCATCGTCGACGACCAGCCCGATCGCGAGCACGAGGCCGAGCAGCGTCAACACGTTCACGGAATAGCCCATCGCGTACATCACCGTGAAGGAGGCGATGACCGAAACCGGAATCGTGATCGCTGGGATCAGAGTCGCTCGGAAGCTGCCGAGGAAGGCGTAGATCACGAACAGAACGCCGGTGAGCGCAAAGCCGACCGCGAGCATGACCTCCTTGAGCGCGGCTTCGATCGCGACGGCGTTGTCGACGGCCGCGCTCAGCACCGCGCCTTCGGGCAAGCTCCCTTGGATGCGCTCGATCTCCGCGCGCACGCCATGCACGATATCGAGCGTGTTCGCCTTCGATTGCGCTTCGACGACGAGCGAGATGCCCACGGTGCCGTTGTAGCGCGTGTAGGTGCGATCGTTTTCGGCGGCGAGCTGTACGGTCGCGACCTCTCCAAGGCGCACGAGGTGTCCATCCGCGCCGCGCGCGATCACGAGATCGCGGAAATCCTGCTCGGAGTCGAGCCCGACGATCGTGCGCAGCGAAAACTCGCGCGTACGCGACTCGATGCGCCCCGCAGGCAACTCGACGTTCTCTCGGCGAAGCGCGTCCTCGATATCCGTGACGGTGAGCTGACGCGCGGCGAGCGCCTGGCGATCGATCCAGATACGCATCGCCGGCCGGCGCGCACCGCCGATGCTCACTCGCGCGACGCCCGGCACGGTCGACAGGCGATCGATGAGATTGCGCTCCGCGTAATCGGTGATCTCGAGCATCGACATCGCATCGGAGCTGAAGCTGATGTACATCACCGGATCGGCGCTCGCATCCGCTTTGATGATCTCCGGCGGATCCGCTTCCTCGGGCAGGTCGTTGAGGATGCGCGAGATGCGATCGCGTACGTCGTTTGCGGCAGCGTCGATATTGCGGCTCACATCGAACTCGATGCGCACTTGCGAGCGTTCGTCTTCGCTCTCCGACTCGATCTTCAAGATGCCTTCGATGCCCGCGATCGAATCTTCGACGATCTGGGTGATCTTCGTTTCGATGACGGGCGCCGATGCGCCGAGGTAGCGCGTCGTCACGGACACGACTGGCCGATCGATGTCCGGAAACTCGCGAATCGGCAAGCGATCGAGCGAGACGAGCCCGAAGATCACGAGCAGCAGGCTGATGACCGTCGCGAAGACCGGGCGCCGAACGGAGAGCTCCGAGATACGCATGCTAGGTGCTCGGCGCTTCCTTGCGCAGCTCCGCCTGCACGCGGCTGCCGTCGCGCACGTTCTGCGTCCCCTCGATCACGACCTGCTCGTGCTCGCGCAACCCTTCGACGATCTCGACCTCACCCGGGCGGCGCTTGCCCGTGCGCACTTCGCGCCGCTCGACGATGCCGTCCTTCACGACGAACACGAACGTTTTGCCCTGCTCCGGCACGATCGCTCCTTCCGGCACCAGCAACGTCGGCTCGGGCTTTCCATGTAGGGTCACCGTCATGAACATGCCCGGCCGGAGCAGGCCGTCCTCGTTCGGGATCTCCGCGCGCACGACGATCGAGCGCGTCACCGGATCGACGCGCGAATCGATATTCGAGACGGTGCCTTCGAACTCGTGGTCCGGCAAGCCCGCCGTGCGCGCGGACACGCCAAGCCCCCGCGACAGCAGATAGAAGTACGTCTCCGGTACGGTGAAATCGAGATGGATGATCGAGGTATCGTCGAGCGTCGTGATGACGGTTCCCGGATTGACGAGGCTGCCGACGCTCACGCGGCGAAAGCCCGTCCGCCCGTCGAAGCTCGCGCGGATGACGGTGTCGTTGAGCCGCGCTCTCGCCGCGCTCACGCGCGCGCGATTCGCTTTCAACGTCGCTTCGATCGTGTCGAGCTGCGAGCGCGAAAGCGCCTGCTGCGCGAACAAGTCCTGACTCCGCTTGTACTGATTCTCGCTGTCGGCGAGCGCCGCCTGCGCTTCCTCGAGCTCGGCCCGCGCCTCGGCGCTATCCAGCTCGATGAGCACTTGTCCTTCGCGCACGAGATCCCCTTCGCGAAAGCGGACCGCGACGACGGTATTGGTCGCCTTCGATGTCACTTCGACGGATTCCTTTGCCCGCGCGGTGCCGACCGCTTCGATCTGCATCCCGAGCGGCCGCACGGTCGCAGCCGCCGTCACGACGGGAATGGCCTCAGGATCGCCGGATACCCTGGCACCGGGCTCATCGATGGCGCCCGAACATGCCGCGAGCGACAGCAAAGCCCAATAAAAGACGACTCGGAACGAGCGTTGAAGACGGCATGTCGAGTGGATCATCCGCGAATGCTAACGCGACTCGGCGCGGAACGTTCGACCGCGAGACCCGAGAAACGTTTCTTGACCCGAAGAAGGCGCGCCAGGTTGGTCAAGCGGCCCTGTGGCGAGCGAAGGGGCCCGAGAATCGATCGGACGAGGCACAAACCTCGTCCGATCCGGAGAAAAGCACTCCGACGGGGTGCTTCCATGCGGCGAATCGGCCGGGGGATACTGCGGCGGACTCGCCCCCTTCGAAGTGGGGAGCAAACTCTCCAGGTCGGCGCCGAAAGCTGTGGGCAGCGCGCACAGCCTCCGGTGCTTTCCCAGAGACCCGCTCTCAACCGCCCCGAGTGCCCGCCTTCGGCTGCGTCGCCCGAGCAAACCGGATGCGCTCACCTTTTACGACCATCGCGACGAGCTCGCCTCTTTGGTTCATCTCGCAGGTGGCCGACCCATAATCCTTGCCGCTCCGCTTGCCTCTCGCGTCCACCCTGATCTTCGTCGGATGCGTCGCGCCCCAGGTCAATTGATTGATCGGCCGCTTCACGACCTCGATCTTGTGACCTTGGGGCAGCTCTTCCGCGATGAACGTCTGAATGCACGTGTCCATCGCACTCTGCTTCGCATGCGAGGCCATCGGCATCGCGGCGATCGCGCACGCGCCCAGGAGCCCAATACGCTTGTTGAATCGAATGATCATGATCGTCTCCTCATTGCTGCAAAAGATTTGCCGAGCTCAGGCGCTTTCCGAGATGCCAACCTCGATGCGTCCTGGTTGGCGAGAAGTCTGGAGTGCACGCGTGAATGGCCCGGCATCGTTCGCGTGAAACGATCGTGAAGAACAGACGTCCGAAGTTGCGCGTCGCGGCCGTAATGTCCCGGCGTTTGCCTGCGTGCCCGGCCGAAGCTACGCTCCCGAAAGACCAATCGAGGACGTCCGACCGATGATTTACGCTCGCGCGGTTCGGTATGCCGCAAGACTTATCTTGGCTGTGGCGGCATTGCTCGGCGCAGCGGACTACTCGACCGCGGCGGACGACAACACAAAATCCGACGCTGCGAAGGTGAGGCTCCTCGTGCTCGATCTCGAGCTCATCGGCGACTTGAGCGATCCGGCGCTCGAGCGCACGCACGCTGTTCGCTTGCGCCGCGTGAGCGATCAACTGCGCAGCGAGCTCGCCGAGATCCCAAGCTATGCGATCGTCGATTCATCGCCTGCCGCGGAACTGATCGAGCGGCTGCAAAGCGCGACGTACTTGCACAAGTGCAACGGCTGCGAAATCGATATCGCGGTGGAGCTCGGCGCCGAGCAGGTCATGGTCGCGTGGATCCATCGCGTGAGCCAGCTCATCCTCTCCCTGACGTACGAAATTCGCGAGGTCCCGAGCGGCCGAACGCTGCGCCGCAAGTCGTTCGATTTCAGGGGCGACAACGACCAGGGCTGGTCGCATGCCGTGAGTTACATGGTGCGGGATCTGGCGAGCGCCCAGCATCGGTAGCGCCGCGGACATCCTCACTCTGGAGCGAGTGCCCCCTTACCGATCTTCTCCTTGCCGGTATGTGCGGATTGCAGTCGGTGCGCGCCTCGGAGATTTTCCGCCCGAGGAGGGTTCCATGGTGCGCCTGAGATTCCTACTGTCCCAGAAAGACCCCAACGTGTGGTCGATCGGACCTGAAAACCCGGTGATCGAGGCAATTCAACTGATGGCGGACAAGCACGTCGGTGCGCTGCCGGTCTTGCAGGGCGATGAGCTCGTGGGAATCGTGTCCGAACGCGACTATGCCCGGAAGGTCATCCTGCTCGGCCGTTCGAGCGCGGACACGCCGGTGTGGCAGATCATGAGCTCGCCCGTGACGACGGTGTCTCCTGAAGAAGAGGTCCAGCGCTGCATGGAAATCATGACCGAGCAGCGCATTCGTCACCTCCCGGTCATCGAGCGCGGCAAGATGATCGGCATTATCTCGATCGGCGACCTCGTCAAAGCGGTGATCGACGAGCAGCAGCAAACGATCGATCAGTTGGAACGGTATATCGCAGGATAAGTGCTATTGTGCCGCTCGCAGAGCGGGAGGTTGGCAATTGACCGCCAGAAAAAGAGGGGCGTCCTCTTGCCGTCAACTGTCAACTGTCAACCGTCAACCCTCCTTCTTCGCCATCTCCGCAACGTCGCCGAACCCCGTCCTGGGGCTCGCTACAGCTTGTGTTAAGCTTCGCGCCGTACGATCGCAGCACCCTCGCTTGCGTGGGGAAAACATAGCATTCGATCGACCTCGGAGAGCGAGGAATCACCCAGCAGGCGGCTGAACTCAAAGACTCGGATCGGATCGGCGGGCGCGATTCCCTCGGTGGGCTCATTCGAGAAGATCCAGCTCGAGCCCGAGCGTGCCGGTTCGCGGGATCGTATTGGTCGCCACTGATTGAAGGTAACGAAAGTGCGTCATCTACTTGGTGCGCGCCGCATTGCGGGCGTATTGTCGATTCTCATGCTCTCCGCATGCAGCAGCGGGGGCGGCGACGAAGGCGAGAAGGGCTCGACGCAGACGAGCCTTTCCGCGAGCTCCGTCAGCTTTTCGGTCGATGCACCCGATGCGGACGCGCCCGCGCCGCAGACGATCACGGCAACGTTCGGCGAGCGCGTCGCCCACCTGTCCGTCATCCACACGGGCGTCGGCGTCGCGAACGTCACGTCCACGGTTTCCGGCAGGACGGCCGAGATCACGATCGAGCCCGAGCAGCCGAGCTCGCTAGGCTCGGGCATTTTTCAGGGTGTGATCGCGGTCACCGGCTACTTCTGCGCGGACGCCGCCTGCACGTCGCTCGCCGCCGGAAACACGCAGCGGATCTCCGTCAACTACCAGATCTCGCCCGTCATTCTCTCGATCGGACCCTATATCGGCACCGCGAACGTGGCCGGCACCGCGATCGTGCGCGGTATCGGGTTTGCGAGCTTCGCCACGCAAGGTGTGCGCTTCAACGACACGCCGGCAACGGAGTTCGTGCTCTTCGGCGATCAAGAAATCCGCGTCAGCTACCCCGCACTGCCCGCGGGCAGCTATGAAGTGCAAATCGACGTTCCCGCTCATGAAGGCACGCTTCAGTCGCAGGCGACGCTCGTCGTCGTCGAACCGACCGCCTACCCTGCGCAAGCGTTGGCCTATCCGGCAGGCGGGCCCGGGGTGCGCGAGATCCTGTATGACGCGGAGCGCCGCGCGATCGTCGTCGCGACCGATACGAGCGGCGGCTCGCTCATCCGCTACGCGCACGACGGCACCGCATGGTCCGCACCGGCAACGCTCGCAATGAGCGACGTTCAGGACGTGGCGTTGTCGACTCGCGGCGATCGCTTGCTCGCGATCACGCGTACGGCACTCGTCCCGGTCGACCCAGTCACTTTCGCTGCCGGCACGTCGATCGCGGCACCCTCCCTCCCTGAAGGGACCTTCTTGCGGGCAATGGGTGTGACCAACGACGACCGTGCGCTCATCACGACCGGTCGATCGGAATCCGCAACATCGCCGCTCTATCTGTATTCGGGCCGCCAGGGGACGCTCTCGCAGCTCGAAAGCCTGATGAACAATGCGACGCCGGCGGCGGCCGGAGCGGGTTCTTCGATGATCTTCATTCAAGGCACGTCCGCAACGACGTCCGCGCTGCCCGTGCTCTTGTTCACGACGGCACGCGCTCAATTCGACCTGACCTCGGCATCGCTGACGCAGAATGCAGTGCCGCCGGTCGTCGATCGTGCCGGCACGCGCGCCATCCTCAATGGCACGAATGTCTATGGCCAGAATTTCGCCCTTTTCGGTACCTTGCCTTCGGGTGCGCTCGCGGCGGCAGTCAAACCCGACGGAACGCGTGCGTACACCTACGATCCGAACGCGGGCGGGATTTTGGTGTTCGACATCTCCGAGACGCGCGACGGCGGCGCCTATTCCGCACTTGGCGACGCGGTCGCGTTGGCCGGCGATCCTGGCGCGAACCCCCGTATGACGATCAGTCCGGACGGCAATACGTTGTTCATCGCTGGTAGCACGCAATTGATCGTGCAGCCGACGCCTGCATTGTGAGCACACGCGCCATGACACGAAAAAGCTTCTCAGCGCTCGCTTTCCTCCTTACGTTCTCGCTCGCGGGCGCGGCAGCGCACGCCCAGTCGCGCGCAGTGGAGACGACCAACTTCGAAGCGGGCGTGGAAAGCACCGACAGCGACACGTCCGGGAGCACCTCGAACGGTACGCTCGGGTTCAACCTTCGCGGCACGCTTCCGATCGGCTCGTATTTCGGCGCATCGTTGACGGCCGGCTACTCCGAAAGCCGCGTGCGTACGCGTGAAGCCGTCGAGAACGAAGATGGCACGCTGTCCGGTCTTCGGCCTTCGTGCAAGTTCGACCATTTCGGCGGCGAGATCTCGTTGTTCGCTCGCCGCCCGACCCTGGGCCGAATCGGCATCAGCTACGGCGCCGGACAGCTCGGTTCGGACTGCTCGGATTCGTCGTTCTTCGTTCCAGGCGGCGAGGATTCGCTCGACAGCGACCATTATCGCGTCGAGGCGGAGCTGTATTGGCGTAACTTCACGATCGGTGCCTCGCATACGACGCTAAGCTTGGACGATGCAGAGGACATCGATACGACGATCGTCACGGGAAGCTGGTATCCGCTCGACAGCCTGCGCGTGTCGCTTTATGGCAGCGATCTCTACGACGAAGACACTTACGGGATCACGCTCGAGCATCAGCCTCAGTTCTTGGGCGATGGATTCGGCATCCACATCGGCTATGCCGACACGGACTCGGAGCCCGGCACGCGAACGTTCAACATCGGCTTGACGTACTACTTCGGCAAGCATGTCACTCTCCTCGACCGAGATCGGCTGTATCGATAAGCGCGCACTGCCGGCAAGGCAGATGCGCTCTACAATTTTCATTGAAGCGCGGGAGCGGCACCCGTTCGCGTTCTGAGGAACACGGCATGGGTTGCAGAAGGTCGATCGCCCTGCTCTCCGTGCTCTTCCCGCTCTTCGTCGCCGCCGCCCATGCGGACGCCGACCGCATCGACCGCCACGCGCTCGTCACTCGGCACAACCCGAGCATCACGAGCATCGATCCCTCCTCGGCGATCATGCTGGGCAACGGCGATATTGCCTTCACGGTCGATATCACGGGGCTGCAGACGTTCGAAGATCAGTACTCGCCGCTCGTGCCGCTGATGACGCAAGCCCAGTGGGCCTGGCACAGCTTCCCGAATCCCAACGGATACGAGTTGAAAGATGCGCTCGTGCCGATCGCGGTGCACGGGCGAACGCGTCATTACGCGTACCTCGCGGATTGGTCGCAAGCGGAGAAGCCCGC
>JBDZVE010000090.1:0-5112 GCA_040255535.1 Lysobacterales bacterium | reverse complement strand
GGCGAACGCGTCATTACGCGTACCTCGCGGATTGGTCGCAAGCGGAGAAGCCCGCCGTCGCATGGCTGCGCGAAAACCCCCACCGCTTCTCGCTCGGGCGCGTGTCGCTGCACCTGACCTCGAAGTCGGGCGCGCCCGCCGCGTTCTCCGATCTCAGCAATACGGAGCAACAACTCGATATGTGGACGGGCACGCTGACGAGCCGCTTCACGTTCGACGGACACGACGTCACCGTCGAAACGCGCGTTCACCCGGAGCTCGACATGCTGATCGTCACGCTGAGCTCGGACTTGCTCGAGGAGCGCCGCTTGGCGCTCGATGTCAAATTCCCGGGCGTCGCGGCGAAGCTCAATCCCAATCCGGCCGATTGGACGCACCCCGATCGTCACCGCACGATCGTCACGAGCGAGCGCCCGCGCGAAATCGCCTTCACGCGCGAGCTCGACTCGACCCGCTACTTCGTAAACGCAGGCGCGGACGCGGCGATCGCAAGCTCGCGCATCGGACCGCATCACTATCGGCTCGCACCGAAGGCAAAGACCCGCTCGCTGACTTATCTGATCTCGTTCTCGCAGTCGGCGCCCACGAAGCCGTTGCCCAACGCTGCGGAGGCACGTGCGGCGGTCGCGAAGCACTGGGAACGCTATTGGATGTCCGGCGGCATGATCGACCTCTCGGGCAGCACCGATCCGCGCGCGCAAGAGCTCGAGCGACGCATCGTGCAATCTCAGTATCTGATGGCGATCAACGCGGCCGGCACATTGCCGCCGCAAGAAGAAGGCCTTTTCTCGAACAGTTGGAACGGCAAGTTCCACCTGGAGATGCATCTGTGGCACGCCGCGCATTTCGCCGCTTGGGGCCGCCCCGAGTTGCTCGAGCGCAGCATGCCTTGGTACCTCGATCACTTGCCCCAGGCAAAAGCGCGGGCTCGAGCGCAGGGCGTCAAGGGAGCGTGGTGGCCCAAGATGGTCGGACCGGAAGGTCGGGAAAGCCCGAGCACCGTCAATCCTTTCATCATGTGGCAGCAGCCGCATCCCATCTATCTGGCCGAGCTCATCTATCGCGATCGGCCGACGAAGGAAACGCTGGCCCGCTACCGCGAGCTCGTGTTCGAAACCGCGGACCTGCTCGCATCGTTCATGCAGTTCGACGACGAGCGCGGCGAGTACGTCCTCGGCCCGCCGATCATTCCGGCGCAGGAAGTCTTCCCGCCGCTCACGACATTCAATCCCACGTTCGAGCTCGAGTATTACCTGTTCGGTCTGAAGACCGCACAGGCATGGCGCGAACGGCTAGGCCTCGAGCGGAATGCCGAATGGGATCGCGTGATCGAACGGCGCTCTCCCCTGCCGCAACGCGACGGACTGTACCTCGCGACCGAATCGTTCCCGCAGCAATGGGAGCAAGCGCGCAGCCCTGAGTGCTCGAACGGGCACACCGCGCCCGAGTGTTGGAATCGCGACCACCCCTCGTTCCTTGCAGCGCTCGGTCTATTGCCCGGCGACACGGTCGATGTCGACACGATGCGCCGAACGTTGCGTGCCGTTGAGCAACATTGGGACGTGCGCCAAACGTGGGGATGGGACTTTCCGATGATGGCCATGACGGCCGCGCGTCTCGGAGAACCGAACAAAGCCATCGACTTCTTGTTCTACGACGCGAAGAACAATCAGTTCGGCCCGACGGGAATGACGCCGCGTGTGCATCTCGAGGCGCATGCGGATCAGCTCGTACCGAGCGCAGCAAAGTCGGGACCCGACGGGCCCGGCTATCGTCGAGCCGCCGAAACCTATTTCCCGTCGAACGGCAGCCTCCTGCTCGCGGTCGCGTTGATGGCGGGCGGATGGGACGGCGCAGAGGGTGCTGCGCCCGGATTCCCCAAAGATGGAAAGTGGGTCGTCAAGGTCGAAGGGATCGAGCCGCTGCCCTAGCCAGAGGAACCATCGTTCCGTCCGAGTCGTTGCACGCGAACTCAGGTCAAAGGAGCTGCCCATGCCGCGCGCGTATCGATCGTTGACTGCGTGTCTCATCAGCCTTTCGCTGCTCGCCGGGTCCAGTGCCGCGGCCGATCAAGCTCAGCGGGAGCGGTGCCAACGGGAGTACACCCCGCGCAGCGGGCAAGCCGGCAAGGACGTCATCTGGGTGCCGACGCAGGAAGAGCTCGTCATGGCAATGCTCAAAGCGGCACAGGTCACGCCGAACGATTACGTCGTCGATCTGGGCTCCGGCGATGGACGCATTCCGATCGCGGCAGCGAAACATTTCGGCGCGCGGGCCATGGGGCTCGAATACAACCCGCAAATGGTCAAGCTCGCCCAATGCTACGTGCGCGCCGAAGGTCTCGAGGACCAGGTGACGATCAAGCAAGCCGACATCTTCGAGACCGACTTCCGCGATGCAACGGTCGTCACGATGTATCTCTTGTCCGACCTCAACATGAAGCTGCGGCCCACGATCCTCAAAATGAAGCCCGGCACGCGAGTCGTCTCGAACTCATTCAAGATGGGCGAGTGGTCTCCCGATCAGAGCATCGATCCGGAAAGCGGCTTCACGCGCGGTTACCTCTGGATCGTGCCCGCGGACATCAAGGGCAAATGGACGTTCCGCCAAGAGGGCGGCAATCGAACGTTCGATTTGACTATCGAACAGGCATTTCAGGAAATCGAAGCGAGCACGTCCGGCCGTGCGGCACCGACTGTGCAGGATGCGAAGCTGCGAGGAGCCGACATTCAGCTCACGCTCGTGGACGGGAACATTCGACCGCAGATCTTCAAGGGCAAGGTCGAGGACGATCGTATTCGTCTCACCGGCAGCCAAGGCGGCAAATCGGTGACCTACGTCGGCCAAAGAAGCTAACTAGAGACGCCAGCCAGGTGTGCCGGCAGCGACCGCGCCGAGGTGCGATGCGCTGGCCTCTCACTCGAGGTATCGCGCTGCGAACTCCAGGAAGACCGGCCAGTTCGGTCCGGGCGTATGTCCTTCCTTGTGCTGCCGGAACGCGATGTCGCCATCGACGAGCGCGGTTTCGATCGGCGGGAACACGTCCGTGCCGAGACCGCGTTTGCCGAGCAGCTCGTACACTGGGCCGGCTGCTGCCGCCGCCATAAACATGCCCTTCGCATCGACCCAACCGTCGCCTTCGGTCGCACCCGCGCCGATGAACACGGGCCGTGGCGCAACGAGCGCGATGAGCTCATGTGCATCGACGGGTAAATCGTTCCAGGTGAGCGGACCTGCGTATTTGAGGTAGTTGCCCGCCATCCAATGATATTCGCCGGAACCGGCGAGGTTCTCGACGATCTCGCCAAAATTGCGGCGATGAAGCTTCGCCCCGCCGGCACCGGAAGAGCTGATATAGGCGATCGCAAAGCGAGGATCGTCCGCCATCGCGACGAGTGCGGCTTTCCCGAACCGCGAGTGTCCTTCGAGCCCCACCTTCTTCGCATCGACCGCCGGATCTGTCTCGAAGTAGTCCAAGGCGCGACTCGCGCCCCAGCCCCACGCGCGCAGCGCACCCCAGTCATCGAGATCGCGCGGCTGACCTTTATTCATGAGACCGATGATTCCTTGCGTCAGCCCCGCACCGTTGTCGGCCTGAACTGAAATCGGAATGAGCTCCGCGAATCCCCATCCTCTCGCGAGCACCTGCTGTTGCCAGTCCTCGGCGGCCGCTTTCAAGCGCGCGAGGAACTCCGGATTGAAGTCGGGCGGAAATTCGAACTTGAGCTCCATGATGACCGGCACGGGCTGCTTGGCCTCGGCCGGCGTCGTGAGCGTCAAGCGAATGTCCACGTCGATCGAGGGGTAAGACGAGTTGTCGACGTGGCCGACGAGCTGCTTCGTCGTGACCGGGATGTCGCCATGCTTCTCGGAGGTTTGACTCGCGATCTCCCACTCGACCTTGGGCGTGTTCGCGGGCATCCGGCCGTACACCTCGCGCGCGAAGTCCTCGACGATCTCGGGCCGACGCTTCGTCCACCACTCTTGCGCGGTTTTGATTCGCTTGCCGCTCGCGAGCCGCAGCGGGTCGGGCAGCGTCGGATACGGGTTCGCCTTCGCTTCGTCGTAATTCGCCGCGTTCGCTGCGTGCGGATCTCGACCGTTCGCTCCGGGCCGCAAGGTCTCGATGCCGAGCAGCTTCATCATGCGTCGGTGATCTTCCTCCGCGCTCAGCGACGCGGGCGGCGTGAGCGCCTCAGCGGAGGCTCCGCTCGACGCGAGCAGCAGCCAGCACCCCATGAAAGCGGCGGTCGCGAGACGAGCATCCGGACGCCGGCAGACGGCAGCGAACGAGTCGAAAGTCATGTCGGTCACGGTCCTCAGTCGCATTGATTGATCGATTGTGCCCGCAGACGCGCCTCGAGTGGGGCGAAGAAAAGTCATCCGTCGCGATGAGGGGCTCCGGTCGATCGCGTTGCCGCCATTCACCGGTCGCGAGCCGCAACTGACCGGTAACGACCCTCTCCCACGTAACCCAGCCGGGCACTGCCGTGTCTCAAGATCAAACGCCGCAATTGCGCGGCACTTGTGAAAGAGGAGAAAGCCATGTTTGCCGCAATCGAGTTCAGCAGAAAAATGCAGCGGACCGTCTGCCTGACGTTGTCTGCCGTCATGGTCGCAGCGAGCCTGAGCGTGTCGGTGTACGGCGCATTGACGATTCCGGAAAGCGCCCCATATTCGGTTACGGTTCACTTCTAACATGGGCGCGGCATTCACGGCGGGACGGACGGTGTGTCCCGCCGTCCGCCGCAACGATGGGAGGAATTGCACGCACGATGAGCACGAAAGGCCCTTTGAGACGTTCACGAACGAACCGCATGATTGGCGGCGTCGTCGCCGGTTGGGCGGACTACCTCGGCATGGATGTCACGCTGGCGCGCGCGTTGTACGTGCTGATCTCGATATGTTCCGCGGCGTTCCCGGGCATTCTCGTCTACATCATCTTTTGGATTCTGACGCCCGAAGAGCAGGCACCGATCGAAGGCGAGATTCAGTGACCGGTTGACAGTTGGCAGTTGACGGTCAGAACGTAGGGACGTGCGTCGGTCCGAGTTCCTACCTCCAGCCTCCAGCCTCCAGCCTGGAGCCTGGAGCCTGGAGCCTGGAGCCTGG
>JBDZVE010000089.1:0-14878 GCA_040255535.1 Lysobacterales bacterium | reverse complement strand
TTCCTCGCTTTCGCAAGGATGACGGCGCATATGCATGGGCCACCTCGCTTCCGCAATGCCTACACCGAGACGACGAGATGACACGCGTTCCTTTTGGGTACGCATCCGAGGCGTTGCGCACTTCGATCAAATTTTCTAGTTCTTACCTTTGCGGGCTTCGCGCCTTTGCGAGATTCATTCTTCTTCTCTTCGCCGCGCCGCTGCGCCGCCGCGAGACTATCCCCTTCAAGCCGGATTGCGTGGTTGTCCTCCAGTGCCGTCCACTGTCAACTGTCAACCTGCCCCTCGAGCGGCACTGATATGATCGCATCCGTATGAGCGACGACGACATTCCAGATATTCGCGACGGTCTGACTCGAAAGGAGCGAATCGTGTTGAAGGTTCTTCACGATACGCAGCGGGAACGCGGGGATCGCAATGTCCCGACGGCAATGCTGTGGGGACGCGTGTGCGAATATTTCTACATCAGCCCCGAAGAGCTCTCATCCTTGCTCGCGCGTCTTGGGGCGCGCCGCTAGAAGCCGCGCCGATGCTCGCCGCTTCGCCTGCCGTCAAGATCGGTTTGTCCATTGCCGTCGCGACGGGCTTGTACGGAATCTCGTTCGGCGCGCTTGCAGTCGCCTCAGGCCTCGATGTGTGGCAGACCGTTGCACTCAGCTTGCTGATGTTTACGGGCGGTTCGCAGTTCGCGTTCATCGGCGTCATCGCGGGCGGCGGGGCAGGCTCGTCCGCCTTCGCAGCCGCGACGCTGCTCGGCGTGCGCAATGCCGTTTATGGCATGCAGATCAGTCGCATGCTGAAGCTCACGGGTTGGCGCAAGCTCGCGGCCGCTCAGGTCACGATTGACGAGTCGACCGCGACTGCCGCGGGTCAGATCGAACCCGACGAGCAGCGGCGCGGTTTTTGGACAGCCGGCCTCGGCATTTTCATTCTCTGGAATCTGTTCACGCTGATCGGCGCGTTGCTCGGCGATGCGATGGGAGATCCGAGGCGTTGGGGTTTGGACGGCGCCGCGGTCGCCGCGTTTCTCGGTCTGCTCTGGCCACGCTTGCGTGCGCGTGAGCCGATCGCCCTTGCTGTCGTATGCGCCGTCGTGACGGTCAGCGTCGTTCCGTTCGTGCCGCCCGGCGTTCCGATCCTCGTGGCGGCATTCGCTGCCGCGGTGTGGGGCTGGTTCAGCCGCGGGTCCGCGGATGAAGGACTCGAGCCCGATGTGGATCCATCTCGATATGACACGAGCACGCGGCGCGCATCTTCACCCGAGGAGACGAGCTGATGGCATTGTGGGGATGGATCCTGCTGGCGAGTGCAGTGGCCTATGCAACGAAGCTTGCAGGCTATCTCGTGCCTTCGCGCTGGCTCGAGAACGACCACATGACTCGCATCGCTGGAACGCTCACGATCGGATTGCTCGCCTCGCTCACTGCGGTCAACGCGTTCAGTGTCGGTCAGGCATTGGTGATCGACGCGCGCACCGCTTCGTTGATCACGGCAGGCATCGCGCTATGGCTCCGCGCGCCGTTTCTAGTCGTCGTCATCGTCGGCGCAGCAGCCGCAGCCCTCGCCAGAGCACTTTAGATCACGGGATCGACGACACTGCTACCCGTACGATGAGCGACGTGTAGCGTGTAGCGTGTAGCGTCGGACAATGAGCCACTGCCGCCCTCTGACATTACACATTGCACATTACACATTACACATTACACCTTCTAGCGCTGCGCGCGTCTCGGTATACGCATCACGGTGAGCGAGTATGCCGGCAGGGATGCGGCGATTTCCGAGCCGTCGATTTCGAGCGTGAGATCCTTCGGCGCGACGGCTTCCGGTTCGTCGAGCGAATTGACGGCATCGGGACTATCGGCGGTGAGTCGAGTCAACGTCGCAGTGCCGCCGAGCGCGGCGCCGCGCAACTGAATCTTTGCGGCGCGCACCTCTGGGAAAGGATTCGACAGGAACAACACGACTTCGTCCTGCTCCGCATCGAGGCCGCCGGCGGCGTAGAGCGTCGGAATGAATTCCGGCTCGAACGGTTTCAGGGGCACCGCGCGATTCGTCGCAACGGCTTCCGGCGGAAGCAGCTCGAGATCGACGGGATCGCCTTTGACCTCGACCGGCAGCAGCACGTCGGGCCTGTTCTGGCTGTACATGAGCTGCACGTAGTACGAAGGCGTGCCGAAGACGCGCGTGTTGTCGAACCAGATGAGATCCGGCGCCCATTGATACGCGTCCGCGCGCGCGAGCAGCGGGGCATAGGACGACATCACGACGAGATCGCTGTTGCGCACGAGGCCGGTCATGAACGCGGATTCGGAGATCGCCGCGCGCAGCGTCGAGCGGCGGTCCTTCTCATGCGCTGCATACTCGCCCGCGAACACTTTCGGGCAGGTTCCCGTCTTGCGAGATGCCGCCTTCGGGCATTGACGGCTCTGCGCGTCGTAGCGAGTTGCGTTCTCGAGGAACCACTGCGGCGGCCGATAGTAGTGCTCGTCGACGACGTGTGCGGGCGAGGAGCCGCGGAATTTGCTCCAGGCAAGCTGCCATGACTCATCGTCGACGCCCGGACCGGCGCCGCTCACGAGCTTGATGTTCGGATACTGCTTGTGAATCTCGCGCGCGAAGATGTCGTAGCGCTTGAAATACTCCTCGCCCCATTGTTCGTTGCCGATGCCGATGTACTCGAGATTGAACGGGGCAGGGTGGCCCATCGCGGCGCGCTTCGCGCCCCAGGTCGAGCTCACCGGCCCGTTCGCGAACTCGATGAGATCGAGCGCGTCCTGGATGTATGGTTTCAGCTCATCGAGCGGTACGAGCTCGCCGCTCTGATATTGGCACGCCATGCCGACATTCAGAATCGGTACGGGCTTCGCGCCGATGTCTTCCGCGAACTGAAAGTACTCGAAGAAGCCGAGCCCGTAAGTCTGATGATAGCTGGGGGAGGTGAGCTGCCGGATTGCATCCTGCCAGCGATTCGTGTTCTGGCGCCGCTCTTCGATCTTGCCGATCGAATGTTTCCACTGGTATCGGTCTTCGAGGTGCTCGCCTTCGACGATGCATCCGCCCGGGAAGCGAATGAATGCGGGCTCGAGCGCTGCGACTTTCTCGGCGATGTCTCGACGCATGCCGTTGCGCCGCCCTTTGAACGTCTCTTTCGGAAACAGGGAGATCATGTCGAGATCGACTTGGCCTTCGCCCAATGCCGCCACGACGAGCCGCGCGTTCGTGGACGTTTCGTTCGGTACGAGCGTCGCGTCGACCTTTTGCCAAGCGTCGTTTGCGACCTCGGCCTTCGCAGTGGCCAAGACTCGGCCGCTCTCGTTCTCGACCGCAAGCTCGAGCGGTACGGCATTCGAGGAGCGCGCCCAGAGACTGAGGAGATACGTGTCATCTTTCCGAACCGGGATGCCGGCGAAGCCATAGTTGGCGAGACCGAATCCCGAGCCGGCATCCTTGACGTTCAAGCGCGCGAACTTCGGGTTGTTCTCGTTCAGAGGCCGATCATCGACGACTTCGACCGTCCCGGAGGCGTTGCGGTCGACCAGCCCCCACGCGGTCAGCGAGTCGCCATGCTCGAACGAGCGGTTCTGCACGAGCTCGGCGTACAGGCCGCCATCCGCGGCGAAGTTGATGTCCTCGAAGAACACCCCGAACAGCATCGGGCTCACGGTCTTGCCGGGTTTGTCTACCTGCACCGTGACCGTGACCGGGACGGGGTCGGACCAGGCGAGCGTCGCCCAGAGTGCCAGGGCAACTGTCGAGATCGTTCGCTTCACGGTTCGATTCTCCAAGGGACGCGTGCGCCTGCCTCGCGGCGAATTTCACGTTGCGAGCTTCATCAGCCCTTAGTCGTCTTCCAATACAAGTTGTAGCGTTCGTGCGCGAGTCGGTAGTAGGGCATGAACTCGATGGTTCGGCCGCCTTCGAAGCGGTGCGCTACGAAATGTAGCCGCTCGCCGCTGCGCTCGAATGCATCGATGAGCTCCGCCGGCGTTCCAGCGAACGCAGGCACTGGCGTCGGGTCGTTCAACATCGTGCCGGAGAGACGCTCGTTCACGATGAGGTCCGCGCCGGGCGAGAGCCCTTGCGTACCCATGCGCCCGACGAGCACGATCGGGCCGAACAACGCGGCGACGGTGTCGGGCTCGCCCGGCAGCGCCTCTGCGTGCAGGTGCATGGGCAGATGTACATCGACGACGTCGCCGGTGCGCCACTTGCGCTCGATCGAGATGTACGAGCTCGGATTGCGGCTGACGATGCGGCGCTTTCCGTTGATCGTGACGACGGCTTCTCGGCACCACCACGGATGGCGCACGCGCAAGCCGAGCCAGGCCGGCTTCTCCAATTTCAGCTCGAGCCGCGAGCGATCCTCATCGGGGAAACGCGTCGTTTGCGTGAGCTCGAGGCCGCGCGCCTGCCAGTCGAGCCTCGAGGCGACGAACAGATTGACGTACAGCGACTCGTCGTCGTGAAAGTAGATCGAGTCCCCGTACTTCGTATGGTTCTCGATGCCGGAGCCGGTGCAGCACCAGAACGAATCGAACGGCGTGCAGTAGAGCTTGACGTAGCCGGGACGCGTCGCTTGGAAGTACGTCACCATCCCGCTCTGCGGATCCTGCGAGGCGAGGATGCCGTTGAAGAGCGCCCGCTCGTAGTAGTCCGCGTACGCCGTGCTCGGCACTTGTGCGAACAGTTTGCGCGTGAGCTTCAAAAGATTGTGCGTACAGCACGTTTCCATCGTCTTCGCCGAAGAAAGGTGCTTTGCGAACTCGTCCGGCGGAAAGAAGTGCTCCCCATCGCCGTTGCCGCCGGTCACGAACGAGCGCGTGCGCACGACCCGATCCCAGAAGAACTGTGCGGCTCGGCGGTATTCCTCTCGTCCGGTGAGCTCGTAGAGCCGACTGAAGCCGATCACCTTCGGGATCTGAGTATTGGAATGCAGCCCATCGAGCGTGTCCTTTCCTTCGACGAGCGGATCGAGCAGCGCGCGATGCGAGAACCGCTCGGCGAGACGGAGGTGCTTCGCGTCGCCCGTGAGCGCATGCACGTCCGCGAAGATCTCGTTCATCCCCCCGTGCTCGCGATCGAGCATCCTTTGCATCGCGTCGTCGGAGAGAGGCTGTGTCGCCTTCCATGCCCAATCGCTCAGCTTCACGAGCACGTCGAGCGCGAGCGTGCTGCCTGCATGAACGTGTGCGTCGCGGAGTCCGGCAAATATCTTGTGCATCGTGTACCAAGGGACGCCCGGGAAGTCCTTGCCTTGCAAGCTTCGCTCGAGCGGCTCGGCGCCGTCCGGAAACGCACAGATCAAGCCGGTCTTGCCCGCGCGCTGACACTCGGCGAGCTCGCTCACGACATAGTCGGCGCGCGCCTTGAACGCTTCATCTCCGGTCGCGGCATAGTGCATCGAGCAGGCGCTCAAGTAGTGCCCGAGCGTGTGGCCGTGACAGCGGATGTCGACCCACGGCTCTTGGGATTCCCAGCCGCCGTAAACGGGGGCCTTGGGTGTGAGGCCCGCGTTGACTCGGAAGTTGTGCAATAGCCGGTCGGCTTCGAGACGACTGAGATACTGAGCGTTGCGCGCTTGCGCTCGACTGAACTCACCGTCGAGCAAGCGCACTTCGCTCAAGCGGAACGGCTTCACGGCGCGGTGCTTGGCGCCTTGAGGCTGTGCGAATGTCGCATGAGGTAGAGCCAAGCTTCCGAACCATGCGCTCACCGTCCCGACTCCGAGCGTTTTCAATGCTTCGCGACGATCGACCACGCGCGTTCTCCAGGTGTTCTCGACGAGTTACTGCAGTTGCACGACTGCTACGGATTTCGGCGGCAGTCTGATCACGATCGCGTCGCCCTCGCGCTTGGCCGAGATCGCCGCCGGCTCGATGTTGTCCGGTGCTTCGGGCGTGTTGTGAGCATCCATCCGCTTGGCCGTGAGAACCCGACCGGATGCGCTCCGCGCCTTCGCGCCTTCGACGGTCGTTTTGACCACCGCCGCGCGATTTGGATCCAGGTTCGCAAGTGCGAGCTGAATATTACCCGCAGTATCGCGAGCGGCACTCACGCTGACGGCGCGTACGCTCGCATCGCCATGCGTGTACTTCGGGGCGCTGACGTCCGTCGGCAGGAAGGTCGCGCCTTGAAACGGCCTGTACATGTGGAACACGTGATACGTCGGCGTGAGCGCCATGCGCGGGCCGTCGGTCAGGATCATCGCCTGCAGGACGTTCACCATTTGCGCGATATTCGCCATGTGCACGCGGCGCGCATGGCGATGGAAAATATTCAGATTGACTGCCGCGACGAGCGCATCGCGCAGCGTGTTTTGCTGGTAGAGGAAGCCCGGCTCGCGGCCGGGCTCAGGGTCGTACCAGGTGCCCCATTCATCGACGTAGAAGCCGATCTTTCCTTCGGGATCGTTCTTGTCGAGGATCGCGACGTTGTTCTCGATGAAATCCTCGATCTTCATCGTGTTCGCGAACGTCGAGATCCACTGATCCTCGCCGAAGCCGGTCGAGCTCCCTTTCTTCGCCCACACGCCGCTCGGCGTCGTGTAGTAGTGATGCGAGATCCCATCCATGTCGCGCTCGACCATCGTCGTCAACACTTCGACCCAGCGCGTGCTGTCGTCATTGCCGCCGCTCGCAATGATCTTCGGGCGATGCCCCGGCGGCGTCTTGATGTACGTCGCGTAGCGTCGGAAAAGATCGGCGTAGTACTCGGGGCGCATGTTGCCGCCGCAGCCCCAGGTCTCGTTGCCGATGCCGAAGAACTGAACTTCCCACGGCTTCTCGCGCCCGTTCTGGCGTCGGAGATTCGCAAGCGTGGAGACCGTATCGGACGTCAGATACTCGAGCCAATCCGCCATCTCCTGCACGGTACCCGAGCCGACGTTGCCGCTGATGTAGACCTTCGCGCCGATCATCTCGGCGAACGCCATGAACTCGTGAGTGCCGAACGCGTTCGTCTCCGGTACGCCGCCCCAATGCGTGTTGACTTTCACGGGGCGCTTCTCGCGCGGGCCGATACCGTCGCGCCAGTGATATTCGTCTGCGAAGCATCCGCCGGGCCAGCGCACGACCGGCACTTTCAATTCGCGCAGCGCCGCGATCACATCGTTGCGATAGCCGTTCGTATTCGGAATGTCCGAGTCCTCGCCGACCCACACGCCGCCGTATATGCCGGCGCCCAAATGCTCGGCGAACTGCCCATAGATGTTCGGATTGATCGTCGCGCCCGGCTCGTCGGCGCGGATCGTCACCGAGACGTTGGCCGGTTCGCTCTGCGCCGCGAGCGCCGAGCTCATCCACGCGAGCGCGCACGCCACGAAGATTGACGACCACGACCAACGAGTTCTTCTCAGCATCTGCAAGCTCCTAGAGTTCTACTTGCGGCCAGCCGTCGGCTGTCCAGGTGATTGGGGATTGCGCAATGTTGGCGCGGGAACGCGATATATCCGCTTTGGCCCGGCCTCGATGTCGTCGAGAAGACGTAGTAAGCACTCGGGTGCTCGATGATGCAGGGATCGTGGACCGGTGCGATGTCTCCTTGCATCCGCTCGTTGAGCGAACGGGCCCACGCAAACGCGCCGCGGCCGAGCCCCGGAGCGTACATGTCGTGCCGGCGACGAACGCGCGCCGCCCGAGGCGACCGTGCTCTACAACGTTCGCGACCAAGTCGCCCCCGCAATAACTCAGACAATTGAGTCGATGGTAGCCACAGAGGGCTACGAGCTGCAAGGCGCTTCAGTCCTCGATCTGCACAATGAAACGGCTCGTCGCCGAATACTTCGGGCGCTGCTTCATCGGGGTGTCCATGATCGCGAGCCGGATGAGCTCGGCCATCGCGGCACGCGCCCCATCCGCGTCCTTGGCGGCAATCGCGTCGTAAACACGGAGGTGGTCGGGACAGGGATCGCGCTTCAACGCGGCAGCGCGCATCTTGAATTCGGTGAGGGCGTGCACGGCTGCGGCAACACCGTTCGTCAGCGAGACAATGAATGGATTGCACGTCGCGCGCAGCAGCGCGCCGTGAAACTGCTTGTCCGCGATGCGCCCCTCCTCGGCATTGAGGGTATGCAAAACCATGGCGTCGAGCGCTCGGTGCATCGCGTCCAGGTGCTTTTGCGAGCGGCGCACGGCCGCGAGCGCGGCGGCCGCAGGCTCGATGATCGAGCGCAGCTCGAACAATCCGTGCAGGACCTCGGGCTCCGGATCTCCGGAAAAAGCCCAGGAAAGCACATCCGGATCGAGCAGATGCCACTCCTCCGGCGAGCTCACCCGCGTGCCGGTTCGAGGCCGGCTGTGCACGAGGCCCTTCGCAGCGAGGATGCGCACGGCCTCTCGATACGCCGTGCGCGAGACATTCAGGCGTTCGCTCGCTTCGACTTCGCCGGCGAGCACGTGGCCCGGACGATAGCGGCCGGACACGATTCGCGTTCCGAGGTCTCGAGCGATGGAACCATGCAGTCGCAGCACTTTGCCGTTCGATGATTCCCTGAGCGCAATTCTTTTAGCCGGTCTCTTTGCCGCCATACTTGTTCTTGCTCCGTAAAGATGCCCCAACGCACCCGCAGTCGTTTTATTTAAAAGCGTCGACCCAGAGTTTGGCCGAACGTCTCGTTCTGCGCGGACTCAAATCCTCCCATGTGATGGACTGGCACGTATATACCGCCCTAATGATGAAGCGATAACAATATCGCAATTTGATTTACCAATTGGGCTGTGCCTAGCATTTGTCTGAGAAATGAGGATTTCATCACAACTAGCAGCAGACGGGAATTCGAGCTCGACGATCCGCAACGCAACCGGGGGGAATCATCGTGGCGGGACATTTTCGATTTACATCGGCGTCTGCTCTGGCGGCGCTCTCCATATCTTTCGGTGCCGCGGCACAACAAGTCGCAAACGATGACGTCGAGACCGTCATCGTGACGGGCGTGCGCGAAAGTCTCGTGCAAGGCCTCGAGAACAAGCGCGAAGCCGTTCAAGTCGTCGAATCCATCGTCGCCGAAGACATCGGCAAGCTGCCGGACAACAATGTTGTCGAAGCGCTGCAACGTGTCGCAGGCGTTCAGATCACCGATCGCGGCGGCGGCGAGGCCAACGTCATCCTCATTCGCGGACTTCCGGACGTTACCACGACTTGGAACGGCCGCAACGTCTTCACGGCGGACGGCCGCCAGCTGGCGCTCCAGGATATTCCCGCGAACCTCGTCGGGCGCATCGATGTCTTCAAGACTCGTGCCGCCGATCAGCTCGAGACGGGTCTCGCCGGACAGATCGATGTCCGGACCCGACGTCCGTTCGACTTTCCGGGGATGGAGCTGTCGCTCAATGCGCGCGCAGTTTGGCAGGAACAGCGCGAGGATATCGACCCGAACGCAAGCTTCCTGTTCAGCAATCGATGGGCTTCCGGCGAGAGCGAGTTCGGCGCGCTCTTCAACGTGAGCTACTCTCGCACACGGTATCGCGATCAGAGTGTCACGGCCGGCGCGCTCGTTCCGTTTGCTACCGCTGACAATCCGCCCCAAGGCGCGAGCATCGCGAATTGCGGCGACAATCCGCCGCCCGTGAATTGGGGACCCCTCGAGCGCATCTTCAACGGCGATTGCCGCGTGCCCGAGGATCCGATCTGGCAGGCCGGCACGGATCACGGTTTGCCGACGGCACCGGGCTCGACGCTCACGTTCAATGGCGTCGAGTACCCTTATCTGCTCGCGCGCGACGCGCTCTTCGCGAGCGATTTCGAAGGCGACCGCGAGCGTCCAGCGGCGACCGTTGCGCTGCAGTGGGCACCGAATGGCTCGTCCGAATACACCTTCGAAGCCTTCTATCAGGGTTATCGCGAGGAGATGTTCAACAACCTGCACTTCACGTTTGCAGATTGGTGGGGCTCGCTCGGCCCGGATCCCGCATCGACGATTACGCTCTTTCCCGGCACGAACATCATGAAGACGCGCGTTGTCGGTGCGCCGTTCGGTTTCAACAGCGGCGACTCGACCGACCAGAAGACCGATAGCTACGTCTACGCGCTGAACGGCAAATGGCAGATCGGCGATCGGTTGACGCTCATCGGAGATCTTTCCATCCAAGACAGCGAGTTCGATACGACGTTCATCGCGGTGCGAACGGAGCGTGTGCCGGAGTCGTTGACGCTCGATTTCAACGCGGGCAACGGCATTCCTTCGTGGAGCTTCAACGACAACGCCGAAATGTTGGACGCATCGCGCTGGACCGTCGCGCAGCTCTTTCAGAACAAGGGCCGTACCGAGGGCGGCGCCAAGACCCTGACCGTCGACGGCGACTACGAGCTCGGCGACGGCGCGTTGAAGCTTCTGAGCTTCGGTGTCCGCTACGACGACCGCGATGCGAAATCGCACAGCCCAGCTCCGACACCTGAGCCGTTCCTCGGCCGTCCTCTAAGTGAGATGCCCGGCGGCATGGTATGGAGGAACAGCGGCTTCATGGACGGCGAGGCCGACGTGCCCACGGCCTGGGCCGTGGTCAACGGCTATTACATCCACGACCACGCGGACGAGATCAGAGAGCTGTACGGCATGCCGGCGGGCGGACCCGTGCTCAAGCGTGCGTTCGATATCACGGAGAAAACGGCATCGGCCTACGTACAGGCGGACTTCGAGCTCGGCAAGCTCAGAGGGCAAGCCGGCGTGAGATATGTCTCCGTCGATACGGACATGAGCTTCCGCGACGTGATCTCCGATGCCGCTTCCTCGGCCAGCAAGAGTGTCGATGAGCTGCTGCCTTCGGTGACGCTTCGCTATTTCGTCACCGATGAGGTGCGGTTGCGGTTCAACTACGGCGAGACGCTGCGGCGTCCTGATTTCGCGGATCTGAACTCGAACTTCGCGCTCACGGGCGATCTCACGCAGGTCGGCTATGGCACGGGTACCGGCGGCAATCCGGACCTCGATGCAGCGAAGGCGAAGAACTACGATCTGACCGCGGAATGGTATTTCGCCGACGACAGCGCGATCTACGGCACCTTGTTCCGCCGCGAGATCGATGGGCTCGTCGTGCCGTTGACGCGCAGAATCACGATTACCGATACGGGACTCAACACGAATCAGTTCGTCGTCACACAGCCGGTGAACGCCTCGGATGGCGAGCTGGAGGGCATCGAGCTCGGCTTCGTGTACTTCCCGACGCTACCGGGCATCTTGGGCGGCCTCGGTGTGCAAGGCAGCTTCACGAAGCTCGACTCCTCGCAGAACATTCCGCTGACGAACACGGCTGGGGAAATCATCGGGCAGGAAACTTCCGAATTCTTCGGCGTCTCAGATACATCGTACAACGTGACGCTGGCGTACGATCGCGCAGGTCTCGGCATGCGCCTCTCGTACGTATGGCGCGATGACTTCCTAAACAACAACGAAGCGCGCATCTTCGCGAACCCGATCGGCATCTGGCGCAAGCCCGAGAGCAGCCTCGACTTCCAGGCGTCGTATGAGTTCAACGAGCATGTCGCGGTTTCGTTCGATGCCGTGAACCTGACCGAGGAGCTGCAGCAGTCGTACTACAAGTTCGGCAACTCCGGCGGCCCGACGACGGACAACTTCGGTACGACGCTTCTGAGTCGGGCGTTTGCGTTGGGCGTGCGCTGGCGGATGTAGGGGCCCGGGCGCTGCCGCGCCGGGGCCAGTGGATAGGGATCAGGGGGTAAGGGGATAGTCAGAAGCGCTCCCGCGCGTCGGCGCAGTGGCGCCTCCGACTAACCACTATCCGCTATCAACTATCCCCTATCCTCGTGCCGCGGCACGAAGACGCTTTCCGGCGGGCCGAGGTAGCTTGGGCGAGCGCCGCCGGCATCGATCACGATGCGCTCCAACACGACGCCCGGCGTGACCATCCAAACTTTGATCGTGTGTTTTCCGGACGTGCCGATCGTCTGCGTCGAAGCGACGCGGCGAATATTCTCCGACACGGCGCGGTCCCAGTTCTTCGGTGACCACGTGTCGAGCTTCAGGATCTCAGGCTTGCCGTCGTCGATCGATACAGCAACGCGCAAGCCCTCGCCCGATTGGAAGTCCAAGGACGGTGCACAGTCGAGCTCGACTTCGATCTCGCCCGTCGAATGAAAGAAGACGTCGTATTCGAGTCGCGGCGTCGATCCCTTCGGTTCGCGCTCGCTTGCGGTGACCGGCGAGATCGTGACGCCGCCTAGCGTGCGGCCGAAGTCGGGAAGCGTCTTCCAACGGACGCTCCCGTCGTTGATCGCTCGAGTGTAGTGCGGTGCCTCGATCGCCACGTGACCGTCGCTTTCTACGTGACCACGGAATCCGAGCGGCGGCTGCTTCTCCGGATTGTTGACGACGAGCTGCGCGGAGAGCTGTTCGCCGGCGTCCGTTTCGATGGCGATCGTTGCCTTCGACTGCCCCTTGGGAAGGGCATCCCAGTCCGCGCTGACCTTGATCCGAGCCGTGTCCTCGATCGAGCCAGATCGCTTGTCGATGACCACCCAAGGCTGATCCGCGCTCATCTTATATGTGTAGGGTGCATCGCCGCGGTTGAAGAGCTCGATCCAGCGCGTACCGCGCGCGATCGTATCGAGTGGCGGCAGCACGGCCGGCTTCGCGCCATACGATGGCCAAGCCGTCTCGCTTCCCTCGATCGACATCGCCGGCGAAGGGCCGCTTCGAGGATGCACTTCGCTCACGGCGGGCATCACTTCGAGCTCGGGCTGCTGCCAGTACGTGTACCCGATATTGATCTGGGCCATCATGTGGTTCCATTTGCCGTCCTTGAGCGCGTGGTACTCGCGGGCGAGCCGCTCGTCGGTCGCGAACCACTCGCGCGTGCGCTCCGCTGCGCGCGCAGCGTCGGTCCTGCCCTGTAGACCATAGAGCCGATTGCGTCCGGCCGCGACGTACATCTCTTGCAAGGCTGCGCTCGCGAGCACGGGATATGCGACGAGCTGAAAGAACGCGTCGTGCGCTTGCGCCGGAAGTTGTTCGCCCACTCGCCGCGTGCGCGCGACGAGATCGCGCCACTTTTCGAGCACGCGCTCGGCCTCGTCGTAGTTGACGAGCGAGAACGTGTTCGGCTCGAGCAGCTCGGGCTTGCGCAGCGAGTTGAGCTTCGTATAGCCATTGATGAGCGCAGCGATCTCCTGCGCGTGCGCCGCACCGAACTGTCGCGCGGCCCAAGAAGTGGAATAGGCTTCGAGCTGCTCGTACGGCAAGCGGGCCGGATCCCACGCCATCGTCAGCAAGAACTCGATCGGAAACTCCATCGGCTTGAGATCGCCGACGTTCACGATCCAGATGCGCGTCGCACCGTATTGCCAAGCGAGGTTCATTTGCTCTTGAACCTTCGTGATCGGAATGGTGTTGATCCACTTGTAGTTGCGCGGCCCGCCCACGTAGTCGAAGTGGTAGTAGACGCCGGCGCCGCCTTTGCGGTCGCGTTCGGCCGGGGTGGGGAGCCGGCGAATGTTGCCCCAATTGTCGTCGCACCAAAGCAGCGTGACGTCGTCGGGTACGCGCATCCCGCGCTCGTAGTAATCCTGTACTTCTTTATAGAGCGCCCAAAGCTGCGGGATCTCATCGGCAGGTCGCTCGAGCACGTCGCTCAAGATCTTGCGCTGGTCGGCCACGATGCGCTCGAGCAGTGCGACGTTCGTCTCCTCCGACATGGCCTCATCGCCGTCGCCGCGCATGCCGATCGACATGATGTTCTCGAAGCGCTTCGTGCGCTCGACGCTCTCGCGCCAGAACGACTGCAGCGTCTGCTCATTCGTCGCATAGTTCCAGGGTCCGCTGCCGTAGCGCCGCCACTCGTCGTGCGCGCGCATGAGCGGCTCGTGATGCGAGGTGCCCATCACGATGCCGTACTCGTCCGCGAGCACCGGATTCGTCGGATCGTCGTCGCTGAAGGCGCTGCCCCACATGGCGGGCCAGAGGTAATTTCCCCGCAGGCGCAAGATGAGCTCGAACACGTGCGCGTAGAACTCATGATTGAAGCCGCCGAATTTCTCTCGCGCCCAACCGCTCAAGGCGGGCGCCTCGTCGTTGAGGAAGATGCCGCGGTATTTGACGACCGGCTCGCCGATGACATGGCGGCCGCGCTTCACATAGAGCGCATCCCGGCGAACGGTCGGCACGTCGGCCCACCAGTACCAGGGCGAGACGCCGCTCTGCGTCGATAGATCGTAAAGACCATAGATCGTGCCGCGCTTGTCGCTGCCCGCAATGACGACCGCACGATCGACGCCCGCATAGGGCCGATCGATGACTTGTACGACGAACGATTCCCACTTGCCGCGAACATCGCTCACGTCGAGCTTGCCGCTCGCGGCGATCTCATCGATGAGACGGCTCTTGCCGATCGTGCCTGCGATGAGCAGTACTTCGCCTTGCGGTCGCGCCTCGGTGCTGAGCGAGGGCCGGGTGCCCGTGACACGTTCGATGTCTGCCTGCACGTCGTGCGCCGCTCGAATCACGCCTGGGTAATCGCGAGCGTCCAGCCAGAGCGCCGCGGCGCGACCGTCCTCGACGATCGCGGCAGCGCCCGTCTCGGATTGGAACGCGACGTAAGGCGTCTCACCGAACGCCGCGCTCGCGGAGTCACTCAGCAAGCAGAGCACGAGTGACAAACATGGGAGGAGGGCAGAGCGCAAGCGGTTCATTCGTAACTTCTTGTGTCTCGGAGAGGGTAGTGTTCGGCGCTCGTAAGCTGCGGGCTTCCGTCGCGCCTCCTTTCCGACATTCTAGCCGCGACTTCGTTCGCAACCGTACTTCCGCGCTCGGGGCGCGGCGCCAAAGCGATATCGAGTCTATCGTGAAAAGATGTTCTCGCGGCGACGCGGCGGCGTGGCGAACAAGAAGAAGAGTGAATCTCGCAAAGGCGCAAAGCCGACGCCAACACGG
>JBDZVE010000010.1:54225-66738 GCA_040255535.1 Lysobacterales bacterium | reverse complement strand
GTCAACCGTCAACCAGCCGGTGCTCAACCGTCAACCACTACTCATCCCGAATCCCGCACTTCCATCGCATCCTTGACCTTCTTCACGCCGTCGACATCGCGGGCGAGCTGCAAAGCTCGCGTGCGTGCCGTGTCGTTCTCGACGAATCCGCTGAGCTGCACGGTGCCTTTGAACGTCTCGACATCGATCTGGTGAACCTTCGTCAGGGGGTCTTCGACGAGTGCCGCCTTGACCTTGGCGGTCACGACGCCATCGTCGATGGCCTCCCCGACGGGTTGCTGCGTAGGCGTGAACGTGCACGCCGCGAGCGACCCGCCGAGCAGTGCCGCCAGCAACCAGATCACCTTATTCGCGGTATGCCTCATCGAATCGCTCCTCAACCGGTCCCGTCGCGCCGCGCGTCGGCGTTGTGTTTCGCGCGTTCGAGATCCTGATCGGCGCGGTCCTTACAGTCTTCCTGCGCCGCACCCGTCAATGCTTCGCATTTCTCGATCGCTACGCGATGAGTCGCCTCAGCCTGCGCGACGCTGATTTTGTGCTCGCCTTCGGCTTGGGTCTCGCTTGCCTCTTGCGCGGCGTTCGCGACGGAATCGCTGTCGCCTTCCTGCTGTGCTTCCATGACATCCTGTTGCGCATCCGCCATTTCATCCTGCGCCTCGGCCTGCGCGTCGGCGAGATCCCGCTGCGCCTCTGCCTGCGCATCGGCCACATCACGTTGCGCCTGCTCGGGCGATTCCGCCTGATTGCAGCCGAGGGCAAGACCCGCGGCCGCGAGTATCCACAATACATGAGTTTTCATCGTCCTGTCCTCTGTCCTGACTTAAGGTGTTCGCGGGGTGTCACTCGGCTTCGAGCCGGCGCGACTGCGAGCGCGCCTAGGGTGTGCTCCGCAGTCTCGCCAACGAAGCGCGTGTCGGGAACGTGCCGAAAAAACTGAAGGTTCCGCGCTGAAGTCCGAGCCCGCAGAGGCGGTTGCGGCCAAAGCTGACCGCGGAACCTCAATTTACCCGCATACGTTAGGTCGGTTCCCATACCGTACACCGACGTCATGTCCCAAAACTCCGAGGCGCTTGTCCTCAGCGACGATGAGCTCGCCCCTCGGCCTGCTCCGGTGGCAGCCGACGTGCGAGTGCCGCTCCATGTCGTCGCCGTTATCTTCGTATCCATCGCGCTCCTGGTGATCAATGCCTCTTTGCTGATCATCAATACGGGGCAAGCGATGGATTCGAACGCGCACTATGCGCGCTCCTACGAGATCAAGCGCGCGCTCAGTACCTTTCAATCCGTGATCACGACGGCGGAGTCCGGCCAGCGAGGCTACTTGCTGACGGGCGATACCGAGTACTTGACGCCGTACTACCGAGCGATGCGAGGCTGGCGCGTGGAGCTCGACCGTCTCGCCAATCTCACTGCCGATAATCCGGAGCGGCAGAAGGACATCGCGGAGCTGGAGCGGTTCACCGCGGCGGCGATCGCCCGGCTCGAGCAGACGATCGAGCGCAGCCCACGGCCGGGCCCGAGCGGCACCGCGGATGTTGCCGGCACCGATCGCGCGACGCAGACGATGGACCGTGTGCGCAGCATCGTCGATCGGCTGCTCGTCGAAGAGGACGCGCGCATCGATGCGCTCGGCAAGGCGGTGCTGCGGGATGTGTGGATCACGCTCGGGGTCGCCTTATTGACGACCGTCGTCACCGTCGCGGTGCTGATCGGCCTCAACAAGCTGCTGCAGCGCTACGTGGCGGCGCGGGCGCGCGCCGAAGGCGCTCTGCTCGAAGCGAACCAGCATCTCAACCATTTGGTCGAGCAGCGCACGGCCGAGCTGACCGAGCTTTCTCAACATCTCATCCGCGTCTCCGAGGAGGAGAAGGCGAGGATTGCACGCGAGCTGCACGACACCTTCGGCAGCAATCTGACGGCCATCAACATGGATCTCAATTGGATTCAGCGGCGTATTCCCGAGGACGCGCGTGAGTTGCGCGAGCGCCTGCAACGCGTGCTGCAGATGCTGGCCGAGACGGTTGAGCTCAAGCACGAGGTCATCGAAGGGCTGCGGCCGAGCCAATTGGACAATCTCGGGCTTTCGTTTGCGCTCAAGTCTCATTGTCGCGAATTCTCGCGGCGTACCGGACTGCCCTGCGACATCGAAGTCGATGAGGATTTCGACGAGATGGATCCGTCTTGGTCGATCGCGCTCTATCGAATCGTGCAGGAGACGCTCACGAACATCGCGAAGCACGCGCATGCGAATCGCGTCCGCATCACGCTTCGTCGCGAATCGACCGGCATCCGCTTGCGCATCGTCGACGATGGCGTCGGGCTCGCGGAAGGCGCGACGGCCAAACCCAAATCCCATGGCATCGTCGGCATGCGCGAGCGCATGCGTCAGCTCGGCGGCACGTTCACGATCGCCCCCGGCCCCGGCGGCCAAGGAACGCTCGTCGAAGCGTTCATTCCGAGCACTGCCGACAGCGCTCATGAGGAGGGGGTAGGAAACATCTTACGAACCGCGAGCTGAAAATCATCGATGTCGCAGGGAACTTTTAGCCCGTCCTACACCGTTCTCTCGTGGTCGCATGTAAAGATGACCGGCAGGAGCATTCGCTATGGAGAACCCAATGACCGACAGTGCGCGCAGCGCAGACGTTCGTTCCTCGTATGTGCCGCACGCGCCCCAAGAGTCGGGTGAAATTCGCGCGTTGCGCATACCCGTTGGAACCAATTTGGCCGATGTCGAAAGGTGGATGATCTACGCGACGCTGAAGAAGTGTGGAGGAAACAAGACTCGCGCAGCGGCGTTACTCGGGGTAAGTCTCAAGACCCTTTACAACCGTCTCAACGCTTATCGCGCACACGGCGTGGTCATGGACGAGGGTCTCCCCGTCGATCATGGCATCCAGGTCACGGGCTTGCACGGTGAACTCACTGAGGTACCCGAGTAATGCTGGACGTAAGAGAGAACGAAGGACGGGAAAACATCCCGGCCGCGCAGACGCCGATTCGCGTGCTCATCGTCGATGATCACGCGATTCTGCGCGCCGGCGTGCGCGAGATGTTGACCGAAGAGTCCGACTTGGAAGTCGTCGGCGAAGCAGGTTCGGCCGAAGAAGCGCTGCAGCAGCTGCGCGATGGGCTCCAAGTCGATGTGGTGGTTCTCGATATCACCTTGCCGGGGCAAAGCGGCATCGACTTGCTCAAGACCTTGCGTCGGGATCGGCCGGAGCTGGCGATCCTCGTCTTGAGCATGCACCCGGAGCGCAGCTTCGCGGTGCGCCTGATGCGCGCCGGTGCGAACGGCTACGTGCCGAAGATGATCGTACCCGAGGAGCTCGTGAAAGCCGTGCGGGCGGTCGGCACGGGACGCCGCTACATCACGCCGCTCGTCGCGGAGCTGCTCGCGTCCGAGTGCGCGGCGGATGAAGAAGGCCCGCTGCACAATCGATTGTCCGAGCGCGAGCTGCAGGTATTCACTCGCATCGCTCGAGGCGTCTCGCCCGCAGTGATGGCGAACGAGTTGGGATTGAGCGTCAAGACGGTCAGCACCTACCGTGCCCGCATCCTCGAGAAGATGGGCATGCGCAGCAATGCCGAGATCGCCGCGTACGCCGTTCGCAACCAACTGGTCGAGTGAGCTCTGCGCCAGACGAGGTGCGTTCGCCGGATGATCCAATGAGCTCGGCATCTTCCGCGGCGGCGTTTCGATTCACGCACAGCGATCCGGTTTGCGGCTCGTCCGCGCCGCGGGTATGAGCTCACGCGCCGTATGCAACGCGCCGAACTCACGGTATTCATCGTTGAGGACTCCCCTGTCGTCATGGAGCGGCTCGTCGAAGCGGTCGGCGACGTCCCCAACGCCCGCGTCGTCGGCAGCGCCGAAGCTGTGGCAAGCGCGCTCGAGGGCGTGCGCACCGTGCAACCCCGAGTCTTGATCCTCGATGTTCAGCTTCGTGACGGTAGCGGATTTCGCCTATTGAAGCGCATGCGGACCGAAGGGGTTTGCAGGCCGGAAACGATCATCATCGTCACGAACTATCCGAACGACGACTACCGCAGCGCGAGCCGGGAATGCGGCGTCGACCACTTCTTCGACAAGGGTGCCGAATTCCACAAAGTGAGGGACGTTCTGCTGCGTTTGACCGACGCTGCATAAATTTCCGACTTGATGGGATCCAAATGCCTCTCTCGTGCGTTTGTATCTTCGATCAACGTACATTGCACAGCCCGTCCCATGGACCTCCCCAGGACGATGGGGGCACCCGCTGAGAACCCATCGGACACCATGAAAGACGACTGTGCACTTGGGGCCGTACTGAAGGGTACGGCCTCTTTTTTTGCGGTGCTTCCTGAAACGTCGGTCGAATCGACAGCGATAGACAAGTCGGACCGGCGCGGTTGGGCGGGTACCTTCCAGGTGAGGAATGCCCAGATGATGCCTGGTTCCCGTTCCTTCTGGCCGGGCGTCCGAATGAGCATTGGCAAATCGCTCGACTGACCATGCATCCGGACATCATCGGCTGGGCAAGCTCGGCGATCCTGCTTGCGACGCTCGTCCGCCAGGTTCAAAGACAATGGCGCGAGCGCGCGGTACAGGGGGTATCGAAATGGCTGTTTATCGGGCAGCTCGCGGCTTCTTCCGGCTTCTTGCTATACAGCTTCCTATTGAACAATTGGGTATTCGTTTTTACGAACGCGGCCTTGCTCTTGACGGCAATCGTCGGCCAGATGATTTATCAACGTAACGTACGGGAACAAAACTGATGCACTGCGTCTTGCATCGTTCATAGGCCTTTCTCATGCAAGAGGTGTGCTATGTCGAGCAAAGTACGGCATCCAAGTTTTGTTTTGATTGGTTTGATCGGTGCGCAAGCGCTGGCCTTGGGCGCCTTTGCCCAGACACCGGACGAAACCGGCGATACGGCACGTCGATCTACGAGTGCGGCGAGCACCGGCATGAAGGCCATCACACCGGAGTCGTTCGCCTCCCAGGCGGCCGTCCTCAATAAGGCGGAGATCGAGCTGTCGCAGCTCGCGCTCAAGAACACGAAGAACGAGGAAACTCGCTTGTTCGCCGAGCGCATGATCAAAGATCACACCGCCGCGAGCGAGAAGCTCGAGAAGATCGCGCAAGAGCAGAATATATCGCTGCCGCAGTCGCTCGACGCCGAGCACCAAGCCACGAAGCAGAAGCTCGCGACGCTCGAAGGCGAAGCCTTCAATCGCGAGTATCGCAAGGAGATGGCAAAAGGCCACGACAAGGCCGTCGCGTTATTCCAGTCCGCGTCGCAGGATAAGCAGATGCCGGAGGAACTGCGCGAGTTCGCCGCATCGACCCTCCGCACCCTCGAAGATCACCAGGAGGATGCCCACGATATGAATGAGGAGGTGCGGGAGGGCGCGTGACGCGCGTGAAGCGCTACCGCGCGGTGTAAAGTGTAACGTGTGAAGAACGGGCGCCTGAGGGCGCCCGTTCTTTGTGTAACGTCAGAAGTGCGCTCGCGCTCTTACGGCATAGCAATGCTATGGCTTTGACACTACACCTTACACCTTACTCTTCACACGCGCCCGCTAGACCATGCTGTGTCCGCCGCGCTCGGGCTCGAGTCTCGGGTAGGTTCCGACGCGCGTGACGCGGTTCACGTTCGCGGACTGATGCACCGCGCAGCGCCGTGATCCGCTGCTCATCTTCGAGATTTCCGCCTTCAACCGTTCGACCGACTTCAGCAACATTCGGCCTTGTCGAGCGAGGAACGAAGCGGGGACTTGATGAGCGAGGAGCAAGACGGTCGATTGCGGGTCGGGGACCCGGTCAAACTGAAAGATAGCGATCAAGATTTGCGCGGCAACGTCTGGCAGCTACGTACCGGGCGCTATGTCATCGTCCGATGGCAGGATGAATGCCGCTCCACTCACTCGAGCACGGCGCTCGAGCCGGACCGCACGCGCGGTCGCGCGGAGTGGACGCGCAATCTCGTTTCCGAGGAATTGTAAGGTCGCTGAACAAGCCGCTAGGGATCCGTTGAGCAACACTCGACGGTAGCTGGCGTAATTGCGGTCCGACTTTCGATGTCACCGCTCGAGTGAGCGGCTCCACGAACGATCCGTACGAGACCGAGCGCGTCTTAGTCGCCGGTCCACCAGCCCATGAATTCTTCGAAGCTGATCGAGCCGTCGCCGTCATTGTCTGTGATGTCGAATGCGAGCAGGCACTCGTCATCGGACAGGTCGTGATCGAGATCCTGCAGTAGGCGGCGAAACTCATCGCCCACGATCCAGCCGTCGCCGTTACTGTCCACGAGATCGAAAGCCTGGCGCAGCTCAGCCAGCTCGCTGGTCGTCACATCCTTCATGTCGCCCTCCCGCCTAAGCCTTATGCGTTTTTTTGCTCGATCACACGCGCGCGTCCGCGCCAGCGGCGTTGATTCCTCCACAATCAGGCGTTAGCAAAGCACGGGCCGTCCTCGGCTGCAAGCGGAATGCAGGGAAACGCTGAATCCGACGCTGCGGCATTTCATTGCCTGGCGGCTCTTCTACTCCTTCGCGCCGAACGTGTTTCCGAAGAAGTCCCCGCGCTTCCAGCGCGGGCGTGCGCCGTTCGCCGCCTCGAGCAGAATGCGTAGATGGACGCGAGTGAGTGCCGCGGTCTCGGCGTAATCGATCGGCAACGAGATGTCGTCGCTCGGTTGATGATAGTGGTCCTGGAAGAACGTTCGGCGAAGGCCGGCTAGGTCGACGTCCGCCTCTCGCGGCTGGATGCCGCTGTGTAGCATGAGCGCGGGGATGCCTCGTCTAACGAAAGAAAACTGATCGCTGCGAATGAAGACGACTTCTTCCGGCATCGGGTCAGGGCTCAGCCGGAACCCTTCCGCGCTCGCCGCGTTGCGAGCCGCGGTGCCAAGAGTGGAATGCTCCGCTCCGAACGCGACAAAATCGTGCGTGCGCGCGAATGTAAGCGGCATGTCGACATTGATATTCGCAACGACCGCGACTCCCTGCTGCTTTGTCGCATCCGCGAGGAACGCAGAACCGAGCAGTCCTTTCTCTTCCGCCGTCACGGCGGCGAAAAGAATGGAACGTTTCGGCCGGCTGTGAGCAGCGTGGAGCGCGCGCGCCATTTCGAGCAGCATCGCGACGCCCACGGCATTGTCGTGTGCCCCGTTATACGTAGAGTCGCCTTCGACGCTCGAGCCCCGGCCGAGATGATCCAGGTGGGCCGTGACGACGACGTATTCCTGCCGCAGATTCGGATCGGATCCTTCGAGGACCGCGAGAACATTCGCGCTCTCGGTCTTGCGCAGCCCCGTGGTCGCCGACAGCGTCATCATCCCGGGCAGCTCGAAGCCTTGAGGATTGCCTGCATCCGCAACGGCAAGCACTTCGCTCAAAGGTGTCGGACCGTGCTCGAACAATGCGGCAGCCGATTCCTGCTTGAACCGGAATTTGAGTTTCAATTCCGGAAACGCATCCTGCGGATTGCCTTCGGGATCGAGCCAGCGCATCTGCGGCGTCCAGCTCATTGCGACGCGCCGTTCCCAGGGACGGCACCGGACATCCACGAGCGAGTCGAACGTGATCAGCCCCACCGCGCCTTTTTCGACGAGCGTCGACAGCTTGCGCAGGCTGGATGAATAGTATGCGCGTTGGTTGTTCGGAAACTTCGCGGGCGCGCCGCTTACGATGACGGCGATACGTCCCTCCACGTCGATATTCGCGAAATCGTCGTGACTCAGCTCCGGCGCATCGATGCCGTAGCCGGCGAATACGAGCGGCGCCGTGAGCGTTGAGCTTGCCGAGGAGAAGTCCGCCGAAGGCAAGTAGTCGGTGCCATACTCGAAGTCGATCGTTTGATCGTCCACGACGAGCCGCGCGGAAGAGCCCGGGAGAACGGGCGTCGCCTCGATGAGCGGCACGCTTTGAAAATACGTATCGCCATCGCCGGCGTGCTTCATCCCGAACTGGCGAAACTGCGAGGCGACGTAAGCTGCCGCGAGATCATAGCCGCGTGTCGCGGCGCCGCGACCTTCGAGCAGATCGTCGGCGAGGAACTCTACGTGGGCGCGCAGCGCATCCTCGCTGACTTGGTTCCACGGTCCGGAGTCGGCACCGTGCACCGAGTAGGCAAGGAGCGCGAAGACACAGCCGATTAGGATTCGCATGAATGATCCACGAGCAAGAACGACAGGGCAGACAGTACAAAGGTCTGCCGCCGCCGTCCATGTATTCAGAGGCGATTCAGCGGGCGGTTCGTAGGGTGGCTTGCGGCCGATCGATTCGGAACCGGGCACTCGCGAGAGCACGAAGTGGGCTGCATTTGTTCGTCGTCGTCCCGCTTTTCCTTCCGATCTTGTTCCGAGTTCGGCATTCTCTGGTTCGTGCCATGAAACAGCCTGGATTGAAACTCGTCTGCATCGGTGCGCTTGCCTGGGCGCTCCTTCTGCAGGGGTGCGGCTCCGCGCCGGAGCGAACGGTTCCGCCGCTCGCGCGAGGCGCAGTGCCGGCGAGCGCCGTTCCGGGCAGCTCGATTGGAAGCGAAATCGCGCTTCGAGCCATCTCGCTGCTCGGCGCACCCTACAAGTGGGGCGGCGCGGGACCGAAGAGTTTCGATTGCAGCGGGCTCGTCCGCTACGTCCACAAGCAGCTCGGAATCGAAACGCCCCGCACGGCCGCCGAGCAATACGCGGCGGCGAAGCCCGTCGACCTGTCTCATCTCGAACCCGGAGATCTCTTGTTCTTCCGCATCAACGGCCGGCGCGTCTCGCACGTCGCGATCTACGCGGGGGAGGGTCGATTCGTGCACGCTCCGCAGACAGGCAGGCCCGTCGAGCTGCGCACGCTGGACGATGAGTTCTACGCGCCGCGACTCGCCGGCGCGGGCCGGTTGTTCTAAGGCTGTAGGCTGTAGGCTGTAGCCAGAATAGGAGCAAGGCGCTGCCGCGCCTTGTTCCTGCAGCCTAACCTCGCTGCGCGAGGTACTTCATGTACACGTCTAAGTCGCTTTCCGCCCGTGCCCGTGCTTGTGCCCATGTCCCGGCACGTTCATGCGCTCGCGAATCAAGCTTTCGACGACGCTCGGATCGGCAAGCGTCGAGATGTCGCCCAAGTTCTCGTGCTCGTTCGCCGCGATCTTGCGCAGAATGCGGCGCATGATCTTCCCGGAGCGCGTCTTCGGCAGATTCGGCGCCCACTGAATGAGCTCCGGAGAGGCGATCGCGCCGATTTCTTTGCGCACCCAATCGCGCAACTCGCCGCGCAACCGTTCGCTGGGCTCTTCGCCGGCGATGAGCGTCACGTACGCGTAGATGCCCTGGCCCTTGATGTCGTGCGGGAAACCGACGACGGCCGCTTCCGCCACTTTGGGATGCGCAACGAGCGCGCTTTCGATCTCGGCGGTTCCGAGGCGATGACCGGCGACATTGAGCACGTCATCTACGCGGCCCGTGATCCAGTAGTAGCCGTCCTCATCGCGCTTCGCGCCATCGCCGGTGAAGTAGCGTCCGGGAAATGCCTTGAAGTAGGTTTCGATGAACCGATCGTGCGCACCATAGACCGTGCGCATTTGTCCGGGCCAGCTGTCGGTCAGTACGAGATTGCCTTCGCACACGCCTTCGAGCGTGTTGCCTTCATTGTCCACGATCGCAGGCCGCACGCCGAAGAAGGGCAACGTCGCCGAGCCGGGCTTGAGATCCGTCGCGCCCGGCAGCGGCGAGATGAGAATCCCGCCGGTTTCCGTTTGCCACCAGGTGTCGACGACCGGGCAGCGGCCCTCGCCGACAACACGGTGATACCACTCCCAGGCTTCCGGATTGATCGGCTCGCCGACCGTTCCGAGCAAGCGCAGCGATTGGCGCGACCACTGCCGCACAGGCAGCTCGCCCTCGCGCATCAGCGCGCGAATAGCAGTCGGTGCCGTGTAGAAGACCGTCACTTTGTGCTTGTCGACGGCCTGCCAGAAACGACCCGGATCCGGATAGTTCGGGACGCCTTCGAACATGACGGTCGTCGCTCCATTCGCGAGCGGCCCGTATACGACATAGCTGTGCCCCGTCACCCAGCCGACGTCGGCGGTGCACCAGTAAACGTCGTCTTCGCGCATATCGAACACGAGCTCGTGCGTCATGGCGGAGAAGACGAGGTAACCGCCGCTCGTGTGCAGCACGCCCTTCGGTTTGCCCGTCGAGCCGGAGGTGTACAAGATGAACAAGGGATCTTCCGCATCGACCGCGACGGCCGGGCACTCCTTCGCTTGTGCATTCACGAGCTCGTCGAACCACTGGTCTCGATCCGCCTCCATATGGACGCGCGTCCCCAGGCGACGCACGACGAGCACGTGCTTGACGCACGCCGTACCAGGATCTTCGAGCGCGTTGTCCACGTTCGCTTTCAACGGAATGCGCTTGCCGCCGCGAATGCCTTCGTCCGCGGTGATGACGACCTCGGAGCCGCAATCCGCGATTCGCCCGGCCAGCGACTCCGATGAGAAGCCGCCGAATACGACCGAGTGAATGGCCCCGATGCGTGCGCACGCGAGCATCGCGACTGCCGCTTCGGGAATCATCGGCAAGTAGATCGTTACGCGGTCACCCTTCTGTACGCCCAGCGACTTGAGTGCGTTCGCGCATTGGCACACACGCTCGTACAGGTCGCGATACGTGATCTGCTCGGAAAGGCGCGGATCGTCGCCTTCCCAAATGATCGCGACCTTGTCGGCGCGCTTCGTCAAGTGTCTGTCGAGGCAGTTCGCCGCGACATTGAGCTTGCCGTCGTGATACCAGCGGATGCGGAAATCATCGAGATCGAAGCTCGTGTCCTTCACCTTGGTGAACGGCTGAATCCAATCGATGCGCCGCCCCATCCGAGCCCAGAAGCCGGCCGGATCTCGCACCGATTCCTGATAGAGACGCTGATAGTCGGCCTGGCGCAGGTGCGCCAACGCGGCGAAGTCTTCGGGTACTTTGTGAATAGTCATTGGATTTCGTTTTTCATTGAGCCGTGCTTGAGAGATACGTTGCTCGCTGCTGACGAAGATCGAAAGGCTTCACGCTCTTGCCGTCAACCGTCAGCCCCTGCACGAAGCGCCGCCTTGACCTTTTCGGCGTGCTGCGCGAGCACGGCCGGATCGGCCATCCCCCGCGAATGCGCGCGCAGCTCTTTTCCTTCGTAACAAGGAATGATGTGAAAGTGCAGGTGGAAGACAGTCTGGCCCGCGGCGGGATCGTTGAATTGCGCGATACGAATGCCGTCGGGCTCGAACGCCCGCTTTACGGCGCGCGCGACGACCTGTGTCGCTTTGACGAGCTCGGCGAGCGCGCTCGGTTCGACGTCGAAGAAATTGCGCGCTTGCACCTTCGGGATTACGAGCGTGTGCCCGTCGGACTGCGGCATGGCGTCCATGAAGGCGAGCACATGCTCGGTTTCGTATACCTTCGCGGCTGGAATCTCGCCACGGAGGATCTTCGCAAAAACGTTGTTGACGTCGTACATGATGTCAAATGACCGGATGTCGCGCTGCCCCTCCGAACTTTACCGCCGCACGGACCTACTGGCCATTCTCAAGGGTCATTGGAGCGTGTGGCGGCCGATTCGGCTGCGCCCCGCGGAGTCGCAGATCGAAGCTAGATTCCCGCTTTTCCCAAGGCATCGACGACTCGACGCAGCGCTACGCTGAGTGCCGGGTGCTCCGCTTCGAATTGAACCGCGAGCCCGTCGAGCCGCTCCCTCAACGCGGGCGCGTCCTCGGATTCTTCCGCAGGCTGCGCGGAAGCGCCTAAGAGCCTGGTGATGTCTTCCAGAAGTACGACCAGGAGCTCTCGCGCTTGCGGATCCACGCGGCTCGTCCGCGCAAGCTCGGTGTGGAGCGCTGCGAGCTTGTTCCGTAGATCTGAATTCATCATGGGATCGATCGCCTTCGGTAAGCTCAGCGCGCAAAGACGCGATGAGGCTCCACCGTATCGTGTGCCTCATTGCATTGAATTCGAGTCTGCGAGAGTCGTCAATCCGGAGCAGCATCCGGCCGCTTTTTCTGACCGTCAACTGTCAACCGAGTTGTTCACCTCGCTCGGCGCTCGCGATCAGCTTTGCGCTTGATCGGAGCCTGCAGCCTCATCTTGCGGCTTCTTCTTCGTGAGCGTCACGTCGTACTTTTGTTCGAGCGCCTGGATTCTCTCGGCGTCGAGCCGCGTCATCGCCATGATTCTTGCCGGAATGCGCAGACCGTCATTGGGAATCGCAATCGCGTCCCTGGACCGCCCGCAAAGCTGCCCGTCGCGGTCGCCATCGATGTACGCATAGCGCGTGGCGAACTTGAGCTCGGGCAACGGGGTGCCGAGCGTCACGACATACGCGGGTTTACCCATCGAGGAAAAAACGACAGCCGTACGACTGTCGAGCGCACGCACGCCGCCGAGCCAGGTGAGAGACGCGCACGCGTCCTTCTCTGCTTGCTGACGTTCGACCGGAGCCGAGTAGGCTGTCGCTGCGGCTGCGAGAGCCATGCTCAAGAAAATGAGTCTCTTCATA
>JBDZVE010000010.1:51582-54125 GCA_040255535.1 Lysobacterales bacterium | reverse complement strand
CGTCCTTTCAGATCCTTCTTGACGTCGGGATAACCGCGCGTCCAGAAGCTCGTCAGATCTTGCGTAATCTGTACGGGCCGATGTGCGGGAGAGAGCAGCTCCAGCGTGAGCGGCACGCGCCCATCGGCAATCATGGGCGTCGCCGTCAGACCGAAAACTTCCTGTAGGCGAACCGAGACGGTCGGCGCATCGCTGCTGTAGTCGATCGGAACGCGCGAGCCGCTCGGCACCGCGATGTGTGTGGGGGCGAATGCATTCAAGCGTTGCTGCAGATTCCAGTCGAGCAGGCCCACGAGAATCGAGTGCATGTCGAGCCGGGCGAGCTGCTCGCGGCGCGTGATGCCAGACAACCAGGGCGCGAGCCACTCGTCCAAGCTCGAGAGCAGAGCGGCATCCGTGACGTCAGGCCAGGGGTTCGGCTCTCGGGGATCGAAGTGGCGGGCGAAGCGAATTCGAGCACGGAGCTGCCGAGATTCCTTCGTCCAGGGTAGCCGCTCGATACCCATCTCTCGGATGCCCGCGAGGAGCGCAGCCAAGAGCAATTGGGGATCGGCGCGATCGATCCGACGTTCCGCGAGCTTGAGGGCGCCAAGCCACTGCTCACGTTTCGCGACGACCGCCTGCTCGCGCGAATCCCATTCGATTCGCTCGCGCGTTTCAATGACATCGGCGCAATCCGTTTCGACTGCTGCGCGTTCGATCGGCGCCGCGAGGCGAATCGTGGCGTCGCGTTCGGCGGCGTCCAGATCCGCGACGACGAGGAACTCGCAGCTCGTCAGCGATTGCGCTTCCGGCAATCTGGCCCCGCGGCCGTTCGAAAGCAGAAAACGTCCGTCGGCTCCGCGCGATTGTGCGATTCGGTCGGGGTAGGCCAGTGCGAGCAGACGACCGATGTCGATCTCGTCGCTGCGTTCGTCCGCGGCAATCTTTCCGACCTGTCGGGCAAGCTGTTCGGCGCCTCGTCTGACGCGATCGCGCGCGCCCCTGTCGACCTGCGCGTTGACGGAGCCGCTCGATCCGCTGCGAAAGGCCTCGAGCCGAAGCCGCAGGTCCACGTTGCGCTCGCCGCCATCGAATCGCAGTAGATCGCGTTCGCCGAGGATACCCGCGAGCTCGACCGCCGTGCGTGTCGCGCCGCTGCGCAGAATCATGTGTGCGAGACGGGGATGCGCAGCAAGCTCCGCAAGCTCGCGCCCGTGTGGGGTGATGCTGCCGTCGCCGGCGAGTGCCCCCAGCGCCTTCAACAGATCGATGGCTTGGCCGTACGTGCCGGCGGGCGGCGGATCGAGCCAGCGCAGTTGCTGCGGATCGCGTACGCCCCAGTTCGCCAGCTCGAGTGCGAGCGGTGCGAGATCCGTTTCCAGGATTTCAGCCACTGAATGCGCGGCCAGCGTGTCGTGCTCGGATTCGCTCCAAAGCCGGTAGCACACGCCCGCTTCCAGGCGGCCCGCGCGGCCGCAGCGCTGCTCGGCGGAGGCGCGGGAGATGCGCAAGGTCTCGAGCCGGCTCATGCCGCTTCCGGGATCGAAGCGCGCACGCCGAGCCAGGCCCGAATCGATGACCACGCGCACGCCTTCGATCGTGAGACTCGTCTCCGCGATGTTCGTCGCGAGCACGACCTTGCGTTGGCCCGGCGGGCTTGGCCGAAGGGCCTCATCCTGGAGCTGCGCTCCGAGCTCGCCGTAGAGAGGAAACACGCGCACGTTCGCGGGTACGCCCCGTTCTTCCATCAAGGCTTGCGCGCGTCGGATCTCGCCTTGTCCGGGTAGGAACACGAGGATGTCGCCGGATTCCTCTTCCAATGCGCGCAATGCGAGCGCTGCGGCTCGCTGCTCGACGCGCGGCGCGAAACGGCTCGTCCGTTGACGCGCCGATTCGGATGCGGACCAACGGACCTCGACGGGAAACGTACGTCCCTCGGACGTGACGACCGGCGCATCTCCGAGCAGCGCCGCGACGCGCGCACCGTCGAGCGTCGCGGACATGACGAGGAGCTTTAAGTCTTCGCGAAGCGCATCCTGGCTTTCGAGGCAGAGCGCGAGGCCCAAGTCCGCATGCACGCTGCGCTCGTGAAATTCATCGAAGATCACGAGTCCGATGCCTTCGAGCGCCGCATCCTTTTGCAGCCAGCGCGTCAGGATTCCTTCGGTGACGACCTCGATCCGCGTGCGCTTGCCGACCCGCGTCTCGAGCCGCGTGCGATAACCCACGGTTTCGCCGGCCGATTCGCCGAGCGTCTGTGCCATGCGGCTTGCGACCGCGCGTGCAGCGAGGCGTCTCGGCTCGAGCATGACGATCTTGCGTGCGTGCAGCCACGGCTCATGCAGAAGCGCGAGCGGGACGCGTGTGGATTTACCTGCGCCCGGCGGTGCTTGCAGCACGACCCGCGTGCGTTCCGCGAGCGCCTGCTTGAGCTCGGGGAGGGAGGCGTCGATGGGAAGCGGCATCCGGCTCAGGGGGCAGGGAATAGGGAATAGGGGGTAGTCAGAAGCGCGCGCTCGTGACCTGGCGCTATTCGACATGACCACGGCAGCCCGTCGAAC
>JBDZVE010000010.1:13093-51482 GCA_040255535.1 Lysobacterales bacterium | reverse complement strand
ACTGCCATGCCCACCACCCCGCCGTCTCCCGCTCCGCCTTCGCCGCAGCACTTGCACGAGGTGCTCGAGCTCGAGCAGCTCGACACCAATCTCTTCCGCAGTCGGGTCAACCAGGTCAACAGCAATCGCTCGCTGTTCGGGGGGCAGATTCTCGGGCAGGGTCTCCAAGCCGCGGCGTTGACCGTCAGTCCGGAGCGGATACCGCATTCGCTTCACGGCTACTTCCTTCTGGCCGGGGCGAGCGATATTCCCGTGATCTATGACGTGGAGCTGACGCGGGACGGCGGCAGCTTCTCGACACGCCGTATCGTCGCGCGCCAGCGCGCGAAGACGATCTTTCACATGGAGTGTTCATTCCACAAGCTCGAGACCGGTTTCGAGCACGAAGTGGCGCTCGATGTCGATGTGCCGGATCCCGACGAGCTCTTGAGCGTGATGGAGCTCGCGAAGCGCTTCGCGGATCGCATGCCGAAGAGCGCCGCAGCGATCCAAGAGAAGGCGATCGTCGAGCTGAAGCCGATCGCGCCGGAAGATTTTTTTCTCCGTAAAGCCGAGACGACGCGCGCGATGTATTGGATCAAGTCGACGTCGAGACTGCCGGACGATGCGTTGACGCAAACGTCGGCGCTTGCCTATCTATCGGATTACTTCTTAACGCCGATCACGGTCCTCAAGCATACGGTTTCATTGATCAGCGATCAGGTGATGATGGCGAGCCTCGATCACGCGATGTGGTTTCATCGCGCGTGCCGCGCGGATGAGTGGGTGCTGGTCGATGCGGTGAGCCCCTTCGCGGGCGGCGCGAGAGGCTTCACGCGAGCGCAGATTTGGAACCGCGATCGCAAGCTCGTCGCGTCCGTCGCCCAGGAGGGACTCGTGAGACCCCTCGCGGCGCGAGGGCGCGGCTCGTGATGTGTAGAGTGTAAGGTATAGGGTGTAACGTCAGAAGGTGGGCGGCGTTCTGACCTTACACTTTACACCTGACACCTTACACATCCTCAGGCAAACGTCGCGGCGCGGAGCCGCTCTACGTCGCGTTTGCCGAGGAGTTTCGATTGTCCTGGCTTGAGCGTCCCGGCGCGCAGTGGGCCGATCGCGATGCGCTCGAGATCTCTGACTTTGAGGCCGACGCGCGCGAGCATCCGGCGAATCTCGCGGTTCTGTCCTTCGCGCAGCGTGACGTGGAGGACCGTTCGGTCGCCGCGCGCGCGATCGACGAATCGCTTGACGATGCGCACCGATTCCATCTGGGCGCGCTTCGCGTTCTTCGTGCCGTCCGGTGTCGGCGTGACCAGGTACATCCCGCGCTTCAACTTCTCGAGCTGATCTCCGCTCGCGAGGCCCGTACACGTCACTCTGTATTCTTTCGTGATCCCGAACTTCGGATGCGTGAGCTGGTAGGCGAAATCGCCGTCGTTCGTGACGAGCAGGAGCCCGGTCGAATCCGCATCGAGCCGTCCGACGGGAAACAGACGTTCTCGCCGCAATGCCAGCGGGACGAAATCGAGAACGGTTCGCCTTCCTTCAGGATCGCTCGTCGTCGTGATCACGCCCTTCGGCTTGTTGATGAGCACATACGCCAAACTGCGGGCGGGCTTCTCGGCCTTCTGCGCGGCAGGCGTGCTCGGCAGCTTGAGGACTTCTCGATCCAATTCGACGACGTCGCTCGCGGGATCGATGAAGCAGGGCAGACTCGTGACCGTCTCTCCGTTCACCCGCACGCGCCCGGCCAAGATCATCTCCTCGCAGTCGCGTCTTGCAGCGACGCCGGCATCGGCCATCGCTTTTTGCAAGCGCACGCCCCTTGTGGTGAGCGGCGGACGGCGGACGGCGGACGGTGAGACGGAGCGTGAACGGCGGGTCATGTGTCGGCGGCGATGGCCGCGGTGAGGTGCAAAGAGCGAAGTGTAGGGGAAGCAGACGGAGTCTGCGATCTGACGTTACACGTTCACACTACACACCTGACACGGCGGACGCATCAGCGTCCGCCTTCGCGAACTCGTGGTTCAACAGCGCGCGCAACCGCACCGCCTTGAGCGGCTTGTGCATCATCGTGAGTCCCGCTGCGCTCACTTTCCTCAGTTGCTCTGTCGCGGTATCGCCCGAAATCAGCACCGCAGGAATCGACTCGCCGAGTGCCGTGCGCAAGGTGCGAATGGCGTCGATGCCGTTCTCTTCGCCGCGCAGGCGCAGGTCGGCAATGATGAAATCGGGCGTCGCGCCGTTCATCTGCTCGAGCGCCGCCGGCGCGTCCATGGCGGCGATGCACTTGCATCCCCAGCTCGCCAGCAAGCTCTGCATGCCGAGACGCACCGATTCTTCGTCGTCGATGACGACGATGAGCTTGCCGCCGATCAGGTTCGGCACCTTCTGCTCGATCGTCGCAGAGATCGTCTGCACTCGCCCGGGATCGGCGAGCGGCACTTGGATCGAGAAGCGCGATCCTCTGCCGGGGATCGAGCGCAGCCGCAGCGGATAGTCGAGGAGCTGCACGACTCGCCTCACTGTCGCGAGCCCGAGCCCCAGTCCGCGCGTGCGATCGCGTGAAGGATTGTTGAGCTGATAGAACTCCTCGAAGATGCGCTCGTGCTGCTCGCCTGGGATCCCGATCCCCGTGTCCCACACCTCGATGTTGACGTGGCTGCCGCGTTTACGGCACGCAACCAGCACGCCGCCTTCTTCGCTGTAGCGAATCGCGTTCGCGACGAGGTTGGACAACACGCGATAGAGCAGGGTGCCGTCCGAGGCGAGCATGAGCTTCGATCGGCGCAATCGCAGCTTGAGCCCCTTCTCTTGCGCGGACTCCGCGAATGCGCTGCGCAGCCTGTCGAAGAGCGCATTGACCGGTACGACTTCGCGCTTGACCTCGACCTGTCCTGCATCGAGCTTGGAGATGTCGAGCAAGTTGTCGAACAACTGCTCGAGGGATTCGATGCACTGGAGGATCTGATCGATGAGCTTGCGGCCGGACTCATCGACCGACCCGTTGCGCAGCGCCGTCGCGAACAGGCCGAGCGAATGCAGCGGCTGACGAAGGTCATGATTCGCAGCGGCGAAGAACCGCGATTTCGAGCGGCTCGCTTCTTCCGCCTTGACGCGCGCGCTTTCCGCCATCGAGTTCTGATGCTGGAGCTCATGTACGAGCTGCTCATTCTCGTAGCGCAGACGAATCTGATTCACGATCGCGCGTGCGTGCCGATCGACGAACAGCAGCACGTAGCCAAGCACGGCGATCCACATCACGCCGAGCGCCGCGTTTGCGGCGCCGCCGAGCGTGATATACCTGAGCGCCAATAGTCCGAAGATCGGGGTCGCGAACGCGTAGAGCGCAGGGGGAAAATGCGCATGCGTGAGCACGCTGATCGTCGCGCGGCCTGCAAGACATGCCGCAATGAGTGCGAGCGCGAGCGGCTGATCGGGACCGACTAGGACGAAAACGGCCGAGCCCCAGACGAGACCGGCGAGCGCTGCGGCGATCGCCAGGCGCCAGCCCCAATCGCGCGGCGAGATTTCTTCGTTCGACGCTCGCGTGAACGAAAACGCGAGCCATTGCACCGCCACTTGCACGACGAGCACGGCAGTACACCAGGCGATGATGTTGAACGCGTCGGTATACGGCCAGGCGATGACGGCGACGAGAGCCGCCATCAGAATCGCGGAGCCCGAAGCGGCTAGCGTGTTGTCATACAGGAGCGCGACGCGTTGTTGTTCAACGCGTCGCGCGAGAGCGGCATCCATCTCAATGCGCGTTGGCGGCGTAGGCAGGTGCGCTCGGGAGGAATCCGCGACGCTGCGCGACGAGGACGGCTTGTGTGCGATTGCGGACATTGAGGGCCTCGAACACGGCACTGACGTGTGCCTTTACCGTGCGCTCCGCGACATCGAGTGCGCGCGCAATCTCCTTGTTCGAGAACCCGCGCCCGAGCATGCTGATGACTTCGAGCTGCCGGAGCGTCAGTCCGGTGGTCTCAGGGGAGAACGCCGTGCTCGCCTTTGCCGGGACGAACACCTCGCCCGCGAGCACCTTCTGAATTGCGGCGATCATCTCGTCGGCCGTGAACGACTTCGGAATGAAACCGGATGCGCCCGCCGCGACGGCGCGTGCAGCGACTCCATCCCCTTCATCGCCCGAGATCATGATGCAGGCTGTCGTCGGGAAGCGCGAGCCGATCAGCTTCAGCGCATGGAAGCCGTCGTCGCCCTTCAAGTGGATGTCGAGCAGCACGAGGCCGATGTCGCCATCGCGCTGCATGGCCTGCAACGCCTCCGGAATGGACGAAACGCTCAAGACGCCCGCCTCGAGCGCGCTTTGTTCGAGCACCGCATGGAAACCCGCGCGGAACAACGGATGATCATCGACGATGAGGATTTTCATATGCCCCGAGCCCCATTCAGTCCTGCCGTTCACTAATCCGGCAATCCGTTGCCCGCGGATGAGTTCTAAACCTGGTGATTTATAGAATCCATCGTACGTCCGGGCTATCCGGGCGGCAATTGCCCTTTGGTGCAGTGCCCACAGACGACGTCCAGGCCAGAGACCCGGGTCCACCTGCGTGAGCCTTTCGCGATCGGACTCGATTTAGCAAGGCTTGGGCGGGGCGACATCCTCAAGCCACCGACGTATGACCATCGCAGTTCTGTCGGTGGCGCTCCGCACTGCAACGACGATGGCCAGCGATGTGCGCAGTACCTCTTCGACTCGTTCTTTGTTTTTCCCCTGCTGATACCAGGCTCGCGCCAAAGTAGCGTTCGTAATGGCATGCTCGACGCTACGCTCGCCAAACTCGCTGCGCCAGTTACATAGGGCCTCTTCGAGGAAAGCCTCAGCTTCAGCCGGACGATCCGCCTCGACGAGAGTACGGCCCTGTAAAGCGAGCGCGGTGGAGATGTACGCATGGTTCGAAGGGAGCTTCGAACGAAGGATCGGTAGGGCCTGTTCGAGATGGCGGAGCGCTTCCTCGAGCTTCGTTTCCTCGAGCGCAACGCGCGAGAGGTTGACTAGATCATATCCAATAAAAGGGTGATCAGGTCCGCGCACCTTTTGATCGCGTTTCAAGCACTCTTCGAAGTCGGCGCGCGCGCCCGCGAGGTCACCTTGTGCGAGTAATAGAGATCCGCGGTTGCCGAGCGCATCTATCAGGTTCGGATGATGCTCGCCGCTCGCATTACAGAGAATGCGGATTGCCTCGTCGTACTTCTGCTTGGCTTCATCGAGCTCACCGCGAGCTTCCAATACTGTCGCGAGGTTGTGCAGGCGCGTCGCATAGACCGGACTGCTCTCGCCGTACCGCTTCAAGTCCAATGCTACGACGCGCCTATAGAGTTCAGTTGCTTTCGGGTAGTCACCGCGCCATTGGTGTATGCGTCCGAGCAGATCGAGCAGGTATGGGACCCACGGGTCGTTCGCCTGTAGTCTGTCTTCGAAGATTCGCAACGCTGAACGCGCTGCGTGCTCGGCTTCTGTCAGCTCGCCCCGTTGAAACTCGATGGACGCGAGCACGCCAAGGTCGCTGGCGCTTGCCAGACTGTCCGCTCCGCTCGCGCGCGCGTCGATACTCAATGCCTCTTTGATTTGAACTAGAGCGTCATCGAGCTGTCCGGCATCGCGCAGCACTCGTGCGAGGCTATTGATGCTCTCAGCGGTCTGCGGATGGTCCACGCCGAACAATTTCTGGCGGCGTTCCAGTGCTTGTTCGATCAAGCCTTGAGCTTCATGTGCTCGGCCGGCCCCGAGGTACAGCAGCCCCAAGTTGTTGAGCAGCGCCGCTTCGACTTCGGGGGCGTTCTCAGGTTCGAGGTCTGCAAATGCGGGCGTCTTGGGCTGTGATTGTGCGCGCTGCTGCTCCACCGAATTGCGCACGCGGACCAGGCGAGATGCCACGACGCTTGGAAAAGAGAGGGCCGCGAAAATGCCGGAGCGGCCGGTGTTGTCGTCGCGGTCTCCTTGGGGTAGTAGGGCACGTACGCTTTCGTGCAACTGTTCGGAATCATCAACGATCAGAATCTTCATGGGAGCACCCCGTCTATGGATTACTTGACCGGCCCCTCGCCAGGTGTTGGTGGACTTCTTCAACTCGCCATTATGCGAACGATACGTGTAATGGGTATCGCCCATCCGTCCAATGATCGCCTAGTTTCGTGAGCTCGTATCGAAGCTGGCGAAATACGCGTCAGCTTCCTTATCTCTGCCTTCGCTTTGATAGAGCTGTCGTAGCCACTGCTGAATGCGTAAGGTTGCCTCATGGGTTGGGCTCAAGTCACGCCTGAGGATCGCGTAAGAGCGCTTTAGCTCTGGTTCTGCTTCATGGGCTCGCCCTTCAAGCGCCCAAGCATGGGCGAGAGTCGAGCTCGCTGTTGCATATTGCGGGCCGTCGCGGCCGAAGTGCTTTTCCCAAATGACAAGCGCTTCCTCGAGCGGTTTCTCGGCTGCACGGGGACGGCCACGTTCAACGAGAATCCGACCGAGCGTAGTGAGTGCCGAAGCGGTATGTGGATGTCCTGGCGGAAGGGTGTCGCGATAGATGTCGATCGCTTCGCGTGCGTATTGCTCCGCCTCGCCAAAGCGCTTGCGGTCAAGCTCGAGAATAGCCAGGTTGGAAAGGTCATATGCAACCGCGAAGTGGCGCGGGCCGTGTGCTTTCCGGTTCGTTTCGAGCGATCGATCGAAAAATTGTTTCGCCTCGTTGAGTTTACCTCGCGCTTGCAGCACGGCTCCGAGATTGCCCAATGCAACAGCCGTCTCTGGGTGGTCGGTTCCGAGAACGCGCTCGTAACCGGCAACGGCCTTTCGCAACTCACGCTCGGCCGTTTCTAGATCGCCCTTGCTCCACATGACCGTCGCGAGATTGTGCAACCGCTGGATTGTTCGCGGGTGATCCGGTCCTGACGTCCTTTGCTCTATGCTCAGTGCTCTTCGAAGGAGGTCCTCGGCCCTCGTAAGATCTCCACGGGCTTGGGCGACGCGTCCAAGCATATCCAGAGCATGCGTAGTCTCTTCGCGCTCCTCTCCGAGATTGGCTACGTACAAGTCCAGGCTACGCTGCAATACTCTTTCCGCTCGCGCATAGTCACCGCGATCGTAGTAAATCATCCCGAGATTTTGCAGTCCCAATGCGGCATCCAAGCTGTCATCGCCGCTCACTTCCTGGAAGATGGCTAGCGCCTGTTCAGCGGCATCCTGAGCTTGAGGCCAGCGACCCGCGCTTCGGTGCACCTCGGCGAGCCTCGTGAGACTTTCTGCCACGGCTTTATTGTGGTTGCCGAAAAGGCGGCGCCGGATTTGCAGCGATTCGACGACTAGAGATTCCGCCTCGGCTGCAAGACCCAGAGACAAGTACACCGTGCCGATCGTATTCATCAGCGCCGCTTGTAGCTCGGGCTGATCACGGAGCTCAGTGCGCACGCGTTCAGAGCCTCGATCGAGAATCTCCCGCGCTTTGATCTCGTTGCCGCGCGCCTCTGAAGGGTCGGAGACCTTGAAGGAGTCGATCATGAACGAGGTAATGCTCTCTGCCCGTGCGCGCTGTATTTCCGCTATGGATCGTTGATGTGCAGCTATGTCCCGCTCTTGCTCAATGCGAATGGATTGAACGTATGTAGTGACGGAAAACCCGATCAGCGACGCGACGAAGGCTGCGGCGAGCCCAACGACGATAAAATGTCGCCGCACAAACTTCGCTGTTCGATATGTCCACGCATCTGCTCGGGCCGTGACCGGCAGGCCCTGAAGATAGCGATCGATATCCGCTGCGAACTGCTCGACCGATGCGTATCGCCGTTCGGGTTCCTTGCGCAAACCCATGAGCACTATATTGTCGAGGTCGCCGCGGAGCTGACGGCGCAGGCGAGGAAGGGAGACTCCGCGGCTGCGCGCAAAATGTTCGAGATCGAGTTCGGACGTGCACGCGCTCGAAACGAGAGCCGCGCTTGGCGCGGTCGGTGTCTGCTCGCAAATCGCTCGCTCGAGGTCGGCAAGCCGATGCGCGCTTTTCGCGAATGGCTTGAGGCCCGTCAGCAGCTCATAGAGGAGAATCGCGAGTACGTAGACATCGCTTGCCGTCGTGATCGGATCGCCGCGAACTTGTTCTGGGCTGGCATGGTCCGGCGTCATCAAGCGAACGTCGGCCTGAGTGACCGCGAGTGTTTGCATTAGCTGCCGCTCGTCCAGCAGTTTCGCGATGCCGAAGTCGAGTAGTTTCGGCGTTCCGTTGCGAGTCACGAGGATGTTCGACGGCTTGAGGTCGCGATGCACGATCAGATTCTGGTGGGCTGCATGCACTGCTGAGCACACATCACGAAAGATGCGGAGGCGCTCCTCGATCGTGAGCGAATGCCGATCGCAGTACACATCGACGGGCTCGCCGTCGATGTATTCCATGACGATGTAGGGAGTACCGTCGGATGTCGTCCCACCGTCGAGGAGCTTTGCGATGCTTGGATGATCCAGCGTGGCTAGGATCTGTCGCTCGATCCGCAAACGATTTTGGATGTGCCGCGAGAGCAGCCCGCGGCGCACAAGCTTGATCGCGACTTCCTGCTGGAACTGTCCATCGTCGCGCTCGGCGAGGAAGACGGCACCCATCCCGCCCTCACCGAGCATGCGGGTCACTCGATAGGGTCCGAATCGTGCTCCGATGAAGTCCCGGTGTTCGATGTCGGCGTTCGAGGCTTCTCGAGCGGCGTTCAGGTCCGCCCATCCAGACGAGCTGCCCACTTCGCGCGTCACGGATTCGTAAAGGGACTGATCCGCGGCACAGGCTTCGCGGATGAACGAGAGCTGATCCTCGGGCGCGAGTGATCGCGCAACTCGCACGATTTCGTCCAGTGATTTGCGAGTTTCAGTTGTCATCTCGGTTCGAACGCCAGCATCGGCGCATGCGGAGTCCGATGTGCTCCAATGGGCAGTTGACGAAAAGCTTCTGCCCGGCGAGGCTAGTTGGAGCAGCGGAGACCACGACAATGAATCCAGGCGCAAACAGACCTATACGATTCTGAAGGGCGGTGCGAGCCGTTCGCGCAGCTTGAGCCACGCACGCTATCGTACGCCGATCAGCGGCTCGCTGCGATGTCGTTACCGATCGGTAGGGGTGGAGTTGCCCGTATCTTCAGCTGGAGCGCTTGTGGTTTCACGAGATTGGCCCAACCACCTCGCCGGCAACGATAACGCACTTGCGCCCGACACCAGCACCGCCGCCGCATACGGCAGCGATTGAATCAACAGCACCGCGACCCAGAGCGATAGGTCAGGCGCCTGGAGCTCTTCCGGAATTCCTAGCACCCGATTCGGGCCAAGCGGTATCGAGTACGTGAGCGCGTACGCGCAGGTGAGCAGCGCCACGAGCATCACGAGCTCCTGTCTTGCCGCACGCACGATCTCGCCGATCGTGTGCTGCATCTTGTTCTTGGGCGTGCGCAGAAACGGTTGGCGTCGAATGAACAGCGATTTGAGGATCGCGGTGCCGATCGTATGGGCAAGGGCCAAACCTGCTATCGCAGCCGCCAGTGTCTCGCGAATGTTCGCGCCGACGCGCGAAACGTAAAGGTGCGCGAGCTTCACGAGCCGAAAGGTGAACACCGCGACCGGTACTAGCGAGAACATGACGAGCGGCGGCTCGATCCGGTGAGGCGCCACGAGCATCGCGACCGACCAGACGATGGCGCCGAGGTTGAAGAGCAGATTGAGGCCGTCCGCGATCCAGGGCAGCCAGCCGGCAATGAAATGATAGCGCTGGCCTGGTGTGAGTCGAGTATCGGAGGGCACGAGGAGCGCACGTACATGCGAGCGGAGAATCTGCATCGCACCGAAGGCCCAACGAAAGCGCTGCTTCTTATAGTCGAGGAACGACTCCGGAATGAGCCCGCGGCCGTAGCTTTGGGAGATGTACTGTGCTTCGTAGCCGTGCTCGAACATCCGTAAACCGAGCTCGGCATCCTCGGTGATGCACCATTCCGCCCAACCGCCCACGCGCTCGAGCGCTTCGCGGCGAACGAGTGTCATCGTGCCGTGTTGGATGATTGCGTTGCGCTCGTTGCGCGTGACCATGCCGATCTGGAAGAACCCGCGGTACTCGGCGTAGCACATCGCCTTGAACAGGCTCTCATTCGCATCGCGGTAGTCTTGCGGCGCTTGGACGATCGCAGTGCGCTCTCGGCTGAATGCCGGCACCAGATCCTTCAACCAATGCGGGTCGACTTCGTAGTCGCTGTCGATGACCGCGATGATCTCCACGTCCGCCGATGTCTTCTCGAGCGCGAAGTTGAGTGCACCCGCTTTGAAGCCCGCGAGCGGGCTCACGTGGAAGAAGCGAAACCGCTCGCCCAAGTGCGCGCAATGCTGCTCCACCGGGCGCCACATGGCTTCGTCCGCCGTATTGTTGTCGATGACGATGACTTCGAAATCCGGATACTCGAGGTGCGCAAGCGCATTCAGCGTCTCGATCAACATCGCGGGCGGCTCGTCGTGCGCCGGGACGTGGATCGACACCTTCGGTGCGAACTCGCTATTCGGTCCCCGTGGGAACGCTCGACGGCGTGAAGTCGCAAAGTGCGCTTCCGCCCATTCGTGCGCTTCGGCAAGCACGACCGCGATCACGAACAGCATGCCGAGAATCAGCACGAGCCCGATGAGTGCGCTCGCAATCGTCAGATACTTTTGCGAGTAGTCGTAGATGACGAGCACGAGCGCCGTCGCCGCGGAGTACACGACGACCGCAAGCAAGCTTCGACCGCGCGTGCCGAGCGTCTTGCTATGGACGAAGAACAAGCCCAGGAGCAAAGCCGCAATCGAGACGGAGATCGCCGCAAGCGTCTGCCACCCGGGCACGCGCACGATCGGTTCGACGAAGGTGAACTTCGGTTCGCGGCTGACGTTATAGAGGCCCCAGTACGCGCCTGCCGTCCCCTCGGTGCGTGCCTTCCAAGGTTGGTCGAAGGCCTCGACGATGTAGTAGAGATAGCCTTCCTGTTTCGCGAGCCGCAGGAAGCGCCGCAGAAAGAGCGACTGATTGCTCGGCGAGGCGATCGCCGCCTCGCGCATGCGTCCGTCGGACGGCCAACCGACTTCCGCGATGACGATTTGCTTGCCGGGAAAGGCTTCTTCGAGCTGCCGCATGCGCTCGACGATATGCGTCATTGCACGCTCCAATGGGATGCCTTCCCAGTACGGCAACAGGTGCACGGCGAGATAGTCCACGTGCTCCGCGAGCTCGGGATGATCGAGCCATACGTGCCACGGTTCCGCCGTGCTGACGGGTTGTCGCACTTCGGCACGGACGCGATCCAGGTACGCGATCAACTCTCGAACGCTCAGATCCTTTCGCAGCAGCGTTTCGTTCCCGACGATCACCCGAATGACGCTTGCTTGAGTCGCGGCAAGCTCGATCGCATTCGCGATCTCCGCGTCGTTCAATCTGCGGTTCTCGTTGAGCCAGGCTCCCAACGTGACTTTGATCTGATGTTCTCCCGCGAGTCTCGGGATGTGGATGAGCGTGTTCAGCGTCGAGTAGGTGCGCACGGCGGCAATCGACGCGGAGGATAGAAGCTTCAGGTCGGCGTCGATTTGCTCGACGGTCGGGAAGTTGCCCTGTGCGGGATCCTGGCCTTCGCGAAAGGGCGAAAAGGTCACGCCCTGCAACCCGCGCTCGGGCCAGCCTGGATCGTCCGCCGGGCGATTGATCCATGCCCAGAGCCCAAACGTGATCGCCGCGAATACGATCGCGACGAGCGCGCCGGAGAGCTTCAGCGACGCAAGCATGGGAAGCGCGGGAGGCTCATGCGATGCATGGGGACATGTTAACGTAGCGCATCCATGCGGGCGCGAGTAACACTCGCGCAACGAAATCAGGAGTCGCCGAATGCGTACACTCGAGTGGAAAGGAATGAAGGCGCGCGTGCAAGGCCTTGTGGCCGACCGCTGCGCACGCACAGCGTCGATTGCGTTGCTTGGTCTTCTCGGCGCGATGGCCGCGACGACGCCCGCGCTCGCGTCCGAACCCGAGCGGGAGTACAACCGCTACGAGCTCACGCCCTTTGGGGGCTATGTCTCTGGGGGCGAGTTCGAGGATCCAACGGACGGGAGCGATCGTGATTTGGATGAAGGCTCGAGCTTCGGTCTGTTCGTCGATATCGCGGACGAGCACTGGCGGCACTACGAGTTCTTCTATACCGACATGGATACGGAAGTGGACGGCGCCACGCCGTTCGACATGCAAGTGCAATACCTGCAAATCGGCGGCATCGTGAGCCATCCGGACGCTCGCTATGCGATCCCTTACTTCGGCATGACCGTCGGTGCCGCGCGGTTCAGCCCCGATGAGCCCGGCCTCGATGACGAGACCAAGTTCGCGTTCTCGGTCGGTGGTGGATTGCGCTTTCCCATCACGGATCATTTCGGCGTGCGCTTGGATGCGCGCGCTTTCGTCACGGTGCTCGATTCCGAAGGAGATCTTTTCTGCGCGTCCGATGCGTCCGGCGGTACGTGCCGAATCCGGGCCAAGTCGGACACATTCCTCCAATACGCCGCTTCGCTCGGAGTTACGATCGGGTTCTGAACCGCGACAAAACGCGCTGCACGTGGTTCGGGATCGACGGCCAAAGACATCGTCCCGTGCTTTCGCTCTCTGCTTCTTCTGCTGGCGAGCATGCCCAACCGCGCGATCCGCCGTCCGTTCTGCGCGCCCACGAGCTTGCCAAATCTTTCGGCGGTCCGTCGGCGCGACGCGTGTTGAATGGCGTTTCGCTCGAGCTGCGTGCGGGCGAATACGTCGCGATCATGGGCGACTCCGGCACGGGGAAGTCGACGCTGCTCAATCTGATCGCCGGGCTGGATGCCCCCGACAGCGGGCGCATCGTGTTCGAGGGGCAGGATCTCGCGCTGCTCGATGACAACCGCCGCACGCGTTTGCGTCGCGCGCGGATGGGATTCGTCTTTCAAGCATTCCACCTGCTTCCGCACCTCAGCGTCGTGCGCAATGTCGCCTTGCCGCTCGCGCTCAACGGCGTGCGCGGCCCGACAGCACGCGCGCGTGTCGAAGCAATGCTCGCATCGGTCGGACTTGCCGATCGCGCCCACAGTGCGCCGAGCGAGCTTTCGGGCGGCGAGATGCAGCGCGTCGCTCTCGCGCGAGCGCTCGTGCATCGACCGACGCTCGTGCTTGCAGACGAGCCGACCGGAAACTTGGACGCGGATTCGGCGCGTGAGGTATTGGAGCTGTTGCGCGCACAGCTCAAACGGGATGGCGCCGCCGGCATCCTCGTCACGCACTCGCGTGCCGCCGCGCGTACCGCGGATGTGATCTATGTCCTCGATGAATGTGGATTGCACGTCGCGCCAGATGAGCGCATGCAAGCATGATTTACGGTGCCGGTGCGCTCCTCGATGCAGGCGTCCTCGCGCCGATGCGCCATCAGCTCGGACGCACGCTGCTTGCAGCCGTCGCGATTGCGCTTGGTATCGCCCTCGGTCTTTCGATCTATCTCATCAATCGTGCCGCCGCGGACGAAATATCGCTCGCAGCCCGCAGTCTGTACGGCCTGGCCGATCTGGCGGTCGTCGCCACGAGCCAGGACTTCGACGAGACACTCTATCCGCGCATTGCGCGTACCCGCGGTGTCGCGATCGCGAGCCCGAAGCTCGAACTCGAAGCGAAGCTGGCCGGCCGAAGCGGTGCCATCACGCTTCTCGGCGTCGATCCGTTTCGCTACCGAGAGCTGCAGCCGGCTTTTGCCAACGCAGCGACGGGCTCGATGCCGTTCAGCCGAACGCTGCTCGATACAAAGACGGTTCTGTTGAGCGCCTCCGCTGCCAGGGAGCTGGAATTGGGCGAGGGCGATGAGCTGCGAGTGCAGGTCGGATTGAAGCCCGTAGGCTTCAAGGTCGCGGGTGTCCTACCGGCGCAAACGCTTGGCGATCGAGTCGCCCTGATCGATATCGCCACGGCGCAATGGGTCTTCGACCGATTGGGCCGGCTCTCGAGTGTCGATGTACGCCTTGCGAGCGGCGTCTCGACTTCGGAGGTCCGCGACGATCTTTTAGCGCTCGCGCCAAATCGGATTCGCGTGACGACGCCGGGCGAAGCGACGGACGATGCGCTGCGGCTATCGCGTTCGTACCGCGCGAATCTCACGGCGCTCGCGCTCGTCGCGCTGTTCACGGGCGGATTCTTCGTCTATTCCACGCAAGCCTTGGCCGTGCTCAGGCGGCGGCGCGAGTTCGCGATTCTCCATGCGCTCGGCGTCACGCGGCAGCAGCAGCTCGGATTCGTGCTCGCCGGCAGCGGCTTGCTCGGGCTTTGCGGCTCGGCGCTTGGCATCGTGCTCGGCGTGTTGCTCGCGCGCTTTGGAGCCTTGGGCAGCGACATCGGCGCGGGCTACTTCGCGGGCGAGTCGGTGCAGGCTCAGATTCGCGTTGCCGAAGTGCTCGCGTTCTGTGCGCTCGGCGTATTCGTTGCGTTCGCAGGTGCGACACGCCCGGCGATCGAGGCGGCCCGTGTTCCAACTGCCGCGGCGCTCAAGGCGAGCGATATCACGAGCGGCGAGCTGCAGAGTCGTCCTTGGATGATCGCGCTTTCGCTCGCGCTCTCGGCGGGCGTTTTGTTCGTCCCGCCGATCGCAGGATTGCCGCTGCCCGGCTATGCATCGATCGCGCTGCTGCTGATCGCGACCGTTGCTGCGACCCCGTGGCTCGTCAAAGGCGCGCTCCGCTCGCTGCCGCAACGTCCGGTGCCGCCCTATGAAGTCGCGCTTGCGGAGCTGTCCGGTACGGCGCGTTACGCGGCACTCAGCGTCTCGGCGATCGTGGTGAGCTTCAGCTTGATGGTGGCGATGGCCATCATGGTCACGTCCTTCAGAGGCTCTCTCGATGCGTGGACGCAGCGAATCCTTCCCGCCGATTTGTACGTCAGAGTCGGCGGCGTCGGACAGAGCGCGCATCTCGACGAACGAGCGGCGCATGCGCTCGGGGCGATTCCGGGCGTCGCGAGAATCGAGACGAGCCGATTCGCGCGGGCGAGTCTCGACCCGAATCGACCTGCGCTCGTCTTGAGCGCTCGCTCGTTCGATCGCGATGAGCTCGATGATGCGCTTTGGATCACTCGACAGAGCGTGCGACGCGCACCGCTTGGAACGAGCCCGGTGTGGCTGAGCGAGGCCGCATCGGATCTCTTCGGGATCCATCCCGGCGAGATCGTCGAGCTCGGCATTGAAGGCGAGACGCTGCGCGCGTTCGTGCAAGGCATCTGGCGCGACTACGAACACCAGAACGGCGCCGTGGTGATTTCTCGCGATGACTACGTGCGCCTGACCGGCGATCGCGCGCTCAACGCGCTATGGCTGTGGCTCGATCCGAATAGCTCGCTCGCCGACGTGCGCGAGCGAATCCGCGGGACTCTGCCGCCCGACGCCGCGGTCGATCTACGCGCGCCCGGCGAGCTGCGCCAAATGTCGCTCGCGGTCTTCGATCGCACGTTCGCAATCACATACATTCTCGAGCTCGTCGCCGTCGTGATCGGCCTCTTTGGCATCGCATCGGGCATCAGCGCTCAGGTGCTCGCGCGCCGGGGCGAGCTTGGTGCGTTGCGCCACCTCGGATTCACGCGCGGGCAGATCGCTTCGATGCTCGCAATCGAGGGCGCGGTGCTCGGGACGGCCGGCGTGCTGATCGGGCTTGCGAGCGGCGCGATCGTCAGCCTCATTCTCATCTATGTCGTCAACCGCCAGTCATTCCACTGGAGCATGGACTTGCACGTGCCCGGCGCTCTGCTCGCGCTTCTGTCGCTCGTGCTCGTTGCGAGCTCCGCGCTGATTGCGGTGTGGAGCGGGCGTCGCGCCATGACCGGCGACGTCGTGCGGGCGGTGAAGGAGGATTGGTGAGCCCAATGCTGCGCCCCGATCGCCTTGGCGTCGCGCTTGCGTGGGTCGGCATCGCCTGTTCGATCTCCTCCGCGCAGGCGATCGAGTATCCGGACGTCGTGCCTGGATACACGATTTCATTGCCTGAAGATGAAGGCAGCCATCCCGCGTACCGGACCGAATGGTGGTACATCACAGGTTGGCTCACCGATCGACAGGGCGTGGAACGTGGTTTCCAAGTCACGTTCTTTCGCAGCCGACCTGGAATCGACGAGCGGAATCCTTCGCGCTTCGCGCCGAAGCAACTGCTCTTTGCGCATGCCGCGATCAGCGATCCGATGCGCGGTCGTTTGCTGCGGGCCGAACGATCGGCCCGTGCCGGTCTCGGGTTGGCGGAAGCTGCGGAGGGGCGGCTCGCCGTGCACATCGATGAGTGGTCGTTCAGCAAGGACGGCGATGTCTATCGAACGTCGATCGTCGCGAGTGAGTTTTCGATCGAGCTCGCGTTCCGCGCGACGCAGTCGCCGATTCTCCAAGGCGACAACGGCTTCAGCCAGAAGAGCCCGGATCCGAAATATGCGAGCTACTACTACAGTCTGCCTCAGCTCGAAACGACCGGTGAATTGCGCATCGACAATGCACGTCATCGCGTGCGCGGCACCGCATGGTTCGATCACGAGTGGTCGAGTCGGTTGCTCGATGATGCGGCCGTGCACTGGGATTGGGTAGGGCTCAACCTGGACGATGGCGGCGCCGTCGCTGCAGGACAGATCAGAGACAAAGGCGGGAGGGAACATTGGGCGGCGGGCACTTGGCGAGCCTCACCCACGGGACCAGTGCGTGCCTTCGGGCCGAACGAGATCGAATGGATACCCCTGCGGCATTGGCGTTCGCCGCGCACCGGTATCGAGTATCCGATCGAATGGCGCGTCACGATCGGAGATCGAACGCTGCTGCTCCAGCCGCTCATGGACGATCAAGAAAACGATGCTCGGGGAAGTACCGGCTCGATCTATTGGGAGGGTGCCGTTCGCGTGCTCGACGAGCGCGGCACGCGAATTGGGAAGGGATACCTGGAGCTGACCGGCTATGCGCCTTGAGCGCAGGCAGCGCCAGGTACTTTTTATTTCTTGAGCCGATCGACCAAGCGCGACAGCAGCGACGACTCGTTCTTCTGCATCTTGAAGATGCCGCTCTCTGAGAGCTCGACTTCCTTGGCTTCCTCGAGCAACTGCTCCGCAAGCGATTTCTTCTGCGTCGCCTTGTACTTGCCTGTCGTCGAGGTCGATCTGCGGGAGACGGGTGCCGAGCGCTTCGTAGGTGTCGATGCGCTCTTCGCGGCGGGCTTCATGCCTGCCGGGAGCGCACGATGCGTCGCGGTATCGGACGTGCGGAACGAGCCCGTGGCATTCATCTTGAACGAGCCCGTTGCGCTCGTGTCCCCAGGGGCGACTTCCATCGTGACGGTCGGGACACGCGCGCTGCGTGCGCTGCTGAGCTCGACAACGTTCGCCTTTGTTTCGGCCGGCGCCGGTTTCTTGGGAAGGGTTGCATCCTTGAAGCGCGTTTGCTCGGCGACACTGATGCGCAGCACCGTGGGTGAGCTGAAGAACGTCTTGAGATAGCCCGCAACCGCTTCCGCAGACACGGCTTCTTTGAAAAAGCCGAGTCGCAGGGAATGGACGATCTTGCCGCTGCCGGCCGTCGCTACGGAGTAGAGCCGGTACGCCTCGAAGATATCGAGGTGCGGCATCGCGTCCAGATTCACCGGCTGCTCGGATGCGGCGAGCTGAATCGCGAAGACTTTCTCCTGACTCTCGTCGTTGAGCTCTTCCGTCGTCAGCGCGCGAATCGTCTGCGTGCTGTCGAGATCCGGATGTTTGGCGCTCGGCGCCACCGTCGTCGTGCCCATCGACGTCGGTTTCGCGGGCATGCTCGGAGCTGGTTTAGCGGCTGGCGTTTTGGCAGGCGCGGCGCGTCCAGCTGTCGCAGCGGCGGTTGTCGCCGGCTTCGCTGCCGCCGGTTTGGCGCTTGCGGTCGCGGTGGCCTCGGACTGCAGCGAGAGCTCTGTCGTCGGGATTTCGATACCCCTGCCAACATGGAACGGCTGATTCGACGGTGCGCTCGCGTGCGGCTTCGGGGGCGGCGGCGGATCCGACAAAGTCAGATCGAGTGCCTTCGCTCGCATGCTTGCAGAACCGTCCTGCTTAGGGGCGGTCTTGGTCGGATGCGTATCGCGTGCAGGCTGAGTCTTGTGCGCGGCTGGCGGTGTCGAATCCCACTCGATCTGGTCCAGGCCGGTCAGTTTGCCGATCGAAGGCGCTTTGGTTTTCGCGGCGGCTGGCGCCGGCGCGCTCTTCGTGGGCTCGACGTTGATCGTGGATCGTGCTGCCGGTGCGGCAGGCTTGCTGGACACCGGTGTCTTCGCCGGCGCAGCTTTCGCCGCGGGCGCTTGCTTGGTCGCTGCGTTCGGCGGCGCTTTCGCCTGAGCGGGAGGCGTCGGCGCAGCCTTTTTGCTGACCGGTGCGCTCGACGGTGTCGGGACGACACTCATCGATGCCTTCGCAGGCGTTACGACGTAGCCGCGCGTGTGCCGCCGATCTTCCTCACACAAGCACGCCGTGAACGCGGTGGGGTATTGCTCGCGTACCTTGACGAGCACCTCTTCCGCTTCGCTTTCGGATGCGAAGAAGCCAAGCCGCAAGCGATAGCGCGTGCGTCCGTCCTCGACGCGGGTGACTTGATAGAGACGGTACGCTTCTAAACCGGGGAGCGATTTGCTTGCGAGCTGAACCGGCGCCATCGAGGCGCACAAATTGATGAGGAACAAGGGCGTGCCGACTTCGCCGCTCGGCGCCAAGGCACCCGCGATCGGGCCAGTCGAGTCGACGTAGGCCTTGCTCGTGTTCTTTTCCACGTTCACTTCCCCAACGCAGCAGCCGCAACACACGCATCGAGCCGGGCAACCAGCTCGCAAATCGACCTTACGCGGGGAGGCGCCTACGCGCCGGAGTCACAGGTTCGCTTGTTGATATGTCTATTCGTGCGTCGGTGAAGGCGCGCGATGCGAATCGGCCTGTGGCAACCCCGCTGTCTTAGGAGATATCTCCGTTAGACCGGAAGCTTTGCGTCCTCGCCTTTCGGCGAGTTTGCCCTGAGCTAGATAGGATGCTGCTCAGGCACGAATCGGAAGTCAAGTGAAGGGGTCGCTTTCAGGAGACAGGGGATTTCGCGACAGGCGTTTTTGGGATGGGCGAATGGGGTTATGTCGTATGAGGAGCGGTCGGCGCCTAGCGCCGAGCGCTGGCTACAGGTTACAGGCTACAGGCTGCAGGCTACAGCCAGAGAGGCGAGCTGCCGCTCATCGACGGTATCCCCTCCCTTCGAAAGCGGGAGGAGGAGGGGGCAGCTCGATGTCGAAGTAACGAGCGCGAGCCGCTGTGCGCAGACGTGCGAGCTCTTTGTCTTCCTGTCGTCTGTGGTCTGAAGCCTGAAGCCTCTCCTCAGACCGCCATCCTCGTCCACGCTTCCTTGCTCGCGCTTGCGGGCTCTCCAGCCATGATGCGGGGCGCGAGCTGAGAGACGATGTGCACCTGCGCCGAATCGGAGAGGCCGAGCGCGCGGAGCGCGCTTTCGAGCCCTTCGATCAATTGACGGCGTTCGCTCTCCGTCGGGCAGCTATCGCGCGCGAGCGCGGCGAGCTCATCCCCCACGCTCTCGAGCGTCTCGGCGATCGAGGGCGCGAACTCGCTCAAGTCGCCGCGCAGTCGGGCGGCAAATCGAAACGAGTTGAACGCGCACACGTACGCGCGGTGCCGCAGCTTGAGATTCTTCAACATTCCCATCGAATCGCCTCTGGGCCTTTCGTGTCCTTGGAGAAAGTCTGGAGAACGTCACACTCAACGCGGTGTGCGCTGTATCTCAAAATGAGGCCTCCCAGGGGCGTTGTACAAACGCCGCACGCAAGATCAAGGAGATAGCAGCGCCTCTGCGGCAGTGCGAATGAACGGCGATGCTCACGCTTGCTCGCGGCACTCAACGCCTGAAGTAAGTAGAAGGTTGCTTGGTGATCTTTGTTGACGGTTGACTGTTGACAGCCAGAACGCGCATCGCGCTTCAGCACCGCACGTCGATTCGCGGTGAAACTCTCAGGCTCGGCCGACGTTGCGATCGGTCGGCGAATGAAAGTACTCGCTTTCCTCGGCGAATTGGCGCATCAGCTTGCGCAACTCCTCGAGGCGTCCTTCGGCCGTGCTGATCGGTGCGCATTCTTCGCAATTCGGATCCGCGCAGGGTTGACGCGAGTACAACCAATACTGCACCGCTCCCGCGAGGAGACCGTCCGCAATGTCCCAAATGTCGGCTTTGTCGTCGGTGTCGGCGATTCTGTTGCCCAGGTCGACTGCCTTGCCGAAGGCCTCGCTGAAAGGATTGTTCGATTCCTGCATGGTCATCACTGCCCCGCAACTATGTTGGGTATTGTAGCCGCCCGCGCAGGCCCCATGAAGTTGTCAGCTTGATCATCATCAAGTGCACTGGTCTACTGTCATAAGTCACGCAAATCTTGGAGTACCGATGGCCGACGAGCATGCACAGGATCCGCAAATGGACGCGGACGCTTTGTACCTGGAAGAGATGTTCACCGATCGAAAAGTGGGCGCAATCCGTCGGCTTTCGCCCGTGAAGAGCGACGGTAGTCCCGATCCGGCGCGGCCGACGATCTTCGTCGGACAGGCCGAGATCATGACGAATATGGGTCCCGTGCCGATCAATTTCGAGATCGAGGGAAAATCGCTCGGCGAAGCCGTCGCGGGATTTTCTGCGGCGGCAACGGCCGCGATCGAGCGCACGGTGCAGCAGATCCAAGAGATGCGGCGGCAAGCTGCATCGCAATTGGTCGTGCCCCAGGGCGGCATACCGAACCTCGGCGGAGGTCCTCCGGGACGCGGCGGCAAGATTCAAATGCCGTGACGTGCGATGCACGTCCACCGATTGACGCGCTATACCCTACACATTGCACGCCACGCGGTGGCATTCGCCGCGTGCCTCGTCGCGTTCGCAGCGATCGCACAATCGCTCGAGACGATCGAGCTCGAGAATCGCACGGCGGAAGAATTGATCCCGGTCTTGCAGCCTTTGCTCGAACCGGGTGGAGCGCTGAGCGGTCAGGGCTATACCTTGTTCGTTCGCACGAGCGCCGCCAATCTCGCGCAGATTAGAGCGGCAGTGCAGCGGCTCGATCGCAAGCCTCGCCAGCTTCTGATCTCGGTTCGTCGCGGCAGCGCGGAGCAGTTCGAACGCGAGCGCATCGGGGGCTCCGGTACGATCGGGAGCGAGCGCGGCTCGGTGAGCGCGAACGAGCCTCCGCGTACGCGCTCGGGCGCCACGATCAGCGGATCGAGCTCGAGCCTTCGAACTGCGGGCGCTGGCGTCTCCAGTGTGAGCGTGCTCGAGGGTTCCTCGGCGTTCATCGCATCAGGCACGAGTGTGCCCATCGTGACGACGGTGGCCGGCGGCGTCGGACGTCATCGATGGGGTGCGGCTTCGACGCAGTACCGCGAGCTGACGAACGGCTTTCTCGTCACTCCGCGTGTGAGCGGCGAAACCGTCGTGCTGGACATCGAGCAGCGCGCCGAAGGCATGCGCGACGGCAAGGTTCGCACGCAGCAGCTCGCCACGCAGGTGAGCGCACCAATAGGCGAATGGGTGCGGCTCGGCGGAGTCGAAAGCGAATCCGACACGACGGAAAGCGGGATCCTCACCCACAGACATTCGACCGCGAGCGACTCGCAAAGCATCTGGATCAAGGTCGAACTTCAGTAGGCTGGAAGCTGACCCGAGCAGGTTGACAGTTGACAGTTGACAGCCAGACGGGGTCAGAGGAGCTCTTTAAGTTTGCCCTTGGTTCTTCTCCGATCCGTCAACTGTCAACCGTCAACCCATAAAGTCAGAGCCATTGGAATACCTTCCGACCTACACGGGAAACTCGCAAATCACTCGAAGGCCAGGACTATTGCCCTCGAGCTCGATCGTGCCGTCGTGAAGTCGCATCACTGCGGCGACGAGGCTGAGGCCTAGACCGCTGCCGACTTGGTTGCGGTCTCGTTCCAAGCGCACGAACGGCTGCAGGATTCGTTGTCGATCCTCGACAGGAATGCCTGGCCCATTGTCGGCGACGACGAGCCGGACACCTTCAGCCGATTGCGCCACTTCCAAGGCAACCCGTCCGCCCGGCGCTACGTATTTAAGCGCGTTCTCGAGCAGGTTTACGATCGCCTGCGCGAGTAGCTGGCGGTTGCCTCGCAGCATCGCGCGCTCGACGCCCGCGTATTCAAGATCGATTTCTCGCGTGCCGGCTTCCGGCTGATAAAGCTCCACCATCTCGCGCGCGAGCGCGGCGAGATCCACGTCTTCCGTCACGACATCTCGCCCGCGTCCGTCCGCCTGCGCGATCTGCAGCAGTGTGCCCAACGTTCGCTGCACGCGATCGAGCTCCGCGAGGGTCGCTTCCATCGTTTCCCTCGATGCGGGATTCAGATCTTCGTGCTGAAGCGATTCCTCGATGCGCACGCGCGCGCGGTAGAGCGGGGCGCGCAGATCGTGAGCCGCGCTGTCGAACGTCGTTTGCAGCACCTCGGTTTGCTGATGAATGCGGCTCAGCATTTGATTGACGGCAATCGCGAGCTCGTCGAACTCATCGTGCGATGCTTCGACCGGCAGCCGCTCAGCGAGATCGCCATTCATGATCCGGCGGCAGGTATCTGCGATGACGGCGACGCGCTTGCGAACTCGCCGGCTATAGCCGACGCCGATCAGCGCGGCGAGTGCGACCGACGAACCGACGCCCCAGAACATCGCCGTGCGCAGCCGCGAGGCGAGGCGGCGACGCTCGAGAATGTCGGTGCCGACGAGGAGCCGCCTGCCGCCCGGCAGGCGAAATGTCTGCGCGCGCACCGGATGCTTCGTTACGCCGCCGGCGTCGCTCGCGTCGATGTGAAATTCGACCCAGTCGCCGTAGGTCATGACCTCCCGCGGCCAACCGGCAAGATTGCCGGCGATCGGGTAACCATTTGGCTCCGTCAGCAGATAGACCGCGCCGGTGCGGCCCCAGTTGTCGGAGCGGCGATGCAGCGTCGAGACGAGCTGGATGAGACCGCCCCGCATGTAGTCATCGATCAGGCTGTCGGCCTCGGCGCGAATGACGGCGTCGACCTCACGGTCCAGAACGCGCGCGGTCAGGAAGTAAACGGCGGTCAATAAGAGGCTGATGCCCGCGGCGAACAGAACCACGAACAGCGTTGCGAGCCGGGCGGACGACAACCGCATGGATGTGCTCATTCCTTGAGAACATACCCTGCGCCTCGCACGGTGTGAATCAATGGCTTCGGATACCCCTTGTCTATCGCGTTGCGTAGACGGCTCATGTGGACGTCGATGATGTTCGTCTGCGGATCGAAATGCAGATTCCACACGTTCTCGAGCAGCATCGTGCGCGTCGCGACCTGCCCCGGACGGCGCATCAGATATTCGAGCAACTGAAACTCCTTGGTCGTGAGCTCGATCGCGCGGCCGCCTCGGTACGCACGGCGAGCGAGCAGATCGACCTCGAGATCGCCGACTTTGAGGCGCGTCGTCGTCTCGCTCGATATCGATGCGCGCCGGCGCAGCGCCTCGATGCGCGCGAGCAGCTCGGAGAACGCGAACGGCTTCGTGAGATAGTCATCGCCGCCCGCGCGCAGGCCCGCCACACGATCGTCCACGGTGCCGAGCGCGGAGAGAATCAACACTGGGGTGGGATCTTCCTTCTCGCGCAACGCCGCGATGATCTTGAGTCCATCGACATACGGAAGCTGCCGGTCGGCGATGATCACGTCATAGCGGCCTTTCAGTGCCTTCTCGAGGCCGTCGCGCCCATCTGCGCTGCAATCGATGTCGTAGCCGTTCTCCCGCAGCCCCTTCGCGAGGTACTCGGCGGCTTGCAGATCGTCCTCGATGAGCAGTAGGTGCATCGGGGGTGCCGTGTGATGTGTCGTGCTGGACGTATGAACGTGTGAAGTGTGACGTGTAATGTGTAAGGTCAGAGAAGAAAGCGCGTACGCGCTTCTGACCCACCTGACACCTTACACGTCACACGGGCGGAGCTCCCCACACAAGCGGGAGCTCCGCTACACGAGCGGAGCTCCCACGCGAAGCGCTAGCCCACTCGCACCGGGAAGAAAATCTGCGCGTCCTCCCGCTGAATGAGGAGCGCCACGACCTTCCCACCGCGCTTCTTGGCTGCAGCCTTGAGCTCGTCGACGGACTTCACCGGCGAGCCATTCACTCCCAAGATGATGTCGCCTGGGCGCACGCCCGCCTCCGCGGCAGGGCCGTCCACCTCTTCGACGAGCAAGTTGCCTTCCGTCTCTGCTTGCTCTTTCTCATTCGACGTGAGCGGCCGCACGACCAATCCCAACTGGCTCGCCTGGTCCGGCCCGCCATCGTTCAAGGCGACCCGCTGACCCTCATCGCGAATCTTCTCCGGCCTCACGGTCAGGTCCTTCTTCTTGCCGTCGCGCCAGACCTCGATATGCACCTTGCTGCCCGGCTTCTTGCTTGCAATCAGGCCCGGGACTTGGGAGGACGTATCGATCTCGACTCCGTCCACGCTCAAGATCACATCGCCCGGCTTCATTCCGCCTTTGTCGCCCGGTGCATCGTCTTCGACCATGCTGACCAAGGCACCTCGTGGACGATCGAGGCCGAACGACTCCGCGAGTTGCGCATTGACGTCCTGGATAGACACGCCGATGCGGCTGCGGGTGACAGTGCCGTGCTCGATGAGCTGCTCTTTCACGTCATTCGCGACATCGATCGGCACTGCGAACGAAAGGCCCATGTAGCCGCCGGTGCGGCTGTAGATCTGGGAGTTGATGCCGACGACTTCGCCGCGCAGGTTGAACAGCGGTCCGCCCGAGTTGCCGGGATTCACCGCAACGTCGGTTTGAATGAACTGAGGCGCGTAGGTCACGTCGCTTGGCATTGCACGCGCGGTCGCGCTGACGATGCCCGCCGTCACGCTGTTCTCGAAACCGAATGGCGAACCGATTGCGATGACCCACTCGCCGGGCCGCAGCTTCGACGGATCGCCGATCTTCACCGTGGGCAGATTCTCCGCATCGATCTTGAGCACGGCCACGTCCGTATGCACGTCCGCGCCGACGACCTTCGCGCTGTACTCGCGCCGATCGGTCGTTTTGACGGTGACCTCGTCAGCGTCTGCAACGACGTGAGCGTTCGTCAGGATGTAGCCGTCCGAGCTCACGATGAAGCCCGAGCCCTCGCCGCGCTGCGGCGGAAGCTGGCCCTTCGGAATGGGTTGACCGAAGCGCCGAAAGAATTCGCCGAACGGATCGCCCGGTGCGAATCCGGGAATTTGGGCGACGCGCCGCGGCTTGCCGACGACGGTCACGTTGACGACCGCCGGGCCGTACTGCTCGACGAGCGACGCGAAGTCGGGAAGCGCGGCTGCACTGGGCGAAGCAATCGCAGGGCCCGCTGCCGCAGCGGCTTCGATTGCGTGCGCTGTGCCGGGCAGCTCGCCGGAGCACGCGGCGAACGCGACACCGCAGGAGACCGCAGTCACCGCAGCCTTGAGCCAAGTGGAAACCATAGGTACACCCCTCATGTGTTCGTGAACCCCGGGTGAGACGCGTAGGGCACGGGGAAGTTTTTTGGATTACAGGGATTTAATGGGGGCCGCGCCGGGCGCCGGGCGCCGGGCGCTGGCCCCAGGGGCCGCTGGCCCCAGGGGATAGGGAACAGAGGGTAGGGGATAGTCAGAGCGCACGCAGTGCGCCTCGGCACCTCTCCCCTTGCGGGAGAGGTCGCCAGCGAAGCGGGCGGGTGAGGGGACGCGCGAAGGCGCTCTGACTATCCCCTATCCCCTACCCACTATCCCCTATTTTACCCGCTATCCCCTTCCTTCTCCTTCACCCGCTGCAGCTCTCGCTGCAGCTGTGAAACGAGCTCCTCCAACCTCGCGACGCGATCCGCGAGCGATGGCGCGCGAGGTTCGGGCGAAGAACGTTCGTCGGGAGACTCCGGTGCGGTGTCGATCTCGATCGGGCCGCCGAAGAGGTGTGCGTAGCGCGCTTCGCGGCGGCCCGGCTCGCGCGGCAGCTTGACGACGAACGGGCCGTCCTCGCGTGTCGCGAGTGCTTGCAGCGCCGTTTCCGCCGCGTCGACATCGCGTATCTCGGCCATGCGCGCGGCGCGACCGCGGAGCTCGCCGGGGGTTTGCGGTCCGCGGAGCATCAGCTCGCACAGAATCCCCGTCTCCTGGGCCGTGAATTCGAATGATCCGAACCCCGTATTGCAGAAGCGATGTTGGTACTTGGGCACACGGCTGCCGAACCCGGATCGCTCGAGCACGAGGTGCTTCTTGATGAGAGCGTCGATCGTGTCTTGAACGACGCGCTCATCCAGCTCCATGACCGGATCGCGATTGCTCTTCTGATTGCACGCGTTCGTGAGCGCGTTGAGCGAGAGCGGATATTGGTCCGGCGTCGTAATCGCCTTCTCGATCAGGCAACCGATGACGCGAATTTCCGTAGGCGAGAGCTGCAGGTTCATAGTGCTTATGCGAATTGGTTTTGAGATTAGAAGATCCTGATTCTGGCTCGGCGCACGCTACGCGTCACTCGCCGCCGTCTCCGGCACGATCTTCATTTACAATTCACGACTGAATCCTCGTCAAATCCCAGGTCGCCGTCTTGCTCAATCTGCCCCTTCCGCTCGAGCCGATCGAGCCGGAACACGCGTTCGTTCCGGACGCGCCCGCACGTCTGCGTGAAATTCCTTACAACTACACCTCGTTCTCGGATCGCGAGATCGTGGTGCGGCTGCTCGGCGAGCCCATCTGGCAGATCCTCGACGAGCTGCGGAGCGAGCGCCGCACGGGCCGTTCGGCCCGCATGCTCTACGAGGTGCTCGGCGATATCTGGGTCGTCCAGCGCAATCCGTACTTGCAGGATGACCTGATCGACAACCCGAAACGCCGGCGCATGTTGGTCGAGGCGTTGCATCATCGATTGAACGAAGTGGAGCGACGGCGCGACGCGTCGGATCGGGAGCGCGATCGCAAGGTCGGCGAGCTGCTGCAAGCGGCGCGCGCTGCGGTGCAATCGTTCGAGCGCGAGTTCGAGCGGATGATCGATCTTCGTAAGCGTGCCCGCCGCCTGCTCGTTCGCTATACGCGCGAGGACAATATCCGCTTCGATGCGTTCGCACGCGTGTCGCACGTCACCGATGCGACGGATTGGCGCGTCGAATATCCGTTTCTCGTGCTCTCGCCCGATGCGGAGAGCGAGGTTCCAGCGCTCGTGCGCTCGTGCATTGAGCTCGGCTTGTCGGTAATCCCGCGCGGCGGTGGAACGGGCTACACGGGCGGCGCGATTCCGCTCACGCCGCTTGCGGCGGTCATCAATACGGAGAAGTTGGAAGGGCTTGGCGCAGTGGAGATGGTGGCGCTGCCGGACGCCCCTCGCGCCGCAGGGCAAGAAGGTTCAGCTCCGGTCCCGACGATCTTCAGCGAAGCGGGTGTCGTGACGCGCCGGGTTGCAAATGCGGCCGAGCAGGCCGGTTTCGTGTTCGCAGTCGATCCGACTTCGGCCGATGCCTCGTGTATCGGCGGCAACATCGCGATGAATGCCGGCGGCAAGAAGGCGGTGCTCTGGGGTACGGCCGTCGACAATCTCGTGTGGTGGCGCATGGTCGATCCGGACGGGAACTGGCTCGAAGTCACGCGCCTTGGGCACAACCGGGGGAAGATCCACGAAGCCGAGATGGCTTCGTTCGAGCTCGTATGGAAGGATGGACGCGAGCCGCCCGAGAAAGCGCGCCAGCTTCGCACCGCGCGGATCGACATCGAGGGGCGGAAATTCCGCAAGACCGGTCTCGGCAAGGACGTCACGGACAAATTCCTGGGCGGCTTGCCGGGCGTGCAAAAGGAAGGCTGCGATGGCGTGATCACGTCGGCGCGCTGGCTGCTGCACAAGATGCCGAAGCACATCCGGACCGTCTGTCTCGAGTTCTTCGGTCATGCACGCCACGCGATTCCGTCGATCGTCGAGATCAAGCGGTATCTCGAGAACGAGGCGCGCACGAGCGGCGTTCAACTCGCCGGGCTCGAGCATCTGGATGAGCGCTATCTGCGCGCGGTCGGCTATGCGACGAAATCCAAGCGCGGGGCGTTGCCCAAGATGGTCTTGCTCGGCGACATCGTCGGCGAGGACGACGCTGCGGTCGCGCGGGCGACTTCGGAGGTCGTGCGTATCGCGAACAGTCGCGCCGGCGAAGGCTTTATCGCGGTCAACCCTGACGCGCGCAAGAAGTTCTGGCTCGATCGCTCGCGCACGGCGGCGATCGCTCGACACACGAACGCCTTCAAGATCAACGAAGACGTCGTCATCCCGCTCGATCGCATGGGCGACTACACCGATGCCATCGAGCGCATCAACATCGAGCTCTCGTTCAAGAACAAGCTGAAGCTGCTCGATGAGCTCGATGTTTTCTTTGCGGGCGAGCTGCCGCTCGGCAAGACCGACGATCCCGAGCTTGCGGATGTCGCGCGCGAGGAATTGATCGGCGAGCGACAAGCGCAGGCGCGTCAGATCCTGGCGGCGGCGCGAGCGCGCTGGGCGTATCTATACGAGCACCTCGACACTCCGCTCGCCGAGGCGCTGCCGCAGCTCGATGCGCTCGGGTTCGAGCCGCTGCGCGGCGATTTCGAGCGGCGGCTCGAACGCGAGCCCTCGACGCGCGTGTTCGATCTCGTGCAGGACCGCTCGGTGCGCACTTCATGGAAGAGCGAGGTTCGCGGGCACTTCCGCCGGCTCTTCGTCGGCGGTGCGTTCGTGCCGGTGCTCGAGGCCGTCGAGCAGATCCACAAGCGCGTGCTGCGCGGACGAGTCTGGGTCGCCCTGCACATGCACGCAGGCGACGGCAACGTGCACACGAACATCCCGGTCAACTCGGATGACTACGAGATGCTGCAGGAGGCGAATCGCGCGGTCGCACGCATCATGCAGATCGCGCGCAGCCTGAACGGCGTGATCTCGGGCGAGCACGGCATCGGCATCACGAAGCTCGAGTTCTTGTCGGACGAGGAGACGGCGGACTTCAGGCGCTACAAGGATCGCGTCGACCCGGAAGGTCATTTCAACCGCGGCAAGCTGATGCCCGCGGGAGATCTGCGCAACGCCTATACGCCGAGCTTCAATCTGATGGGCCACGAGTCGCTCATCATGCAGCAGTCCCACATCAATTCGATCTCGGATGCGATCAAGGATTGCCTGCGCTGCGGCAAGTGCAAACCGGTGTGTGCGACGCACGTGCCGCGGGCCAATCTGCTGTATTCGCCGCGTAACAAAATTCTCGCGACGTCGCTTTTGATCGAAGCGTTCTTGTACGAAGAGCAAACGCGCCGCGGCGTGTCGATTCGACATTTCGATGAGTTTTCGGATGTCGCGGATCACTGCACGTTGTGCCACAAGTGCGTGACGCCGTGCCCCGTGAACATCGATTTCGGCGATGTTTCGATGGCGATGCGCGACCTGCTGCGTCGGATGGGCAAGAAGCGCTTCAATCCAGGCACGGCTGCGTCGATGTTTTTCTTGAACGCGACCAACCCGGAGACGATCAAGCTCACTCGCAAGGCGATGCTCGAATGGGGCTTCAAGGCGCAGCGCGCGGCGAATCGCGTGCTCGGCGCCTTCGCTGCCGCTCAAACGGCGCGTCCGCCTGCCACGACGGGCAAGCCGCCCGTCAGGGAGCAGATCGTGCATTTCGTGAACAAGAAAATGCCCGGCGGCCTGCCGAAGAAGACGGCACGCGCCTTGCTCGATATCGAGGACCGCCACTACGTCCCGATCATTCGCAATCCGGCGCGCACGACGAGCGACTCCGAGGCGGTGTTCTACTTCCCGGGCTGCGGCTCGGAGCGATTGTTCTCGCAAGTCGGGCTCGCGACACAGGCGATGCTGTGGGAAATCGGCGTGCAGACGGTGCTGCCGCCCGGCTATGTCTGCTGCGGCTATCCGCAGCGCGGCACGGGTCAGCTCGACAAAGCGGAAAAAATGATCACGGACAACCGGGTCCTGTTCCACCGGGTCGCGACGACGCTCAACTATCTCGACATCAAGACGGTCGTCGTGAGCTGCGGCACGTGCTTCGATCAACTGCAGGGATACAAGTTCGACGAAATCTTTCCGGGATGCCGTATCGTCGATATCCACGAGCTCCTCATGGAGCGCGGCGTGAAGCTCGACGGCGTGACGGGCGTTCGTTACATGTACCACGACCCCTGCCATACGCCGATGAAAAGCTACGACCCGCTCAAAGTGGTCAATGCGCTCATGAACGAGGGCTTGAACGGCAAGGTCGAGAAGAACGAGCGCTGTTGCGGCGAGTCCGGCACGTTCGCGATCAGTCGTCCGGATGTGGCGACGCAAGTGCGCTTCCGCAAGGAACAAGAGATGAAGGCGGGTGCGGCGAAGCTGCGCGCCGACGGTTTCAAAGGCGACGTCAAGATCCTCACTTCATGCCCGTCTTGCATGCAAGGATTGAAGCGCTACAACGACGATGCCGACATCGATGCGGGCTACATCGTCATCGAGATCGCACGACACATCCTCGGTGCGGACTGGCTGCCGAACTATGTGAAGGCAGCGAACAATGGCGGAATCGAGCGAGTGCTGGTTTGACCGGCGCTCATACCAGCCGTCGTTTCGACGCGGTCCAGCGGTAGCGGCTTCTGATCTTTCTGGCTGTCAACCGTCAACTGACAACTGTCAACTCGCCGAAACGAGCCACGGGTTCGCGAGCATGTGATCGACAATTCTCGACCGCCTCCATTTCCGTTCTAATGCATCCTTCCCGCTCCGGCCCCGCAGACGAACGGAGGAGCGATGATCAAGACGATAGTCGTAGCGTGTGCGGCATTGCTTGTAATGCTCGCCGATTCGGGCGCGAGCGCGGCCGAACGGAGCGTGCAGGATCGCTATCAGCTCGAAGAGGGCGCGGCGCCGATCCGAGAGCGCGCAGGCTGGCGCAAGCCGAAGCGGATTCTCATCGTCGGTGGCTCGCCCGATCTCATCGAGGCGCTCAAGGCGGACTCGCCCGGCGTCGAGTTCGTGCGCGCGGGCAATGCAGTGCAAGCGCAAACGCTTGCGGCGAACGCCGATGCCGTCATCGGTGCCTGTTCGCCGGCGATCCTGGAGGCGGGCAAGTCGATTCGCTGGGTGCAGGTCTATAGCGCGGGCGTCGAGGGCTGCGTTTCGATTCCGTCGCTTCGCGAGCGCGGCATTCTCGTCACGAACATGCAGCGCGTCATGGGCCCGGTGATCGCCGAGCACGTCACCGCAATGATGCTCGCGCTGACGCGCCGACTCGATGCGTTCATTCCTGCGCAGCGCGAACATGCCTGGCGCCCCGAAGCCGCCGAAGGGCGAATGGCTGCCGTCGAAGGCAAGACGATGCTCGTCGTCGGTCTCGGCGGCATCGGGAGCGAGATCGCGAAGCGGGGACATGCCTTGGGCATGCGCGTGATCGCCACTCGGGCGAGCGGCCGCACCGGCCCGGATTTCGTGAGCTACGTAGGCCTACCCGACGAATTGCTGAAGCTCGCGAGCGAAGCCGATGTGATCGTGAACGCGACGCCGCTGACGCCCGAAACGACGGGGCTCTTCGATGCGGCCTTCTTCAGCAAGGTGAAGCCCGGCGCTTACTTCATCAACATCGGGCGCGGCAAGAGCGTCGTCACCTCGGCGCTCGTCGATGCGCTCGAGGACGGAAGGATCGCCGGCGCGGGACTCGACGTAACGGACCCCGAGCCCCTGCCGCCGGACCACCCGCTCTGGAAATTCACGAACGTCGTGATCACGCCGCACGTCGCCGGCCGCTCCGACCTCGGCTTTTCGGCGCAAATGGAAGTCGTCAAGGAGAACGTCAAGCGCTATGTCGCGGGCGATCGGATGCTGTCGACCGTGGATGTGGAGCGCGGCTATTAGGGCGGCTCCAAGGGTGCGGCTTCGCCGCGTGTGAAGTGTGATGTGTAAAGTGTAAGGTCAGGCGCGCGGAGCGCGCCGGTCTGACGTCACACCATACACCCTACACGTTACACGGCCTTGAGGCACGCGAAGCGGGCCGATTACACCATACACATTACACTCTACACGCGCGCGCCTTACACGCGCGCAACGCGCCCGCAGGCGCGGAACCGCGCACGCATTGCGAGCGTTCCTCGGACACTTCTCATGCGGGCCGTCCATGTCCGAGAACGCGAGCTCTACAAGCCTGTTCGACCCAGGCCGCAACTGTTGGCGTATCGAACGTGCCGAGCGCGCGGCTTTCTTGATCGACGCTGATTCGTATTTCAAGGCATTCGTGGCCGCCGCGCGCAGGGCGCAACGATCCATTCTGATCACCGGGTGGGACTTTCACAGCCGCACGCGTCTTCTCTGCGAGGACGAGCGCGGCCGAGAGCTCGAGCTCGGCAAGTTCCTGAACGATCTCGTGCGCCGCAAACGCGGGCTCCAGATTCACATCTTGATCTGGGATTACCCGATGATCTTCGGCCTGGATCGGGAGTGGGCGCCGATCTACGGCTTCGGTTGGAAGCCGCGGCGACGCATCCAGTTCAGGTACGACAACACGCATCCAGTCGGCGCATCGCATCATCAGAAGATCGTCGTGATCGACGATGCGATCGCGTTCTGCGGCGGGATCGATCTGACGTGCAAACGTTGGGACACGTGCGATCACACACCCGACAACGCGCGCCGCGTCGTCCAAGGCAAGCCATACCCGCCCTTTCACGACTTGACGATGGCGGTCGACGGCGATGCGGCGAGGTCGCTCGGCGATCTCGTGCGCGAGCGTTGGCGGCGCGCGACCGGCGAGGTGCTGGCGCCTGCGCACGTGCGCGGCGCCGATCCATGGCCCGAAATGCTCGAGCCATCGGTGCGCAGGGAGCTGCGCGTCGCCGTGTCGCGCAGCGCGCCGGCGTGCGACGATGCCGAGGAGATCCGCGAGATCGAGGCGCTCTATCTCGACATGATCGCTGCCGCCCGCAGGTCCATCTACATCGAGAATCAATACTTCACCGCCGAGAAGATCGGCGATGCCCTCGCCAAGCGATTGTCCGAGCCTGACGGGCCCGAGATCATCGTCGTGCTTCGCCAGTTGAGCCACGGCTGGCTGGAGGAGCTCACGATGGAGACGCTGCGTACGCGGCTCATCGAGAAGCTGCGGGCGGCCGATCGCTACGATCGCTTTCGCGTGTTCTATCCCCATATCGACGGTCTCGAAGAAGGAACGTGTATCGACGTTCACGCGAAGATGATGATTGTCGATGAGGAGCTCGTTCGCATCGGCTCGGCGAATCTCGCGAATCGCTCGATGGGACTCGATACCGAGTGCGATCTGGCGATTGCTGCAGAAGGCCGCTCCGACATCGAGAGCGCAATCGAAGCCTTGCGCTGCGAGCTGCTCGGCGAGCATCTCGGCTCCGAGCCCGAGCAGGTCAAAGAAGCGGTGCGGGAGAAGGGCAGCTTGCGGGATGCCATCGATGCCTTGCACCGCAACGATCGATCGCTCGAGCCGCTGACCGATCTCGCCCAGGTGCCCGAGGCGGTGATGAGCGTTGCGAGTGTCGCGGATCCCGAGAAGCCGGTCGCCTTGAGCGATCTCGCGGCGATATTCGACGGCGGCGTCGCTGCGCAACGAGGCGGCCCTGCCTGGAACAAGATCGTCACGATCGTCGTCGCGGTTGCAGCGCTCACGGCGCTCTGGAAGTGGACTCCGCTCGCGGAGTTGCTCGAGGCGAATCGAGTGACGCAGTGGGCGCGCGAGCTCGGCTCGAGCTGGTGGGCGCCGATCTTGGTCATGCTCGCTTACACGCCGGCCGCGCTCACGATGTTTCCGCGGCCGTTGATCACGCTCTTCGCAGTCGTGGCGTTCGGGCCGTGGCTCGGGTTTCTCTATGCGATGTTGGGCATCGAGCTCGCCGCTTGGCTCACGTTCGTGGCAGGCAAGCGGCTCGATCGCGAGGCAGTGCGCCGCGTGGCCGGTGCGAAGCTCAACGACATCATTCAAGTCCTACGTCGACGCGGCCTCTTGGCGATTACCGCGCTCAGACTCGTGCCGCTCGCACCGTTCGCAGTCGAAGGAATCGTCGCGGGCGCGGTGCGCGTGAAGCTCTGGCATTTCATGCTCGGCACGGCGATCGGAATTTTGCCGGGAACGCTGACATCGACCGTGTTCGGCGACCAGCTCCAGGCCGCGATGGAGGATCCGAGCAACGTGAACTATTGGCTGATCGGCTCCGCGCTCGCGCTGCTCGCGCTCGCGACCTGGCTCGTTCGGCGCTGGCTCGTGAGCTCGGCGTCGAATCTGTCGCGTCCCGACGAGGTGGGCGGCGCGCGTGCCGCCTGACGGCAGCCGCAATGAGCTCGGTGCGCGAGGCTGCGAGCCATCGGCAGGCAAGCGAGCTTCACATCGCGCTTGCGTCGTACAACGTGCACAGCTGTGTGGGCATGGATCGTCGCCGCAAGCCTTCGCGCATCGCGGATGTCATCCGCGAGATGAACGTCCACGTGCTCGCCTTGCAGGAGGTCGACAATCAGCCTGGCGAAGACGTCGAGTCGATGCAGCTCGAGTACCTGGCGGACGTGCTCGATATGGCGCCCATCCCGGGGCTGCGCATGATCCGAAAGACGGGCGAGTACGGCAATGCGATTCTGACGCGCTTTCCGATTCTCGCGGTGCGTCGCCACGATTTGAGCTTTCCGCTTTGTGAGCCGCGCGGCGCTATCGATGTCCATCTCGACGTGCATGGGTGCGCCGTGCGCGTCATCGCTGCACATCTCGGGCTGCGCCGCGCCGAGCGCCAGTTCCAATGGCATCGTGTGCTTGAGGCCGTGGCGACGGAGCAAGACATTCCGACGTTCGTGCTCGGCGATATGAATGAATGGTATCGCGGCGCGAAGACGCTGAAGGAAGCGCATCGTTTATTCGGCGAGCCACCCGCGCCACCCGCCTTTCCGTCTTTCTTCCCGGTGCTCGCACTCACACGCATCTGGGTGCGACCGCCCGAAGCGATCGTCGCGATCGAAGCTCATCGCTCCGACCTCGCGAGAGTGGCGTCCGATCACTTGCCGTTGCGCGCGACCATCGATGTCGCGCGGCTCGGGCAGGCTACCGGCGATAGGCTCCAGGCGACAGGTTAGAGGTTGCGGGCAAGACTGACAGTGGCGGCTGTAGCCCGTCCTCGAAGTCAGCTATGTGCGCCCAGAATGCGGGCCTTGCTGGCTTCGTATTCTTCTTCCGTGAGCACGCCGAGCTCGCGCAGTCGATGATGCTCGCGCATTTCATCGCGCAGAAATTGCGGCTTCTCCTGTGGGCGCGCCGTCTTTGCCGCATTGATGTCCTTGATGAGCTCCACGAAGAACAGCTTGCCGCTGCGCGCGCTGCCGATGCCTCCGGTGACGCTCACGAGCGTTGCGTTGCCGTGCACGCTGCGAAAGAGCAGCGACTCGGTCGTGCGGCGGAGAAACAAAAAGAACGTGCCGACGCTCACGAGCAGGGTGATGAGCGCGGCGATGAATCCAGGACGGTTCCATGGGGTCGGCGTGGCGGACCAGGCCGAGAAGATTGCGCCGGTCGCGAGTAGCACGAGTCCGACCGTCACGACGAGCCACGTCCACGAAATTTCGCGTACGCGCACCGGCTTCGCGTTCGCGAACCTGAGATCGACGTCGTATTTCTTCGGCAGTCCCTCGGGCCGAACGCAGCGCACGGATAAGAAGTGATCGTCGAGCAAAGCGAGCTCGGTCTCGCAGCCGCGCAGCGTGCTCTTCAGGCAATACGTCGCGCGAATCTTGCCGCGCGCGCGTCGCGCGATCGGAGATGTTTCTTCGGGAGCAGCTTCTATCGAAATGTGTTCGGCACGCGCGACCGGCATCCCTGCGGCATTAGCTACGATCTGTGCTTGCGCGTTCATTACAACCTCGCCGTGCCGTCCCCGAAGCGGATTCCGTGCTCGTGCCTTCCCCACGCACCGAGCGAGGGAGCGGTCAGAATGCTAGGGCGTGCGTGTCGAGCGCAATGAGAACTTCGTCACAGCAGTCGCCTTATGCCGACAATGCTTAAGGGTGCGATCAGGGGATGGACGAAGCGAGCACGGCACGAGCACGGAAACTGTTAAATGGCTTCTGATGGGCTCTGGGCTACGGGCGGCGCCGCGCGCTCATTCCATTCCGTCGATGAATCTCAAGAACTCTGCCCGCGTACGCGCGTCCTCGCGAAAATCGCCGAGCATCTTGCTCGTCACCATCGAGACGCCGCGCTTGTGGACGCCGCGAGTCGTCATGCATTGATGGACTGCGTCGATGACGACGCCGACGCCGCGCGGTTTCAGCACTTCGTCGATGCAGCGCGCGATTTGTGCGGTGAGTTTCTCCTGCACCTGGAAGCGCCGTGCATAGCCGTCGACGACACGTGCGAGCTTGCTGATGCCTACGACTTTGTTCGTGGGCAGGTAACCCACGTGCGCGCGGCCGATGATCGGCGCCATGTGGTGCTCGCAGTGCGACTCGAATTCGATGTCCCGCAGCACGATCATCTCGTCATAGCCTTCGACTTCCTCGAAGGTCCTGCGCAAGTAGTCCGCCGGATCGCTCAAATAGCCGGAGAACCAGTCGCGGTACGCGCGCACGACGCGCATGGGCGTGTCCCTGAGACCCTCTCGGGTCGGGTCCTCCCCGGACCAGCGCAGCAGTGTGCGGATGGCTTCTTCGGCCTGCGCTTGGCTGACCGTCGGCGTGAGGGTGGTGCTTTTCGAGGTCTTTTTCTTAGCCATGAGATGAGCGTAGCACTTCGGTTATAAAAGGGGACGAACGTCGTCTATTTCCCGTGCGCGGGGGCAGAGGCGACTCCTGAAATCTACTAGAGCTAGGCTTCGCGCCATGACATAGGCGTGCGCAGCCTATGCTCGCCAGCTAACATTTCGCCGTCGCTCGCCAGAAGGACGAAAATATGCGCACAAAGGTTCTCGCGATCGTGCTTGTTCTGAGTGGAACGGGTACCGCGCAGGCGGAAATACTCAGCGCTGCGGCGAACGGTTTCAACATTCGACACGTCATCGAGGTGCCGAACGTCGCACCGCCGGTCGTGTGGGCCGCGCTCGCCGATGTCTCGAAGTGGTGGGATCCCGATCACACCTATTCGGGCGATGCGAATAATCTGCGCTTGGATCCGTACGTTCAGGGCTGCTTCTGCGAGAAGCTTAGCCTCTATGCAGGCATCGAGCATGCCCACGTCGTATACGCGCAACCGGCGAAGACGCTGCGTCTGAGCGGGGCGCTGGGGCCGCTGCAAGAGTTCGGCGTCAGCGGCAGCATGACGTGGCAGATCGATGCCGCGGGCGGCGGCTCGCGCATCACGTTCACCTACAATGTCGGAGGATTTGCCGATCGTCCGCTCGCCGACTGGGCTCCGATCGTCGATGAAGTGCTCGGAGGGCAGGTGGCGCGGCTCGGGCGCTATTTGACCTCGGGCAGTCCGGAAGAAGCGAAGCCGGACGGAACGACGCCATAGCCCGCCGGGCTGTCGGTACGCGTTCGAAGCCCGGAGGAACTCCGGCAGGGGAGCATCGTTCCAACTTCTGTCTTCACATGAGGCGCCGGCCAATGTCTATTCGCCGCATCCTTCTAATCACACTCGCGCTTGCGTGCTCGGCATGCCAAACGGTACAGACGACTCAACCCGGCGCGGTCGGCGTAGAGCGCAAACAGCTCATGCTCGTGTCCGAGGAGCAGGTCGAAAAAGGAGCGCAGGAGGCGTACCAGCAGGAGCTGACCAAAGCGCGCAGCCAAAAAGCACTGAACACCAATCAAGACCAGTATCAGCGCGTGCAGCGGATTGCGCGCAAGCTGATTCCGCAGACGGCGATATTTCGTCCCGACGCTACGCAGTGGAATTGGGAAATCAACGTGCAGAAGTCCGATGACGTCAACGCGTACTGCATGCCCGGCGGCAAGATCATGGTCTACAGCGGGCTCATCGAGGAGCTCGATGCGACCGATGCGGAGCTCGCCGCCGTCATCGGCCATGAAATTGCACATGCGCTCCGTGAGCATTCTCGAGAGCGCATTTCCCGCGCGTACGCCGAACAGCTCGCGCTGACGGGCGTTGCGATGGCGACGGGTGCGAGCGACAGCGTGATGTCGATCGCGAGCCAGGTATCGGCGGTGACCTTTACGCTGCCGCACAGCCGCGAGCAGGAAGCCGAAGCCGATCGCATCGGCCTCGAGTTGATGGCGCGCGCCGGGTTCGATCCGAACGCGGCCATTACTTTGTGGCAGAAGATGAGCAAGCTTGCCGGCGGCGGCCCGCCGGAGTTTCTGAGCACGCACCCGTCGAGCACATCGCGGATCAAGGATCTCGAAGCAAACGTGCCCCGCGTTCTGCCGCTGTACAACGCGGCGCGCTGAGGGTTCCGCGG
>JBDZVE010000010.1:0-12993 GCA_040255535.1 Lysobacterales bacterium | reverse complement strand
GGGGTTCGTCTCGCTCGTCCCTCGTCACCTGAGGGCGATACCAATCGCCACTAGCGCCACGATCACGGAAGCGCCCAAGCCGGCTGTCAGCCAGATCACTCGGCGGTGAAGCACCGTGACTGCCTTAGTGAGTGCGGCAATCTGCTCGGCCATTTGACTGACGAGCTCGGCTTGCCGTCGTTCGTTTTCCACGAGTGCTGCGACGCGCGCCGCGAGATCGTCGGTCGTCTGCAGCGGGCCTGGGGCGACGCCGGGGCCAGGCGCTTTCGTCTTGCGTAGGAGCTCGCGCGAAACGTCGAGGATCGAGGGCACGAGCTGAACGATTTGTAGCCAAGGAACGGCCATGGGCAATGCTCCAGGTCGCAAATGGCCCCATCGTAAGGCATAAGCGATGACAAGGGATCGCTCCGGAGTTCCTACACGGGGCGCCTGAGTTTTGCGGCGCGCCGAGGTTTGTTCCTGGAGCACGAACAGCCCGAAGCGCATGCCTCATACTGGGGCGGCCAGAAAACCCGCGAAACGGCCTTCTTTAGAAAACTTCATGTACGAAGCCGGTGCCGCGCGCGAGATCATTGCACCCAATCGAACCACCGGGTAAACATCGCCGCGGCAGCCAGGCGCGGGCGGCGACCGATCGCATCTCCGCGCCTGTCATTGATTTCGGCCAACTCGACATTCCGTTCTCTTATGACCCAGCCTCCCTCCTTGCTGATCGTCGACGATGACCGCGAATTGGGGCAGATGCTCACGGAGTACCTGAGCGGCGAAGGCTTCAACGTGTCGATCCTGCGGGACGGCGCCGAGGCGCTCGAGCGGCTGATCGAGCAACCCCATCCTGCGGACCTCGTGATTCTCGACGTCATGCTGCCGTCCTTGAGCGGCTTCGAAGTCCTGCGCCGCTTGCGCCGGAGCCTCTCGGTGCCGGTCATCATGTTGACGGCGCATGGAGCGGACGTCGATCGCATCGTCGGCTTGGAGCTCGGCGCCGACGACTATCTTGCGAAGCCGTTCAATCCGCGCGAGCTCGTGGCGCGGGTGCGGGCGGTGCTGCGGCGGTTCTCGCCGCGCGATGCGGACACGCCGGCGCATCCGGTCACGATCGGCCCGCTGCGGCTCGATCCCGCGATCTTCGAAGTGACGCTCTCCGGCGAGGCGGTGCGGCTCACCGGAACGGAGCTCAGGCTACTGGAAGTGCTGATGCGCTCGGCGGGCCAAGTGCAATCGCGCGAATCGCTGACGGAGCGCGTCCTCGGTCGGCGCCTCACGCCCTACGATCGCAGCATCGATACGCACGTGAGCAACCTGCGCCGCAAGCTCGGTCTCGGTGAGAACGGCTTGCCGGAGATTCGCAGCATCCGCGGTGCGGGGTACGTCTTGATTCCGAACGGAGAGGCACGCGCCGAATCCGCCCGCTTATGAAGACGCTTTTTTTACGCATCTTCCTTGCGTTCTGGGCGGCGATGCTCGTCGTGCTCGGGACGACAGCAGGCGTCGCGTCGTACCGATTCCATGAGGTCAAGCGCGTCAACGTCGACATCAAGCAGCTCGCGAACGAGGCGGCGGCGCTCCTGCGATCCGACGGCACGCAAGCGCTTCCGGCATGGATCGCGGATGCGGAGCGCAAGTACAAGGAACGAGAAATCTTCATCGTCGACTCGACGGGCGATGACGTGCTCAAGCGCCCGCTGCCGCATCACCTGCGCAAGTACGTGGGCCGGCTGCAGGATGCGGGACTTCTCGGAGAAAACCGAATCGACAGTCGCGACATCGACGATCCGCTCTTGCTGACGCCGCTGTTTACGGACCGCGACGGCACCGTGTACTCGATCATGATCAGCGGCCCGAGTTGGCCCATGAACATGCTCAACGCGACGGACGTGCGCATCGTCGTGTTCGCATTCGCATTGCTCACGAGCGGATTCGTCTGCTGGTGGCTCGCTCGCTACGTGAGCAAACCGGTGGAACGCCTGCAGTCGAGCGCTCGCTCACTCGCCGCGGGCAATCTGGAGGCGCGTGTCGGACAGGAGTTCTCGCGCCGCAAGGACGAGCTCGGCGTGCTCGCGCGCGACTTCGACGCCATGGCGGATCACGTGCGTAATCTGCTCGCCTCGAAGGAAGATCTGTTGCGCGGCATGTCGCACGAGTTGAGATCGCCGCTTGCGCGCTTGCGCGTCGCGCTCGGGCTTGCGCGCCGCCCAGGCGAGGATCTGCTGCGTCAGCTCGATCGCATCGAGCTCGAAGCCGAGCGGCTCGATACGTTGATCGGGCAGATGCTGCAGCTTTCTCAGCTCCGCGCGGCCGAGCCCGTGCTCACGCGCGAGCCCTTGGACATCGGCACCCTCTTGAGCGAAGTCCTGGAAGACGCGCTGCTCGAGGCGAGCGCGACGAACAAACGCGTCGAATGGGGGTCGAGCTCGGGCGTCCTCGTCGACGGCGATCAGCGCTTGCTGCGAAGCGCGATCGAAAACGTCGTGCGCAATGCGATTCGATTCACCGCGACCGGGACGGCGGTCACCGTGAAGCAGAGCTTGGATCATGGCCAGGCTACGATTTCGATCGAGGACCAGGGTCCCGGGGTCCCTGTCGCAGAGCTCGACCGAATCTTCGAGCCGTTCTATCGAGTCGCCGCCTCTCGCGACCGGGATAGCGGCGGTACCGGACTCGGGCTTGCGATCACGTGGCGCATCATCGCGCTGCACGGCGGCCGTGTGATCGCGCGCAACGCGCCGACCGGCGGCTTGATCGTTCGCATCGAGCTTCCTGCGCGTTCTGCCCAGGAGGGCTGAGCGCAACCGACGGTCATCGATCGATTGGGCAGCCAGCGACCAGCGCGCTGCCGAGTGGTCGAGCTACTGTTGCATCGAATGCGTTCGCGAGGCGTGCTGTGCCTGCGCGTGGCTCCGCAAAAGCTGCGCGCGTGTGCGGATTGCGCCGATCTGTTCGTTTGTCGCAGGCGCGTCGCCATGACGTGCAGTGAGCACTTTGCCCTGTAAGTCGAATTCCAGCAGTAGCGTGCCGGAGCCGCCGAGGGGCGCGCCTTCGTAACGCATCAAACGCGCGCCTTGAAATGCGTACGCGCCGCGTGCGGCCGGTGCGTTCGCGCGGTCGCGCCACTCGTCGATGCGAACGAGGGTCTCTCCATCGAATTGCGCCGTGTAGTGAGTCGAGATCCCGCCTGCGGTAGTTGCGATCGGCAATCCCGTTGAGAGATCCGATCGAGCCGCGGTAACGAGCGGCTCCGTTGGTGCGTCGTTCTTTGCGGCGGCTTCATGCGACGGTGCGCCGCATGCCGCGATCCACGCGCTTGCGGCTGCGATGCAGAGGAGCGGAACCCAGTCTCGATGAGTTGCGTTCATGCCTTCGTTCTTCGCAGATCTTACGTGCCGCGTGCAAGACGAATATGCGTCTGCGCGCGGCGACAAGCGCTGAACATAAGCGGACCTTCGATGCGCCATGCAAGCGCGATGCATCCGCTTGACGTTTCTGCTGCGGCGAACGTGATGCAGCTCACGCGGCGGGCGTTCTCGTTCCTCTAGGCTGCCGACGTCCCATGCTGTTCATCGTCGGAGGATTTGATGACCGTCGCTAATTCTCAAGCCGTGCGTCGGAACGCGCCCAGCATGCATGCTTCTCCTACAGCACAGCGTCCCGTTGCACGTGCCGCCGGTGCGCCGCGCATCGGCTTTGCTCCGAAGGAGGGCGACGGCGAAGGCGGATTCAAGATCGACTTGTCCGATCTGGACATCCCTCGATCGCAGGATCAGTTGGAAGTCGAAGGGTTCAAGCCGTCGCTCTTGAGTCGCCTGTTCGATTTGTTTTCTTCACGCTGAGATGTCCGTGGACGTGCGGGCGGATCAGCGTCCGCACGTCCATGTGTCCATACGCCCGCCATGCTCGGCGAGTCACCGGCCATAACCCGCAATTGGCCGGTAAACATTCTCCCGCTCCCTGTTTTGGGTATGCTTGTGCCGCGCGTTGGCCAAGTCATCTCGGAGAATGTTTATGGCAGGTTGGATCGTTTTGGCGATCGTCGTCCTCGTCGCCTTCTTCTTCATATCGATCTACAACCGGCTCGTCGCCGGGCGCAATGCCTATAAGAACGCATTCGCTCAGATCGACGTGCAGCTCACGCGCCGCCACGATCTCATTCCGAATCTCGTCGAAACCGCCAAGGGCTATATCAAGCACGAGCGCGAGACGCTCGAGGCCGTTATCGCCGCGCGCAATGTCGCGGTGACCGGGCTCAAGAACGCCGCGGCGCATCCGGGCGATCCGAACGCGGTTCAGCAGCTCGCCGGTGCGGAGAATGCACTGAGCGGCGCACTCGGCAGGTTGTTCGCACTCGCGGAAGCCTACCCCGACCTGAAGGCAAATCAGAACATGATGCAGCTTTCCGAAGAGCTCACCTCGACTGAGAACAAGGTCGCCTTTGCGCGGCAGGCGTACAACGACTCGGTCATGAACTACAACAATCTGCGGGAAGTCTTCCCGAACAGCGTGGTCGCCGGGATGTTCGCCTTCCAGCCCGCTCAACTGCTCGAGATCGAGTCGCCTGAGGTGCGGGCGGTACCGCAGGTGAAATTTTAGGGGGTAGTGACTCGGGGGTAGGGGATCGTCAGAGCGACGCCCTGCGAGCACGACTCGCAGCGCTGGCAGCTAAGCTTCTCTTACCAACCCCTATTCCCTGATCACGATCTCCTCGCGCGGGCGCCATGAACTTCTTCCAGCGACAAGACGAGGCCCGTCGCGCTTCGCGGTGGCTCGTCATTTTGTTCGTGCTTGCAGTGCTCGCCGTCGTCGTTGCCGTCGATATCGTCGTATCCGTCGTGCTCGCGCAAGCCCACGCACGCTCGAGCGGCGTCTCGCAGCCGCTCGCCCAGTGGATGGGAGCGAACTCGGGCACGCTTCTTGTGACCTCGCTCGTCGTCGTCGGCATCATCGGTATCGCAAGTCTTTATAAGACGGTCGTGCTGAGCGGCGGCGGTGCGGTCGTTGCGCAATCGTTGGGCGGCGTACGCGTCTCGTCGGATACGACGGATCCGGCGGAGCGCCGCCTCCTCAACATCGTCGAGGAGATGGCGATCGCATCCGGCGTGCCGATGCCCGAGGTTTATCTGCTCGAGCATGAGAGCGGCATCAACGCATTTGCGGCCGGACACAATCCGGCGAACGCGGCGATCGGAGTGACACGCGGGGCGCTCGACACGCTCAACCGTTCGGAGCTGCAGGGGGTTATCGGTCACGAGTTCAGCCACATTCTCAATGGCGACATGCGGCTCAATGTGCGCCTGATGGGCTTGCTGTTCGGGCTTCTCGTGATTGCGATCATCGCCCGCACGGTCATGCGCATCGCGCCGCGCAGACGCGATCAGAAGGGGCTCGGCCCCGCGATCGTTCTCATCGCGCTCGCGGTTCTCGTCATCGGGTACGTCGGGCTGTTCTTCGGCCGTGTGATCCAGGCTGCGGTGTCGCGACGGCGCGAAGCGCTCGCCGATGCCTCTGCCGTGCAGTTCACGCGCGATCCGACTGGGCTGCGCAATGCGCTCGTCAAGATCGGCGCGGCTTCGTCCGGATCGCGCCTTTCGCATCCCAACGTCGATGAAGTCGCGCACATGCTGTTCGCGCCCGGCATGAGTCGATTGTTCGCGACGCATCCTCCGTTGCTCGAGCGCCTGAAAGCAATCGACCCGCAGTTCGATCCTGCCGAGATCGAGCGCGTGCGCGCGCAGCAGATCGAACAGCGAGCGGCCGCGGCGCCGAAGAAGGCGGAGCCTGCCGCGCGAGAGCGGCTCGGCGCCGTGCTCAACGTGCCGATCGCAGGCGTCGCGGATTGGGTGGGCAATCCGTCTACGGCGCACCTGCTGCTCGCGCAAAGCATTCGCGAATCGCTGCCCGATGCCATTACGCTCGCGGCGCGGCATGCCTCTACGGCTCGAGCGCTGCTGCTCACGCTCGCGCTCGACGGTGAAGCCGACGCGCGCGAGCGCCAGAAGCGCTACATCGCTCAGCAGTTGGGTGAGCAAACTGTCGCCGCGATCGCAGACCTGGAAGCGAGCGTGGACGCGCTCGAGCCCGAACAGCGCTTGCCCGCGCTCCTCAGCAGCTTCTCGGCGCTGCGGCAACTGCCGCGCGATGAGCGCTTGCGCTTGATGGCGTGTCTCAACGGCATGCTGCAGAGAGAAGGCCAACTTTCGCTGCATCGATACGTGTTGCGGAAGCTGGCACAGATGCATTTGCGCGATTCGATCGAGCCGGCGGCGCGCACGCGCACGCTGTCGCTCGATCTCGTGCGCGCCGATGCGCAGGTCTTGTTCGCGGTTCTCGCGCGTCATGGGCATCACACGGACGCGGAATCGAGGCGCGCGTACGAGGCGGGCATGCACCATTTGTATCCGCGCGTGCGCCCGGACTACTCGCTGCCGTCGCAATGGGCAGCGGCGCTCGATGGCGCACTCAGCCGGTTGGATCGGCTCGCGCCTGCCGGCAAGGAGCAGCTCATAGAGGCGTTGTTGAAGACGGTGACGCACGATGAGCGACTCACGCTCGGCGAGTCGGAGCTGCTCCGAGCGGTTTGCGCATCGCTTCATTGCCCGCTGCCGCCCTTGATCTCCGCTTCCCCGCAGCTCGAATCTACGCGAGCAGCGACGTGAAACAAGAGAAGATGACTCTCGCAAAGCGCGCAAAGCTCGCCAAGGCAAGAGTAAGAAGAATATCTCTGGCGAGAATATTTCTTTCCTAGGTTCCTACTTTGCGAGCCTGGCGTGCTTTGCGAGAGTCATCTTTCTCTTCCGTACGGAGTCAAGAGTTGACCTGACGGGTAGCGCCTACCTCGGAGAATCGCAGGGCAAACTCGACACGCGCTGACAGCTTTGCCGTGTTCAATCCCGCTCGATTCGAAATTGCGGGCTAGAATGCGCACTCGGCGCGCGTCCTGCGCGGCGGGAATCACTTCGTCCATCTCAGCAATGTCCAAATCCATCGTTATTCGCGGCGCACGCCAGAATAATCTCAAATCCATCGACGTCGAGCTGCCGACGAATGAGCTGATTGTCGTGACCGGTGTTTCCGGTTCCGGGAAATCCTCGCTCGTATTCGATACGCTCTACGCCGAAGGTCAGCGGCGCTATGTCGAGACATTCTCGCCGTACGCTCGACAGTTCCTCGACCGCATGGATCGTCCGCGCGTCGAGCGGATCGAGGGCATTCCTCCCGCGATCGCAATCGACCAGACGAACCCGGTGCGCACCTCGCGCTCGACCGTCGGCACGATGACGGAGCTCAACGATCACTTGAAGCTCCTCTTCGCGCGAGCTTCGCAACTTTACTGCCGCGCCTGCGCTCGTCCCGTGCGCCGCGACACCGCGCAGACGATCTACGCAGACTTGGGCGAGCGATTGCAGGCGATGCAGCGGGAAGACGCTCGCGTGGTCGTCACGTTCCCGGTCGTCGTGCCCCACAATTTCTCCGAAGCAGAGGTCTTGAAGCTGCTCGAGGCGCAAGGCTACACGCGCGTGTTCTCGCGGAGCATGCAAGCGGCAGAAAGCGGAACGGCCGAGGCCAAAGGCAAACGGAAGCGTGCGAAAGGATCTCCGACTCGCGATGAGCAAAGCATCGTGCTCGAAATGATCCAGGATCGCCTGCGGTTCGCGTCCGCCGAGCGCAGCCGCGTCATCGAAGCGCTGGAAGCGGCGCTGCGGGTTGGGCGCGGCAAGGCCAGCGTCCACGTGGCCGTGGAAGGGGGTAATGATCAGGGGGTAGGGGATAGTAAGAATGGAGTCGTGAGCGGCGTGAGCTTCCGGTACTCATCGGATCTGCACTGCGCCGATTGCGACATTCATTATCGCGATCCGGTGCCGAGCTTGTTTTCGTTCAATTCGCCGATCGGGGCGTGCGAAACGTGTCGCGGCTTCGGCCGCACGATCGGGATCGATTTCGGTCTGGTCGTGCCGGACGCGAACAAATCGCTGCGCGAAGGCGCCGTGCGCTGCTGGCAGAGCGAGTCGTATCGCGAGTGCCAGGACGATCTCATGAAGTTTGCGCGCAAGCGCGGCATTCCGGTCGATGTGCCTTGGCGCGAGTTGAGCGAAGCGCATCGCACGTGGGTGCTCGAAGGCGAGGGCTCGTGGGAGGATCGTCGGTGGTATGGCGTGCGGCGCTTCTTCGCGTGGCTCGAGACGAAGTCGTACAAGATGCACATTCGCGTGCTCCTGTCGAAGTATCGTGCCTACACGCCATGCGCAGCGTGCAACGGGGCGCGCCTCAAGACCGACGCATTGTTGTATCGGCTCGGCACGCGTGCCGACGCGCAGCGCACGCTTCGCCCGTCGGAGCGCTTCCGTCCCGTTGCAGCCGAATGGAGCGATGAGGCGCTTGCCAAGTTGCCAGGCGTGAGCCTGCACGAGCTCATGATGTTGCCGATCGAGCGGTGCAGTGCTTTTTTGAGCTCGCTGCAATTGCCCGCTCCCCTCGACGAGGCGAGCGATCTCGTACTCAAGGAGGTCCGCAGCCGTCTTAAGTATCTGCTCGATGTCGGGCTCGGCTATCTCACGCTCGACCGTCAGTCCCGGACGTTGTCGGGCGGCGAAGTGCAGCGAATCAATCTCACGACGGCTCTCGGCACGTCGCTCGTCAATACGTTGTTCGTCCTCGATGAGCCGTCGATCGGCCTGCACCCGCGCGACATGAATCGCGTCATCGACGTCATGCGCCGACTCAAAGCCGCCGGCAACACACTCGTCGTCGTCGAGCACGATCCGCAGGTCATGCAAGCGGCAGATCGCATCTTGGACATCGGTCCAGGCCCCGGCGAGCGCGGCGGCGAGATCGTTTTTTATGGCACCCCGCGCGACCTGCCGAGCGCTACCGGTTCGTTGACGGCCGACTACTTGCTCGGACGCAGGGTAGTAGACGCTGGACGGCGGACGCCGGGCGGTGAAGGCCGTGCCGACCTACAGCCTAAGAAGCGTCTGCGCGTCGTCGGGGCTCGCGAGCACAACCTGAAGAATATCGACGTCGACATACCGCTCGAGCGCCTCGTGTGCGTGACGGGCGTATCCGGATCGGGCAAATCGACCCTGATTCAAGATGTTCTTTATCCGGCGTTGCGCAAGCATTTCGGCAAGCCGACGGAGTCGCCCGGCGAGCACGAAGCGATTGTCGGTGCCGATGAGCTCGCCGGCGTCGTATTCGTCGATCAGTCGCCGATCGGCCGCACGACGCGGTCGAACCCGGCGAGCTACGTCGGTGCGTTCGATGCGATCCGCAAATTGTTCGCTGCCACTCCGGTCGCAAAGGAACGCGGATACACGATCGGAACGTTCAGCTTCAACTCTGGCAACGGGCGCTGTCCGACATGCGGCGGCAACGGTTTCGAGCACATCGAGATGCAGTTTCTGTCGGATGTGTACCTGCGCTGCGCCGATTGCGACGGGCGGCGCTATCGAGACGAAATTCTCGAGATTGTCTTGGAAGTGGGCGAGCGCCATCTCACGATCGCGGACGTACTGGAGCTTACGGTTGCAGAAGCCGTGCGATGCTTCGCGTACGCGCCCGAGGTGCTCGCACGCTTGCAGCCGCTTGCGGAGGTCGGGCTCGACTATCTGCGCCTCGGCCAGCCCGTGCCGACGTTGTCCGGCGGCGAGGCGCAACGGCTGAAGCTCGCGGGATATCTTGCGGAGTCGGGCTCTGGGCTCTGGGCGTCGGGCAAGAAGAAGACGAGTAACCGATCAGGGCGCACCGTCGAGGCGGCATCATCATCCGCCAAAAGCGGCAGCTCTTCTCTGGCCAGAGCCCAGCGCCCAGAGCCCAGCAGCCCTCAAGGGTTACTCTTCCTCTTCGACGAACCGACGACCGGCTTGCACTTCGATGACATCGCGAAGCTGCTGAGCTCTTTCCGCCGCTTGATCGACGCGGGTCACTCCGTGCTCGTCATCGAGCACAACTTGGACGTGATCCGCGCCGCGGATTGGCTCATCGATCTCGGGCCCGAAGGCGGCGAAGCCGGCGGCGAGATCGTCGCCTGCGGCACGCCCGAAGAGCTGATGCGCAACGAGCAATCGCATACTGGGAAGGCACTGGTGCAAGCTGTACCAGGCGAATGGCGCATTGCAGACGGTCGACGACAGCGCGGACGTGCAGCTGCTTCAGGGCTACAGCCTACGGCCTACAGCCTACAGCCGCGGATCGACTCTTCGATCCGCATCCATGGCGCTCGCGAGCACAACCTCAAGAACGTCGATGTGGAGCTGCCTCGGGACAAGTTCGTCGTCGTGACGGGCGTGTCGGGCTCGGGCAAATCGACGCTCGCGTTCGACATCGTCTTCGGGGAAGGGCAACGCCGCTATCTGGAATCGCTCAATGCCTATGCGCGGCAATTCGTGCAGCCTGCGTCGAAGCCCGATGTCGATGCCATCTTCGGTATCCCGCCGACCGTTGCGATCGAACAGCGTACGAGCCGCGGCGGACGCAAGAGCACGGTTGCGACGCTCACGGAGATCTATCACTTTTTCCGCTTGCTCTATGTGAAGCTCGGAACGCAGTACTGCCCCGATTGCGACGTGCCGATCGAGCCGCAGAGCTTCGATGCGATTGCGGCGCGGATCATGAAGCAGTATCGCGGTACGACGATCGATGTGCTCGCGCCGCTCGTCGTCGCTCGCAAGGGCTACTACACGGATCTCGCGTCTTGGGCTGCAAAGAAAGGCTACGAGCACTTGCGCGTGGACGGCGAGATGTTGCCCACGAATCGCTGGCCTCGGTTGAGCCGGTTTCAAGAGCACACGATCGAGTTGCCGGTCGCAACGGTGCAGATCACGCCACGCAATGAAGCGCGGCTTCGATCTGTGCTCGAGTCGGCGCTGGCATACGGCAAAGGCGTCGTGCACGTAGGCCGGGCGGCGGACGGCGGACGGCGGACGGTGAAGAAAAAGCGCGCGACGTCTCTGGCCAGGGCCCAGAGCCCAGAGCCCAGAGCCCACATCTTCAGCACGCGCCGCGCATGTCCCTCCTGTGCGCGCAGCTTTGCCGATCTCGACCCGCGCTTGTTCTCGTTCAACTCGAAGCACGGCTGGTGCGAGAGTTGTTACGGCACCGGGCTTTCGATGCGCGGTTTCGACGAGGCGCAAACCGGCGAAGAGATCTGGTGGAACGAATGGTACGAGGACGAGGCGCACGTCTGCGCCGAGTGCGACGGTCAGCGCCTGAATCCGGTCGCGCGGCACGTTCGCTTCAAAGACCAGTCGATCTCCGGCTTGACCGCCCGCTCGGTCATGGATGCGCGCAAGTTCTTTCATGGCTTGAAGCTCAAGGGGCGAGAGGTCGATATCGCCCGAGACGTCCTGAGCGAGATCAATGCGCGGCTCGCATTCCTCGAGGACGTCGGGCTCGGCTACCTCACGCTCGATCGTGCGGCGCCGACGCTATCGGGCGGCGAAGCGCAGCGCATTCGACTCGCCGCACAGCTCGGATCGAATCTGCAGGGCGTTTGCTACATCCTCGATGAGCCGACGATCGGACTGCACGCGAGAGACAATCGTGTGCTGCTCGATACCCTCGAGCGATTGAAGGCGAAAGGCAATTCGTTGCTCGTCGTCGAGCACGATGAGGAGACGATCCGGCGCGCCGATCACGTCGTCGACCTCGGCCCCGGCGCCGGCACGCGCGGAGGGCATATCGTCGCAGCGGGCACCGTGCGCGACTTGCAGAGCGCGCCGGCGTCGATGACCGGACGCTTGCTCGCGCAGCCGTTGCGGCATCCGATGTCTCAGCGCCGGCCCGTAACGCGCGACACGCACGCGCTCGTCGTGAAGAACGCGTCGCTGCACAACCTGCGGGGCGAAGATGTGCGCGTACCGCTCGGCCGTTTGGTCGTCGTCACGGGTGTATCGGGGTCCGGCAAGTCCACTTTCGCCCGCGACGTGCTGCACGACAATCTCGCGCTCGCCTTGAGCGCGAAACGGCGTTCGAAGGTCGCATGGCACGGCTGCCGGCGGATCGAGGGATGGGAGCAGGTCGGGCGGATTCTCGAAGTAGACCAAACGCCGATCGGCAAGACACCGCGCTCATGTCCGGCAACGTACATCGGATTCTGGGATGCGGTTCGACGCGTGTTCGCGGAGACGAGCGAGGCGCGCATGCGAGGCTACGCAGCTTCGCGCTTCTCGTTCAATACCGCGGGCGGACGCTGCGAGGCGTGCGAGGGCCAAGGATTGCGCAGAATCGAAATGAGCTTTCTTCCGGATGTGCGAGTCGTTTGCGACACGTGTCGGGGTCGACGGTTCAACCAAGACACTTTGGCGATCGAGTACAAGGGCAAGACGATCGGCGATGTGTTGATGATGAGCGTCGATGAAGCTGCCGATTTCTTCAGCGCCCATCCTCGCATTCATCATGCGTTGAGCTTGCTGCAGAGTGTCGGGCTCGGTTACCTGACCCTCGGGCAGCAGAGCCCGACGCTCTCGGGCGGTGAGGCGCAGCGTATCAAGCTCGTCACGGAGCTCTCGAAAGTGCGGCCCGAGCGCGAGGATCCGCGTGCTCGCGGCTCGCGCCGTGCAAGCTCCACGTTGTACGTGCTCGATGAGCCGACGGTCGGCTTGCACATGGCGGATACCGAGAAGCTGATCCGAGTCCTGCAGCGGCTCGTCGACGCAGGCCATTCGGTCGTCGTCATCGAGCACGATCTCGATGTCATCGCGGAGGCCGATTGGATCATCGACCTTGGCCCTGAAGGCGGCGACGGCGGTGGGCGCATTGTCGCTCAAGGTTCTCCGGAGGAAGTGCTTCGCAAAGGGCGCCTTTCGCACACGGCGGCGGCACTCCGCCAATTTCTCTCGCAGCGAAAGCTCGCCGCGTAGCCGCGAAGAAGCGAAGGACCCGGTCAGTTTCGAGCCGGCGGGTTGCAACTCGGCTTGGCGTTGCGGGCACGCTCGCGCGCTGCGCAATTCGCGGCCGGTGAGCTGTCATTCGCTCCCTAGATTCACCCTGCGTGAAAAATTT
>JBDZVE010000210.1:0-2792 GCA_040255535.1 Lysobacterales bacterium | reverse complement strand
ACTTCACCTTTGCGCTCGAATATGCGACCGAAGAGCGGCTGCACTCATCGAGGCGATCTTTTGGCCGTTCGGAAACCGCAGCGGCGTTCATGCAGAACCCGGACGACCCCGATGACGATCCGAACGTACCGGACGAGATTCCGATCACGGATGTGCGCTTCTATGACAGCTCTCCGGAAGGGGCGGTCTACGTCTTGGACGAAAACAATGATTTGTACGCTTTCCTCAATGGAGACGGCACGCCGTTCGACACCGGCTCGTTCATCCCGCCTTTCTATCAGCAGGGAGGCAGCGGCACGCCGACGACTGGGTACATCGGCGATTTACTGCCCGAGCTCAATCGATATACGGGCAATTTGTTTTTCAATTACGAGTTCTCTCCTGCTGCACGCTTGTTCGCCGAGCTCAAGTATTCGCAGAGCGAGTCCTACAGCGAAAGCTCGCCATCGTTCGATTTCTTTCTCACCATCCCAGCTGAAAACGCATTTCTGCCGCCGAGTGTGGCGGCAGCCGCAGAAGCCGTGGGTGCGACTGAGGTCTATGTCTCCCGCGATCACTTCGACCTCGGCATTCGCAACGAAGACATCGATCGCAAGACGACGCGCGCAGTGCTCGGCATCGGCGGCGATATCACGGACCGCATCCGTTACGAAGCATCGTACGTGTACGGCGAGTCGAAGATTGACAACCTCATCGGCAACAACCGCTACAACGATCGCTTCGCGGCCGCGCTGGATGCCGTGATCGACCCAGGCACGGGCGAGCCGGTGTGTCGCTCGAATCTGGATCCGAGCGCCGCACCGATCAATCTTTTCGACCCCACACTGGGCTGGGACACCTTCGACCCGCTCCCCGGCACGTGGGCGGGCTCGTTCACGCCGGGACCAGACAGCGGCTGCGTGCCGGTGAACATTTTCGGGAATGGCTCGGTCTCCGAGGAAGCCGCGGCCTGGATCATGACCGACAGCCTTGCGCGCGCGAAGATTGAGCAGCAAGTCGTGCAGGCCTACGTTTCCGGCGACACGGGCGATTGGTTCGAGCTGCCGGCCGGTGCGCTCGGCTTCGCGTTCGGTGCGGAGTGGCGGGAGGAGAAGAGCGAGAGCACACCGCCGATCGAGGACACGCTCGGGCTCACGTTCGGCAACGTTCTGCTGCCGGTCAAGGGTCGCTACGACGTTGCCGAGCTCTTCGGCGAAGTCAACGTGCCGCTGCTCGAGCAGGCGCCTTTCGCCGAGCACCTGTCGATGGACGGCGCGATTCGCTTGTCGGACTACAGCACGACGGGCACCGCGACGACCTGGAAGATCGGCATGATCTGGGCGCCGATCTCGGATATCGCGTTTAGAGGCACGATCGCGGAGGCGACTCGCGCGCCGAATATCGATGAGCTGTTCGACCCGGGTGGACAGGACTTCGAGGGCATCGACGATCCGTGCGACATCAACCGGCTCGATGAGGGCTCCAGCACGCGCGCGGCAAACTGCGCCGCGTTGCTGAGCGGGCTCGGCGTCGATCCGACGAGCTTCACCGATCCAAACTCGTCGACGATACCGGGCGAATCGCGCGGCAATCCGAATCTGGCGGAAGAGGTCGCGGACACGACGACGTTCGGCATCGTGCTCAGACCGCGGTTTCTGCCGAGCTTCTCGTTCGCAGTCGACTGGTACGACATCGAGCTCAAGGATGCGATCAGCGTTGCAAGCGCAGAAGAAAGCGCCCAAATCTGCGTCGACTCGCCGACGATCGACAACGACTTCTGCGATTTGACGACGCGCGCGCCGGGAACGGGCGGAATCACGAGCTTCGTGCAAAGCCCGCAGAACGTCGCGAACTTCAGGACCGAGGGCTACGACTTCACGGCGAACTACCGGCTCGATCCGGGCGCGGACCGATGGGGCGAGTTCAACTTCCGCGTGATCGGCAACAAGCTCGAAAAGCTCACCTTCATCAATCTGCCCGGCTCCGAGCCCGACCCGGAGCTCGGCGAGGAGGACCGGCCGGAGTGGCAGGTGAATTTCGATCTCACGTGGGAGCTGAAATCTCTGCTCGTGAACTACGGCTTCAATTACATCGATAAAACGTACCGCTACACCTTCCAAGAGCGCAGAGCGAATCCGGACATCGTTGCGCCCGAATATCGCAAGTATGACGCGCGCTCGACGCACGACGTGCAGGTGCGCTACAACCTTGCGAATGGCATCGCCGTTTACGGCGGCGTGAACAATCTCACGAACCAGAAGCCCGACATCGGCCGCACGTTCTACCCGGTCAGCGCCGTTGGCCGCTTCTGGTACGTGGGCGCCACGTTTAACAGATTCTGAGCCGCACGTTGCTCGGGGACACTCCTCTAGGAGGAGTGTCCCCGATGACATCGAGCCCGCCTACGTCGGGGTGACGAGCAGAACATGCTTTTTTCTGTTCGCCGCGTTCGCCGCGAGAGATCCTTCTTCCCTCGGACACGTTGCCCCGGGCTGGGGGCGTGATGTAGCGGGATGATCTTCTTATCTTCGCCGCGCCGCCGCGCCGCCGCGAGAACATCTTCTTCTGGTTGACGGTTAACGGCCAGAAGCCCGAGCAGCTCCTCGCCGCAGCACGTGCTTTCGCCGCCCAATCGTCGCCCTTGCGGACGCGCTTGGATCCTCGGTTGCGCACACTGCTGTCCGGGAAACCCAACGATGCTTGTCTCATCGTCCCGACGAAGATCGGGATCCAGGCATTCGCGCACGTTTGATGCGCTCTTCTTGTCTGGATCCCGGCCTACGCCCACTCGTGTCCGGGGAAACAAGATACCT
>JBDZVE010000088.1:13207-15311 GCA_040255535.1 Lysobacterales bacterium | reverse complement strand
TTTTTTTCCTTCCCGTCGCCGCGCTTCCGCGTTCCTGCGAAATCATTTCTCCTCTCCTCCGCGCCGCCGCGCCGCCGCGACATTTTTTTCGAACTGACGGTTGACGGCCGGAATGCGTTGCCCGACTCCGGCAGCGACTGACTTACTTCCCAACGAAGTGGGCCACGAGCCGCTGCTCGGGAACTATTCACCCTGTTTTGAAGTTCTTACCAGGTCAGCTCCCCGCGCTCGCCGGCGCGCCTCACCGAGTCGGCAACGCCCGAATAAATGCGATCGGTCCTGCATCCATGCGTACAGCTAGCCCGGAACTCGAGAACTTAGGCGTCGCGAGCGTAGTCATCGGCGGCGGCGAGATGGGGGCTCTCATCCGAGAGCTCGACTGGTCGGCAACGCCGCTCGGCGCCATCGAGACATGGCCGCAAAGCCTGCGAAGCGCACTCAGCATCCTGCTGCCATCCAAGGCGCAGATCGCGCTCTTCTGGGGAGAGGAGCTGATCACGCTCTATAACGATGCTTACCGACCGGTGTTCGGCGCCAAGCACCCGGGTGCGTTGGGCAGGCCAATTCGCGAAGCCTGGGATGAGCTGTGGCGCGCCGGCTTGAAGGAGATCTTCGACGGTGTGCTCGCCACCGGCGAAGCGTTCTGGGCACAGGATCGGCCATTCTTCATGGAGCGGTACGGCTATATCGAAGAGACGTACTTCGACGTGTCGTACGATCCGGTGCGCGACGAGTCGGGCCGCGTCGGCGGCGTATTCTGCATCGTCAGCGAAACGACCGGCCGAGTCGTGGGGGCGCGCAGACTTCGTGCGCTGCGCGATCTCGGCCACATCGCCCAACATGCGCGGAGAGTCGCGGATGTCTACCCTGCCGCGGCCGAGGTGCTCGGACGGTACGCGGAGGATCTACCGTTCGCGCTCCTGTACATGGCCGACGAAGGAGCGGGCCTGACGCTCGCCGCGCGCGTCGGCCTTCCGGAAAGCTCGCCGGCCGCGCCGGCCTACATCACTCCTTCCACCGATTCTGCTTGGACGGTGACGGACAAGCTGATCGTGTTGGACGATGCGGAGCTCGCATCGTTCGGCACGCTGCGTGCGGGGCCTTGGCCCGAGCCGATTCGGCAAATCGTCGTTCTCCCCTTCGTCGCATCGGGGCAGAGCGCCCGTAGCTATTTGATCGCCGGAATCAGTCCGCGGCGCAAGCTGGACGATGACTACGTGGACTTCCTGCGCCTCGTCGTCGGCAACATCGCCGGCGCGATCACGAGCGCACGCAAAGTCGAGGATGAGCAGAAGCGAGCGGACATGCTCGCGGAGCTCGATCGCGCGAAGACGATCTTCTTCTCGAACGTGAGCCATGAGCTGCGCACGCCCCTGACGTTGATCCTGGGTCCGGTCGATGCATTGTTGCAGCGAGCGGATCTCGACTTGCACGCCCGTCAGCACCTGTCGTACGTACACCGCAGCTCCCTGCGCCTGTTGAAGCTCGTGAACACCTTGCTCGACTTCGCGCGCCTCGAAGGGGGCCGTCTACAAGCGACATACGAGCCCACCGATTTGGCGCAGCTCACGCTCGAGCTGTCGAGCACGTTCCGTTCCACCATGGAGAGCGCCGGCCTCACGTTCGAAGTGCAGTGCGAGTCCCTGAGCGAAGTCGTCTACGTGGATCGAGAGATGTGGGAAAAGATCGTTTTGAACCTGCTCTCGAACGCGTTCAAGTTCACACTAGAGGGCGGCGTCAAAGTCGCTTTGAGTCAGACGAGCGACGGCGTCCGTCTCCAAGTTCGAGATTCCGGCGTGGGGATTCCAGCATCGGAGATCCCGCGCTTGTTCGAACGATTCTATCGCGTGCCCAATGCGAAAGGACGTTCGAACGAAGGCACCGGTATCGGTCTTGCGCTCGTGAACGAGCTCGTGAAATTGCATCGTGGCGCGATCTCGGTGAGCAGCGAAGAAGGCAGCGGCTCGACATTCACCGTGACGCTGCCATTCGGATCCAGTCATCTCCCCGCTGAGCATGTGCGCGCTCCAAGCAAGACGGCGGCTCGCTCCAATGTTGCCACTGCGTTTCTCGAGGAGATCAACGCATGGCACGACTCGCCGGC
>JBDZVE010000088.1:5569-13107 GCA_040255535.1 Lysobacterales bacterium | reverse complement strand
CATCTTGCTCGCCGACGACAACGCGGACATGCGCGAGTATGTCCGTCGTTTGATCGAGCGAGAGTTCCTCGTCACGACGGCCCGGGACGGCGTCGAGGCACTCGAGCTCATCCGCGATCAACCGCCGGATCTCGTTTTGTCCGACGTGATGATGCCGAAGATGGATGGCATCACGCTCTTGCACGCGCTGCGCGACGATCCCGTAACCGTCGACATACCGGTCATCTTGCTCTCGGCGCGCGCCGGCGAGGAAGCTCGTTTGGAGGGACTCAGTGTCGGCGCGGACGACTACCTCATCAAGCCGTTCAGCGCTCGCGAGCTCGTGACGCGTATTCATGCGCACGTGCGCTTATCGCAACTGCGCCGGCGCGCTCAGGAAGCGCTGCAGGAAGCGGAAAACCTTCGCTGGCGCGCCGCGCACGAGCAGGTGCGCGCACAACTGGGGGAGTTGCAGCGCATCTTCCAGAACACACATTCATTCATGGCGCTGCTGAGCGGACAGGAGCTCGTGTTCGAGCTGGTGAATCCGGCGTGCGAGCGGCTGATCGGGCACAGGCAAGCGATCGGAAAGCCGCTCCTGGAAGCTTTGCCGGAGCTGGCCGATCAGCCGTATCCGATGCTGCTCAAACGCGTGATCGAGACGGGCGAACCCTTCATCGGGCGCGAGATGCCGGTGATGTTGAGGTGGACACAAAGCGATCCGCCCGTACAGCGCTACGTCGATCTGATGTATATGCCGCTCCTCGAAGAAGGTGCCGAGCCCGCGGTGCTCGTCGAAGGGTTCGACGTCACCGACCGCGTGGAAGCGAAAATGCAGCTCGAGCACGCAAACAAGCGCAAGGATGAATTCCTGGCGACGCTCGCGCACGAGCTGCGCAATCCGCTTGCCGCGCTCTCCTCGGCGGCTCAGTTGCTGATTCGCGCGGAGCAGAAGCCTGCGGTCGCGGCCGTTGCGCGCGATGCACTCACGCGCCAAGTCGATCAGATGGCGAGGCTGCTGGACGACTTGCTCGACCTCGCCCGCATCACGCATGGCCGAGTTCATCTTCGCAAAGCCGTCATGTTGCTGGACGAAGCGATCGCCGCAGCGCTCGAGACGAGCTGCTCGATGTTCGAAGCGAAAGGCCACTCGCTGCAGGTCGAGCAGCCGCCCACGCCCGTATGGGTGGAGGCCGATCGCGTGCGCCTCGCGCAAATCTTTACGAATTTGCTCACGAACGCCGCGAAGTACACCGATCCCGGCGGCTCGATCGTCCTCGGCGTCAAATGTGTGGGAGACCGAGTGCTCGTCACCGTCACCGATAATGGGATCGGGCTGACAGCCGACGTGCTCCCGCGCGTGTTCGAGATGTTCTCGCAGGAGAAGCCGGCACTCGAGCGCTCGGAGGGCGGACTCGGCATCGGGCTCGCACTCGTGAAGGGCCTCGTGGAGCTGCACGGGGGCAGAGTGTCGGCTCGAAGCGCCGGAGTCGGCTGCGGCAGCGAGTTCTGCGTCGATCTGCCGATCGCCGCTGCACACGTGTTGCGAGATCCGTCGCAGGCAAATCCCTCCGCGGTCGATGTCGGCAGAATCAAGAACTGCAAAATTCTGATCGCCGACGACAATCGCGACACGGCACAAAGCTGGGCCGCGATGCTCGAGCTCGAGGGTTGCCGGACGCGCACCGCGTTCTCGGGCCCCGAAGCGCTCAAAGCTGCAGTGGAGCTCGAGCCGGATGTGGCACTGCTCGACATCGGCATGCCTGAGATGAACGGCTACGAGGTCGCACGGCGACTGAGATCGACGCCGCTCGGCGCGCCACTGCTGCTCGTCGCCGTAACGGGTTGGGGTCAGGAGCAGGACAAGCAAGCCGCACGCGAGGCGGGGTTCGATGCGCACCTGACCAAGCCGTTCAATCTGCAGCAGGTGATCGATCTCATCGATGCGCACCGGCGTCGAATCGCATCCGCGCTTCTCGAAAGCACGATCGATCGGGAAACCGGCGCCTAGGTCATTGAGGCCGCGCTCAAACGCTGGATGAGAGACCTTCAACTCACAGCGGCTGAGGGTCTGCCGATTCAAACGCACGTCAGTGAAAGTCGTTGGCTTCAGGGCCAATTTCGAGCGTGCGCCACAACTCATACCTTTGGGCGACCCGCAGAGAAGAATCTACCTCCTGACTGTGCGCCGAAGGAGTACGAGGCATGGCAACGAGAGCTCAACAACTGGCCGTAGCCACAGCATTCGCGCTTCTCGCCGCGTGCGCCGCACAGTCGCATCGAGTGGGCCAGACAGCGCGAGTCCAATTCGGCGTGGTCAGCTCGGCAGAGGAGGTCACGCTCGATTCGAATGCCGGAGCCGGCGCCATCATCGGCGGAACGTTGGGCCTGATGGGAGGCGATCGCTCCTCACCGAGGCGCGCGCGCAATGCGATCATCGGAGCAGGCGTCGGCGCCGCGCTCAGCGATGCTGCACAAGGCGATCGCCGCGGCATGTCCTATACCGTCTCGATGCTCGATGGCTCTTCGGTCAGGATCGTGACGGACCAGCGTCAGATCCATGCGGGCGACTGCGTCGCAATCGAGCAAGTGTCGGGGACATCGAACATCCGGCGTGTCGCGCAAAGCTATTGCGAGCGAACGAACGCGAGCGCGGTCGATGAGGTTGCCGGCCACGCGCGCTCGGAAGCGATGGCCTGTCAATCGGCAAAGAATGAGCTGGTGCAGGCGCAGACTCAGGAAGCCATCGACCTGGCCACGCGCAAAGTCGACCTCCTCTGCAACTGACTCCCGCTCGAACACCAATGGGATCGCTCGCGGCGAACGCCGCGAAGATTCAATAAACAAGACGCGCGCCACCGGTGTGGGACTCACGCATCGGAAGCGAACCAGTCATCCTTCTTTCTGTTCGCCGCATTTCCCCCGCGCAACATCTTTATCTGAACTATCGATGCCCCTCGTGCGTGTGGTTCTACGAAGCAACCACCCGCAGCACCGAGCACCGTCGATTCAGTCATGTTGGCGCGCATTTCAAACCTCGCATCGTGCTCACCCGCATTACGCACCGCTGCCATACTCGGGGCCGGCGGGCTTGGGTTCGCCCTGGGAAATCTGCTGCTCGCACGAGCCCTGACGGCGGAGGAGTTCGGTCTCGTTTCCCTCGTCCTCGCGCTCGTTCAGATCGGGGCCGCATTCGGCAGCCTCGGTCTGCCGACATTGATCGTGCGCAAGCGATTCATCGCCGATCGCGACCTGTTGCGCACAGCCGGCGCGCTTGCCGGAGTTTCGATGCTGGTCCTGTCACTCGGAGCGCTCACGTTCTATCGATTGCCGCCTACCCTCGTCTATCTGCTCGGCGCGATCGTCGTCATCGCCGCGCTCGGTCGGGTGGCCGGCGCGGTGTTCCAGGCAGCGCAGCGCTTCGGCGCCTCGCTCTTCCTGACGCAAATTCATAATTGGCTGCTGCTTGCGAGCGTGCCGGTCATCGTCATGCTGGAGCGGCGCACCGCCGTTGCGGTCGCAGCCTTCATGCTTTGCAGCTACCTTGTAACCACTACACTCGGGTGGCGACATGCTGCTCGAATGCAAAGACCGGCGGCCGGGCGGCTCACGTGGACGCTGTTCAGATCAGAAGGTCTGAGCGCGGCCGGCGTCGGGCTTTCGACGAATCTCATGTTTCAGCTCGATCGACTCGTGATCGGCCGAACCTTGCCGATGAGCGATCTCGCCACCTACGCGGTCGTCGCGGCCATTGCAGGCTCCGCATTCCGCATGTTGCAGGTCGCCGCCGGATACACGCTTACGCCTCGATTGCGCGCCGCGAACGATCGCGCCGAGGCGCTCGGAATGCTCGGGCGCGAAGCGCTCTTCGTATTTGGTCTCGCCGTGCTCGTCGGCGTGCTCGTCGTCCTCGCAACGCCAAGCCTCGTGCAACTCTTCGCCGGGGACCGCTATCACGCTTCGCTGCCGCTGGTCGGCGCGGTGGTCGCCGTGGGCTTCATCCGGATCTGGCAGGCCTTCGCGACCTCCATCGTCAGCGCAATCGGATCGGCTCGCGAACTGTTCTGGCTCGCGATCGTGGCGAGCGCGGCCACCTTGCTCACGATCGTTGCGGCAACCTCGGGGAGCCGCTACGGCTTGGTCGGTTTGGTCTGTGGAATGGCGGTCGGGTGGCTTGCGTTCGCGGCCGGCGCGAGCATCCTGGCAATGCTGGCATTGAGCAGAATCAGTCGACGCGCGAACCTCGCGGGCAGCTCGATGCACGAATCCTTCGTGCAATGACTTAGGCCGACTGCATCGCACCCGGCAGGGCCGGCTGCCACGCTCGCGGTTCTTGCAGATGCGTATCGCGGACGCGCTCATCCACGAACGTACGACACCAGAGCTCGATGAGGATGGCGCTCCAGAGATGATAGATGTGCTGATCCGTGCACTCATGGCTGCTCGCCCACCGGCGCAGCGCATCGATAGCATCGAGCTCGAACGTTCCTCGATGTCGGATTGCATCCGCACGTAGGAGCTCGTCGGCGATCTGCTGCAGCCCACGACGCCACGCCGGGTGGCGCCCCATGCGGACGAGATCTTTCGGACGCTGTGCGAGCTCGGAGGGCAGGATGCCTCGCGCGGCGACGCGCAGGATGTGCTTGCGGGTGCGGCCGCGGATCTTCAGACGATCGGGGATGCGGAACGCGCAGCGCGATACTTCGCGGTCGTGGAAGATCGATCCCATCTCGATGCCGGCCCAGGCGTGCAGGCGTTCCATCGCGCTGATTTCCGTCGGCTGCCCAGCCGCTTTCAACAATGCCGCGTTGAGCGGCTGCTCCGACTCGAGCTTGAGCTGCTTGCCGCCCCTCTGATCGCGCGCACCCCGAACGGCGGGGGGACTCGTGTGCTGTCCACGGAAGTACGTCGTGACGAGCACGCGACCGAGCCACGAACTCGGATAAGCGCCCGTCTGTGTATAGTCGTAGAACTCGACCAGCGGTTGGCGCATCAGCGGGAGTTGGCCCGCCGCACGAATCAACAAATGCCGCGGCATCCCGCCGAAGAGCACATCTGCCATGTGTCCGTACATCATGAGGGAGGCCTCCCGCGCGCTCTCCTGCGCAAGCACGTGGTAGACGAGCATCTCTTCACGTGCAACGGGATCCTCCATCCGCCAGACGATTTCCGGCAGCCAACGCGCGAGCTGTGTCGGATCTATGACGACGACGCGATGCTCTGCCTGAAAGAAGCGCGCCGCCTCTCGCGAGAGCGCCAACGCAGGATCGCGCTCGTCGGCGCATGCGGTGTAGGCGATGATTCTTTTTTCCGGCGCCACCTTGCGCACCGCACCCAGCGTCAACGTGGAATCGAGCCCGCTGCTGAGTCCGATCGCGACCACCTCGTGATCTCGAGTCAGCCGCTCCGCCGCGGCGAGCAGGTGCCCGCGCAGCTCGGCCGCGAGATCCTGTTCATCAGCAGCATCGAAATCGATATCGAGCGACAAGGGACGGTAGCTCGCCGGCGTGCAACCCGCCTCGTCGATATGAACGTATTCGCCTGGACCAACCACCGTCACGCGTGCATCCAAATGCGCGTGCAGCGGCAGATACTTGCTCGAGACGATGTCGTGCACCGCCGAGGGGTTCGCACCTAGCCGCTCCGGCAAGCACGCGGCAAGCGCTTTGTACTCCGTCGCGAAGAGCCAGCCGCCGTCGAGCTGAACCAGATGCAGCGGCTGGGTGGACCAGCGGTCGACTGCAAGCACGACCGAGCGAGTTTCCGCATCGAACAAGGCGATCGTAAATGCGCCGTTGATTCGCTCGAAGCCCGCCGCACCGTAGCGCGCGTACAAGGACCACAGCACGTTGCGCTCCGAGATGGACGCCTCATGCTGCCCTGTCGCGGCGCGTAGCTCGGACCAGTTCGTAATTCGCCCGCTGAACACAAGCGGTACGTCAGATGCGCGTTGAGCACCCCCCTCCGAGACGGACATCGACGCGAGGACGATAGTGTCCAGCGCGTAGATCGACTCGCGCCGCCCGCGATGCGTCATCGCAGCGGCCATCAACGACATGTAGTTCCGATCGACTGCGCCATAGCAACCGTAGATGCCACTGATCATAGGAGTGCTCGCCAGACGAGTGAGTGGGTACCGTTGAGCTAGGACTTCAGGAATGCTCGCGCATGCTCGGGCCGTGCACGGCGCGAGCGTCGAGTCACCAAATGGGAAAGACTGGATCTCACCATCGCGAGACTCGGTCCCGGATCGCTCATGTGCGACACCGCGAACACCTTGGGGCCGCGGTAAGGAGCGAGGGCGGAACGCGTTCCGCGCCGCCTCCACAAGGCCGCAAGCACGTCCTTCGCGTCGCGCTCCTCATCGATCCAGTACACCCCCTCGCGCTGCGGCGAAGCGGGCGGCAGCAGCTCGCCTCGCGCGCGCCGATAGCTGAACAGTGGAAAGTTCACACCGCAACGGATCGCCAGCGCACCGGAGTAGTTGTGCCGCGCATTGACTTCCATGAGCTTGAACCTGCCGTCACGCACGTCGCGCTTGAATTCCATGCACGAGAAGTCGTTGAGCTCGAGCGCGCGCAGCATTCGACGGCCGAGCTCGCATACCTCTGGAAGGGCAACGCTACGCACAACGGTCGGAAAGCCGATGAGTCGGGGCTTGTTGCGCACTTTAATCGCAGTGAACTCAGCCGCGGGAGCTCCGCCGAGCGCGAACGAGTTGTAGTTCGCGCCGCAGTCGTCACCGCCCGGTATGTACTCACATAGCATGAACGCACCGCCATAATCCATCACCGTCGCTAAATGCGAGCGCAACTGCGCCTCCGTGTGCACCATGAGCATCTTCACGCGATAGCGCTTGAAGAAGAGGTGACCTACGCACGGCTTCAAGAGGAAGGGGTACCCGACGCGCCGCGCAAAGCGGTATGCAGCGTCCGCGTTCTCTACGAGCTCGACCTCCGGACACGGGATCCCGTGAGCGCGGGCGATCTCGTAGGTGCGATGCTTCTCGATGAGACGGCTCACTGTGCTCCAGGGCTCACAGATCAGACGGTAGCGCTCGCGCAACCGCGGCGCATGCCGAGACATTGCGACGAGACTCGCGTCGTCGGCGGGATAGAGCACAGAGCCGTGCCACTTGGGAGGAAAACTCATGAGAGCGTCGACGAACGCTTCCTCATGCTCGCTTGGGTCGGGATAGTAGCGGCGCTCACGCACGAATCGTGAGGCCGCACCGACTTCGTTCTTGCGAAAGCAGAGCCCCGCAACGTCGATACCCTTCTCACCCAGCGCACGAATGATGGCGAGCCCGCCCTTCGAGCAACACACAACGATCGCAGACATCCCGAACTCCGTGGACTGTTCTCTTTGGTGGACAGCAACTCGCTCGCGCGCGTGGGGTTCCGGGACGGCCACTCGTGAGATTCGCGTAAGTCTCCACCCGTCAGAACCTTTTGCCTGCAACGCGCTTGGCTCACTCGAGCTCTCCACCCGCTCATCGACATGCGCTCACTTATATGAGAGCCGGCGTGTTCCAGCGAGTCAGTATTTGGTCCAAGAGG
>JBDZVE010000088.1:0-5469 GCA_040255535.1 Lysobacterales bacterium | reverse complement strand
TAAACCCGAAAAGCGATCAACGTCTCGGTCGCGAGAATGCCGCGAAGCTTGCGCACTCGGGTGCTGATGACATCCGCCAGCTCTTCGTTCTCCCGCACGCGAACGACCGCGACGAGATCGTACTGACCGGCGACCGAAAACACTTCGTTGATGCCCGGAACGTCGGCGAGCTGCTCTGCGAGCTCATTGATGAGGTCCGTCTCCGCCTTGATCAACACCAGCGCATGCACACCGCTCATATTCACCTCCACCTACACCGGCTGAGTCGATGTATGCGTGTTAACGAATCGGCAGCGTCTTGGTTCGATCAGCGCTGCGGCGGCGTGCCGATCGATGCGTGCCGCAAGCGCCGCAGACATCGCAGGCACTCAATCCGCCTGTCGGTTGGTCTTCGATCGATCGCAATCGGCAATACTGTGCCCGCAGCCATCTACGAAGCGCCTGCGGACCGAGGCGCCAGAGCGCGTAGGCCGCGCTCGCCGCAACCAAAAGGATCACGAGGAGATTCGAGATCAGCTCGCTCATGATCCCACCAAGTGCATTGCAACCCGATAGGTAATGAACGAGGCGATGTACGCAAGCGCGAACAGATAGCCGAGCATGATCAACGGATAACGCCAGGTCGCGGTTTCACGTTTCACGGCTGCAATCGTGGACAAGCACTGGGGTGCGAACACATACCACGCGAGCAGCGAAAGCGCGGTGGGCAACGACCAAGTGCTTGCGATGAGCGGAGTCAGCGCGCCGCTCACGTCATCGCCCGTCGCGGCAAGCGCGTACACGGTGCCGAGCGAACCGACGGCGACCTCGCGCGCGGCAAGGCCGGGCACGAGCGCGAGCGAGATCTGCCAGTTGAAACCGATCGGAGCGAATATGTGCGCGAGGCCCGCACCGATGTAGCCGGCGATGCTGTACTGGATCGCAGGCCCGGGCGCACCGGGCGGCGGCGCGGGAAAGGAGCTGAGCGCCCAGAGCACAATCATCAACGACAGGATGATCGTGCCGACGCGGACCAGGAAGATGTTCGCGCGCTGCCACAAGCCGATCGCAATGCTGCGGGCGTGAGGCAGATGATACGTCGGCAGCTCGAGCATCAGCGGTTGGAAACGCTTGCCCGAAGTGCGCTTCAAGAAGTAAGCGACCGCCATCGCACTCGCGACGCCGGCGATATAGAGCGCAAACAGCACGATGCCTTGCAGCTCGAAAGCTCCCCACACTTTTTGTTGAGGAATGAAGGCGCCGATGAGGAGCGCGTAGACGGGCAAGCGCGCGGAGCACGTCATCAGCGGCGCAATCATGATCGTCGCGAGGCGGTCGCGCGGATTCTGAATCGTGCGCGTCGCCATGATGCCCGGAATCGCACAGGCAAAGCTCGACAGGAGCGGAATGAACGAGCGCCCCGACAAACCGACGCTGCCCATCAATCGATCGAGCAGAAACGCTGCGCGGGGCAGGTAGCCCGAGTCTTCGAGAATCAGAATGAAGAAGAATAGGATCAGGATCTGCGGCAGGAACACGAGCACGCTGCCCACGCCCGCCAACACGCCATCGAGCAGAAGACTTCGCAGTGCATTGTCTGGCAGTGCACCGCGGAGCCACTCCGCGGTGCCGTTCACTATGGACTCGATTCCGTCCATCGGCCATTGCGCCCACGCAAACACTGCCTGGAAGACGAGGAACAGCGTAAGCGCGAGAATGATCGGGCCCGCGATCGGGTGCAGCACGACGCGATCGATTCGATCGCTCGCCGTCTCTGCCTCGTGAATGACGGCGCCCGAAGCGGTGAGGATGCGGTTGACCTCCGCATGATCCTTGGCGAGTTGCTCCGCGCTCAGGCTCGCATCGTGCCCCGCGGACTGCGGCGCGCTCATCGTGGGCAGCGCTTCCAGATGCTCGGCGAGTTGCGCGATGCCGGATGATTTCACGCCGACGGTTTCGACGACGGGAACCCCGAGCTCACGCGCGAGCCGATCCTTATCGATGTGCAGCCCGCGCCGCTTCGCAAGATCGCTCATGTTGAGCGCGAGCAGCATGGGCACGGCGAGCCGCCGAAGTGCGAGCACGAGGCGCAAGTTCTGCCGCAAGTTCGTCGCGTCCGTGACGCAGATGATCGCATCGGGCAAGGATTCGCCCGCGTGCTTGCCGAGCAGCACGTCGCAGGTGACGCGCTCGTCAGGGGTCGCGGCGTCTAGGCTATAGACGCCCGGCAAATCCAGAATGCGAATGTGCTTGCCGCCGCGGCTGAGCGCGATGCCTTCCTTGCGCTCGACGGTAACGCCGGCGTAGTTCGCGACTTTCTGGCGGCTGCCGGTGAGCAGATTGAAGAGTGCGGTCTTGCCGCAGTTCGGATTGCCGACGAGGGCAATCAGAGGCGCGCGATCGGAAGTCACTGCGCTCATCGCGCTAACCGTTCGACGCGGGCGTCACCTGAATGCACTGAGCTTCGGCAAGACGGAGCGCGAATGTCGCGCTACCGACCCGAACCGCGAGGGGCTCGCGACCGAGCGCCCCGACGGCGACGATTCGAACCGTTTCGCCGGGCAGGAACCCAAGCTCGCACAGGCGGCGCACGGTTTCCGCCGGCACCCCGTCCGGCGCAGCGACCCGGGTAACCCGCATGACCTGACCTTTTTCCATATCGATCAATGACATACAGGACGCGCCAGGCGCGAGGGCGAATGTAGCAGGTACGGCAACCATGGGAACGTGAAGATACATGAGAATGGTTCCCATTTTCCACGGGAAATTGCACGCTTCGCCAGCCCGACGAGGTCGGGGGCGCCCGAATTAGCTTGAGAAGCGTGAATCTCGCAGAGGGCGCGATGCCGGGGTATGAGGGAGGGAATTTTCTTCCATTCCGATCTCTGCGCCTCCGGGTTTTGCTGGGGGATCTTGGACTCCTATCTGCTCGCGGAGTGAGGCCTGGGTTATTTCTTCTCCCCGTCCACATAGAACCAGCGCCCACCCTCGAGAACGAAGCGACTGCGCTCGTGCAACCGCGCCGCCGACGCGCCTCCAATGCGATAGCGCGCGATGAACTCCACCTCTGCGGTATGTTCGCTTGTCGCGTGCGCATTCACGATCTCGAGTCCCAGCCACTTCATCTTCGGCACGAAGGACACCGACGCAGGACGCGTGGTCTGATGCCACGTTGCGAGCAAATAGGGTTCGTTGCACAGTACGAAGGCCGAGTACCGCGACCGCATCAAGGCCTCGGCGCTCCGCGCCGCATCTTCACGATGCAGGCGACCGCAGCAAACATCATACGAAGCGCGTGAGCCGCACGGGCACGAGATGGATTGCTTCACAGCGATAAACCTTCGACAGGCAGTCCACGATCGGATGAGCGCGACGGCCTCGCCGTTTCAGAACGGGGGACACTCCTCCCTTTCGAGGAGTGTCCCCTCGCCTGCGGGACTTTCACTTCGTCCGATGCCGAAACGAGCCAGCGCTCCGAATGGATTCCTCAGAGAGGCGGACTCAGTAACTTTGCGTGTGCACTTCCACTTCAGGTGCCGCGGAGTCGGGATCCCTTTCTTGAAGCGATAGCGTTCCGGCTTCGAGCGTGTTGACCGGGTCTTCGAGGTCAAACTCCGTGTCGTTCACGACGGCATCCGTGTCGATAGCGTGCCCGTTGGCTGCCGGCAAGAAGTCGATATCCCAAGATTGCGGCAACTTGACGAGCCACACATTCTTATTCGCGCCATCGAATGAGCTCGATTGGCCGGCGACGATCAGCCCGGCATCCAGCGTCGGTTGAATGGATGCACCGGCGTCTGCACTGATCGCCCCGAAGCGCACTTGTTTGACGAGCTCGCCGTCCGCAGCGACCTTGACGACCCACATGTCATTGCTGTGCGTGCCGGTGAGCACGACGCCGTCGTCGGCATCCAGTGCAGCACCATACACGTAAGTGTCGGTTTCGCTCTCGAGCTGCTTCTGCCACACGAGCTCGCCCGCAGTCGAGACTTTGACGATGAACGGGTTGAATTTGAAAGAGGGGTCGTCAAGAAAACCCGCGTGACCGACGAGGATATAGCCATCCGCTGCTACCAAGACGGCCGCGACCTCCGCCGTCGTTTTGCCGCCGGGTCCGATCGCATGCTCCCATTCGACGGCGCCGGTTTCATCGAGCTTGCTCAACCAGTAGATGTGTCGATCCGGTTCGGAAAAAATGTCGTTGGTTCGGTACGAACCTGCAACGACGTACCCGCCATCCGACGTTTGGCGCACGCTGGTTGCCGTCTTACGGCCAGAGATGCCTTCCAAGCTCCAAGAGACTTGTCCGTCCGCTTGCAACTTAATCACGGCGGCGCCACCGCCCGCGGTGCCCGCCAGGATATAGCCATCGTTGGCAACGCCGTCTGCATCGTCGTCCGTTTGGACGAGCGCTTGCGCAGCACTGCCTGAGCCGCTGCTGAAACGGCGTTGCCACTGCAGCGCTCCATCGGATGAAAGCAGCGTCACGCGGCCTGCTCCATTGCCGTCATCGTCCGAGCTCGCGATAAGGAATTCTCCGCTCGCCGTCTCGATGATCTGCGATGGGTATTCGTCGTTTGCCGTGTCATCGAACGTGCGACTCCAGATCGGCGCGCCGCTTTCGTCGAGACGCAGAACCCACAAATCGTTGTACACGCCACCCGTCACCTTGGCGCGCGCGGCAATCGCGTAGCCACCATCATCCGTCTGCACGACAGCGACGGCATCGCTCGTACCTGTGATCGAATACGTCTTGGCGAAACTGTCCGTCGGCGCTACGACTGCAGGTGTGACGGTGCCCGCCTCATTCGAATAGGCAGACGTGCCGTCTTCATTTGCGGCCGATGCACGATACGTGTACGCCGTGCTCGCCGCGACTGAAGTGTCATCGTACGAAGTCGAATTCGCGGGTAACGTCGCGATCAGCACGAAATCTCCGGATTCCGTGCGCCGCTCGAGGCGGAACTCCTCTTCGTTGGTCGATGCATCCTGCCACGCGAGCCCCACGACATTCGAAGCGCTCGATGTGACCGTCAACCCTGTCGGTGCAGGCGGTACCATCGCGCCAGGATCCGGTTCGGGGTCGGGGTCTGGCTCGGGATCGGGCTCCGGCGTCGGATCAGGATCTGGGCTTGGCTCAGGTGAGCTCGATGGAGGTGTCGACGCGGTCGGCGTCGATCCACCACCGCCTCCTCCGCCGCATGCAGCAAGCAATGCCGAAGCTAGACAAATCGTCAGCCAATTCGCTGGCCGAACCCATAGACGCATTCTCGCCATGCAACGTAGATACATTCTAAGCGCAACCCCAAGTTGTATACCGGGCGCGCATCGTACGCAGCGATCGCAGTGCGACCTGTGGTGTAGTTATCAATTTGAGGACTGTTAATCTTCATCGACCGATGAATTTCAAGAATCGGACAGACAATATCGAACGGACACCGGTTGCATCGCCGCTCGCATAGGCATTTTCCGATGGAGAGCATCGGCTCG
>JBDZVE010000009.1:16077-68193 GCA_040255535.1 Lysobacterales bacterium | reverse complement strand
CTTCTCAAACGCACTGGCCGCATGACAGACTAAACGTCCCATGCAGCCCTCCCGCCGCCGCGCGCTTTTGCAGATTCACTTCTGCGTCGTGCTGTGGGGCTTCACCGCGATACTCGGCAAGCTGATTTCGCTCGCTGCGCTGCCGCTCGTGTGGTGGCGCATGCTGCTCGTTTTCGGTTCGTTGTTGCTCGTGCGAGGGTTCTGGCGCGGGCTCAAGCCGATGCCGGGGAGGCTCGCGATGATCTACGCCGGAATCGGCGTGATCGTCGCGCTGCACTGGCTCACGTTCTATGGGTCGATCAAGCTGTCGAATGCATCGGTCGCCGCAACGTGCATGGCGCTTGCGCCCGTGTTCATTTCGTTCGTCGAACCCGTGCTCATGCGGCGGCGTTTCGATCTCACCGAGCTCGCCTTCGGACTTGCCGTGATTCCGGGCGTCGCGATGGTCGTCGGTGGCACGCCGAGCGGAATGCGGCTCGGCATTGCGGTCGGTGCATCGTCCGCACTCTTCGTGGCGTTCTTCGCCTCATTGAACAAGCGCTACCTGGCCGACTCGCACGCGCTCACGATTACGGGCATCGAGATGGGCGCCGGCGCGCTGTTCTTGACGCTCGCGGGCTTGCTGTTCCCGGCCGATGCGTCGATGTTCGCATGGCCGACGCTCGAGGACGCGCTCTTGCTCATCGCGCTCGCGCTGGGCTGCACGTTGCTGCCGTTTGCCTTGTCGCTCGTCGCGCTTCGACAGTTGAGCGCGTTCTCCGCTTCACTAGCGGTCAATCTCGAGCCTGTCTACGCCATCGTGCTTGCGATCGCCCTGCTCGGCGAGCAGCGTGAGCTCGCACCGACCTTCTATGTCGGCGTCGCGATCATTCTCCTCGTCGTTTTCACACATCCGCTGTGGGTTTCGCGAGGCAATCGCCTTCGATCCGGCGCCTGATTGGGAGCGGCGACGGCTCATCTTCGCTGCAGAAGCTGATCGACACGGTCGCGATAAGAGCGGCTCAGCTTGATCTCTTGCCCGTTCTCGAGCGACAGGAAGTACTCGCCGTTCGTATGCGGGCGCAGACGCCGAACTCGATTCACGTTGACGATCGTCGAGCGGTGTACGCGCTGAAATACGTCCGGATCGAGAATGGCCTCGAGCGATTTCATCGTCTCGCGCAGCACGTACGTGCGGCCGTCCGCGTGCACGCACATGTAGTCGCCCGCGGCATCGATCCAATCGATCGATCGCACATCGAGCCGAATCGTTCCGGCGTCGTCGCGAATCGGCAGTACTTGCGGATAGCGCTTCAAGAGCGCCGTCTGCAATTGCTCTTTGATGAGATTCGGATCGAGCGCGCGGCTACCTTGCGTGGAGACGAGCAGCTTCATCAGCTTCTCGCGCTGTGCGAGCGCACTGCGTTGCTCCCGGTGCGCACGCACGCGCTCGAGTGCCTGCACGAACCGCGTATCGTTGATCGGCTTCAAAAGGTAGTCGAGCGCCTGCGCCTCGAATGCGTCCAGCGCGTAACGATCGTAGGCCGTCACGAACACGGTCATCGGCAGCGATTCGTGCGGAATGCGCGCGAGCACATCGAAGCCGGACAACCCGGGCATCTGAATGTCGAGAAACATGAGATCCGGCTTCTCTCGCACGATCGCTTCGATCGCCTCGCGGCCGTTCCCGCATTCGGCCACGACCGCGATGTCGGGATGGTGCTGGAGCCTGATCTGAATGCCTCGTCGGGCGAGCTCTTCGTCGTCCACGAGGATCGCTCGGATCGGTGTTTCAGTCATCGCTCGGTCCATTCGGTCCAACTCAGCGGATTTGGCGAAGGGGTCAATAGCGCTTGTTGGTCTCGGCGTTGCGAGTCATGAGCTCGCCGCGCGAAGAAAGCTCGAAGGGGCTTCGCTCTGAAGCCGGAATCGTATCGCCGCGCGCGTCCCGTTCCGCCGGAAACGTGAGCGCTACACGCAGCCCCGGCTCGGTGTTTGCGACGATCACTTCGCTGCGCTCGGCATAGAGTACGCGCAGGCGCTCGCAAGTGTTGCGAATGCCGACGCCGCGGCCGTTCGCGAGCCGAGACGTGTCTTTGAGTCCCGGCCCGTCGTCGGAAACTTCCAGTTGCAGCATGCCGCCCGTCAAGTGTGCGCCGATACGAATGCATCCGCCCTCCTCGCGGGGCGAGACGGCATACTTGATCGCATTCTCGATGAGCGGCTGGAGGAGGAGGCTCGGCATCAGCACGTCCGTGACCGAATCCTCGATCGCGAATTCGATTCGCAGGCGCTCGCCGAAGCGCATCTTTTCGATGTTGAGATAAAGATCGAGCGCTTCGATCTCCTGCGCGACCGTAACCTTCTTCATCGGATCTTGATCGAGCGTGTACCGCAGAAACTCCGACAAGCCGGTCACCGCGGCGTTCGCGGTCGAGTTGCGGTTGTCGAGGATCAACGTCGAAATCGCATTCAGCGTATTGAAGAGAAAATGCGGATTGAGCTGATAGCGCAGCATCTTGAGCTGCGCTTCCTGCGCAAGCGTCGATGCCTGCAAGGCTGCCTCGCGCTGCAGCTGCATCGATTCGTAGTACTTCACGCCGAAGTACAACCCCATCCAGCCTGCGATGAGGTACGTCGCGTGGATGCCGTTGCCGAATAGATCGATCCAGAAGTTGACGTGATAGTTCGGGTCGTAGCGCAGGTAGGCCCAGTTCACGACGACACGCCAGACGAGCGCATCCAGGTATGCGACGATGAGCGCGACCGGAATCATCACCTTGAGCGGCCGGCCCCAAAGGGCGCGGCAAATGTACCGCAGCGGCGCGCTCGCGACGAATCCCCATGCCGCGCTGATGAGAATGACCTGCGTGTATTCGACCGGCTTGCCCCACAACAGGGCGCCCATGTATTGAGAGATGCCGTAGCCGATCCAGCCGACCGCATGCAGCGACCAGAACAGGAGGTTTCGGTTGTTTTTGAGGTCGGGCAGCGCCATCGGCGGGTACGCACCTATAGAGGAGACCTGCTCCCCGCAACGAGCGAACTCTAAGCAACCGTGCGCCGAAATGACATCGTCCGGTCGCTTCGGCGACTCGCTTGGTCGCAAACCCGAGGATCGGTCGGCAGACGCTCAGGCTGCGCTCACGTTGATGGAGCCGAAGAGCCCCAAGAGTCCGATCAAGATGAGGTAGATCGCGACGATATAGTTGAGCAGGCGAGGCACGATGAGAATCAAAATGCCTGCAATCAGCGAAACGAGTGGTCCGAGTGCCAGATGGAAGCTCATGTAGGTGCGCTCCGATGAGGTGACAGCACCCGTTACGCGGTGGGTCGATTAGTTGTTCCGAGCGAGCCTTTCCCTCAGCCACGCGGCAATGTCCGAGACTTCCTCCATGCAGACTTGGTGCTCCATTGCATAGCTCTTCCATTGCACCGAATAGCCAAGGCTCGTAAGCAGGTCGCGCGAAAGCTTTCCTGCCATCTCTGGCACGACTTGATCGCGGTTACCGTGGCACATCAGGATCGCTGTCGAGCGATTCGCAGCCGATGCTTCTGCTCGAAGGGACTCGCGCAGCGGTAGATAGGTCGAGAGCGCCAGGATGCCGCCGAGCGCGTGCGGATAGCGCAGTCCGGTGTGCAGCGCCATCGCCCCGCCTTGCGAAAATCCCGCGAGGACGACGCGGTGCGAAGGGATGCCCGCCGTGCTTTCCGCCTCAATGAAGCTCCGCACGATCCCATCCGATTGCCGAATACCTGCTTCGTCCTCCGCGCTCGTGGCGCCGAAGCCGCGGATGTCGTACCAGGCACGCATGACGAAGCCGTTGTTGATGGTGACGGGCCGATGCCCCGCATGCGGAAACACGAACCGCGTGGGGAGCGAGTGCGGCAGCGCGAGCTCTTCCACGATCGGGACGAAGTCGTATCCGTCCGCCCCCAAGCCGTGAAGCCACACGACGCTTGCGGTCGCGGGTACCTGCGGTTCAAGGATCACTGCAGCATCGGATTCGCGGGTCGTATAGGGCATGGCGAAAACGTCGTAGGTGATGTGATCGAGCTTCGTCGTCGAAGCAAGGGTATCCCTTCCTTACAAATGTCTACCCGGGGGCGCTCGGTAATCCTAACAGCCGCGCAGGCTCCGCGCGCGCGCACGACCACGGAACTCCCGCAGCGTCCATGTGTTGACGTGCAGGGTCTATGAGGAGGCAGTATGGAATCGGATTTCGAGAAACTCGGTGAGCTCATCAAAGATATGCGTATTGCGATGCTCACGACGGTCGAGCGCGACGGCACGTTGCATACGCGCCCGCTCGCAACGCTGAAGTATGCGAACGACGAGGAGCTCTGGTTCTTCACGTCGCTCGACTCGGCCAAGGTGCACGAGGTCGAAGAGGACAGACGCGCGAGCGTGACGTACTCGGACATGGATCAGAATGTCTATGTAGCCGTCTCCGGCATCGCGGACATCGTACGGGATCGCAAGAAGGCGGAAGAGCTGTGGACGCCCATGGCAAAGGCGTGGTTTCCGCAAGGGCTCGACGATCCGCAGCTTGCGCTCCTGCGCGTGCGCATCGAGCGAGCGGAGTACTGGGATTCGCCCGGGCGTTCGGCGTATCTACTCGGCGTTGCCAAAGCGACGCTCACGGGCCATCGGACGCAGATGGGCGAGAACCGGAAGATGACGCTCTGACGAGCGCCGTCAGGCACTCTCCTCATCGAAGAGCTCTTTGACGGCTGCCTGCAACTCGGCGGTGTCGAACGGCTTGCGCAATTGAGGCGCATCGCCGAGCGTCGCCTGAAGCGCCGCGCTGTCCGCGTAGCCGGAGACGACCAGGATGCGCATGGCCGGGTGCAGGCCGCGCGCGATCCTCGCGACTTGCGCACCGTTCATGCCGGGCATCGCGAAGTCGATGATCAGCAAGTCGAACGACGCCTCGTTCAGCCGCTCGAGCGCCGACTGCCCATCCGCCGCTTCGCTGACCCGATATCCGAGCGTGTTCAGTGAATCGGTCATGAAGCGCCGCACGAGCCGATCATCGTCCACGACGAGGATGCTGATCGTCGGCTCCGTGCCTGACGCGGGCGTCGGCTTTGCGAGCCTTGCGCCGGGTCGGGTCGTTGGCGGGCCGATCTCTTCGACGGCACGCTTGAGGGTGAGACGGACGGTCGTACCCCTGCCGAGCTCGCTTTCGATCGAAAGCGCACCCCCGGATTCGCGGGCGACACCGTATACCTGCGACAAGCCGAGTCCCGTGCCCTGTCCCGTCGGCTTCGTCGTAAAGAAGGGTTCGATGGCGCGCGCACGAACTTCCTCGGACATCCCGGCGCCGGTGTCGCGCACTTCGAGATCGATGTAGTCACCGGGCGGTAACGAGCGATCCACCTCTCGTGCGCGTCTTGCGGTCATCGTGAGCTGCCCCGAGCCGTTCATGGCATCACGGGCATTCACGGCCAGGTTCAGCAAGGCGAGCTCGAGCTGATTGGCGTCGCTGACCACGAGATTTGCGTCGGCAGCAACGTCGACTTCCACGCGGATCGACGGTCCGACCGACTGTATCAGCAGACCGCTCATGCCGCTCAAGAGCTGTCGCAAGTCGATCCTGCGCACCTTCATCCGTTGCGTACGCGAGAACGCAAGCAGTCGCGCGGCGAGCCTCGCACCTCGCCGCGCAGCCTCGAGCGCGTTCGAGGCGGAGCGCTGCAGACGCTCGTTGCCGGCAGCTCGCGAATGAATCAAATCGAGATTGCCGATGATTGCCGTCAACAGATTGTTGAAGTCGTGCGCAATGCCGCCGGTGAGCTGGCCGACTGCCTCCATTTTCTGCGACTGCCGCAAGGCTTCATCCGCGCGGCGGCGCTCGGCCATGTCCCGCAGCACGAGCACGACGAGCACCGCCGCCAGCAGCACGGCACCGAGCCCCGCAAGCCCCGCTATGCCGAACGACCAGGCAGTCGGTGCATCGATCAATGAAGAAGGCACGGCGAAATGCGCGGACCAGTGTGTGCGATCGGACGCGTGAAAAGCAGTGTAGTTCTTGAGCCCTTCGTAAGTTTCGCCTGGATAAAAGCCGTGTTTGCCGCTTGCCACGGCATCTCGGACGAAACGCGTCGCCGGCGTGCCGACGCGCTTCTCGTAGTTGAGCGAACGCGCGATGAAGTTGCCTCGACGATCGACGATCGCGGCCGTCGAATGCGGCGGAGTCTCGGCCTTGAGGATTTCTTGAAACACATCGGTACGAACTGCCGCCGCGAGCACGTAGCGAATGCCGCCAGCCTCGCGGACGGGCGAGTAGATCCACACGACGGGCCGTTCGCGGCGTTCGACTTCGCCCACCGTTTCCGTGTTGTGGCGCTTGACCTCGGAAATGGCGTCCAGGTGCCGCGCCGGAATAGCCGCACCGACCTTGGGGAACACCTGCTGCATTTGCGCGGTGTCGAAGACGAGGATCGCCGACCATTGCGGGTTACTTGCGAGCACTCCGTTCGCGCGCGCACGGAACGCCGGCCAATTCTCCTTTTGGATGCTCGTTGTCCCGCTCAGCACATGTAAGACAGCTAGGTCGCGCTGCGTCCGCGACGTGGCGAGCGCGATCACGTGCTCGGCGCGGGCCAGGGTCGCGTTCTCCACTCGCTCGCGCTCGATCCGGAGCAGGTAAAACACGCCCAACGCAGCAAAGACGACCGTCGGCAGCGTTGCGGCAACGCCAAGTGCCACGAGCGAGCGCCTGAAAAATTTCATTTCGTTGTTCTCGGTCCCTCTGAGCTGCGCGCGTGCTGCAGCGCTTGCATAGCATCCTTCTGTACAGTGTACACGGCTACGTCGATGCCGCGACGCCGTAAGAGGAAACTTCCTGCCGCGTCGGGCCTCAACCCTCAGCAAGTCCGACTACAGACTACGTGGAACAGTGCTGCTAGGATAACCGCGCTCGCATTCCTCGCGCGGCACGCCGATCGATCCTGGGGAATGCGCTCAATGCGAAGGCGATCACAGTTCCCGACCCGGCGCTGGGCTTTGATGTGTCGGGCTCGGCTTCATGTTCTTCGGTGACCACGACGATGCGCTCGAGAACGATTCATGCGATCGCGGCCTGCGCGACATTTCTGTTGCTCTCAATGCTCTATGCACTTGCGACCGGTGCGCATTTCGATTTGCTTCGGGTCGCGTTTTGGAGCGCCGCGGGGATTGGAAGCTACATCGCGCTTTCACGTGTCTTCGGATTCGATCCGCACCGCACGCGCCTCGCACGCTGCGCAGCCGATTGGGTGCACTACGTCGATCGCTGGGAGTTGCGGCTCGGTCAAGCGACCTTGTCGATGCTCGGTTGCATGATTGTCGCTGCCAGGTTGCTTGACGAGACGCACTTCGTGCTTGCGGTCGTGAGCGGGACCCTGTCGGCGTGGACGTACTTCGCCTGGCGGCTCTATGCAGGCGGCTACGACTCGCAATCCAGCCGCGGGAGCTGAGGCCGACCGCCGCCGCCTCGCTAGATATTTACTAGAAGATTTCCGCGAGCATGCGCAGCTCGTACACGATGAGCACGCCGTATGCCGTCAATGCGGCGTAAAGAAAAAACTCTCCGGACACGCGCCTGAACAGTCGCATTCTGCTGCACGCGACGAGCACGCAAACCCCCGCGCCGGTCAGCGTCAGCTTCGCGGCCGCGAAGCCGAAAAGGTTGTGCGGCAGGAACAAGGCCATGACCGGATTGAGCTCGCGCGCGCCGTGCGACAGAAGCACGATCGTCATCGCCGCATCGAGCATGCAGAGCCCGAGGATGCCGAGCACAAGCGCAAGCACGCGCGGCGCGTGCCAGTCGATGACGGAATAATGATCGTCGCTTCGGCGTCCCGCTCGGCGGCGCGGGTGCAAGGCGCCGTGAACGAACGCGCCTATCGTCACCTGTCTGCGCTCAGTGCCGCTCCTTCGTTCGATCGTCAATTCCTGCACGAATCGTGCTCCGATGAGTTGCGCCGTGAAGTCTCGGATTGTGCGTGGCTGCAGTCTCGAGAGGGTGCAGAGTTAACGTAAGCGTCGGCCCACGGTTTCGATCGAGAACGGGTTGGCGATGCGCACGGTTCTGGAAAACGTTCGCATCTTGCTCAACCCTGGTTTTCGGTTTGCGGGTACGTGAGCGGCACCGCGGCCTCCGGCGATAGCACGCGGAACGTAAACGACTCTTGTACATAGAGCAGCACCGAAGTGCTCGTATGATCCAGATAGCCGATGGAAAAATCCTGGCCGACGGTCAGCTCGAAATCGCCGCCGCGCTCGCTGAGTACGACCGCGCCATCGGCGGCCGGTGCCCAAACGATCGGCCCTTTGACGAGCTGTCGCACGTGATTGATGACCGGATATCCGCGATCGGTGCTGCGCGTGAGCCCCGTGTAGCAGCGCGGGCCGAGCGCGATGCCATACGGCCCATTGACTCCTTCGCTGCGCAATCGATGCGTTGCTTCCGCAACGATATCGGGATAGTGCTCATAACTCGCCGGTATCGTGAGCGATCGCTTGGCCGCCGCGGGAAAGATGCCTTCGATGCCGGCGCGCGGGTAACCTTGGAACACGGCACGATCCTCGGCGATTGCCGCCGCTCGGGCCGCGTTTCGAACAGGATCTAGATCCGCATCGCTCGCGCCTCGGCCGATCGCGTCGATCTCCTCGCGCGAGAGCTCGAACGGAATGCGTATCTCGATGAGCGGCTGCGAAAGCCGGAGGCGAGCGACGACGCCCTCCTGCAGCGCCTCCGCGAGCTTCTCGGTTCGCCCGGTCGGAACAGCCGAGGCTTGCCAGCCGAGTGGACCCTGAAAATCGATGAGTCGCCTCGCCGCGAGCAGACGTTCGAGCGTACGCTTTGCTTCAGCATCGATCTCTTTCCACGCCGCCGCTGGTATCGGCGCATGCTCACGCAGCAGGCTGTTCATGAGCGCCCCCGAGCATGAAGATTCCCGATTCCAAGACTTCCTTCATTCGAGTCGGCCTCGTCGGTGTCCGTGCCCCCATGCTCCGCCTCCTCTTCGATCGCGAGGACGGATTTGTTCGTGAACAGATAGGTGCGCAGATGCTCATCGAGCGCAGGATCGTGCCGACGTAGCCACTCCAATGTCATCGCCGCGTGTTCCTTCTCCTCATCTCGGTTGTGTCGCAGGATTTCTTTGAGCTCCGGATCGTGAGTGGCCTCCAAGCGCTGGTCGTACCAGTCGACGGCTTCGAGCTCCTCCATGAGCGAGACGATCGCTCGATGCCTATCGATCGTTTCCGGACTCAACTTATCCGCGTCTTCATGAAGCGTCGTGCTGCTGCCTGCCATTGCTCAACCTTGCTATCGAGTTGTGCTCGATCCACTCGCGCCTTGCCGTCGTGCGGCGGATCGCAATCGCGGTGCAGAGCGGCCGAGTTGCCTGAGAATCAACTACGCGCGAGGCCGAAGAGTGTTCCGCCGCGCATGACACGCCGGCGGAGTAGGTATTTTCCGCGCGAGCAAAAATTCGCTCGCTGGCGCAGCCTCATGTGCGGCAGGGGCGCTTGCGGCGTACCCAAGTTTCTTTGCACCGTCCGAGCTTGCGTCCCAGCGCTCCGATCCTCTATTAGTGAATCGTGTTCGAGCTCCTGTTCACGCACCCGTTGTGGGCTTATCGAACCGGCAGCTTCGCCTTTGCGAATAGCTGGCCGTTGTGGATGCTCGTGGCTGCGGTTCTCGCGGGGCTCGTGCTTATCTGCATCTCGCTTTATCGCCGCCGCGCACTCGGCTGGCGGGTCATCGTTCCGATCGGGGTTTTGCAGGCGTTGTTCGTCGCCGCGATCGGCATCCTTCTATGGCGTCCCGTCCTCAATGTGGAGCGCGTGCGCGATCGCGAAAACGTGCTTGCCATTGCGCTCGATGCGTCCGCGAGCATGGCGTTCGCTGACGGCGCGACCGGGGACGAGCGTTCGCGATTGCAGCGCGCGGTTGCGGCCCTCGATGCCGATGTACTGAGGCCGCTCGCCAACACGTTCGAGTTGCGCCTGTTCAGCTTTGCGGACACCGTCACACCGCTTGCCTCGTTCCAGTTCGTACCTCCGCCCGGGCCGCAGACGCGCATCGGAGATGCGATCACGAGCATCGTGCAGCATGCCGCCAGCCTGCCGCTTGCCGGTATCGTGCTCGTGAGCGACGGTGCCGAGAATGCCGACAGCTTGACCGAAGAGAAGCTCACGGAGCTCGCCTCGTATGGCGTACCGATTCATACAGTGGGCGTCGGGCCGGAAATCGTACGCAATGATTTGGAGCTCGAGCGTGTCGATGTGCCGCGAACGGCCCCGCCTGGGACATCGATGACAGCGACGCTCGGGATTCGGCACGAGGGAATCGAGAACGCACGAGTGCGGGTCTACGATCGCGAATCGTTGATCGCAAGTCGCGAAATCAAGTTGGACGCCGATGCTGGGACGACGCAGCTCGAGATCGATTTGCCGTCAGGAGCTCCAGGCACGCGCGAGCTGCATTTTTCTCTCGATGAAGCGCAAGGCGAGGTGAACGTCGTCAACAATCGGCGCACGCGGGTCGTCGAGGTTCCCGCGGAGCGGCGCAACATCCTCTACCTCGATGGCGAGCCGCGTTGGGAGTTCAAGTTTCTACGGCGTGCCGCGACATCCGATCGTGCGCTGCGCCTCGCGAGCATCGTACGCACGACGCCGAACAAGCACTATCGCCAGGGCGTGAGCTCTCCCGAGGAGCTGCGCGACGGATTTCCGCGCACGGCGGAGGCGCTGTTTGCGTACGACGCCATCATTCTCGGAAGCTACGAAGCGAGCAATCTGAGCGCCGAGCAACACAAGCTCCTTACGGAATTCGTGGATCGTCGCGGCGGCTCGGTGCTGATGCTCGCCGGCCGATTCGGGCTGTCTGCCGGTGGCTGGCAGAACACCCCGCTCGCGCAGACGCTTCCGGTCAGGCTGCCTGAGGCGACGGAGAATGCATTCGTTCAACGCAACGCGCGAGTCGCGTTAACTTCCTACGGCGCCGAGGCCCCGATCACGCGCCTCGATGCCGACGCGCGGCGCAACTCGGATCGCTGGCGAAATCTTCCGCCGCTCGCGGATTACCAGAATCTCGGCCGCCTGAAGCCGGGCGCGATTGTCTTGCTCGATGCGGCGACGGCGCGTGGGCGTACTCCTCTCCTCGCTTGGCAGCACTACGGCCGCGGCGCGACATTCGTGCTCGGTACGGCAAGCACATTGCGCTGGCAGATGCACCTGCCGCCTCAAGATCAGAGTCACGAGATCTTTTGGCGGCAACTGCTGCACGCTCTCGTCGCGCACAGCCCGCAGCGAGTTTCCCTCGAGAGCGAGCGCACGACATACGACGACGAGCGCAGCGTGCAGTTTGCGGCGGAGATTCGCGACGCGCGCTTCGAACCGGTGAACGATGCGAAGGTCGAACTGAGGATCGCACCCGAGCGCGGCCCGCCTTTCTCACAGCTCATGCAGCCTTCCGGTCGGAACGACGGCCGCTATGTCGCGACGATCGATGCCGCAACGGCCGGTGTGTATCGCGCTTCGATCCTGGCACGTCGCGGGCAAGAGGAACTGGGTCGCGCCTTCACGCACATCGTTCGTACGGAAGGGCAAGCCGAACGATTCGCGACCCATCAGCATCGCGCTGTGCTGGGGCGGATTGCGCAGATGACGGGCGGGCGGTATTGGACGCTCGATGAGCTCGACGGTCTCGCCTCCGCCATCCCGTACTCGAAAGCGGGTGTAATCGAACGGCGGACGCTCGAGCTATGGAATCTTCCGATCGTGTTTATCGTGTTGCTTGCGCTCAAACTCGGCGAATGGCTCATCCGACTGAAATGGGGAAGGCTGTGAGGCGCGCGCCTGCTGGCACGGGCTACAGGCTACGGGCTACAGGCTACGGCCAGACGGCGTGCGCGATCGCCTGTGCCTTGTTGATGTGTTCAGGTGCGTTCGCAGCGTCACATACCGTGGTGATCTCCGGGCTGGGCGGCGAGCCGCAATACGAGGAGCGATTTCGTGCGACTGCGGATGAGATCGCGCGGATCGCCGAAGCATTGGCCGAAGGGCCGGAGCAGGTCACGAAGCTCACTGGGGCGGATGCCACGCGCGATGCGATTCGCCGCGAGCTCAAAGCGCTTGCGGGTCGGGCGAAGGAGGACGACGTCGTAACGATCGTGCTCATCGGTCATGGAACGTACGACGGTGAAGAGTACCGCTTCAACATCCCTGGACGAGACGTGACGGGCAGCGAGCTGCGCGAGCTTCTCGGCTCGATTCGCGCGCGCGAGCAGTTGATCGTGAATACGACGAGCGCGAGCGGCGCGACGCTCGAGCAATGGGCGCAGCCCGGGCGCGTCGTGATTACCGCCACGAAGAGCGGCGGCGAACGAACGGCGACACGCTTCGCGCAGTACTGGGCCGAAGCGATGAAGGACGGCAATGCGGACGCGAACAAGGACGAGATCGTGAGCGCGAGCGAAGCTTACGAGTACGCGAGCCGGCAGGTTGCCGCTGCGTTCAAAGCGGATGTCGCGCTCGCGACGGAACACGCGAGAATCGAAGGTGCCGATGCCGCGGCCGACTTCGCGGTCGCGCGGCTCGGCTCGGCGGCCGTGTTGTCGACCGATCCGGAGGTCAAAGCCCTGCTCGCGAAGCGCGCTGCCCTCGAAAGCGATATCGAAGCGATCAAAGCTCGCCGCGGCACGCTGCCGGACGACGTGTATTACGACGAGCTCGAGAACGTGCTCGTGAAGTTCGCGCTGCTGCAGCGGGAGATCGACGCGAAGCAGCCGACGTCCGAGGCGAGGCCATGAAGCGATTCCGCGCGTACTGCCGCTGTGCCTTGTTGCTGTGCGCGCTCGGCGCGGCGAGCCCGAGCGCATTGGCGTTCGAGATCGACTATGACACCCGTCGGCCGAACGAGCTGCGCGAGTGCGACGATCACCAGCATCGCGGTCGGCGCGAGCAGGCGATTGCTTGTTACACGCAGCTGCTCGCGAGCTCCGGCAACGTGCATGTCAAGGCCGAGTCCGCGTGGCGTATCCATGACCTGCGGCGCGCGAACGAGCTGTTCCGCGAGCTGCTGCGTGCCGAGCCTAAGGCCGTCTACGAGCGCGTGCGTTGGGGTCAGCTCTACGTGCAGACACACCAGCACGCCCAGGCCGTTGGACTATTCCGCGAAGCGCTCGAAATCGACCCGAACGAGCTGCACGCCAAGCTCGGTTTGGCGCGCGTTTTTGCAGATCGGTTCGAAGGCCGCGCGAAGACGCTCGTCGACGAGGTGCTCGAGCGCGACGAGAGCCTCATTGGCGCTCACTTGCTCTCGGCGCGCATGTTTATCGAGGAAAGCAAGTACGACGAGGCGCAGGCAGCACTTGCGCGCGCGACCGAGCTCGCCGCCGAGCAACGCCAGCCGCCGCTCGAGATCGATGCGCTCAAGGCAGCGCTCGAGATGGCGCGCGGCCGCGATCCGGAGCGCTGGTTGAAGGAGATCAGCGCATACAACCCTCACTACGGCGCGGTCTATGAGCAGCTCGCGCACTTCGAGATCATGCGGCGGCGCTACCACCAAGCGACCGAGCGTTTGCGCCAAGCGGTTGCCGCTCAGCCCGACCTTTGGTCCGCGCATGCCGAGCTCGGACTCAATTTATTGCGACTCGGGAACATCGATGAAGCGCGCACGCATCTGAAGACCGCGTATTCGGGCGATCCTTACAGCCCGATCATCGTCAACTCGCTGCGTTTGCTCGATCGCATGGATGAGTTTGCCTTGATCACGACGAGCGTCGAGGCGGGAGATGAGCGTGTGCAGCTGCGGCTGCGATTGCACGAGGACGAAGCTCCGGCATTGCGCCCCTATGTCGTCGAGCTCGCGCGCGCGGGAATCGAAACGTTCTCGCAACGATACCACTTCGATCTCGCCGAGCCGGTCACTCTCGAGCTTTATCCCGACCATGACGATTTCGCCGTGCGCGTAGCGGCGTTGCCTGGGATCGGTTTGCTCGGCGTGACGTTCGGCTACGTCGTCGCAATGGACAGCCCGTCCGGCCGACCGCGAGGCGAGTTTCACTGGGGCAGCACGCTCTGGCACGAGCTCGCACACGTATTCACGCTCGAGGCGACGGATCATCGTGTGCCGCGTTGGCTGAGCGAAGGGATTTCGGTCTTCGAAGAATGGCGCACGGGTCCGACGCCCGGCGTCGCGGTGCCGCCGGAGTTGATGCAGGCGCTCAAAGACGATCGACTGCTGCCGATCGAAGACTTGGACAGCGGATTCATTCGTCCGACCTATCCGGCGCAGATTCAAGTGTCGTACGTGCAGGCGGGACTCGTGTGTCTTTTCATCGAGCAGCGCTGGGGTTTCGAGCGGCTTGCTTCTTTGCTGCAGCAATTCACGAAAGACGTGACGACCGTGCAAGCGGTCGAAGCGGCCTTGAAGATCGAGCCTGCGCAATTCGACCGCGAATTCGAGGCTTTCCTGCGCGAGCGCTTCGCGCGCACGCTTGCGAGCTGGGACGACTGGCAGCGTGCGTATGAGACAGCAGGACGAGCGATCGAGCGAGAACAGTGGCTCGATGCGATCGAGCCAGCTCGTGAGGCGGTCACGCTCTATCCGGAGCACGTGGGCCCGGGCAGCCCGGCGCTGTTACTGGCCCACGCGCTCGATAAAGCGGAGCGCAGAGCAGAGGCGATCGCCGCCTTACAGGCCTATCGCGCGGCGGGCGGTTGGGACCCGGGCGCGCTGCGCGAGCTCGCGAACTGGCTCGATGAGGCCGGCCGCGGTGAGGAAGCTACCGCAGTGCTTGCCTCGCTCAACTACGTCGATCCGCTCGCGCCCGAGTTGCACCTGCAGCTCGGCGAACGATTCCTGGTCGCCGGACGTCACGAGGAATCGCTGCGCGAGTTCCGCGTTCTGCAGTCGATGCGCGATGCGGATCAGCCGCAAGCTCATTTCGGTGCCGCGCGCGCGCTGCGTGCGCTCGGCGATCTGGAGCAAAGCCGCCGCGAGCTGCTCGATGCTCTTGCCGCCGCACCGCACTACCGCCCTGCCCAGGCCCTGTTACTTGAGACGATCGAGGAGCGAAGCGCGCCATGATTGAAATCGGTCCGCACCCTGGGGAAGAGCGCGACGTTCGCGCGCTCGTCGCCACATTTCACGAGCGCATCGAGCGCATCCGTGCGCAGGTCCGTCAGATCATCGTCGGCCAGGACACGGTCGTCGATCATCTCTTGCTCACGCTTTTTGTCGGCGGTCATTGCCTGATCACCGGCATGCCGGGCACCGCGAAGACGTTGCTCGTACGAACGCTGGCCTCCGTGCTCGGGCTTTCGTTCAAGCGCATTCAGTTCACGCCGGATTTGATGCCGACCGACGTGACCGGAACGGACATCATCGAAGAGGACATTACGACCGGTCATCGACGCTGGACGTTCGTGCCCGGACCGATCTTCGCGAACGTGCTGCTTGCGGACGAAGTCAATCGCACTCCGCCGAAGACGCAGGCGGCGCTGCTCGAAGCGATGCAGGAGCATTCGGTGACGGTGCGAGGCGCGACGCACTTGCTCGCGCCGCCATTTTTCGTGCTCGCGACGCAGAATCCGATCGAGCTCGAAGGGACCTACCCGCTGCCCGAGGCACAGCTCGATCGATTCTTGTTCAACGTGCTGCTCGATTACCTGAGCGTCGAGGAAGAAATGGAAGTCGTCGATCGCAACTCGACTCGCTTGGCGCTTCCCGAGCTCGAGCCTTGCACGAATGCCGAGGAAATCATCCAGTTTCAGTGGCTCGTCCGCCAGGTGCCGCTGTCGAGCGATGTGCGGCGTCGCGCCGTGGAGCTCGTCAGAGCGACGCGCCCTACCGAGCCGAGCGCGCCCGATGCCGTGCGCAAGTACGTGCGCTACGGAGCGAGCGTGCGGGCGACGCAGTTTCTCTGTCTTGCCGCGAAGGCGCGCGCATTGATGCAGGGGCGCTATCACGTGACGGACGAGGATCTGCGGGTGCTCGCGCCGCCCGTTTTGCGTCATCGCGTATTGACGAACTATCAAGCCGAATCCGACGGCAGATCGGTTGACGACGTGCTGCACGAGGTCATCGCGCGCTGAGATTACTTTCATGGCCTCGACGACTGCACCGCGCCTCTTGCCTCCGCAGACCCTTGCGGGGCTCGCGAACTTGGAGCTGATCGCGCGCACGGCCGTGGAAGGCTTTCTGATCGGGCTGCACCGCTCGCCGCAATACGGATTCAGTCAGGAATTCAAGGAATACCGGGCCTACGTCGAAGGGGACGATCCGCGCTTCGTCGATTGGAACGTTTACGCGCGCACGGAACGAACGTACGTCAGACGCTACGAAGGGGAAACGAATACACGCCTTACGATCGTGCTCGATGCGAGTGCGTCCATGGGCTACGGCTCCAGCGGCATCTCGAAGCTTCAATATGGGAAATTTCTGGCTGCCGCATTCGCGTATCTCGCCTCGCGCCAGCACGACCCCGTCGGGCTCATCGTGTTCGATGAGCAAGTGCGCCACTATCGTCCGCCAACGAGCCGCACCGGAAGCCTCGCCGGTCTCATTCACGCGATCGATTCGGTGGAACCGGGCAGCGGCACGGATCTGATCGGCTGTTTCCAGCGTTTCCGTGAGCATCTGCTGCGGCGCGGACTCGTGGTCGTCATTTCAGACCTCTATTGCGATCCGCAATCGATGAGCAAGGCCGTCCAGCCGCTCGCGTACCGAGGCCACGACATCGTGCTGTTGCAGTTGCTCGACCGGCAGGAGCTCAAGCCCGAGTGGCGCGAAGCAGTCGTGCTCGAGGACATCGAAACGCATCAAGCGATGAACATCTCGCCCGAGTATTTCGCGGAGGAGTATGGCAAGCGAATGGAGGCGCATCTCGGTGCGCTGCGCGCTGCGGCCGCGCGCGCGCATGCCGAACAGGTGCTGATTGCCACGGACGAGCCGCTCGATCGGGCGCTGCGCCGCTACTTGCTGTTCCGTCAGGGCAAGGTATGAGTCCAGGGGTTAGGGGACAGGAGATAGGGGGTCGTCAGAAGCGCGCTCGCGCGCTGATCGTCGGGTGCGAGTGCGTGCGCGATAGCGCTTCTGGCTATCCCCTATCCCCTATCCCCTGCTCCCTGCGATAGCCCCCATGCTTGCACCATTCTTCTTGCTCGGGCTGCTCGCGATCGGCGTGCCGATCTGGTTGCATCGCGTGGCGCGTGCGAACCCGGTTCGCCATCCGTTTCCATCGCTCATGCTGCTCGAGCACAGCGAGACGGAGCGTACGGCCAAGCGAACGCTGCGTTATTGGCTGCTGCTACTGCTGCGCGTGCTGTTGATCGCCGCGCTTGCGCTCGCATTCGCGGGCCCCTTGTGGCGCAACGACGAGACGACCGCGCTCGCCGCAAACGCGCGCTTGCATGCGATCGTCGTCGATGCATCGTTTTCGATGCAGCATCGAGATCGCTGGTCGCGTACGCTCGCGGCGGCGGAATCGGTTCTCGAGAATCTGCGCTCCGCGGACCAAGTCATGCTCGTACGTGCAAGCGGGCGGCGTATGGACATCGTGCAAGAGCCGATCCCGGCGCGCGATGCAGGGATGCTGCGCGCAAAGCTGGGTTCGCTTGCGCCTGGGAGGGAGCGACTCGATTTCGGTTTTGCAATGAGCAGCGCGGAGCAGTGGCTGCGAACGCCGCGTCCGCCGGTGCTGTTGCACATGATCTCGGATTTTCAGCGAAGCGGCGCGCCGTTGCGTTTTGCAGACCTGGAGCCGCCGGCGGGCTCGCAGCTCGTCATGCACGACGTGAGCGGTCCGGAACGCGATAACGTGTTCATTGCCGACGTGTCGCTGAGCGAAGGCGATACGCGCGCGCTCGAGATCGAGGTGCGGAGCACGTCGGACACGCCTCAGGACAGAGACGTGGTCGTGCTGATCGATGGCAAGGAGCACGCGCGCCGGCGCGCGAGGCTCGATGCCTCGGCATCGGGATCGATGAGCGAGCTTGCAGTAGTCGGCGAAGGCGGAGGGCGCGTCGGTGCGAATCGCCAATCGAGCGTGCCGCAAAATTCATTGCCGGACGTCGAGATCGAGCGGACGCAGGTCGTCTTCGAGGACGTGCCTTTCGCGGCGGGTGCGCACCGCATCGAAGTGCGACTCGAGCCGAATGACGTGCTCGCCGACGACGATCGCTTCTTTGCCGTGCTCGAAAATGCCGATCCGCAAGCGCTGCTCCTCACTCGCAACGACGATGCCGATGATGGCGCCTACTTCGCGGCCGCCATCGGCGCACTGACGGCTCCCCGCGTCAATGTGACACGACAGTCCGCGGGCGGCTTCGAAGCGAACGGTTTCGGCGACTATTCGGTGCTCGTCGTGCCCGATATTTTCGCGCTTTCTGATCGGACGGCAGCGCAACTCGAGCAGTACGTGCGCGCCGGCGGCGCGCTCTTGACGACACTCGGCGCGAGCGCCGAAGGCGCGCAGCACAAGCTGTTCCCCGATTGGCGAATCGATAAGCCGCGGCCGAGACTCGCGCGGATCGGCCAGATCGATGCCAGTCATCCGATTCTGCGGGAGGCGCCCGAATGGTACCGGGTCAGATTCTTCCGACAGCGCCCCGTCGAGATCGGCAGCGAGGATCGAGCGTTAATCTCCTATGCCGACGGCACACCGCTGCTCATCGAGCGCACGCTTGGCGCCGGGCGCATGCTCGTGCTGACGGCCCCCATCGATCGGCAATGGAACGACCTGGCAATTCACCCCGTGTTCGTTCAGTTCATCTCGCAGGCGGTGCGCTATTTGATCGGCGGAGACAGCTCGATGGCGAGCGTGACGGTCGGGGCACCGGTGTTGACCGGATTGACCGAAGGTGCGGGTGGGCAGATATTCGACCCGAATGGCGAGCGCGTGCTCGGTCTGGCGGCGACGACGAACGCGGACAGACTGATGCCGAAGGAGATCGGTTTCTACGAGATCCGGCAGGCGCACGGTGCTCGGTGGCTCGCGGTGAATACCGATCGGCGCGAGTCGGATTTGCGGCGGCTCGAGCCCGATTATCTCGCTCGGTGGCAGGCGCTGCGCCAAAGGCCGGCGCGCGCCGAGATGCCGGCTGCACAGATCGAGCAGGTGTCCGAGCAGCGTTCGCTAGGGCCGCTGCTGCTGTGGCTCGCCGCGCTGCTGCTGGTTGCGGAGGTGCTGATGGCGAATCGATATCTCGCCGTTCGTCGAGAGGCTGCGAGATGAGCGCGATCGAGCGGCTCGACGCCTACCTCGACACGTTGCGTCGGCGATTGCGCACACATATATATGCGCGCGGCGCGCTGCTCGCAGTGGGCGTCGTCCTGCTCTTCGTCGTCGCCTTCTCATGGCTGTTGCAGCGGAGCGGATTTGACGAGGCGTTCGCGATCGCCGGTCGCGTGCTGATCGGCGTCGCGCTCGTCGCGATCGCAGCGGCCTGCTTCTGGCTGCCGCTTCGTATCTTGCGCAGAGACGACGGTGCACGGGTCTTCGAGCGCAAGCTTCCTCAGCAGCAGGGACGCTTGTCGACGTATCTCGATACGCGCCGCGGCGCGCAGCCCCGCTCGGCGCTCATCGAGTTGCTCGCCGAAGATGCGGTCGAAGTCGCGGCGCGTTCGCCTGTCGATGAGATCGTGCCGCCGCGCAAGATTCGGCTCAACGCGCTCGCCGCGCTCGCCGCGTTGTGCGCGCTCGGAGCGCTGCTCACGCTGGCGCCGGAGCGCTGGAGCTACACGAGCCGCCATCTGCTGCTTGGCGCCGAGCTGCCGCGCGAGCTCGTGCCGATCCGCAGCATCGCCGTGCGCCCGGGCGACGTCACCGTGCGCCGGAACAGCGACCTTGCGATCACTGCTTCCGTTCGAGGTTTCGATCCTGCGGGCGCCACCGTGTTCGTGCGCTTCGCCGATCGCAGCGAATGGGAGCGTGCGCCCATGCAGCGGAGCGATGCAGGTACGTTCGAATTCAATCTATATGCGCTGCGCAGTCCGCTCACGTACTACGTCGATGCCGACGGAACGCGCAGTAAAGAACATCGCGTGATGCTCGCGGATCTGCCGCGCATTGAGCGGGTGCGGCTCACCTACGACTATCCGGAGTGGACGGGCCTCGCTTCCGAAGTGGATGAAGAATCGCGCGACATTCGCGCGGTCGCCGGCACGCAGGTCACGATCGAGATCGAGAGCGATGCGCCGCTCGAGAACGCCGTGCTCGTGCATGACGGGGAAAGCGAGGCGCTTGCCGCGCGCGGGCCCGCAAGCGTCGGGATGCTCGCGATCGAGAAGCCGGGCACGTATCACATCGCGGCGAACGTCGCGGGCGAGCGCGTCGCGTTGAGCGACGAGTATGCGATCGAAATCGTGCCCGACGAGAAGCCGACCGTGCAGATCGAGCGTCCAGGGCGGGATTGGCGCGCAACGAACATCGAAGAAGTGCCGGTGCGCGTGCGCGCGCAAGACGATTTTCGCCTGCGGAGCGTGGAGCTGCACTACTCGATCAATGGCGGCGAATGGCGTTCGCTGCCGCTTGCGCGCGGCGTCAAAGAGAGCCGCGAGCAGACGTTGCTCGAGCTCGAGAAGCTCGGCGCACAGCAGAAGGAGACGAGCGGCTCGCCTTTGCTCGCACCTGGGGACCTGATTTCTTACTACGCGGTCGCGAAGGACCACAAACGTTCGGTGCAAACCGATCTGTTCATGGTGCAGGTGCAGCCGTTCGAGCGCCGCTTTCTGCAGCAGAACGCGGGGAACGGCGGCGGAATCGCTGACGAACAGGGCGCGATCTCGGAGCGGCAGCGCGAGATCCTGCTCGCGACTTGGAACTTGCAGCGCTCCGATAGTACGAAGCGGCAATCGCGCGAACAGCTTCGAGCGAATGCCAAGATGCTCTCCGACATGCAGGCGACGCTGGCGCAACAGGCGAGAACGCTGGCTACGCGCACGCGCGCGCGGGCACAAGTCCAAAACGACGAGCGCATCAGGCATTTCGTCGAAAGCCTGGAGCGTGCGGCCGTTGCGATGGATCCGGCTGCCGCACATTTGTCGGCGTACGATCTCGAAAAGGCCGTCCCGGTCGAGCAGCAGGCGCTGCAGCAATTGTTGCGCGCCGAAGCGGCGTTTCGCGAAGTGCAGGTCTCCATGCAGAACGACAGCGGCGGCCAAGGATCGCAGGCGGCGCGCAATTTCGGCGAGATGTTCGAGCTCGAAATGGACATAGAGAAGAGCCAATACGAAAGCGAAGCGCAGCTTTCCGAAGCGAACACGGACAAGGAGACGGAAGAGGCGTTGCGCAAGCTCAAAGAGCTCGCCGAACGCCAGGAACAACTCGCCGAGGAAGCGAAGCGCAACCAGCAACTGACGCCGGAGCAGCGCTGGCGGCAAGAGCAACTGCGGCGCGAGGCAGAGGATTTGCGCCGGCGCCTTGCTGCCCTGAATCGGCAGCAGCAGTCGCAGTCGAGCCAGCGATCCGATCAGCAATCGCAGTCTGGGCAGCAATCCGAGCAAGGTTCTGAACAGCAGCAAGCATCGAACGAAGGTTCCTCGCAGGGCTCATCGCGCGGTGCGCGACGACAGAACGGCTCGCAGAGCGCATTGGAGTCGGTCGATGAGGCGCTGTCCGAGATGCAGGCGGCCAATGCAGGGCAGCAACAGTCAGCCGAGGACCAAGTGAGCTCGGCGCGCGAAGCGAGCCAAAAGCTTCGCGAAGCCGTCAAGCGACTCGACCGGCCGAGCCCCACCGGCCTCGACGAGTCGCTCGAGCGACTGGCAAATCGAGCGGGCGAGCTCGCGAGCGAACAGCGACAGATCCAATCCGATTTGTATGACGCCGTCCGTGAGTCCGGCGAAATGGGACCGTTGAACCCGCGCCGCAGCGCAATCGATCCGGCGCGCGCGCAAGCACTCGTCGAAGGCAAACAGCAGTTGGCCGAGCAGCTGGACGAGTTGCAGAAGGACTTGCGCGACAGCGTGCATCGGCATCGCGGCGCGGACAAAGAGGCGAGTCGCCAGCTCGCGGAGATCGTGAACGACCTCGAGGCCTCGGAGTTGATGTATCGCATGCGCCGCAGTGCCGCCGAGATCTACTACGGTCGGGCGCGCGATGCGGCCGCGCGCGAAGACATCATCACGGAATCACTCGAGAATCTCGAGAAAGATTTGCGCGAGGCTTCCGTTCGCGCAGCGAAGGACGGAAGCAAGTCGCCGCAGGAGGCGCCGGCGACGGAGCGGTTGCTCGCCGAAGTGGCTGAGTTGCGGCGTCGCGTGGAGCACAATGAGCGGTTGCAAGATATCGCGGACCCGAACGCCGAGCCTGAAGCGGGAGCAGCGTCGGAGCGCGCAGCGCGGCCCTCGCCGGAGCGAGGCGAGTCGCAGCAGACGCGCGGACAGCCATCGGGCGACAGAGGTCCGAGCGGCGCCGAACGTGCGCTATCTGCATGGGATCCCATATCGCCCAATGCACGGATGCCGGAAGGCACGCTCGAAGGGCGCGATTCTCTCGCGCGTCAATCGACGTCGATCGCCGAGCGTGCACGCCGCCTGCGAGAACGCGCAGGCAATCGCGAGCTGACCGCGCAGGAGCTCGCGGCCCTGCGCGAGATGGCGCGCGAGCTGCGCCATCTCGCCGGCGATCCTCTCGCCGCCGAAGCCGCCGCGATGAAGAGTGCGGTCGCGCAGCTCGAATTGACGGCGCTCGCCGCAGTCGCGAACGCGCGCCGCGGAGAGCCGGCAAGAACCTCGGTGCCGATCGACGATTCGCCTCAATACCGCGAAACGGTTGCCGAGTACTATCGGCGCTTGGGTGGGGGCTGAACATGGCGGCGAGGGACGCACCCAACCTGCGCGTACACCTGCGCGTCGTAGAGTCCGCGCCGCTGTTCCGCTGATGGTGAGTGCGTCGTGATCAAAGGCGCCCTGACGATTGTAATTGCTGCGCTGAGCGCAGGCTCGTCCAACCTCATCACCGGCGATGGTGGGCGCACGGGGCAATCCGCGGACTTGGCAAAGCTCAACTTCGTCCGCGTCATCTACGACAGTGAAGGCGGGATGGGCGAGGCCTACTACGCATACGATGGCCGGCTTTGGGCACGCTGGGAGACGGACTTCCCGGAAGGGGACGACAACTTCTCGCGCCGGCTCGGACAGTTGACACGCATCTCAGTCAACAAGCGCGCGTTCAGTCGCATGCTGACCGCGCCGGATCTCGGGGACTTTCCGCTGCTCTATATGTCGGACGTGGGTTATATGGTGCTCACCCGGCAAGAGCGCGCCGCACTTCGGCAGTACTTGTTGAACGGAGGCTTCCTCTGGGTCGATGATTTCTGGGGCGATTCCGAATGGCAGCAATTCGCGCGCATCATGCACGAAGTGCTGCCCGATCGAGAGTGGCAGGTGCTGCCCTCGAGTAATCCTGTGTTCCAAACCGTATTCGAGCTCGAGTCGATGCCGCAGATTCCGGCGCTACCGTTCGCGAGTCCGGTCGGCAGCACGGCGGAGCCGCCGGGCGCCCACAAGCTCCCCACCGGATCGATGGACGAAGCGCAGATGCGCGCATGGCTCGACGACGATGGGCGCATCATGGTCCTTGCGACGCATAACACGGATGTCGGCGACGGTTGGGAGCGCGAGGCGTACGGGGAGTGGTACTTCGAAACGTTCTCGACCAAGTCCTACATGGTCGGCACCAACGTAGTCATTTACGCGATGCTACATTGAGTCGAAGGGTTGACTGTCGACAGTTGACGGTCAGAGAAGGCTCGTTTCCACGTCAACCGCTAGCGATCAACCTTCTGGGCGCGGCACGCACTCCACGTCTTCCAGCTCGTAGCGCACCCCGGTACGCGCATGGATCAGCGCACAGCGTGAGCCGCGCTTCACGAGGTGGAACCGTTCCGGCTTGCCGAAATCGCGGCCCGATAAGCGGCGCCCTCTCGCATCGCGCGCGGGCTTACGCTCGATCACGAGCACGCTTTCGTGAGTGAGCGCGTCCGCAGCGATCGTGACGTTCGATGCATTGAGCGCCGTATGCACGGTCCGCAGGATCTCCACGCGACTTTCCGGGCTCGGGTCCACGATGAGCGCGGGCACATCTTCTCGTGCCAAGGATGCGCACGCAGCGAGGCAACAAAGCAGCGGCAGCGGTAGGAACAACGATCGCATGGGCTGCTACCAATCCCTCAGGATGCGGTTCTCGCGCAGGGGCGAGCGAATCAGCGTGCCGTCGACGGGGGCCGCTTGTTCGCCTGTCTTCAACTGTGCACCCGGCGCAACGCTCGAGGGCGCGGGACACTGCAGATTACCACTCGAGCGGAAGCCGAGCGCAGCGGCGAGTCGCGCCTCCGTCGGATCGCCGAGCGCGTGCTTGAAATCGTCGCCGACCTGGCATCCGGGAAGTCTCGCGCCGGCATCGACCGGAAACGGATCGTTGCTCGGCGCGAACCCGTCGGCATAGTCGCCATAGTCCTTGGCATTCTTACCTTGGAACTGAATCGTGAAATAGGTCGTGCCGCAGTTGTCGCGCGGATAGAAGCCGTACGGCTTGCCGCAAGTCCTCGTGCCGATCTGGTAGACCTCGACACCGACACCGCGCAAGCCGTTGATGATCGCTTCGCTCGCGGAGCACGTGCTCTCGCTCGTGAGCACGTACACGCGATTCAGATTGAGCGTGGGGAGCGATCGATTGGGCTCCAGCTCGCCGAAACCCAACGTCGTCGTGTGAAAGGGCGTCGGCGTGAGCGGCTGGCCTGTCACCGGATTCGTCGTCGTATGCTTGTCGTTGAACTCGCTGCGCTCGAATATTTGGCCGCTCGTGAGAGCGGGGCCCGCGATCATGTACGCGACCTGCGCCGCCATGTCGAGATAGCCGCCGCCGTTGTAGCGCAGGTCGAGCACGAGATCGTTGACGCTCGCCGCACGCAACGTTTCGAAGGCGTCCACTAGCTGAGCCTCGGCCGTCGCGATGTGGTCGTTGAATACGAGATAGCCGACCGGATCCGTGCCTTGATTCAGCACGGTGACGTTTTGCACCGGCGTCGTTTCGATCTCATCGGGCGTCATCGTGATCGTCACTTCCTGGCCCGAGAGTTTGCGCATGCGGAACGTATGCGGCTGCTGGATCGACGGTGCGAGCCCCTCGTTGAGAGCGGCGACGATCGCCTGGGTATTGCCGTAGATCGCATCGGCACCGTCGATCGCGAGCACTTCATCTCCCCGCTCCACGCCGGCTTGCGCGGCCGGCGAGTTGGGTTCGGTGAACGCGACCACGATACTTCGCGGCGGATACTGCTCGAGAACGATCCACTGCGCACCGTAGCCGAACATGACGCCGGCCTGCGAGAGCTGATACCACAGGAACGAGTCGTAAGTGAAATGAAACTGATCCTTGTCAGTGCCGGAAGGCGTGACCGCAGTGGTTCGGAGCAAGTCGAAGTACTCGAGTGTCTGATAGCTTCGCGGATTCAGATCGGGCACTTCGCGGTACCAGAGATAGGTCTCGTTCGTCCACGAGCGAAGGAAGTTGTTCTCATCGACGCGTGTGCCTGCGCGATCGAGAAACGGCGCGTTCGTCGCCGGATTCGTTCCTGTTCGCGGCCGAGCGCACAGATTGGCAAAGGTCGAGGAGGGCTGGAAGACACCCGGCTCATAATCGCCGCCTACAGGTGCGGGACTGTCGCCTCCTAGCCCGCCTCCACCTCCACCTCCGCCACATGCGGCAAGCACTCCGAGGCTGAAGATCGCGAAGGACGCGCGCACCACGCTCATGTTCCAGGCTCCGCTGACCGTTCCGTCTCACTTTGTACTACAAGCCGAAAAGCCGCGCCATGAGAAACGGCTTCCAAGAGCTTCATCGCCTTACATTCAGCGACGGTTCATCAGTAAAGCGTTCTGGTGCCGGGCACACGCGTGCATCTGCTGCCGCGAACAGCGAACGGTCTTTTCCTATTTCAGCACGGGCAGCTCGATCGCGACGACCTCGCGATCCTTCAACGTCACGCTGCCGCTCAAGAAGCCGGCCGATCCGATCTCCATCGCGTACAGCAGCACGCGAGCTCCATTCTCGATGCGCATCGACGTCGGTGGCCCGAGAAGCTCGATCACGTCCATCTCGCGCGCACCGATCTTGAGACGCTGCCATTTCTTCGCATCGACCCACGCGTCAAGCGTCTCCACAGTTTCGGGCTCGACTCCACTCGGCTTCAGCGGACCGATGCCCGTTCTTCTGCGCAGCTCGGCGATTTCTCGCTGCAATGTGCCGACTTCGCGCTCGAGATTCCGAACATCTTGTTCGAGGCGAATGATGCGATTGTAATCGTCGCCGAAAGCCGTGCCGGCGGTGAGCCAGCAGGCTGCAAGCACGAGCACGGTACGCATGGCCGTTCCCACCTAGCGCGCAATGGCATTAAAGAAAGTCTAGCTCGACTACCTAACGCGGGCACCGCGGTCGTGGATCCTCTACTGGTCTTCGGCAAAGGGGCCGACGGAAGCGCATGGCGGACACGAGAGTTCGACGACAAGAAAATCGCTCGCGGCGTACGCGGCGAAGATGCAAGAAGCAAGGGGGTGCGCAGGGTCGTGTGCGCAGGCAAGCATCGAAAGCGAACCCGTTCATTCTCCTTTCTGTTCGCCGCGGCCGCCGCGCCGCCGCGAGAGTATCCCGCAAGAGCTGGAGCTCGAGATCCGTCCAGTGCCATCCGGCGCACGCAGGACGCCTGCTTGCCCGACCTCCGCCGAGGACAAACAAATATTCACCGATTTATCCCCGACAGCACCGCGCGGGGATACGAGCATAGGTTAGCGTAGACGATCGTCGATATCATGGCGCTCGTCGGTCCATCGCACGCGCTAATTTGGGGATCCATGAAGAACCTATTCGCATCGCTTCTCGCGCTCGCCCTACTCGCAGCTCAGGATGTTTCGGCCGCCACGGTCCGAATCGTTTACGACCAAGACAGGCCGCAGGCTGCCTATGCCGCCCGCAAGCTGACGGGGGCGCTCGAGGAGCGCGGGTATGAGATCAGCACGAAGCGCACGGGGTACGATCACCTGATCAGCCTTGCGGTGCATCGCGAGCGGCTCCCCGCGGAAGCCTTCTCGATCGTGCCCGAAGGCAAGGTCATCACGATCTATGGCGGCGACGATCGCGGGATGATCTACGGCGCGCTCGCGCTCGCGGAAACGCTTCGCCACGGCGGATCGCTCGATAAGGTCGAACCCGTCGAAGAGCATCCTCATCTCGAGTTCAGAGGCATCAAGTACAACCTGCCCTGGGAAACCTATCGGCCGAGCTCGGCGCTCGATCAGCACTACGATACGGCACGCGACCTCAAGTATTGGGAGGCGTTTCTCGACATGATGGTCGAGAACCGCTTCAACGTGATCAGCCTGTGGAATCTGAATCCGTACACCTACATGGTGCGGCCGAAGAACTTCCCCGAGGCGAGTCCGTGGTCGGACAAAGAACAAGCAGAGTGGCAGCATCTCTACCGCGAGATTTTCCGGATGGCGAAGGAGCGCGCCCTCGATACCTACATCGTGCATTGGAGTATTTTCGTGAGCCGCGAGTTCGCGGAGGCGCACGATGTCGCAAAGGTGAATTTCTATCCCCACTATTACGTGCCGGGAGACACCTCCGAGATCGTGCGCCGCTATCTGCGCGAGAGCGTCAAGCAAGTGCTCGAGGAATATCCCGATCTCGACGGCATCGGCATCTCGCACGGCGAGGGCATGGCGGAGATGACGCCGCTCGAGCGCCAGCGATGGATCGACGACGTGCTCATCGCAGGCATGCTCGAGGCGAATCGTCCCGTGAAGCTGATTCATCGGGTGCCGTTCTCCTCCGGCACTTCGTCCGATCCCGGCGTGAGCAAGAACGTCGAGGAAGTGACCCGTGCCGCGATGGAGAGGTTGGGCGATCGTTTCGAGGGGCCGATCTGGGTCGAGATGAAATTCAATTGGTCGCACGCGCATTCGACGCCGAAGCTCGTCAAGGTGCACGGCGGAAAGCTCGGCGATACCTATTTCTCGCCCACGCCGAAGAACTACAAGATCGTGTGGCAGGCGCGGAACGAAGACTTCTTTGCGCTGCGCTGGGGCGTCCCCGATTTCATTCGCGAGCACATCGCGCTCAACGGCGCGCCGGACTACGTCGGCGGCTACTTCATCGGCTCGGAAACCTACATTCCAGCGCTCGATTACTTCACCGCAATCGATGCGCCGGTCGATTGGACCTGGGCATTCGAGCGTCAATGGCTGTTCTACAAGCTGTGGGGGCGGCTTTTGTACGATCCCGAGACGCCGGATGAGGTGTTCGAAGCCGAGTTCGTCCATCGCTATGGCGAAAAGGCGCGCAATCTTCTACAGGCATATTCGCTCGCGTCATCGACGCAGCTTCGTCTGGCGTCGCTTTACGATTCGACATGGGACTTCACGCTCTACGGCGAGGGATTCCTCGCGCTGCAGGGCGAACGAACGAAGTACATCTCGGTCGATCGCCTGATCGACCAGCCTACGATGGATCCTGATTACGTGTCGGTCCACGACTATGTCGCGACCTTGGCGAGCGGTGGATCGTTCGGCGCCGGGCGCGTGACGCCGGATAAGCTGATCGAAATGCTCGAGCGGGACAATCTGGAGGCATTGAGGCTCGTCAAGGACATCGATGTCGCCAACGACGCCTCGCTCCTGTACGAAGTCGCGGACGTGAGGGTCTGGGCGCAGCTCGGTTTACATCTCGCGGATAAGCTGAGGGGCGCCATCGAGCTCGAAACTTATCGAACCGCCGGCGGCGATGAGCACAAGCAGGCGGCGATCGATCATCTCACACGCGCGCTCGCGCATTGGGACGAAGTCGTGCGGATCACGCGGCCGCTGTATCGAGACATGCCGCTCACGCACTACAATCACAATGCCTTTGTCGCGAACGACGACAACCTATTTCATTGGGCTCTCGTGCGGGACGAAGTGGCGCACGATGTCGAGATCGCGCGCAGCAGTCACGCACCATGAAGCCGACACACAATGAGGGGCGTGAGCTCGATCAGCGAATCCTGCTACGTGCGCGAGCGATCAACGCCTGGAGCTGCGGCCATTCGACCGGCCGGAGCAAGTGAGCATCGAATGCCTCGTGCCTCGCTCCTTCCGTGCTCGAGACCTGCGCCAACAGCGGCCGGCGAGCGCCAGGCCTTTGTGCGGCTTGTGCGGCGCGCGCCAGCTCCTGAACATCGCAGCCAAGCTCGATATCGATGAGCGCGATATCTGGCGCGAACGTCGCGAGCACCTCCGGGAGTCGATCCCCGCTGTAAAGGGTCTGCGCCTGCATGCCCTCCAGTTGCAAGATCATTGCGAGGCTGTCCGCTGCATCTCGATTGCGATCCGCAATGAGCACACGGAGGGCAGCGACCTTTGCCGCGTGCGCGCTCATTCCATCGGCGGGCGACGGTAGGTGGATCGCGGTGCTGATGCGCTCGTCGACTTGACGCACCGCGAGCTCCGCAGCCTCATTGGCGAGCATCTGCGCGAGCATCCGCACGAGCGGGCTCGCGGCCGTTTCGGCTGCGCTCATCGACTGACGTGCGCCTTTGATCTCCAGAACGGCCTGCTCGCCCTGCCGCACGACGGAGACATCGAGCACTCGATCGCTCGGCAGGTGATCGATTGCATCGAGCAGCAGCGCCAACACCGCCGTTCGCACGTTGACCTTGCGGGCGTGGACGGTGGCGTCAGGCGCGATATCGGTATTTGCTTTCGACGCCGCTCGCTCGTGGCGAAGCAGCTGCAAGGCATCGCTCGTCAACGCGGACAAATCGAAGCGCTCGGGATCGCCCGGCGGGTCGGCGATGTCATCCACCAAGCGAGTGAGCGTCTGCCGCAGCGTGACGAACTGTTGCTGCAGCAATGCGATGCATTCTTGAGGCGAGATACGAGCGATGCCAGGCGAGTCGATGCACTTGGCGAGCAACTCGAGTCCAGAGTGAATACTTTGCACGGCATTGTTCATGTCGTGGTGCAGCGTGCGCCGGCAGCGCTCGAGCACTTGAGCGCGCAGCGCGCTCGCTTGTAGGGCGCGCTCATCGAGTCGGAATGGGGTCCCGCTGGATGCAGTCATACGGATAGCGAACCGAACGAACGACAGCGCGCCACGTTACTCGCGCGGACTCAGTGCAGCAAGGCCGCTCCTGTTCACCCGAAGACGGCAACGAGCTGTCGGCTGAGCGCGGCGGGTGCGCCGGACGGATCGTACAGCACGCCTGATTGATTGACGTAGCCATCCTTCGCTGCGTCGATGTCGTGCTCGACGCGCCACCAAGAGTCCGATGGAAAATCGAACGCATGCTTGACGAGCTCGAGCGTCCACACGAGCGAGCTTGCGGGTGCCGGCGCGGCAAACATCGACATCGCTGCGGGAGGCAGGCAATCGGCAAGCGCGATCATGTGCGATTCGGTGAGCGGCGCCGGATCGCGATGCCGAATGAAAGCTTTACCCGGTGTACGCACGCCGGTGAAGAGCGCAGGTCCTTCGATCCATCGCACGGCGAAGTGCTGGATGAACCGAGGTGCGCCGTCGAAGGTGATGAGCACCTCCGCGAGCTCGTCGGCGGATCGTAACGGCGGCGATCCGCTCAGCGGCACAGCGACGCGCGTCGAGCGCGCACTGCCGTAGACTCCAACGAGCACCGCGGCCACTTCGCCGTCCACGTTGATCTCGCACTGCGTCGTGCTCACCGCTTTGCCGACACGGAGTACGCGCGTCGAGAGCGTCCAAGCGCCGGGAGGAGCAGGCCCGACGAACGTCGTTTGCAGCGAGCGAAGGACTCGATCGCGGGGAACGAGTCTGCGCATGGCTTCATTCCCGACTGCCGCAACGAGGCCGCCGAAGGTCGCGCGGCCCTGCCCCCAGTCTTCGCCGACCTCGACGAAGCAGTCCGTCCCCTCGGCGCGCATCGAGTCGAGAATCTGAGAGAGGTGCATAGGTGTTCTCATCTAGAGCAGCTTCGCTCCCGTTTGGGGCGAATGGGATGAAGTTCCGTGCAACGATCAGCTCCATTGTCGCTCGTTTGGCGCGAGCGAGAGCACATGCTCGTGGTCGAGCGCTTCGCGGTTCGCGCGGCCGGGCGGCACCATCGGAAGCGCAAACTCTTCCGCGGAGATCGGCACGCGCACGAGCGCGGGACCCCCGCTGTTCAGCGCATCGCGCAATGTCGACCGAGCACACGCTTGCGACTCGAGATCCCATGCAGGAATGCCGAATGCACGTGCGACGCTCGTGAAATCCGTCGGCTTTGCATACGTGGATGCGATCTCGCGTCGGCCATAGAAAAGATTCTGCTGCTGCTTTACGAGTCCGAGCGCTGCGTTGTCGAGCACGATGATCTTCACGTTGAGCTCGAGGTCTGCGAGCGTCGCGAGCTCTTGGACGTTCATCAGCAGGCTGCCGTCTCCAGTGAAGCACACCGTCGTCGCCGCCGGCGATGCGAGCGCGGCGCCGATCGCCGCGGGCAAGCCGAATCCCATCGTGCCCAACCCGCCAGATGTGAGCCATCGAGTCGGATCCGCGAAGGGAAATGCCTGTGCAACCCACATTTGATGCTGGCCGACGTCCGTCGTGACGATGCAGTCGGGCGGCGCGAGCCCTGCGATCGTACGCACGATTCCATACGGTGTGCAGGGTTCGTGCTCGCGCGGCGTCCGCAAGGGATAGCTTTGCCTGAGGTCCTGGATGCGTGTCAACCACTCGCGTCGGTCCGTCGTTCGCGCGCGCGCCACGAGCTCGCGCAATGCGCTCGCGGCATCCGCATGGATCGCGAGCGCGGGGGCCTTGATCTTGCCGAACTCGCGCGCGTCGATATCGATGTGGACGATCTTCGCGTTGCTCGCGAACGCCGCCGCGTTGCCGGTCGCGCGATCGTCGAAACGAGCGCCGATCGCAATCAGCACATCGCACTCATCGAGGATACGATTCGTAAAGCGGGCGCCGTGCATGCCAAGCATGCCGAGGTTCAGCGGATGTTCGGTCGGGAGCGCGCCGAGCGCCATCAAGGTCGTCGTGACGGGCGTTTGCGTGCGCTCCGCGAGCGTTTGTAGCAGCCGATGCGCGCGCGCCTTCACGATGCCGCCGCCCGCGTACAGCACCGGGCGCTGTGCATCCGCGAGCAGTTCCGCGGCTCTGTCGTAGGCGGCCGCGTTCGCCGCATCGCTTGGGATCGGCGCCGGCCGCGAGCGCATCTTCGAGGCGATCCAAACGGGTTGTGCCTGCACGTCTTTGGGAATGTCGATCCAGACCGGACCCGGCCGCCCGCTCTCTGCGAGATCGAACGCATCTTCGAACACGTCGGGCAGCTCCTCCGCACGGCGCACGAGATAACAACGCTTCGTCAGCGTTCGCACGATGTCGAGCGTCGCGACCTCTTGAAACGCGTCGGTGCCGATCGCGGCGGTCGGCACTTGCCCCGTGATCGCGACGAGCGGAATCGAGTCGAGCTTGGCGTCGGCGATCGCGGTCACGAGATTCGTGACGCCTGGACCTGACGTGGTCAGGCAAACGGCGGCTCGTCCGCTGACCCGCGCCATGCCCTGCGCGATGAATCCTGCGGCTTGTTCATGGCGCGCAAGAATATGTCGAATCGATTTCGAGCGAGCAAGCGCCGCATAGAGCGGCAGAACTGCACCGCCTGGAATGCCCGCGACGAGGCGAATGCCGCGATCCTCCAACAGCTTGACGATGAGTTCGGCGCCGGTTGTTTGCATGTGTGAGCTTCCCTTTGGGGTTGAAGCCCTTCGACGCACCGGCAGAAAAAGAAAACCCCCGCCGGCTCGCGCCGGAGGGGGTTTGATATTCGGATGCAAGCTCCCCTACGGCGTCGTGTGTACGACGACGACCAGGGCAACTACGCTCGCGAGAGCGGCGCGTGCGATGGAGGGAACGCTTTGCATGTTCCGACTATAGTGGCGCACGTCACCGTTAGGCAAGCGATTCGTGGCGCGTAGCTTGCGCATCACAGGAGGGCGGCCCGCCTTGCCGTGAGTCAAAGTGGAGTCGCTAGGCCGCTCTAGGCGGCGGGCCCACGTAGAGCGCGGCAGGACGAATGATGCGGTTATCGGCGCGCTGCTCGATCGTGTGTGCGAGCCAACCGAACACGCGCGCGGCCGCGAAGGTTGCCGTAAAGAGCTCTTTCGGAATGCCGAGCGCCAGGAACACGACGCCTTTGTAGAATTCCATGTTCGCGCGCAGCGCACGGCGCTTGTGCGCGGTTCGATCGACGAATGCGCCCTCGACCGCGCTCAGCGTTTCGAAGATGCGCTGATGTTCCGGGCGCGTCGCGATCTTGCGCGCCATTGCCTTCATGATCTTCGCCCGTGGGTCGACGACACGATACTCGCGGTGACCCATTCCGAGCACGCGCCGACCGGTTTGCAGGCACTGAGCGACGAATGCGCCTGCGGCATCGGCAGCCCCGACTTCGAGCGCCATTTCCAGCGCGCCCTGATCGGCGGCTCCATGCAGCGGTCCGTAGAGCGCGCCCATGGCGGCGGACAACGCTGACGATGTCGGGGCCAAAGTCGACGTCACGACACGCGCCGTAAACGTGCTTGCGTTAAAGCCATGATCGAGCTGCAAGATCTGCATGCATTCGAACGCCTCGAGCTCTTCCGCGCTCGGTGCCCGCCCGTTCAGCAACGTCAAATATCGCTCGCCGTAGCGGCGCGATGACGGATAGGGATATTCGGGATGGTCTTCGAGCGCCGCGTGAATCAGCGCGATCGCGGCCGGCAGACGAGCTGCGATCACGAGTCCTTCGTGCGCTTCGGCCGAATCTCCGAGCCGTATGTCCGGCGGCTCGAGACCCAGAAGGGGGACGATTGCCTGCAGAGTCGCCATCGGGTGCGCGCCGCGTCGCGCAAGCTCGCGCAAGGAGGCGGCGGTCTCCGGCGGCAAACGGCCCGCGTGCCAAAGAAAGTCTTCCACCTCTTGAAGCCGACGTTCGTCGGGCAGCGCCCCGAAGACGACCAAGTTCATGACCGCGGCGAAGGGATGCTGCGCGAGCGATTCGACCGGATAACCACGGTAATAGAGGCGCCCCGCCTCGCCATCGACGAGCGACACGGACGTGGTATCCGTGATCACACCTTCGAGCCCTTTATGAACCTGAGACATGGTTGAGGGTACTGTGACTGGGATAGGAGATTGAAAGAACCTAGACCCGGACAGAAGTGCTGGCGAGAGCCCATCGGTGATCGGACTATCAGTTCCGGCGATCGTGCGGCTGCAACTCCGCTATTCTTGGGGTTGTGTGCTCTGTATGGCGAGAGCTGGCTTGACTACCCCCGATCCCCTAGTCACTACCCCCTAGCAGATGCAGATCGAACGTAACGAAATTCGCTGTTTTCACGCCGTGGTGGAGGCGGGTGGGTTCAGTCGCGCGGCCGAGCGGCTCGAGCTATCGCAGTCGGCAGTGAGTCAGGCGATTGCGAATTTGGAGCATCGGCTTGGGGCCGTGCTGCTCCGCCGCGGCAACCCGCCGCAACTCACCGAGGCCGGGATCCGCCTGCTGCGATTCGCCGAGACGGTCATGCACGAAGAGCGCGAGGCGCTCGCCGACATCGCCCAAATCAAGTCCGGCGCGCTGTCGATTCTGTCGCTCGCAATCTCGCCCGCCTCGAACGCGCGCTACGGCGTGTCGCTGCTGAAGGATTTCTCCGCGCGCAATCCGCAGACCCGCTTCAAAGTCGTCGTCGCACCAAGCCGCGAAATCGTGTCCGGCGTGTCGGATGGCCGTTGGGAGCTCGGCTTCGGCCCGCTGCAGCATTCGATGCCGGAGTATTTCGCCTTCCATTCGTGCTTTGCGGAAACGAGGCGCCTCATGATCGCGCACGATCATCCCGCGCGCCCGGCGCTGCAGCGGGATGCGCTTGCAACACTGCGTACGTTGCCGCTCGTGACGTCCTATCTCGACGAATCGCCGCGCCGCCCGCGCGGCAGCCGCTTGCGAAATGCCTTCGCTTCCGTGTGGGAAGTGAGCCATATGGAGCTGCGGCTTTCGCTGGTCGCCGAAGGCAAAGGCGTGACCTACGTGTCGGATCTCGTGACCGACATACCGAAGGAGCTCGTCGCGATCGACGGTTTGCCGTTCTCGAGCATCGAGCGGCAGGTCGGTGTGTATTACCTGCGCCACCAACCGCTCTCGCAAGCGGGCTTGCGCTTCGTCGCGTTGTGCCGGGAGCGATGGAATGCGTGAGGGGCGGAGAACAAAGCCGTGATGTCGGCAGCAAGGGCAGCGTTTTGATCTTCGCGCGCTGACCGATCGCCGAGTCGGCCGCTCGCCGGCAGCCGTCGCTACGCGATGGCTGCGTCATAGATCACGTACCGGTTCTTGCCGGACGATTTCGCTCGATACAGCGCTTCGTCGGCGTGGCGGTACATCGTTTCGAATTCCACGTTGGTCTTGGTGTACACGCAGATTCCGATCGACACGCTGGAGCGCGCGACTCGTGCCGGGCTTTCGCTCGAGTACACCTTGCTCAAGATGCGCCGTGCGATTTCCGTCGCCGCATCGAGGTCGCATCCGGACGCGAAGATGAGAAACTCATCTCCGCCGAGGCGCGCGCAGAGGTCGGTTTCGCGCACGCTTGCGCGCATCGCCTCCGCGACCTTGCGCAGGAAATCGTCGCCGGCGGCATGCCCATGGTTGTCGTTGATCGCTTTCAGATCGTCCACGTCGACGAGAATGACGGCATAGCTCGACGCGGGCACGGCGAGGGCCTCGCGGATCGCAGCGAGCGCACCGCGGCGATTGAGCAGATCCGTCAAGTCATCTCGGATCGAGACCGCATAATGCGCTTGGATCTGATTCGCGACCGCATATTGGTGGCGCGCGGCTAGATAACCGATCAGAAGGGCGCACATGAGGGCGGCCAGCGTCGTGCCGATCCAAATCGGACGGAAGCTCGCTTCCTGTGCGAGGTAGTACTGCAGGTCGAAGTCGACGCCGACGAAGCCGCTGTAGCGGCCTTCGCTGTCGTAGATCGGCGTATGGCCGGACAGAAAGTAGCCGTACTCGTCGAGTTGAAAAGTCGGGAAGACATACGTCTGTCCGGCGGCGATGCGGCTCAGCCAATCCGGATCGGGTTCGACGTCGATCGGCTCGAACAGCTCCATGTATTTCGAGGCGCGAAGCTCGTGGCTGGTCTTGAGCTCCGCTGACGCGGCCGTGTCGACGACGAAATAGCTGCGCCCGTCGCGCTCGACCATCGTGTACACATAGAAGATCTCGGGCGCCGCGGAATGAAACTTGACGAGCGGCTCCAGCGTACGCGCATACAGCTCGGGCGTGTAGTTCTCCGGGTCGAGCAGCTCGCGGTGCAGATCGCCATCGACGACGCTCGCGGCAAGCCGCGCGACCTCGGCGACATGGGAGCGGAGCACTTCGAGCCGCGCCTGCTTCGAAAGCCACTGCGGCACCGCGACGACCGCGACGAGCACGAGCGCCGCGCTCAGCGAGACGATCCAGAACGTGCGGTGATCGAATCGTCGAAGATCGGACAGCATGGACTAGGGGATAATGATCAGGGGATAGGGGATAGTCAGAGGGGATGCCATTCAAGGTAGCAGAAGTTTCTGACTACCCCCTATCCCCCAATCACTGATCCCTAATCCAGCCCTTTCCAACGATGCATCTGAGCGAGCTCGAGCGCGCTTCGTCGGCGCGTGCGCCAGTATCGCTCGCGTTGGATTCGCTCGCGGCGAATTTCGGGCCAGCGTTCGAGATAGGCGGCGAGCACCTTCGGATCGGGCGCGTAGCGGTCGAATGCTTCCGCGTGGGCGGAGCGCAGGGCGATCGCACCGTTGTATCCGCCGAAGCCTTGGGTCGCGCAGAGCGCGCCGCCATCGGTGTTCCCCGGCACCGGGCCCGTTTGCAGCACGAACGCGCTCGCAATATCGCCAAGCTCCGGATCCAACGTGCGCAATGTCGGCACGCCGACGGCTCGTTCGCCGAGCACGAACTCGAGCGCCTGGCTCACCGCCTTGAGTCCCGTTTCACCCATCGTGTGCCCATCGCCCACAGCTTTCGGCGTGCCGACATAGACCTGAGGAAGCGGCTCTTTGCGCCCCTGCCGCTCGGCGGCGTAGCGGCGCGCATTGCGTGCGGTCGTGAGATCCGTTTTCGAATTCGTGCGCGTGCCGGTCGCATGGGCGACGAAATACTGAAAGTCGGCGACCGAATAGCCATGGCCTTGGTGTGAGAGCTCGAATGCATGCAGCAGCGCGTTCTCACCCCCGAATCCGACCCCGGCGAAATGTGCCTTGCCGCCGGCCTCGCCGCTCTGACCCCAGCCCGTGATGATCGAGGTCACGTCGAGGAAGTTGCGTAAGGCGAAATCGAGCGTCGTGATCAAAAGGCCGGAGCCCGCTTCGCCCACAACGGTTCCGTTCGCGTCTACATCGAAGGGCGCAAGACAGTCTGCGACGCTGCGGCGTGCTTCCGGCGGTCGCGACGCGTTGAGCGTCTCGAGCTTGGCGCGCGTCATGAGTGCGCCGGGACCGAAGGCATCGAAGATCTGCCAATTCGGCCGCGTCGCGGCGTCGGCCGCACTCCAGAGTGCGAGCTGCGGTCGTCGGAATCCCGGATAGTCGAACAGCATCTGCGGCGCGATCTCGCAGAACGCGATCGAGCTCGATGCGCACGCGCCTGCCGTATTGAGCGGCGTCTGCGGCACGCGCATGTAGCCCGTCGGTCCCTTGAGCGATTCGAGGAGCGCGGGGTTCTTCAACGATTTGCTGAGCGCATACGCCGGCGCCAACATCGTCGAAACCAGCGCAGGTCCGTGCGATGACAGCGAGTTTGCGAGCCGCATTGCGAATTTATCGCGCAGCTTGTCATTCGCGATCTCCGCCGATCCGGCCGCGCGCCACTCGGCAAGCGCATCCATCCCGGAGAACGCCGTCGCCGCAGCGATCCGAAAGTCGTAGGGATTCGCCAACAACTGGGAGAGCGGCATCGGCAAGGCAGCCAACGCACCCATCCCGCCATAGACGAAGAGCTGCGCCTGCAACGAGGGACCAAGGCGCGGATCGTCATCGAAGAGGCCATACATATCGCGCAGCGCGGATTCGCGTATCTCACGATAGGTGAGCCCAGCGAGCCGCCTGAGGCCATCCTTCGCAAAATCGTGCGGGAGGCTCGCGGCGATATCGGTTACGACGGCATTGCCGAGCCGGGTGAGCTCATCGATGTAGCGAATGCCCAGGTTCGCGCGCAGGCGCGCGCCGTGCTCTCGCTCGATCGCCTCGATCGAGGCAGGCTCGCCGTTCAGCCACTTGAGCTGGAGCGAGCCGTCGGTACCCGGCTCGATGTCGATCAGCCCCGAGTCGAATGCGGCGTAGGCGATGAATTCAGGCGCGCCCGTGACGCGAGCTTTGAAGGTTTCCGTCGTACCGACTGCGGAAACGGAGCAGGGCGTGCCGATCGTAACGAGGACTTTGTCAGCCGTAAGCACGTGTCATCCAGGGGGCTTTGAGGACGGGGATGCGAAGGATACACCCCCTCGGGCGGTTGCTGCAGCGCGGCCGCGGGCATGGCTTGGGCGCGCTTTCCCCGGCGGTTCTCCGCCGTTCACCGATGAATCATTACCCTTGCAGACCTTCTCACGGCATGATTGGTCGCAGGTCACGCGCCCCGCGGGTATCGTCGATGAGAACTTCTCGAAAAATCATTCTGGGCTTGGTCGCCGCCATGCTGCTGACAGCGTGCTCGGACGACGCAAGCGGACCGATCGAACGTCAAACGCGCGAGGTCGGCACCTTTACCGCGATCGACATGGATGGTGCGGCTGACTTGGAGATCACCGTCGGCGAGGGTCCGGCAGTCGAGGTCGAAGCGCCGGAGCAACTGCTCGAGCGCATCAGAACGGAAGTGCGCGGCGAGACGTTGTACATCGAAGGTAAAGCGAAAGATTGGCTGTTCGCGAAAAGCGGCGGAGGAACACACGTGAGAGTCTCGGTGCCGACCTTGTCGTCGCTGCGTATCGAAGGCGGCAACGACGTTTCGGTTCGAGGCTTCGCCGGCGGGGAATCGAGCATCAAAGCGGAAGGCGCCGTAAACATCAAAGCGGAAGGCGAGCTCGATCGGCTCACGATCAGAATGGCAGGCGCAGGCAACGGCGATTTCAGCCGTCTCGTGGCGAACGACGCGCGTGTGACCATGGACGGCGTCGGTAGCGTCGTCGTCCACCCGAAGGAGAAGCTCGACGCGACGATGAACGGTGTCGGGGTCATTCAGTACACGGGCACGCCGCGCGAGGTGCGCACGCACATGAATGGGCTCGGCCATATCGGCAAAGTAAAGGAAGACGGGTCCGCCAATGCATCCGACGAGGAGGTCGAGATCGATCCGGATGCCTCGCAGCCGCAGGATGAGGACGAGAAGCCGATGTCAGCCGGTGAGGTGATCTGACGCACGATCCGCGAGAGTGCACTTCGTCGAGCGTTTCACGCCGGCACCTGGTGGAGAGAATTCTCGCGGCGCCGCGGCGTAAGAATCGAGGAACACTGATTAGTATCTCGCCGCGTTGCGCCCGCGTAATCTTCTCCTAACCCCAATCAGTCCGGGCGATTAACCGGCTGCTCGTCATTCCGTGTCCTGCACTGCTTCCAACGGTTGCTTGCGCAAGAGTGCGTTCTGCGCGCGCCATTGCGTCTCCGGGTCGAGCGCTTGCAGGAAGCGTGTTTCTCCAGCGATATACAGTGCAAGCGGCACACCGTCGCAATACAACACTCGATTATTCGTGAGCGAGGGCACGCGTCCGCCAGGCGTCAAGATGCCTATGAGGTTGAGCGGGTCGGCGGCTGAGACCGATAGATATTCGTTCGTGTGCGGCTTGCGCCGCGCATCGCGAAGAGGGCCGATCGCCTCGGGCAGCGCAAACTGCTCGCCCGAATAGCCGGCGACGAATCTGCCGCCGCGGATTTCGCCGCGCGCTTCGAGCCGGCGAAGGCAAAGCAACAATTCCCGCCACGGCGGCAGCCAATCTGCCTCGCGATCGAGCAGCTTCCAGAACACGACACCCCACCGATTGAGCAGGGTTCGACACAAGTGCTCAACTGCCTCGCTGTGGGCCGCTTGGCTGCGGGCTGCGGGCTGTAGGCTGTAGCCAGAGGGACTTGTCCGTTCACCGCCGGCCGTCGGCCGCCCGCCGCTTAGCGCGCCTCGCCTGAGCGCCCACCGCCCCGCGTCCTGCATGTTGAAGATCGCCATGCGACGCTTGCGGCGGCCATGAGTGGGCGAACGCCTACGGTCGGATGGAATGAGCAACGTGCGAAGCCCGCCGAAGCTGTCGGAGTTGACGATACCGTGCGCGACGAGCTCGGCGAGCGCCTCTTCGACCTGCACGGGCAACAAGCCCGTGCTTTCGACGATCTCATCGAAGAACGACGCGCCGTGTTGTTGAATCGCCTCGGCGACCCGTTCCGCCTTGCTCGTGAGATGAGTCGTCACAGACGCGCTCGCGAAGCTGGACCACGATTTGACGTTCCGTCTTGCGAGCAGCACGATCGGTGTCGAGCGAACCGGGGATGCGCCACGTTCGGCGTCGCCGGTGCGAGATGAAAGCCGAGTCCAAACGATACGTCCTGCGAGACAGTGCTCGTCGAGCCATGAAGGATCGTACTCGGCGATTCTGAGCGGTAGAACTTCGCTCTCCCACGCGGCGGCCGGTGCCTCGAAGCCTTCGAGTTGCGCGAGGATCGATGCGACCGCGTCCGGCCCCTGCATGCGGCTCGAACGCGTCACGCGCTGCCAATCGAACAAGAAGCGCAGGAAATCTCGCGCTTGCACGGGCTCGATTTCCGCGCGCAGGCGCTTCACCGTATAGCGATGAATGCGCGCGAGAAGCCTGCGGTTGCACCACTCGGGTGCGATGTCGCTCGATGCGCTGAGCGCGCTTTCAGAGAAGCGCCCGCGCATCGCACTGCCTTCGGCCTCGAGCGCGAGGAGCGCGGCATCGATGTCCTCGACTAATACGCCAAGCGTGCTTGCGATCGAAGCTGCAGTCGTCGGTCCGAGCGCTTCGAGTCGGCCGCGCACCGCCTCCACGAGCGCTTCATCGCGCGAGTACGGCTTGGGATGCGGCGCCTCGATCGCTGGATCGAGCGTTGCCTCGGGGAAGATCGCGAGCAACATCGGCAGACGTTCCGCCGCGACATACAAGTACCGAGCGCTGCCTAGCGAGGGAGCGCAGGTTCCCTCGCCTGTGGAACGAGTTTCTGAGGAGGCATCTGGCACCACCCGCGTCACTCGCCGCTGCTTTATCAGCTCCCGTAGCAACGCCGGCCAGCGCTGGTTCGCTTCCGCTTCTTCGCTCGTGAGATACGTCATCCACGACAGCGCATCGTGCAGCTCATCCGGACTCGTCGCGTCGGGCCAGGCCTCGCCGCGGACTCGCTCGATCGCCTCGGGATCGAGCTTGCCGATATCGGCTGCCGTTTGCGGGTCCATCCAGCGGCGGCTCGCGACGGCTTGCGTGCGCCGTTCTTCGAGCGGTGCATCGTCCAGATATGCGTAAGGTCGTGCCGAGAGTACCTCGAGCGCGAGCGGCGAGGGCTCCGTGAGATCTCGCGCGATCACGTTGATGCGACCGTCGAGCAAATCGCGCAGCAGGCGCTCGAATCCGTCGATGTCCATCGCTTCTTCCAAGCAGTCGCGCACGGTCTGTTTGACGAGCGGGTGATCGGGCACGACGATGTCCCCGACGATGTTCTCGCCGCACGCAACTTGATCCGGAAAAACGGACGCGAGCAAATCTTCTGCATTCATGCGTGCGAGCGCGGGCGGCACCTTCTTTCCGCCGCGGAAACGGGGCAGCGCGAGCGCGATGGATGCATCCCAACGCCACCGCGTCGTGAACATCGGCGAGGCGAGCAGCGCCTGGATGAGGATCTCGCGCGCGCTGTTCGGATGCAGGTAACGCGCGACGTCGCTCAGCTCGAAGCTATGCGCGGTCGTGAGCGACAATACAATTGTGTCCTCGGTTGCCGCGGCTTGAAGCTCGAAGTTGAACGTGCGGCAAAAGCGTTTGCGCAGCGCGAGCCCCCACGCGCGATTGATGCGGCTTCCGAACGGCGAGTGTATGACGAGCTGCATGCCGCCCGCTTCGTCGAAGAAGCGCTCGAACACGATCGTTTGCTGCGTCGGCAAGCAACCAAGCGCGGCGTGTGCCGCGGCCAGGTATGCAACCAACTGCGACGCCGCGGCCTCGCCGATGCCGACAGTCGAGGTGAGATAGGAAACGGCTGGAGACTGCGCTTCGCCGAGTCGCTCCGCGATCTCGCTTCTGAGGCGCGATGTCGCGGCGGAGAGCTCGTCGGTCCGCCCCGGAGCTTCGCCGAGCCAGAAAGGAATCGTGGGCGCCTCGCCGTGCGCATCCTCGACGCGTACGACACTGCGTTCGACGCGAATGATCCGATAGGAGGCATTGCCGAGCTGAAATACATCGCCTGCGAGACTTTCGACCGCGAAGTCTTCGTTCACTGTGCCGACGAGATGGCCTTCCGGCTCGAGCATCACTTGATAGTCGGCGGTATCTGGAATCGCACCGCCTGATGTGATCGCGGTCAAGCGCGCTCCCTTGCGTCCGCGAATCATGTGATTCACTGCGTCGTGATACACGAGCGCACCTTGGCGCCCGCGTCGAGTCGTGAACCCCTCTGCAAGCATGCGCACGATCTCATCGAACGCTTCCCGTGCGAGCGAGCGATACGGATAGGCGCCGCGCACGAGGTCGTACATCTCGCGCTCCGAGCATTCGCGCGCGGCACTTTCCGCGACGATCTGCTGCGCGAGCACGTCAAGCGCATTCTCCGGAATTGCGAGTCGATCGAGCTCGCCGCGGCGGACCGCATCGATTAGCGCCGCGCATTCGACGAGATCATCGCGCGAAAGCGGAAACAAGCGTCCCTTCGGCGTGCCGCCCACCGCATGGCCGGAGCGGCCGACGCGCTGAAGGAACGCATTGATCGAGCGCGGCGAGCTGATCTGGCACACGAGGTCGACATCGCCGATATCGATGCCGAGCTCGAGCGATGCCGTGGCGACGAGCGCCTTCAGCTCGCCACGCTTGAGCCGCTGCTCCGCATCGAATCTCAAGTGCTTTGCGAGGCTGCCGTGGTGCGCCGCCACGGTGGAAGGGGGTAGCGGATAGCGGTTAGGGGATCGTGAGAATCGCGAGCCTTGCGCGCCACTCTCGTTCTGACTATCCCCTATCGCCTGATCACTAGCCTCTACCTTGTCGAGCCGCTCAGAGAGGTGTCGGCAGACGCGCTCCGCGAGGCGCCGCGTGTTGACGAACACGACCGTCGTGCGATGTTCGCGGATGAGTTGGGCGAGGCGGTCGTACACCTGTGTCCACACCTCGTTCGACATCACCGCTTCGAGAGGCGATTCGGGCACTTCGATCGCGAGATCGCGCGCGCGCACGTGGCCGCTGTCGACGATCGTGCAACGCGCGCTGCCGTCGCGGTCGATGTTCTTCGTTCCGACGAGGAAGCGCGCGATGTCTTCGATGGGCTTTTGTGTGGCGGACAAGCCGACCCGCGTGAGCCGCCGACCGGTGAGCGCCTCGAGGCGTTCGAGCGAAAGCGCGAGGTGCGCGCCGCGCTTCGTGCCTGCGACGGCATGGATCTCGTCGACGATCACCGTGCGGGTTGTCGCGAGCATCTCGCGACCCGATTGCGAGCCGAGCAGAATGTAGAGCGACTCGGGTGTCGTGACGACGATGTGCGGTGGGCGCTTGCGCATCTGCGTGCGCTCGGACTGCGGCGTGTCGCCGGTACGCACCCACGTACGGATATCTACGTCGCGCACCGTATGCTCGCGCAAGCGCGCGCGAATGCCTTCGAGCGGGGCTTCGAGATTGCGATGGATGTCGTTGGAAAGCGCCTTGAGCGGCGAGACGTATACGATGCGAGTCTCGTCGGGAAGCCCCCATTGCTCGCCCTCGCGCACGAGCTCATCGATCGCCGCCATGAAGGCGGCGAGCGTCTTGCCCGAGCCCGTGGGTGCCGAAATCAATACTTGCCGTCCCGACTTGATGGCGGGCCACGCCTCCGCCTGCGCAGGCGTCGGCGCGGGGAACGTGTCTGCGAACCAGCTCGCGACAGCGGGATGGAAGTACGGCGTGTGTGTCATGGGAGCACCTGAATATACTCCCAGTAGAAACGCAGCGGTATCGGTCGTCTTCCAGCTACGCGATACCTACGCGCTGGTCAGAAAATGGCAAGGTTGCTGCGGCGGAATATTGGAGCAGCCACAAAGAACACAAAGAAAAGACCAGGATTCAATGAGCGATGACGCGCGATCGGCGAATGCCGCTTCGAGGCGTCATTCCGATTTGTTTTGTGTTCCTGGTGGCGGCTTGGCTTCTTGGACGCTAACCGCCATCCGACGACGGCTGCCTGCCTACCGTGACCTCGATGAGCTGGAGATCCGAAGCATCGAAGGAAGCGCGGCGGGCAGGCGTGCCGAACGGACGTTTGTACGAAAGAAAAATCGATGAGCCGATGTCGTCCGCGAAGGAATGCCCCGCTGTCATCAGGATCGAACCACGGCCGACGTTCAGCTTTTGATTGAGCGAGAGGATGTCGGCCCGTTCGCGCTCCCAGGTCGTTTGCGCAGCGTAGGCGAGCGCGAGACTCGCGCTGTCCCCGACGTTCACACCGACGCTCGCGAGATTGCGCCGCATGATCGGATCCTCGACCCAGATGCTTCCGACCTCGCGGAACTCGCGGCTTTGCATGCGAGTGCGGATCGCGAAATTCAGAAGCGAGCTTTGATGCTCGAAGCCGACGCGCGCAAGCCAACCGGATCCAATCTCGGTCTCGCTCGAGGCAAAGGCGATCGAGGCAGTGCCGATCGAGCCAAGGCGACGCGCGAGCCCGAGTCCAAGCGCCGAGACTTGGTCCGCCAGATACTCGCCGTGCCCTTCGATCGTGAAGCCGAGCGGTGCGGCGCACGCAACAGTCGTATCCGCGAATGCCGGGCCGTAGTCGTTGCTCGTGAATGCGTAGTCCTCGCGCACCTTGCCGATGCCGAGCGCAAACTCGCTGCAGCCCGAATCAATGAGCCGTGTCGGCGCGATGAGCGGCACGCTCATCGCCTCGGATCGCCCGAAGCTGTCGCGCGCGACGAAGTTGACGGTGTTGTGATCGTTGATCTTCGGAGCGCCGCTCAACGACAGGCTTTGGCGTGAGAACAGCGTCTCGCCGTCGCTGATCGACGCGAGCAGCGCGTCGGCGGCGGTCGGCAAGACTGCCATGCCGCTCGTCGCGAGTCGTTCGGCGTAGAGCACGTCCTCTCGCGGCTTCGTGCGTGTGCCGAATTGCAGGCCGCCGAAGCGGACAGTGCTGCCCCACAATCCCGCGCTGCTCACGGTATCCCCGATGCGAAGCTGCTCTTCGGCGCCTGCGATGTTGACCGTATAGCGCGATTCGAGACGAGTCATGCGTTCCGCGGTCGGATCGATCGACGCTGCGATGCTGTAATCGAGCACGCTCGTGTCCGTCAGAACCCGCGCGTTGATGGACGGCTCCTTCGGTTTTTGCAGATCCGTCTTCAGCGCGACATCTTTCGGAGCCGACGGTGTTGCCGCGCAGCCCGAAATGATGCCCGCAATGCCCAAGACCGCGACGGCGGCGGCCGCTTTCACATCGACTCTCATCGGTTCACAAATTCTTCTTCGTAGTCCGAAATCGTAAGGAATGTGGCACCGACAAAGAATCAGGTGAACCCTGTCCGAAAAAGAAGACGTACCCGAGAATGCGCCGAGCTCTCGCGCGCTTCGTGCGAGAGATCAGCCTGTGGCGGCCCGCAACGTGACCGGTTCTTGTTTGATTTCGGGGAAGAGGCTCGAGCAGAAATCGATGAAGGCCCGGATCTTCGCAGTTGGCTGTCGGTGCTGCGGATACACGACCGACACCGGCCAATACGCACCTTCGTTCCAATCTTCGAGCACCGGCACGAGCAGGCCCGAGGCGATCTGCGCCTCGACGGTGAAGTCGAGTGCGCGCACGAAACCAGCGCCGCTGACTGCCGCGCCCACGGCGGATTCAGGATCGCTGAATGAAAGTGCGGCACTGGGCTGGATCGTGTGCTCGACGCCGCCTCGGCGGAACAGCCACTCTCGCGTTTGATTCGTACCGAGCTTGAACATTGCGATACAGTGCTCCGGCTTCAAATCCTTGGGGGTTTGCGGTACGCCGACGCGATCGATGAACTCGGGCGACGCGCATGTGGTACCGCGAAGCTGCCCGACCCGTCGCGCGATCAAGCTCGAGTCGCTCAAATTTCCGACCCGCACGGCGGCATCGATTCCCTCTTGAACCAAATCGAGCACGCGATCGTTCATGCTCATTTGGACGGTGAGCTCGGGGTGCTGCTGAATGAAGCGCGGCAACGCCGGCACGATGATCTTGCGTCCGAGCGAAACCGGCACATCGACGCGCAACTTGCCGCGCGCGACCCCGCGGGATTCCGCAACCTCGCTCTCGGCTTGGTCGAGCTGCGCGAGCGCATCGCGAGAACGCTCGTAGAAGCTCGTGCCCTGGTCGGTCAAGCTCAAGGACCGTGTGGTGCGGTTCAGCAGGCGCGCCCCGAGCCGCTCCTCGAGCCGGCTGACGGCCTTACTGATCGCCGAGGGCGACATGCCGAGCGTCTGCGCGGCCGCGACGAAGCTTCGCGCCTCGACGACCCGCACGAAAACCACTATTTCGCTGTAATTATTCAATGAGCGAAGCCCCTAGCATGCCGTCATTATTGAACCTTTTTGCAGACACCGAATGGCAAGTTTCGCTTGAGGCGCTTGCATTCAGCCCCATTTATAAATGAAAGCGAAGGAAAAGCGGCCATGCCCGCATCTTCGGCTATGACGATTCTAGCTCGCCATTCGTGACCGCAAAGCATGACTCTGTTTGCGAACAACCCGGTTTACCGGGGTCGCCGCTGCCCTTAATGTATCGCTCCCGAGCAGAGCGGGGCGGGTCGGCCGAAGGGTCATCCTGATCGGCCGGGCGACGTTGGCGCCTTGGGGCGAGGTCTGGCAGATCGCCAGCGACTTTCGAGGCCGATGTTCCGCTGTGTGTTGTAGGAGACGCGATGCTGTTGGTGACTGGTGCGACCGGCAATGTGGGCCGAGCGGTATTGAGCGAGCTCGCCGGCCGACCTGTGGCCGTACGCGCATTCGTACGTGATCCTCGCAAGCTTGGGCCTGTCGCCCAGAATGTCGAGGTCGTCAGCGGCGATATCTTCGACGACGAGAGCTTGAGAAGAGCTTTCGAAGGCGTCGAGTCGGCGTTCCTCGCGTCGGCGTGGTCGCCGCGTATGGCCGAGCTCCACTTGAGATGCGTCGTCGCCGCGAAAGCGGCGGGGGTTGGGCGGATCGTACAGCTTTCGGGCGTCGGTGCGAGCCGCGAATTTTGCTGTGCGCGCGCGCTGCAGTGGCTGGGTCAGATCGAAAGCGCCACGCAGGCCGCGGGCATCCAAGTCACGCACCTTCGTCCCACGTTCTTCATGCAGAATCTGCTGCGGTTCGCGAACAGCATTGCCGAGCAAGGCGTCATCGCGGGTCCGTTCCGCTCGAGCAAGTGGACCTTCGTCGATGCGCGGGATGTCGGCGCGGTCGGTGCGGCGGCATTGCTCGATTCCAGCCACGCAGGGCGTGCGTACGTCGTCACCGGCAGCGAGTCGCTCACGTATCAAGAAGTCGCCGAGCGGCTGAGCAACGTCCTCGGCAAGCCGATTCGATATCAGGACATCACCGCAAACGAGGCCCGCGGTCGACTGCAAGCCTCAGGCGCTTCCCCGGTAATGATCGAAGCGACGCTCGAGCTCTGGGATGCGTGCGCTTCGAAGCTCATCAATGTGGCCCCGACGAACGTCGTCAAGGAGATCACGGGCCGAGATCCGCGCTCCCTCGAAGACTTCGCACGCGAATACAAGCCCATGTTTCTCGGGCAAGCGGAGAAGAGAGCTGCTGGTTAGGCTGTAGGCTGTAGGCTGTAGCCAGAGAGAAGAGCCGCCTCCGCGACCGCAGCACGAACCGTTCGTCTCATCTATCGCGCTGATGTTCTGAGTAGTGGCAATGTCGCTGCTACGGAGCGCGCTTTGTTCTGGCTACGGCCTACAGCCTAGAGCCTACAGCCTTAAGAAAGCTCGGGCGTCACCGAAATCTCCATCGGGTTGTTCTCGTTGTTCACCGTGACGACGGTGACCGGCCGGCGCCATACGCGCGCGATGTACTCGAGCACCTTGCGACCGCGATCGGGATCCAATCCGCGCCCGTCCGTGACGTGATCATGAATGAGCTCGAGCTTGCCGTCGACGTGAATGCGCGAGGCGCTCACGGTCGGCGCGCCGAAGCCGTACTTGGGCGCGAGCAGCGCATCGTGCAGCGCCGACAGGTCGCTCTCCTGAACGGTCAGCGTGCCGTTTGCAGGACCCTTGAAGCGGAAGAGCTGCAGCTCCGTCGCGGTCTCCTGAGTGAGGTGATTGCGAACGAAGCTGAAGTCATCGTCCTCGCACATGATCTTGCGCGCGTGCTCGAGCCCGTGCTCTTCCACGATCTTCTCCCAAATCGAAAAGCCGAGATGGTAGGGATTCGTGGACAAGGCGACGTTCTCGCCGCTCGCAGTCGGGCGCACGACATCCGAGTGACATTTGATCGCATCGACGTACGCCGATTGAGGCAAGAAGTCGGCCTCGCGCAGCAAGCGCGCGTGCCAATAAGAGGCCCAGCCTTCATTCATGATCTGGCAGGCGAATACGGGATAGAAGTAGAACGATTCTTCGCGGACGGCGAGAAAGATGTCGCGCTCCCACGGCTCCATCTCCGGTGCGTACTGCGCGATGAACCAGAGGAGGTCTTTCTCCGGATGCGGCGGGATCGGCGAGCGCTTCGCGGGTCCCGCCGTTTGCGGTCGCGCCGTATCCGGACCGAGCGCCGCGTAGCGAAGCGAGAACTCGTCATTCGAGAGCGGCGCTTTTTCCGGCAGGAGCTCCGGATAGCGCTCGCGGCGCAGTGCCTGATCCACATCGATGTGCTGCTCGAGCGACAGCGCGGCATCGAGCACGGCTTCGACGCGCTCGAGCCCGTGCGCTTCGATTGCCATGCCGATCTGGCGCGCATGCGCCGCGGCCTGCTCGACGATGTGCTCGCCCACTTGCGTCTGGCTGCGCCTGAACAGCATGTTGTTCGCCGAGAAGTCCGCGTGTCCGAGCACGTGCGCGGTCACGAGGACGTTCTCGGCAACGCTGTTGCTCTTCGCAAGATAGGCGCGGCCCGGATTTCCTGGAAACACGACCTCGAACAAGCGCGACAATCCCATCCGGTGCTGGATGAGCTGATAGATGTAGCGTACGCCGAACGACCAGTGCGGCATGCGCACCGGAAGACCGTAGATCGCAATCTCGGTCATGAAGCTTTCGGGAACGACTTCGAACTCGACCGGGTGGTACTTGAGCCCGACGCTCTTCGCGAGCGCTTCGATCTGCGCGATTTGCGTGCGCCAGTCTTCGATCATGTCAGCTCCGGAGAAGCGGTAGCGGTTAGCGATTAGCAGTTGGATCGAGCTAACCGCCGTCCGCTATCCGCTTCTAGCAAAAAAGTGCCTTACGGCATTCCAGATGTCGTCCGTTCCGCTCACGCGGAAAGCGCCGACGTTGTCCGTTTCCTCGGCGAGGTTCAGGAACAGCTTGCCGATCTCGCTGTCGGGCATGGATCCCGCTAGCGGCGCCACTTCCAGAAACCCCGCATAGTTGCAATCGCCGACGAGCTCATCGAGCGCCGCGTGCGCCTGCGGTTGGTCGGACGGGAAGTTCTCGCCGTCCGAGGCGTAGAACAGATAGACGTTGTATTGGCTCGGGCTGTAGCGCGCATCGATGACTTCGCGAACCTTCTTGAGTCCCGCCGAGGCGACGGTGCCGCCCGTACCCGTGACTCGGAAGAACTCGTCCTCTTGGAATTCCCAAGCTTCCGAAGTGTGCGCGACGAATACGAGATCGAGATGACGATACTGACGGCGCAGCCCCTGAATCGCCCAGAAGAAAAACGTCTTCGAGATCTGCCGCTCGCGCTCACCCATGCTGCCCGACACATCGAGCAGCAGGATCACGACCGCCTGCATCGCGGGCTGCTCACGCTTCGCGAGCTGCCGATAGCGCAAGTCATCGTCGGTGAATGCGGGCGACTCGGCGCCCGCCGCGCTCTGAGCGCCGCGGCGCTTGATCGACTCCTTGAGCGAGCGGCGCCGATCGAGACGCGAGCGCGCGCCGCGCCGATCCCAGCCTTCGCGCGTCCAATCGTCCTCTTTCGCCTTGCCTTGTTTCGCCTCGAGGTTCGGCAGCTGCATCTCTTCCCACAGCCAATCGACGATGTCGTCGATGCGAAACTCGAGCGTGTACTGAATCGTGCCGTCTTCGTTGCCGCCCTGGCCGCGCTGCTGCTCGCCGTCCTGTTGCGGACGGCCGATGCGATCGCCGGGCTTGGCCTGTCCTTGACCGACGCCCTGCTGCTCGTTCGAGTTGCGGAGCCTGAATCGATAGTGCTCCAGCATCCGCACCGGCACGCGCACGGTGCTCGCGCCGCCGCTCAAGACGTCAGCGCCTGCGACGATCTGCGGCAAGTGCTGGCGCACCGCTTCACGGACCTTCTCGTTGTGACGCAGCCAGTCGCGCGCGCCTCTCGAGAAGAGGTCATACCAGCCCGCCTCGCCGGGGCTCGTACCCGGTGCGGACCCGCCCGACGCGTTTTCGCTCATGACTGCTTCGAACCTCCGGATTTACTCCTGGGCTAGCAATGTCGTGACGTAACTGAGTGCTTCCTTCGCACTGTGCTCGTCGTAACCGTACTCCGCAGTCAGCCGATCCTGTACGGCGGAGATCTTCTTGCGCGCTTCATCGTCGGGGCGAGCCGCGGAGGTCACGAGCCGCAGCACATCGCGGCGCTCTTCGAACAGATACTGCTCGATCGCCTCGCGCATGCGAGCGTGACTGTTGAGCGTGAACTTCTCGCCGACCTTGTAGGCCACCATCGCCTTGCGCACGACTTCCTGACGGAACGTCAGCTTGCCGGACTCCGACACCTTGATCTTCTCCTCGACCGAGCGGAGGAATCGTTCATCCGCCGGGCGCGACTCGCCCGTGATCGGATCGGTTACTTCGCGATGGTCGAGCGCGGCTTCCACTTCATCGAGGTATTTGTCGAGGAGCTGCTGCGCCTCGTCCTCGAACGAAGCGAACAGTGCGCGATGCACGTCCTCCTTGACCCAGCGGTTGTAGAAATCCTTGCGCGCGAGCACGAGATAGTCGATCCAGAGCTTCTTCGCCTTGGCATCCATGCGCGCGTCGTTCTCGATCGAATCCTTGAGCGCGAGCAGGACTTCCATGCTGGTCAAGCTCTTCTTGTCGTTGCGAGTGATGGCATTCGAGATCGAATTGACGATAAAACGCGGGCTCACACCCGTAAGACCTTCGTCAGGTGCTTCAGTTCGAAGACGCGTCACTTCGGTCTCCGGAAAGCCTTCCACGCTCTCGCCCGCGTACAGCCGCAACTTCTTCGATAAATCCATACCCTCGCGCTCGGGTTTCACGAGCCGCGTCAATACCGCGAAGACTGCGGCAACCCGCAACGCGTGCGGATCGAGATGCACGTCGCGAAACGCCGGTGCCGCCGAGACGAGCTTGTTGTAGATCCGCGCCTCCTCTACATACGAAAGCGTGTAGGGGACCTTCACGATGACCATGCGATCGAGCAGCGCCTCGTTTTCTTTCTCCTGCAGGAACTTCTGGAACTCCGCGAGGTTCGTGTGCGCGAGGATCGTCTCGTCGAGATAGATGAGCGGAAAGCGCGAGACCTTGACGTTCTTCTCCTGGGTGAGCGTGAGCAGCAAGTAGAGAAACTCGCGCTTCACCTTCAAGATTTCGATCATCTCGAGCATGCCGCGGCTCGCGGCGTAGACGGCGCCCGACCACGACCACGCGCGGGGGTCGCCTTCGTCTCCAAATTGCGCGACCTTCGACAGATCGACGGAGCCGACGAGATCCGCGAGATCCGCGGTCGTGGGATCGTGCGGCGCATACGTGCCGACGCCCACGCGCGA